>NZ_BAAAAT010000002.1:0-699303 GCF_054768135.1 Clostridium sp. CTA-5 | reverse complement strand
CGACTGTGGAGCGTCGATTTTTTTTAGCCATGCACCCTTTCCAAACGTAGTGCAGGAATAATGGTGCGGCATATGATTATTTTTTATTCTTTAGGTTTTATTTCTTAATCTTTAAGCAATAATATAATCTAAGTTATCCACAGATTTTTTAAAATATAATTTCCTAAAGAATAAAATATTCAAGTATATTGAGTGTATATTTAAAATAGAGAGAATAAGTAATAAAGCACAATTGTTTCCTTATATAGGGAAAATTGTGCTTTTAATTTTGATTAAAAACATGTTGACAAATTTAAAGAATAAGGATATATTATTAAATATAAAGCAGAGTAATCTTATATGAATAATATGTTTTAAGAAAAAACAGTATATTGTGATATGTGAAGAAAAGAAATAGTATCATAAGGGAAACTTTCAGAGAATAGTCTTCTAGGCTGAAAAAGACTTTAGTTGTAACTTATGAGAATGCATCTTTGAGCACTGTCCCGAAAAAATAATGCATTTTTAGTAGGCGGCAGCGTGTACGCACGTTATAGCGTTGAGGTATGTTTGTACCAATAAAAGCAAGAGATATTATATTTTTTTAAAATATAATAATTAGAGTGGAACCGCGGAATATAACTTCTGCCTCTAAATGAGGTAGGGGTTTTTTGGTTTATATAAACATGTAAAATTTGTAAAAAGTATATACGTTTTTAATATATAAGCTTATTAAATAATTCTAGAATTAAAACAAAATTTTTAAAAATAGTATTAATATTTATCTAAATTTCAGAGAATTTACAAAAACAATAGATTATAAGAGTTTAAAAATATTTAAGAGTTATAAAATAGGGGGAAGATTAATTATGAAATCATTAAAATACTTTGATTCTATAGCAGATAGTTGGAATGTAATAAGAAGTGAATATTTTGAGGAACAATTAAAATATAAAGTTTTATCTAAAGCATCAATAGAAAATAAAATTGCAGCAGACCTAGGATGTGGTACAGGATTTATATCTTTAGCTTTATCAGAAAAAGCAAACTTAGTATTTTCATTAGATCAATCTAATAATATGTTAAAGGAATTAAAAAAAGAAGTTTCTAAAAGAGATATAACCAATGTATATCCAATTAGGTCTGACATGGAAAATATCGTATTATTTGATGAATCAGTAGATGTTGTATTTATAAATATGGCATTACATCATGTAGTTAATATAGAAAAAGCTATATCAGAAATTTATAGAGTATTAAAAAAAGGCGGAAGTATAGTAATTTCAGATGTAACAGAACATGATGGAGAATGGGCAAAAGAGGAAATGTACGATGAATGGTTAGGATTTTCAAACGGCCAAATAACTAATTGGCTAAGTAAATATAATTTTAAAAATATAGAAATAGAAAATACAGATTTATATTGCAAAGGGTATTCAAGTAAAGGTGAATACACAGAAACAAAAATATTTATAGCAAGTGCTAAAAAGTTATAAGAAGGGAGAAAGATATTATGAATTTTGAATCAGTTTTAATACACGGAGGAATTGACGGAGATAAATTTACAGGAGCGGTAAATGTGCCTATATACCAAACATCTACGTATAAACAAGAGGGTTTAGGAATTAATAAAGGATATGAATATTCAAGAACAGGTAATCCTACAAGAGAAGCAGTTGAGAAGCTTATAGCTGATTTAGAAGAAGGTGTTGCTGGATTTGCATTTTCTTCAGGTATGGCAGCAATAACAGCAATATTTTCTCTTTTTAAATCAGGAGATAATATAATAATTTCAGACAATTTATATGGTGGAAGTTTTAGAGTATTAGATAAAATTTTTAAAAATTTTAATATAGGATATAAGATAGTAAATACAACAGATTTAAAGCAAATTAGAGAAGCTATTGATGATACTGTTAAAGCAATATATATAGAGACACCAACAAATCCATTAATGGATATAACAGATATCGAAGAAGTATCTAAAATAGCTAAAGAAAATAATTTATTTACAATAGTGGATAATACTTTTATGACACCATATTTACAAAAACCACTAACATTAGGAGCAGATATAGTTATTCATAGTGGGACTAAGTATCTAGGAGGCCATAGTGATTTAATTGCTGGATTAGTAGTAGTTAATAGTGAAGGCTTAAAAGAAAAAATTCATTTTATACAAAATGCTACAGGGGGAGTGCTATCACCATTTGATTCATTCTTACTTATAAGAGGGATAAAAACTCTTGCAGTTAGAATGGATAGGCATAATTCAAATGCTAAATCTATAGCAGAATTTTTAAAAAGTAGACCAGAAATAAATAAAGTTTATTATCCAGGACTTGAAGATCATATAGGATATGATGTTCAATCAAAACAAGCAAAAGGATATGGTGGAATGATATCTTTTGTATTAAATGATGGATATGACTATAAACAATTTTTTGAAAAAATAGAATTTATAACTTTTGGTGAAAGTTTAGGCGGTGTTGAATCTTTAGTATGCCACCCAGCAAGTATGACTCATGGGGCAATACCATATGAAATAAGACAAAAGGTTGGTATTGTTGATAATTTAATAAGACTTTCAGTTGGAATAGAAAGTGCTGAGGATATTATTAAGGATTTAGAAAAGGCATTAGAAGGGGGTAAAATTAATGGTTAAGGTAGAAAGTTTTGAATTAGATCATACAAAGGTAAAAGCACCATATGTAAGAAAATGTGGTGCAGAAAAAGGGGATAATGGTGATATAGTTTCTAAATTTGATTTGAGATTTTTACAACCAAATGAAAAAGAAATGCCAACAGGAGCAATGCACACATTGGAACATTTATTAGCTGGATATATGAGAGAAAAATTAGATGGAATAATAGATATATCCCCTATGGGATGCAGAACTGGATTTTATATGGTTGCATGGGGCAATCCATCAGTTGATAAAGTAATAGAAGCATTAAATTATTCATTAAATAAAATATTGGATACAGAAGAAATACCAGCAACAAATAAGTTTCAATGTGGAAATTATAGAGATCATTCATTATTTGCAGCAAAAGAGTATATTAAATTAGTATTAGAAGAGGGGATTAGTAGTGAGATATATAGATGACATTAGAAGTCATATAGGAAATACGCCTATTATAAAACTAAATAATATGGGAATAAAGCAAGGGGTAAATATATTTGCTAAATTAGAATTTTTAAATCCTGGTGGAAGTGTTAAAGATAGAGTAGGAATGTATATGATAGAGGATGCTGAAAAGAGAGGATTGCTTAAACAAGGATATACAATAATAGAAGCTACAGCAGGAAATACAGGAATAGGTATAGCACTAGCAGCTATAAATAAAGGATATAAAGTAATATTTGTTGTACCAGAAAAATTTTCTATAGAAAAGCAGACATTAATGAGAGCTCTTGGGGCAGAAATAGTGAATACTCCTAGAGAAAAAGGGATGTTAGGAGCTGTTGAAAAGGCTAATGAACTTTTAGTAACAATAGAGAATTCTATAACGCTAAAACAATTTGAGAATAAAGCTAATCCATTAGCTCATTATGAAACTACAGGTCCTGAAATATATAGGGATTTAGATGGAAAAATAGATTACTTCCTTTCTGGAGCAGGTAGTGGGGGAACTTATACTGGAATATTAAAGTATTTTAAAGAAAAAGATTCTAATATAAAAGGAGTTTTAGTAGATCCAGAGGGTTCAACTATGGGAGGCGGAGAAGAAGCTTGTTATGATATAGAGGGTATAGGAAATAACTTTATTCCTGAAACTATGGACATGAATTATGTGGAAGATGTTATAAAAGTTAATGATGAAGAAGCATTTCATATGGTAAAAGAGCTTGCTTTAAAAGAAGGATTAATCGTTGGAACATCTTCTGGGGCAGCAGTAGCAGCAGCTATTAAGTTAGCAAATAAAATAGATAATGGCAATATTGTTACCTTACTACCAGATAGAGGAGATAGGTATTTTAGTAAGAATATATATTAAATGCCTAATTTAAAATAGTAACTATGTTTAAATTAATGTTGATATTGTAGTATAAATAGAATTCTAAGCCCCAGATAAAGATTATTTTTAACTGGGGCTTAGAATTTGTTATACCATTAAGGAATATCCTGTCTATGAGTGTTAAGATGTTATGAATTTATAGATACTAGATATCAGATGAGGTTCATAGACAGTTGAATCTACTTAAAAACATAATAGATGTGTTTGACAAAGGATTAAGGGAGAAATCTCTTAGTCCTTTTTAAAAAACTATTATTCTAAAATTTAATTCGACTTTTTATTATAAATTAATACATACTAGTGAATTAAATAATTTTAATTTCAACAATAATAATTGAAAAGAAACTATTTTAATTAAATATTTTAGAAAATTATCCTAAAAAGTTAAACATTACTATATATTATTCGACAATAAAATAATTAGTATATAAGTTCCAATAAAGTTTATTCATAATGTGATATTAATTAATAACATGATAAGGAACTTATATAGAAAATTTATGATATATATAATTCTAAATCTATATTGTTAATTAAAGATATAATTTTCTATAAAAGACTATAAATGTATTAACTTAATTAGAATATATATATTAGAAATAAAAATTAGATTGAATAAAGGTCTTAAAGAATTAATATTTATCATATTTAATTCGATAGCTTTTATATAAATAGAACTTTTATAAGGGGGGCAAATTAAACATGAAAAGTTTAAAAGGGAAAATTATAAGCATTATTTTAATTTTAGTTATAGTTTCATCATTAGCAACAGTTACTATAGGAGTAATAAGTGGATTTGATGTAACTAAAAAAACTGTTCAGGCACAATTTGAGGATAAATTAACTTCAGCAAATAATATGCTTGAATTATATCTTAATGAGCAGTTTGGATCATTAAGTATTAATGGTGATGGTAAGATGGTAGATAGTTCTGGAAAATCTATTGAGGGAAGATTTGAATATATAGATAAGTTATCTAAAGGTATGGATATTGTTTCAACTGTTTTTATTAAAAATGGGAATGATTATACAAGAATGCTTACTACAATTAGTGATGGGAAAGGTGAAAGGGTTATTGGCACCAAATTAGACAATAAAGAAAAGGCATATGAAGAAGTAGCTAAAGGAAATGTATATTTTGGTGAAGCCAATATTCTTGGAAAACAATACATAACAAAATATACACCTATGTATGACAAGGATAAAAAGGTTATTGGAGTTTATTTTGTAGGTAAATCTATTGAGTCTGTTGACTTAATAATTAATGATGGGATAAAATCTACAATTAAATCAGTAGCACTTTTAGTACTTATTGTGTTAGTAATAGTTTCAGCTATAAGTTATTTTGTAGGAATGTCAATTGTAAAACCAATAACATTAATTACAAAACTTATAAATAAACAAGCAAATTTGGATTTTACTATTGATGAGAAATCAGAGGTAACGAGTTATATAACAAGAAAAGATGAAATAGGTAATATGGTAAATTCTATTAAAATAATGGATGATAATGTGCGTAAGTTTATTATAAAAACTTCAGATGTGGCACAACAAGTGGCAGCTTCATCTGAAGAATTAACAGCTGTATCACATCAAGCTGTTAATACTTCAGAAGATGTTGCAAAGACAATTGAAGAAATTGCAAATGGAGCAGGTGCACAGGCAAAAGATACTGAAGAAACTGCTAAAAATATAGAAGAAATGGGAAGAATAATTGAAGAAGATTCAAACTATATTAAAGAGTTAAATAAGGCTGTAACTAATATAAATATTCAAAAAGAAGAAGGATTTCATATATTGAAACAACTAGTAGACAAGACAGATCAAAGCAATAAGTCAGCAAAGTCAGTATATGAAATTATAGTAGAAAATAGTGAAAGTGCAGAAAAAATTGAAAATGCTAGTACTATGATTCAAAGCATAGCCGATCAAACTAATCTTTTAGCACTTAATGCAGCAATAGAAGCAGCAAGAGCAGGAGAATCAGGACGTGGATTTGCTGTTGTTGCAGATGAAATTAGAAAACTTGCAGAACAATCAAACAGTTTTACAAATGATATTAAAGTAGTAATTGATGAATTAAAGTTAAAATCTCAAGGTGCGGTTCAAACTATGGAAGAGGTAAGAGATATTGTAGATTCTCAAGCAAGAAGTGTCAAAGATACAGAAAATAAGTTTGATCTAATATCAATGGCAATAGATTCAGTAAAAGATATTATCAAAAAATTAAATAATTCAGCTGAATTAATGATTAATAATAAAAATGAGATTATAGCACTTACACAAAATTTATCTGCTATTTCAGAAGAACAAGCAGCAAGTACAGAAGAAACAGCAGCTTCAATGCAAGAACAATCAGCTAATATTGAGGAAATTGCAAATTCAGGTGAAAGTTTGGCTATTATTGCAGAAGAATTAAATGAATTAATTGAAAATTTTAAAGTATAATAAAAATAGGATATTGTGAAATTAAAGTATATGAAGGAGAGGTTTGTGTGAATTATAAGGTTGTATATTTTACTAGAACAGGTAAGAGTAAAATGGTAGCTGAAGAAATATCAAATAAACTTAATTGTGAAAATATACAAATTACAGATAATGTTAATTGGAAGGGGTTTTTAGGGTTTATAAAAGGTGGATATTATATTTTAAGAAATAAGAATGTAAATATAAAGTTGAATCATAGTTTAGGAAATTATGATGAAATTATTGTAGTAACTCCATTATGGGCAGGTAAAATAACACCAGCAATTAGAAAGTTTTTAGAAACTGTTTCTTTAAGCAGAGTACATTTAGTTGTAACTTCAAATGGTAGTAAGTTAACAGATAGAAAAGGGTATAAATCTGTTAGTGATATTGTAAAAAAAGATCATAATGAAGAGGATGTTATAAATAATCTTATAAATAATTTTTTATAAATAATTTAATATTAAACTTTAATGTAAGATATGTTGAATTTAATTTAAACATATCTTATATTAATTTGTAATAAATTCGTTCTTTAGACTTTACGTATAAAATTAAATTCCTTCTTTAGAAACATATAAATTATAATTTAGTATTTTATTGTTTAAATATAAATAGTTGAGGGTATGTAAAATATTATTCTAAGTGTTTCTTTAAGAATAATGGAATACTTTCAGCAAAAAAATCATTAAAAAGTTTAATAAAATCTTTTTGATTTTCATTAAGAACCCCTAAAGAATATTGTATTGCCATTCCATCTAAGGCTGCAACAAAAATGGAAGCAAGACCTTTCTTGAGTTTCTCATTTTCTATTCCAAAAGTATATAAATACATATTAGCTACTTTATCTATTATGTTATTATAATTTAATTTATATTTTTCTTTTAATTCACCATTTTTTGAAATTAAATAACTAATAAGTAATAAATGCAACTTTTGCTCATCTTTTTTTGACAAACGCATAGTTACCTCATTTTTAACTTCTGACAAAAGCACATCTTTATCTTTTAATTTTGCTCCATCTTTTTCTGAAATTCTATAAATAAAGTGAATTGAGTGGTTTATTACATCATACAATAATTCATCTTTACTTTTATAATGATAATATATTGCACCAGTAGTAAGACCAGCTGTAGCAGCAATTTCTCTCATAGTAACATCTTCAAAACTTTTTGTTGTAAATACTGTAATTGCAGCATCTATGATTCTTTGTTTTCTTTTATTGTTAATATTTTCTTGCATATTACCCCCATAAGTATATTAAAAAATATAAATGTATATTATTACTAATTATACCATGAATTAGAGTAATGAAAAGTGAAAGGGATTTGAATCAAAAGTTTTAATTGTTAAAAAAATACTTAAATGTTAAAAAGTGTTGACAAAATAGAGGAGTGTTTTATAATAAAGTTAAATATAAAAATAACAAGTGTTATTTTTTATTACTCTTATAGGAGGATTTTTATGTTTTTATTTCAACCAATTCCTTGGTATTCTTGGGTAATGTTTTTTATTGTTTTGGGTGGCTTGATGCTATTTAATGAAATAGGTCGTTACAACAAGTATACCGGTATTACACTATTTGTAATATTACCAATTGTATTAACTATTTTTGTTTGGCCCAATACTTCCGGAGCTAACTCTGGTCAATCAACTGCTAATTGGTTTCACTGGGCAAAAACATATTCTGCTATCGCTGGTGCTATTATTTTCATGGGGTTACGTTTTTCAAAAAAGATTCAAGCAAAAAAGTGGTATTACTTACTTCCACCAGGTATTTTATCACTTAACATTTTGGAGGCAGTTATTCGTGAATTTCAAGTTTATGGAATGAATGAAGTTATTAATGGAATGACTTATATTGGTGGGCCTTGGAATATTATGAATGGAGTTGCTGGAATACTAAATATATTAACGATTTGTGGATGGTTTGGAATTATAGTAAGTAATGATAAACAAAAAGATATGATTTGGCCGGATATGCTTTGGTTCTGGATTATTGCTTACGATTTATGGAACTTTGGTTATTTATATAACTGTGTAACAGATCGTGCGTTTTATGGTGGACTAGCATTGTTATTATCTTGTACAATTCCTGCATTTACTATAAAAAAAGGGGCGTGGCTACAACATCGTACTCATACACTTGCCTTATGGATGATGTTAGTTATGATTGTTCCAGAATTTTTTACATCAGGAAAATATGCAGTTGCATCTAGCCACAATCCTACAGCATATATGGTTGTTAGTATTATTGCATTAGCATCAAATGTTTTGGTTGCTGCATATCAACTTTATACAATTATGAAGAATAAGAAAAACCCTCTTAAGGATGAAATTTATACAGAACTTGATTCTTATAAGAACATTAAGGAATCTAATATATAGGTTCTGAAAAAATATGTTTATTAATGTAGCTTTTATAATATTTATAAATCTATGATTCAACAGAACAGAGCAATCACTGGGTAGAATAGTTTTCAGTGATTGCTTTATTAATTTAAGAAGGTAAAAAGTTATTAAAAATATTAATTATATTAATAGTATCAATATTTGTATTTATTAGTAGTGTTTCATCAGGAAATATATTTACGCTTAATTATCAATGGATTATGACTTTTAATTATTTTAAGATACCTTTTTGCAATATAGAGAATTGAGTTTAGCTTCTTTATTTTTTATATTTCTAACATAAACTTTTATATAAAAATTAAGTATAATATTATTATGTAGTACATTAATGAACACATATTTAATGTAGTGTTTTTTTATATTAAGCATTATATTTTGAAAGTACATACTTTAATGAATAATCTATGTTTTAAAATAGTGTTGTTATTATAATATTAATATTCAGTTAAAACATACAAGAAAATAATATATAAGTATTGGAGAAATACATATGGAAAATTATATGAGTTTTATGGATAGTGCATGGAAAAATTTTGTTGTTACAGGGAAAGTAGATTCAAAAGTCAGAAGTGAAATAGCAGAATCATGGATAAGGTGTAGAAGATATGGTGTTGATCCTAACAATGGTAAAGGAAGTGTTAAACATCCAGATATAGATAAACTAATAAAAAGTAATATTGAACTTATTTCAGTTGCTAGACCTATTATGGAAAGTATATATAGTATGGTTGAAGGTTCAGGTTTTGCTTTATTTTTATCGGATAAAGATGGTTATTTATTAGAGATAATAGGTGATCAAGACATAATGGAAAGAGCTAATGAGTTAAACTTTTTAAAAGGAGAGCTTTGGACTGAAAATGTTGTTGGGACAAATGCTATAGGAACAGCATTATATCTTAATAAACCTATGCAGACTATTGGTGGAGAGCATTATGGGAAAAACCAACATTCTTGGACGTGTTCAGCTTCTCCTATTCATGATGAAGATGGAAATTTAATAGGCTGTATAAATATGTCCGGAAATTATTATAATGCGCATTCCCATACTTTAGGGATAGTAACTGCAGCAGCTCAATCAATTCAAAAACAAATGGCTTTAATTCTTTCGTATAAATTACTTAATGTAACATTTGATTCTATATCAGAAGGTATGATAGTTATTGATGAAAATATGAAAGTAAAAAAGGTTAATGGAAGGGCATTAAAAATATTAAATATATCTTTAGATGAAGCTATGAAAATGAACATAAATACTTTATTAAATGGAATTCGTTTTAATGAATTATTAAATGAAAAGAAAAAATTAAATAATATAGAATGTGATTTTTATATAAGAAATAATAGGGTAAAATGTGTAGCAAGTATGATTCCATTAAATATAAGTGGTAAAAACACTGGAATGGTAATAACTTTTACTGAAGTTAAAAGGGTTCATAAATTAGTAAATAAACTTGTAGGATATAAGGCTCAATACAAATTTGAAGATATTATAACAGAAAATACAAAAATGAAGAAGATGATAGCTTTTGCTCAAAAAATTGCTAGAAGCGATTCTAATATATTAATAGAAGGGGAAAGTGGAACAGGTAAAGAATTAATAGCACAATCAATACATAATTATAGTGAAAGAGAAAGAGGTCCTTTTGTTGCAGTAAATTGTGCTTCTATCCCAAGAGAGTTAGTAGAAAGTGAATTATTTGGATATGAAAAAGGAGCATTTACTGGAGCATCAAAAGAAGGTCATCCAGGTAAATTTGAATTGGCTGATGGTGGAACTATATTTTTAGATGAAATAGGGGAGTTGCCATTAGATGCTCAAAGTAAACTTCTTAGAGTGTTAGACGGTGGTAAGATTATAAGAATTGGTGGAACTTATGAGAAGCAGCTAAATGTGAGAGTAATTGGTGCCACTAATAGAGTATTAAAAAATGAAATTAGCAAACAGAATTTTAGAGAAGATTTATATTATAGATTAAGTGTGATGAATATAAAAACTATTCCTCTAAGAGAGAGAATTGATGATATAGATGTACTAGTAAATTATTTTGTAGATAAATTAAACATAAAAAATAGAAATAAAATTCTTAAAATAGAAGATTCTTATATAGATGAGTTAAAAAAATATAATTGGCCTGGAAACATAAGAGAGCTTAGAAATGTAGTTGAGAGGGATTATTATTTAAGTGATGATGAACTTATTAATGTAAATAATATAAGTTATGCAGAAATTAGTGAAGATTTAATAGAAAATAAAGTTATAGAAAAAGATATAAAAATAATACCTTTAGATTGTTTAGAAAAGAATGCTATAAAAGATGCAATAAAAAAATGTGATGGAAATCTTCAAATGGCATCTAAGTTATTAAATATAGGTAGGGCTACATTATATAGAAAAATTAAAAAATATAATATAAGTGTATCAGAATGAGAAAATAAATAATAAGTGTATCAAAATGAGAATAAAAATGTTTCATTTTGATACATTTTTTATTTACAGGAATTTATTATATTCTTAGAATCTAAAAATATAATAAAATTTAAGACGAAAGAGATTTTAAATTATAAGTTGTTTATTAAGATATGATGTAGTTACTTTCATTCTCTCAAATCTACACGATTTTAAAAAGATTGAGTAATATTGTTATTATAATAAAATATTTAATTTATTATAAAATTTCCCTTTATCTAAGAATAAAAATATTGATTATTATCAAAAAAAATTATGATTAAATAACATAATTATAATTTTGGCACGGATCTTGCTTAATATAAGTGTGTGAATTAATTAACAATATATTTAGGGAGGATGTTTTATTATGAAAGCAGCATTATGGTACGCAAAGAAAGATGTTAGAGTAGAGGAAATTGAAGAACCAAAGGTTATAAAAAATAACGTAAAAATAAAAGTAAAATGGTGTGGAATTTGTGGATCAGATTTACATGAATATTTAGGAGGACCTATATTTATTCCAGTAGGACAACCTCATCCATTAAGTGGAACAACTGCACCAGTAGTTTTAGGTCATGAATTTTCAGGAGAAGTTGTAGAAATTGGAGAAGGTGTAACTAAGTTTAAAGTAGGGGATAGAGTAATAGTTGAACCTATAGTTGCATGTGGAAAATGTCCAGCATGTTTAGAAGGAAAATATAACTTATGTTCATCATTAGGATTCCATGGACTTTGTGGAAGTGGTGGAGGACTTGCTGAATACACAGTTTTCCCAGAAGAGTTTATACATAAAATTCCAGATGAAATGTCATATGAACAAGCAGCTTTGGTTGAACCAATGGCAGTAGCTTTACATTCTATCAGAATAGCAAACTTTAAAATAGGGGATACAGCATTAGTATTAGGTTCCGGTCCAATAGGATTAGCAACTATAGAATGCTTGAAAGCAGCAGGTGCAAAATTAGTTGTAGTTTTACAAAGAAAATCAATAAGACAAGAATATGCTAAAAGAGCAGGTGCAGATGTAGTTTTAGATCCTAATGAAGTTGATATAGCAGAAGAAGTTAAAAAACTTACTAATGGAGTAGGTATTGATGTTGCATTTGAAACTACAGGTGCTCAAATAGGTTTTGATACAGGAATTAATAGTTTAAAATTTGAAGGAACTATGGTTATAACAAGTATATGGGAAAATGGAGTAAGTTTTAATCCAAATGCTTTAGTATTTACTGAAAAGAAAATAGTTGGAACATTAGCTTATAGACATGAATTCCCAGCAACTATGGCTCAAATGAATGATGGAAGAATAAAAGCTGAAGGATATATAACAAAGAGAATACATTTAGATGATATAGTAGAAGAAGGATTTGGAGCATTAACAGGTCCGGAAAAGAAAAAACATGTTAAGATATTAGTAACACCAGATAAAACTCTTTTATAAAATATACTTTTTTACTAAAAGATATTTATAAAAAATAGGGGGAACAGAAATGTATAAAATAACAAACAAAAGAGAGCTTACAAACAATATATATTTAATGGATATAGAAGCTCCAAGAGTTGCAAAATCAGCTCATCCAGGTCAATTCATTATTATTAAGAATGATGAAAAGGGCGAAAGAGTACCATTAACTATTGCTGATTATGATAGAGAAAAAGGAACAGTTACTATTGTTTTCCAAACAGTAGGAAAAAGTACACAAGAATTAGCTGAATATAAAGAAGGCGAATATGTAGTAGATTTTGTTGGACCATTAGGTCAACCAAGTGAATTTATTCATGAAGATTTAGAAGAATTAAAGAAGAAAAAATTAATATTTATTGCTGGAGGAGTTGGTGCAGCACCAGTTTATCCTCAAGTTAAATGGATGCATGAAAATGGAATAGATGTAGATGTTATAGTTGGATCTAGAACAAAAGATTTATTAATATTAGAAGAAGAAATGAAAAAGGTAGCTGGAAATCTTTATGTTGCAACTGATGATGGAACATATGGATTTAACGGTAGAGTTACTGATTGTTTAATAGATTTAGTTACAAATAAAGGCAAAAAATATGATCATGCCGTAGTTATAGGGCCAATGATAATGATGAAATTCATGGCAGCTTTAACAAAAGAATTAGAAATCCCAACTACAGTAAGCTTAAATCCAATAATGGTAGATGGTACAGGCATGTGTGGAGCTTGTAGAGTTACAGTTGGAGGAGAAGTTAAATTTGCTTGTGTTGATGGACCAGAATTTGATGGACATTTAGTAAATTATGATGAGTCAATGAGAAGACAAGCTATGTACAAGAGTGAAGAAGGTAAAGCTCAATTAAAGCTTGAAGAAGGAAATACTCATAGTCACGGTGGCTGTGGTTGCAGAGGTGATAAATAATGGATATGAAAGAAAGAATGGTAAGAATACCTGTAAGAGAGCAAAATCCAAAGGTAAGAGCAACAAACTTTGAAGAAGTTTGCTTAGGATACAATGAAGAAGAAGCAGTTAAAGAAGCTACAAGATGTTTAAACTGTAAAAATCCTAAATGTATTGAAGGATGCCCAGTATCTATTAATATTCCAGGATTTATTGCACATGTTAAAGATGGCAAMTTTGAAGAAGCAGCAAAGGAAATAGCTAAATATAGTGCRCTTCCAGCTGTATGTGGTAGAGTATGTCCACAAGAAAAACAATGTGAAGGAAAATGTGTTTTAGGAATAAAGGGTGACTCAGTATCAATAGGTAAACTTGAAAGATTTACAGCAGATTGGGCAGCRCAAAATAACGTGGATTTAAGTGCAACAGCACCTAAAAATGGAATGAAAGTTGCAGTTATAGGTAGTGGTCCAGCAGGATTAACTTGTGCAGGAGATTTAGCTAAAAAAGGWTATGATGTTACTATATTCGAAGCACTTCATAAAGCAGGTGGAGTATTAGAATATGGAATTCCAGAATTCAGACTTCCAAAAGAAAAAGTTGTTAAAAATGAAGTTGAAAACATAAAGAAACTTGGAGTTAAGATTGAAACTAATGTTATTATAGGAAGAACTATAACAGTAGATCAATTATTTGAAGAAGAAGGATTTAAAGCAGTATTTATAGGYTCAGGAGCAGGACTTCCTAAATTCATGGGAATTGATGGAGAAAATGCAAATGGAGTATGCTCYGCAAATGAATTCTTAACAAGAGTAAATCTAATGAAAGCAGCTGTAGAAGGCTATGATACACCAGTTAGAGCAGGTAAAAAAGTTGCAGTAGTAGGTGGAGGAAATGTTGCTATGGATGCAGCAAGAACTGCATTAAGATTAGGAGCAGAATCTCATATAGTATATAGAAGAAGTGAATCAGAACTTCCAGCAAGAGTTGAAGAAGTACATCATGCAAAAGAAGAAGGAGTAATCTTYGACTTATTAACAAATCCAACAGAAATCTTAGTAGATGAAAATGGATGGGTTAAAGGAATGAARTGTATTAAAATGGAACTTGGAGAAGCTGATGCATCAGGAAGAAGAAGACCAGTTGAAATTGAAGGTTCAGAATTCGTTATGGATGTAGATCTGGATTAACTACTAAAGAAGGCGTTTATGCTGGTGGAGATGCAGTTACAGGTGCAGCAACAGTAATACTTGCTATGGGAGCTGGAAAGAAAGCTGCTCAAGCTATAGATGAATATTTAACTAAATAATTGTATATATTAACCTAAAATATCAACACTATTTTAAAATGTAACTTAGTAAAAAAGAGCTGTCGCATTAGCGGATTAAAATCCGTCAGCGATAGCTCTTTTTTATTTTTTTAAATAATTTTTACTATATTTCAAAATTAAAGTATATATTCTGAAATAAATCCTTTAATTAATTAAGTAAAGAACTTTTATATATTTATTGTTACAAGTTTGTGGATAATTATTCAAATTGTATAAAATTAAATACTATTATGTAAATATTTAATTATAATATAATTTTATCCATAAAAGTGTTAAAAAAATTCTACAAAAATCGACTATTTAAATAGAAAAACTATTTAAATAATCAAATGAATTATATATAATGTATTTAGAAATATAAAATAAAAACTATTTTTGTAAAATTGCGTTTGAAATTTAAATTACATTAAAGAATATTAAAAACACAATGGGAATTATATTAAAAAGTTTAAATTTTACTTATAGTAAGGGGATAGGGCAATGTTAAAAACAATAAAAAATAAACTGATTTTTCTAGTAGCTATTTTTGTAATTACTCTTATATCTATGGGGATTTATTCTATAAAAACCTTAAATAGTGTAAATCAACAATCAACAGTTATTAGTCAATCTTGTGTTCCATCAATTATATACTCAGAAGAATTAAATACGATGACATCAGATTTTAGAATTCTTGAGTATGACCATATTATTGCAACAAGTCCAGAAGTTATGTCGGAAAAAGAAAAAGCTATGGAACAAAAGAACGCAGAAATACAAAAATATTTAGATCTTTATCAAAAAGATATAGATAACGGAGAAGATCAAACTATATTTAATACTGTTAAAGATGAATGGAATAAATATTTAGAATTAAATAAACAAGTACTTTCTTTTAGTAGAGAACTAAAAACACAAGAAGCAATGAATATAATGAATAATTCATCAAAAGAAGCTTTTGATAAAGCATCTTCTGCTTTATTAGATTTAGTTAAGTATAATCAAAAATCAACTAATGATGCTAGCTTAGAAGGTGATAAAGAATATAGCACTGCTATGAAAATAAATATTGCTGTAGTAATAATATTAGCTATAGTTAGTGTGATTTTTGGAGGAATTATTATTAGAGTCATAACACAGCCACTAAATGTTTTAAAAGCAGAATTAGACTCTTTATCAGAAAGAGGAGGGGACTTAACTCAAGAAATAAAAATAAGTTCTGAGGATGAAATAGGTGATTTAGCTAAAAGCTTAAATAAATTTATGCATAATTTAAGAGAAATTATTAGAACTGTCAATGAAAGTTCAGATAATATAGAAAGTGTTGTAGACATTATAAAGGATAATGTTACAAATTTAAATTCAGACATAGAAGAAGTTTCAGCGACTACAGAACAACTTGCTGCAAATATGGAAGAGACAGCAGCTTCAGCAGAAGAAATGTTAGCAACATCTCAAGAAATAGAACAAGCAGTAAACTCTATTGCACAAAAATCTCAAGATGGAGCAATTAAAGCTGGAGAGATAAATAAAAGAGCAGAAGATACTAAAATACGTGTACAAGCTTCTCAGAAAAAAACAAATGAAATATTTAACGATACAAAAGTAGAATTAGAAGAAGCTATTCAATCATCAAAGGTTGTTGAAGAAATAAATGTACTTTCTGAGTCAATAATGCAAATAACATCACAAACTAATCTTTTAGCACTTAATGCTGCTATAGAAGCTGCAAGAGCTGGAGAGGCAGGAAAAGGCTTCTCAGTTGTTGCTGAAGAAATAAGAAAACTTGCAGAACAATCAAAAGATACAGTAATAGAAATTCAAAACATAACAGGAAAAGTAACAGATGCGGTTAAAAACCTTTCAAATAGCTCAAATAAATTATTAAAATTTATGTCTGTAGAAGTAGATAGTGATTATAAGAATATGTTAGATGTAGCAGATAAATATAGTAAAGATGCTGATTTTGTTGATAATCTTGTAGCAGATTTTAGTTCAAGTTCAGAAGAACTTTTAGCATCATTACAAGATGTAATTAAAACTATAGATGGGGTAGCACAAGCAGCTGGCGAAGGAGCAGGTGGTACTACAGATATTGCAAGTAGTGTATTACAGGTTAATGATAAATCTAATTATGTTTTAGAGAATGCATTAAAATCAAAAGAAAGTGCTCAAAAATTAAAAGAAGGAATTTCTAAATTTAAGATTTAGAATATACTTAATTTGAGTTTATATTTTAAAACATAGTTTAATTTAATAAGGTAGCCTAAATCAATAACAAAGGTAGATATTAGAGTGAAAATAATATCTACCTTTGTTTTTTTATGTAAATAAAAATATTTGAATAAATATTGAGAATATATTGAAAATTACAAAATAAGAGAATATAATAAAAACAACATATTGATGTAAAATATATACATAAAATTTAAACGTTTGCAATAAATACATATATATCACAAAATGTAAATATTATTATTTATAATTTATATAATTTTTAATTAAATTTATACATATTAAAATAAAAAATAAATATATTTAATTTTAGATAATATTAAAGTACATAATTTTTTGCAAAACGGGTATTAGAAGATGCTATCAAATGATAAACGAGAAACATGAACTTTTGGATAATGAAATATGTAAATCTATAAATAAAGAAAATAAATTATAAAAATCAAAATTTATTCTAATAAGTTGGGCGGAAGTAAATAAGCTATTATTTTATTTAATAGATTGTGAAGAATGAAATTATTAGTATATAAATATTTGATTTAGGTAAGAAGCAATTTCTAAGATTAAATACATGTTTTAGAATACTAAAATTATAAGTTAATTTGATAAAATATTAACAAAAATTTACAGTTATATCTATTTCGTAAATATATAGTGTAAATGACAGTGGATTATAGACAAGCATATTTAATAAATGTAGATGTAATGAAAAATATAAATCTATATCTAAAGGGTAAATATATTAAACTTTAAATATATTTAAAACTAAGAATTGATAAACTATCAAACTATATATTTAAGATATTAAAAAGAAGGGTTAAATAATCTCTAATGTAATCAATTACATGGAAATGACTTTTGGTAATTCAACTATATTGATAGGACAATATGAGTATTAATCAAGTAAGTTAATGATAAATAAATTTTCTTAAATATAGATAGTTGTTGATTCAATTAAAGTGGGGTGAGATATACAGTCATTTTAACGAAAGAAAAGAAAATTAGAGTAAAAAAATGTTAAAATTATTGTATAGGGGTGTGGAAAAATGAAAAAGTCTTTAACTAAGTTAATAGGTATTTCACTATTAGCAGCTGCAATGACAGTTACAAGTTTTCCAATGAATGTAAGAGCAGCAGAAATTACAGAGCAAACAACAACAGAAAGTGCACAAGATGAATCATCTATGAAAAATTCACCATTATCAGTGGATTTAGATGAAGAAAAAACAGAAACTGTAGATTTATCTGCAACTAAAGAAGGAAATAATTATCCAGTTGTACTTGTACATGGATTTATGGGCTGGGGAAGAGATGAAGTAGGTGGATTTAAATACTGGGGAGGTACAGTAGACCTTCAAGAAAAAATGCGTGATGCTGGGTATGAAGTTTATACAGCTACAGTAGGTCCTGTATCTAGTAACTGGGATAGAGCTTGTGATCTTTATGCTTATATAGTAGGTGGAAGAGTAGATTACGGTGAAGCACATGCTAAAAAATTTGGACATGAAAGATATGGTAGAACATATCCAGGTATATACAAAAATATAAGTAATGAAAGAAAGATACATCTTGTTGGACATAGTATGGGTGGACAAACTGTTCGTGCACTTACACAATTATTAAGCGAAGGCTCTGAAGAAGAAAGAGCATATGGCCAAAATAATCTATCACCATTATTTGAGGGTGGAAAACACTGGATTCATAGTGTGACAACAATAGCAACACCAAATGATGGAACAACAGCAGCTGATGGAAATCCAATAGTTGATATGGCAAGTCCTGCTTTCGGGATTTTAGGAGCAGCAACAGGTCATAATGCTTTAGTTCAAAACGTATTTGATTTTAAACTAGACCAATGGGGATTAACAAAGAGAAGAAATGAATTACAATTTTCTTATTTAAGACGTCTTTTAAATAGTGATATATGGTATAAAACAAAGGATATATCAAGTTATGATTTATCAACATATGGAGCAGAAGAACTTAATAAATGGGTAAAAGCTCAACCAGATGTTTATTACTTCTCTTGGACAGTTTGTGCAACAAAAGAATCAATACTTACTGGACATCAAATTCCACAACCAGGGGTAATGAATAAGATGTTCTATCCAAATTCTTTTGTAATGGGTAAGTATACACGTAATGAAGCAGGCAAACCAGTTATAGATGAAAGTTGGTGGCCAAATGATGGTTATGTAAACTGCATAAGTGAAAATGGACCTAAATTAGGATCTCATGATGTTATTGTAGATTATGATGGTACTCCTGAAAAGGGTGAATGGAATGCAATGCCTACACTTATGAACATGGACCATGAAGATATAATAGGACGTTTTGGAAATGTTAAAAACTGGTATATAAATCGTTGCGAACAATTAAGTAAATTACCAATGTAGGAATTATAGTTAATAACTTGGTGGGGAAAAAATTCCCCATTAGGCTATTAATTTATATCTAAAAAGTATAAGTACAAGTTTATAAGATAAACAAAGCTATATAAATAAAGTCAAAATAATACCATATGTTTAAAAATAAGGGGGAAAAGAGATGAAGAGATCTTTAACTAAATTAATAGGTATTACTTTATTGGCGGTTTCTATGACACTAACAAGCTTTCCAGTAAATGCTAGAGCAGCTGAACCAATAAATGTGCCTCAAAGTACACAGGTGCAAACTGTTGATGATGAATCAATGTCTCAAGCATTAATTAAATCTGAAAAAAATATAGCTGAAGAAGTAGAAAATACGAAGCGTGATAAAGTACAAGAACCACAAAAAGGACCACAAAAACTAGATGTACAAGAAAAAAATGAAGAAAAAGAATCATTAAATACATCTGAAATAGATAAAAGCATTAATTTAGAAAATGAAATAACTAGTATTGAAAATGAAATTAGTAATATAGATAAAATAGAAAAGGAAGAAACTACTGATATTACTGAAGCGACTCCAGTAGAAGTACCTAATTTAGCAGCAACTAATATAACTGAAGGAAATGACTATCCAATTATTTTAGTTCATGGATTTTTGGGGTTTGGAAGAGATGAACTATTAGGATACAAATATTGGGGTGGAGTTGTTGACATTCAGGAAGAATTAAGAGATTTAGGTCACGAAACTTATACAGCAACAGTAGGACCTGTATCTAGTAACTGGGATAGAGCTTGTGAATTATATGCATACATAGTTGGTGGTACAGTAGACTATGGTGAAGCACATGCTAAAAAATTTGGACATGAAAGATATGGTAGAACATTTCCAGGAGTATACAAAAAAATAAGTGACGAGAATAAAATTCATTTAATCGGACATAGTATGGGAGGACAAACTATACGTACTTTAACACAATTATTAAGTGAAGGCTGTGAAGAAGAAAAGGCATGTGGACAAGAAAACTTATCACCATTATTTGAAGGCGGAAAACATTGGATCCATAGTGTAACAACAATAGCTACACCAAATAATGGAACAACTTTATCAGATGTAATGCCAGCCAGAGATTATTTAAGTGCTGTATTTGGTGCTTTGGGAAAAATAACAGGAAGTAATAAATTATTTAGCTCATTATATGATTTTAAATTAGATCAATGGGGATTAACAAGAGAACCAGGAGAACGATTTTGGGATTATAAAGAGAGAGTATTAAATAGTAATATATGGTATAAAACAAAAGACATAGCAAGTTATGATTTATCAACAAAAGGTGCAATAGAACTTAATAAATGGGTAAAAACTCAACCAGATGTTTATTATTTTTCTTGGACAACATGTGCAACAAGAGAGGAAATTTTAACAGGATATTCTATACCTAAAGTTGGACTAATACTTGGTTCAATGAATCCAGCATTTGTTCCGCAATCAATGAAAATGGGAAGTTATACACCACATATAAAAGGTATGCCTAATAGAGATCCAAGATGGTATCCAAATGATGGAGTTGTAAATACCTATAGCCAAGATGGACCAAAACTAGGTGAAAAACCTGTAATTAAAGATTTCGATAATATAAAAGATTTTTATAATAAAGTTAAAAAAGGAGAATGGAATGTGGTTCATAGATTTGACGAAATGGACCACATGGATGCAGTAGGAACATTTGGTGATGTTGAAGAATTATATACTAAACATGCAAAACAATTAAGTAATTTATCAAAATAAAATTAAAAAGTAATATTAAGAGCTGACTCTGTAATTTGAGTCAGCTCTATTAATTTGATTGGGATTAGTTATATATGTTCTAATTAAGTTAATATATTTATAATTTTTATAGAAAGTTATATCTTTAATTAACAATATATAGTTAGAAGCATATATATCATAAATTAGTGTGTGTAAAATATATGTAAATTAATTACAATCAACTAAGCTTTAAATTATAGTTGAAATTTTTCTATAAATATTATTTAAAACTTAGAGAATTACAATTGTTAGAGAGAGCTTAAAATATCATCAATGTGTCCTTTAACTTTAACTTTTCTAAATTCTTTAAGAAGGACTCCATCTTCATTAATTAAAAAAGTACTTCTTTCTATTCCAATAACCTTTTTTCCAAACATAGTTTTTTCTTTTAGTACATCATATAATGAACAAACAACTTTTTCTTCATCACTTAATAATAAAAATGGTAAGTTGAATTTAGTAATAAATTTATCATGAGAAGACAATTTATCTTTACTAATTCCAATTACTATTGAATTTTTATCTTGTATAGTAGTGTAATTATTTTTAAAATCACATGCTTCAGCTGTACATCCAGGTGTATTATCTTTTGGGTAAAAATACAAAATAACTTTTTTCCCTCTATAGTCACTTAATTTATGACTTTTTCCATCTGAACCCTTAAGCTCAAAATTAGGAGCTAAATCTCCGATATTAACCATAATATTTCACCTCCAATTATTAAAATTATTATATAATAATTATTATTAATTATCAATATAAATTTGTTGAAAAACATTATTTATAAAATGTTTTTAGTTATATCTATGTTCTATGATAAAAAGTCACTTAAAATATAGTTTTATTTATACATTGTTATGTTTTTTAATTAGCAGATAATACGTGAATTCTTTTAAAGATAAATTTATTTATATACTATCAATATTAATAGTTTAATATATTATAGATATTATACTATGATTATTATTTGGAATTTAATAATTGAATAATTGTAGATATTAAAGATAATATTAAAGGAGAATTGACAAGGGAAGTATAATTAAAAATTATAAATTAATTATAAATCTTGGGGAGGAAAATAAAGTGGGTAGAGAAAAGTTATTAAGTATATTTAAAAATTTAAATAATGAACTTATAAAAGTTTATCGTAAACTACATCAAAGTCCTGAATTACCAAATCAAGAGTTTGAAACTACAAATAGTTTAATAAGATTATTGGAAGATGTTGATATAGATATTATTGATTTAAATTTAAAAACAGGTTTAGTTGCAGAAATTAATGGGGGAGCTAAAGGACCAGTTATTGCTATTAGGTGTGATATAGATGCATTACCAATTGAAGAGGAAACAGATTTACCATATAAATCATTAATTAAAGGAAAGATGCATGCTTGTGGACATGATTTTCATATGGCTGTTATTTTGGGAGCAGTCTACTTGCTTAAAAAAAATGAACAAAATTTAAAGGGGAAAATTAAAGTTATATTTCAACCAGCAGAGGAAAGTGCAGATGGAGCTAAGAAAATTCTTCAGACTGGAGTTTTAGATGATGTTGACGTTATATTTGGTATTCATAATACACCAGATTTAGATAGTGGAGTTATTGGAATTAAAACTGGAGCAATGACTGCAGCTGTTGATAGATTTGAAATAGAGATATTAGGAGTAGGAAGTCATGCTGCAAAGCCAGAAAAGTCAATAGATCCAATTATAATTGCATCTAATATAGTTATGTCACTTCAAACGATAGTAAGTCGTAATATAAGTCCGACTAGTAACGCACTTTTAAGTGTAACTCACATAGAAAGTGGAAACACATGGAATGTAATTCCGGAATCAGCCTATATCGAAGGTACAGTTAGAACTTTAGATGAAAGTGACCGTAATTTAATATTTAAGAGAATGAATGAAATTATTAATGGTACAGCACAATTGTTTGGAGGAAGTGCAAAACTTATTTGGCATTCTTCTTCTCCAGCAACAAATAATACTGAAAATTGGGTTAAAGTATCAAGTGAAATAGCAAAGAATTTAAACCTTGATGTAAAAGAAGTTTCAATGGGATTAGAAGGTGAAGATTTTGCATATTATCAACAAAAGATACCAGGTGCTTTTATAATTGCTGGTATAGGAAAGTCATATGCACATCATCACCCTAAATTTCAAATAGATGAGAATGTGATTTTAGATTATGCAAAATATTTTGCGAGTTTAGCAGAAAAGTCATTAATAGAAATATCAAGTAAATGTTGATATTGTAGTATTAAAATTTATAGATGAAAAATTAAAGGAGAGTATGAAAATGCTAGAAGCTTCTTATTATTAGCAGTAGATATAGCAAAAGTAGCAAAAGGGACTGGGTTAAGTATAGATTTTGTAAAAAATTAAAAGATTAAATGAATTAGAATATATATTAAGGGGAATAAAAAACTTAGAGTAGTTTATTTAAAGTTAACTCTAAGTTTTTTATTGTACAGAAAATTATAGGATTTTTGAATTGACAAATTAAAAATTAATTATATAATATAATTATAATACACCCCCCTGGGGGGAGGAGGTAAAATTATGAGTGAAGAAAGAAAAAAGGCATTACAATCGTTAAAAACAGCAAAAGGTCAAATTGAAGGAATAATAAAAATGATTGAAGATGATAGATATTGTATAGATGTTGCAAATCAAATATTAGCAGCTCAATCGTTATTAAAAAAAGCAGATTTAATGATATTGCAAGGGCATTTACGTCATTGTGTAAAAGATGCTTGTCTTAACAATAATCCTGATGAAAAGATTGAAGAAATGAATAAAGTTTTAGAAAAAATACTTTCTAAATAGATAATATAAAGATAATCTGTGTTTTAAACCTATGTTAATATTACAGTATAAACAAAGTTCTTAGTCTCAGTAAAACTTGCTTTCATCTGAGGGTTAGAAATTGTTATCCAGGAGCGTGTAGCTGTTATGAAATTACAGATGCTAGCTATCGGATAAAGCTCATGGACAGAACTTAAATAGGAAACTCGACTCATATGCATTCGCTGAGTAAGTTCAAAGAACCAAATATAAAATTTGGATTTTCACTTAAGAGTTCTAAAAAGCAAATTCCAATGCTAATTCGCCCTTATACTAAAATATCAACATTTACTTAAAACATAGTCAATATAGAAACTTTATTAAAATTATAATTAAATTAACTGATTTATCGAGAAAATTTTGGAGGTGAATATATGATTAAAAAGGCATTTAAGATAGAAGGAATGAGTTGTTCAGCATGTGCAAACAGAGTTGAGAGAGTAATAAAGAAATTAGAGGGAATAGATAATGCAAATGTTAATTTTGCTACAGAAACTTTAAATGTAGAGTTTGATGAAAATAAATTAAATAATCAAAATATAGAAGATGCAGTTGTAAAGGCTGGATATGGAGTTAAGAAAAATATAAAGACTTATAATTTTAAAGTTGAAGGAATGACATGTTCAGCATGTGCAAATAGAGTTGAAAGAGTTACTAGAAAATTAGAAGGTGTAGAAGAATCATCTGTTAATTTTGCAACTGAAAGATTAACTATATCAATAGATGAAGATGAAATAAATTATGGTCAAATAAGGAGTGTAGTAGATAAAGCTGGATATAAGCTTATTGATGAGGAGTCAATCCAAAAAGAAAGTGAAGATAAAAAGGAAGAAAGTCCTTCGAAGCAATTATTAATAAGATTTATTATATCAGTAGTTTTAACAATACCATTATTGATAATAAGCATGGGACATATGGTTGGAATGGAACTTCCATCTATAATTGATCCAATGATGAATCCTTTAAATTTTGCATTAATACAAGCTATACTAACACTTCCAGTAATGATAGTAGGATATAAATTTTATAAAGTTGGATTAAAAAATTTATTTAAATTGAGTCCTAATATGGATTCATTAATATCCATAGGTACTTTAGCGGCATTCTTATATGGAGTGTTTGCCGTATTTAAAATTAATCAAGGAAATCATGAATATGCAATGCACTTATATTTTGAATCAGCAAGTGTAATTTTAACATTAATAACATTAGGAAAATATTTAGAAGCAGTTTCAAAAGGGAAAACATCACAAGCTATTAAAGCATTGATGGGCTTAGCACCTAAGACTGCAACTATTATAAGAGATAATAATGAAATAATTGTTAAAGTAGAAGAAGTTATGGTTGGAGATATTATTTTAGTTAAACCAGGAGAAAAGCTTCCGGTTGATGGGGAAGTTATCGAGGGAAGTACAGCAATTGATGAATCTATGCTTACAGGAGAAAGTATTCCAGTTGAAAAGACAATAGGTAACAGTGTTATTGGAGCAAGCATTAATAAAACTGGATTTATAAAGTATAGAGCAACAAAAGTAGGAAAAGACACAGCTTTAGCTCAAATCATTAAATTAGTTGAAGATGCACAAGGTTCAAAAGCGCCTATAGCAAAACTTGCTGATATTATTGCAGCATATTTTGTACCAACAGTGATTGGATTAGCTATTATTTCATCATTAGCATGGTTAATAGCTGGAGAATCTTCTATTTTTGCATTAACAATATTTATTTCTGTATTAGTAATAGCATGTCCATGTGCTCTGGGTTTAGCAACACCAACAGCAATCATGGTTGGAACAGGTAAAGGAGCAGAAAATGGTGTGTTAATTAAAGGTGGAGAAGCTTTAGAAACTACCTATAAATTAAATACTGTAGTATTTGATAAAACAGGGACTATAACAGAGGGAAAACCAAAAGTAACAGACATTATATGTAATGATATTTCAGAAGATGAGATATTAATTTTAGCTGCAAGTGCTGAAAAAGGTTCTGAACATCCATTAGGAGAAGCTATTGTAAAAGAAGCAAATGATAGATGTCTAGAATTAAAGAAAGTTGATGGATTTGAAGCTATACCTGGTCATGGAATAGAGGCAATGATTGACGAAAACAAAGTTTTCCTAGGAAATAAAAAGTTAATGATACAGAAAAATGTAGATATATCAGTATTAAATGAAAGAGCAGACTTACTAGCTAATGAGGGCAAAACACCTATGTATATAGCTATTAATTCAGAAATAAAGGGAATAATATCAGTAGCAGATACTGTTAAGGAAAGTAGTAAAGATGCTATAAAAATCCTTCATGATATGGGAATAAAAGTAGCAATGATTACAGGTGATAATAAAAGTACAGCAAATGCAATAGCTAAACAAGTTGGAATAGATATAGTTTTAGCAGAAGTATTACCAGAAGATAAAGCAAATGAAGTGACTAAGCTTCAAGCAAATGGAGATAAAGTTGGTATGGTTGGAGATGGAATCAATGATGCACCAGCACTTGCTAAAGCTGACATAGGAATTGCAATAGGTTCAGGGACAGATGTAGCAATAGAATCAGCAGATATAGTTCTTATGAGAAGTGACTTAATGGATGTATCAACAGCTATTAAATTAAGTAAAGCAACCATCAAAAATATAAAAGAAAATTTAGGATGGGCATTTGGATATAATATATTAGGAATACCAGTAGCTATGGGAATACTTCATATTTTTGGAGGACCACTTTTAAATCCAATGATAGCAGCTGGAGCAATGAGTTTTAGTTCAGTATCAGTATTATTAAACGCTTTAAGGCTTAGAAATTTCAAAGCTTAAAATATTAAAAATACATTATGTTTTAAATGAATGTTGATATTATAGTATAAAGCTCATGGACAGAGGAATTTACTTTAAGAACTCTAAAATAAAGCTTAGTCCAATTAATGCATGTTCCCAATCTAAGATTGCTGACAAGCAATTAATTGTACAAATCTTCATTAAGAGTTCTAAAAAGCAAATTCCAATGCCAGTTCGCCCTTATACTAAAATATCAACACTTAATCAAAATATAGATGATTTGGGAGGAATTGAGAGTATGAAAAAGAAAATTTTAATTGAAGGCATGAGTTGTAATCATTGTGTAGGTCATGTAAAGAATGCTTTAGAAGGGTTAGATGGAGTAACTTCAGTAGAGGTAAGCTTACAGGATAAATATGCTTTAGTAGAAACAACAGTAAGTGATCAAGTTTTAAAAGATGCAATAGAAGATGAAGGATATGATGTTGTAGGAATTGAATAATTAAAACTTATATAAAAATAAAAATATGTTTTAATAGCTAAATTTCCATTATATTGAAAAAGCAATATACATTTAAAACACATAAAAAAGGTTGTCCTAATTAATAGGGCAACCTTACTTTTGATTTTAGCTATATTTTACAATATCAACATTTACTTAAAACATAGCCTTAGTTTTTCATAACTTTTCTGATTAGATCATAATTAGAATCGTTTGCTTCAATAAAACCAGTAACAGGCGTTGTTATATTACTAAAGTCATTAAATTCAACAAATGCTTTTTTGATAAGTTCTATACGTTCAGAATCCATATCAGGACTTACTGCAATAGCATCTTTTTGTATATTATCGGTCATAGAGATTATCTTTAGATTGTCCACATTAAGACCATTAATTTTTGCCTTATCAAATGCTTCATTATAAGTAGCACCAGCATCAAAAGATCCATTTAATACTCCATCAATAACGTTATCATGACTTCCAGCAAAAGATATATTAGAGAATAATCTATCAGGATTCATGTTATTCTCTTTGAAAATATGTCTAGCATATAAATATCCAGAAGCACTATTTTTATCAACATAAGCAAAAGTTTTATTCCTTAAATCTTCTAAAGTATTAATTCCAGATGATTTACTAGCAATAATATAGCCATTATAATAAGTTTTACCATTAACACGTGGAGTAACCAAAGGTATAACGTTTGCGGTTTGCTTAGCTATAACATAAGCAAATGGAGAGAACCATCCCATATCAATAGTACCTTTTTTAATTTGATCGCTAAGTGCGTCATAATCTTTAACAATTATGATTCTTGGAGTAAGATTTATGCTTTTAAATAATCTTTCTAAAATAGGAAGATACATTTTTTTTATGTCAGCAGGAGATGTAAAAGGATTAATTCCGATTATAATTTCATTTTCTCCTTTAAGGCTACTCATTTGATATTGTAAATTTTCAGAAGCAGTACTCAATGTTCCACAGTAATTAAGTAATTCATCTACTTTACTTTCATGTCTTTCAATCATATCAATAGAATCAAGCGTTTCACGATTTGTATCTTCAATAGTACATGTTAAATGACTAAGAGCTTGTTCTATATCAAATGCAACTTGAGTATTTGAGCTGGAAACATCCGTTAAATTTAAAATAGAATCTTTAATATGTGCCATTGCTTTATAACTATTAGATAAAACTTTTAATGTATTATTAGAAATTTCATCAAGTTCGTTTATTGTGTTTTTAGAATTTTCAGTTGCCACATGTGTATCTTGAATGTTTAAAAGAAGGTCTTTAACATTCTGATCAATTTCTCTTGCAAATTTATCTGTTTCATCAGCTAGTTTTCTAATTTCATTAGCTACAACAGAAAATCCACGTCCAGCATCACCAGCTCGTGCTGCTTCAATTGATGCGTTTAATGCAAGTAAATTTGTCTGGCTTGAAATATCATGTATGTATTCTACAAATTTATTTATACTATTAGATGAATCATGAAGCTTTGAATTAGTTTCTAAAGAAATATCGGACATTTTCTTTATTTCTGATAATAAAGAAATAGTATTAGTCATTGCTGATTTACTTTTTTCAAGTATAGAAATAGTATCATCGGTTTTTTCTTCTACTGTTGAAATACTTTTGTCAATTTTTTCACAACTAGATACGACCTCATGAATCCCTGATTCAACTGTTTCAATACAAGCTAAATTAGTCGTAGAAAAATCTGAAATAATTTTATTTTTTTCGACTAAATGTGAAAAAGCTTCTTTGCTTTGTTTAGAAATCCATAAAAGATGTTCTACATCAAATCCCATTGTTTCAATCATGGAGTGTATATTTTTATATACTTCCTGTTGGCAATCATTTGAATCATCAATGTCAATGTTATTTGAATTATAAGTTAAAGTATCACAATAATAAAAATAAGATAATATCAATATAAAAGTAATTAAACAAACAAGCAGTTTTAGTAATTTGTTTTCTATCAGGAAAGCAATACATATACTACTTAAAATGCTTAAAAGAATAGGTAATATATATTTTTTTATTCTCATAAATCCCGTCCCCCTATATAAGGTAATTGATATTGTAATCCCAGTCCAGTATATATAAATTATCCCACAAATGGGGATTTAATTCAATAAAAACATGAATTCGTTTACTAAGGTTTGCAATACAATTTATTAAAGAAAAAAACATTATTAATATATCCTTAAATGTATTAAAAAGTAATAAATTCAAAATATAGGTAGATTAAGAATGTATATTACATTATAATTTAGATAGTATAAATTTTACTAACTAAATTAATAGTACATTATGTCTGACAACTAGAAAATATTAATGTATAGCAAATTTAGGCATATGAAAAAATAATAGTTCAAAGATGTGACGTATATTTTGTTTTAGACAAGGAGAAAAAATTAATTGATAGAGGCTGTTTTAGTTTGATTTACTGACAAAATAGTACTTAAAATATACAAGCATATTGGTCTATTATTTTTTTTGAATATGCCTTAAATAAATAGAGGTTAAGGTATGAGTAAAAATTTTTTTAAGAGTAATTCAATAACTAAAAAATTATTAATGCCGATGATAGTTGCACTAATTGTACAAGCCATATTCTTTGCGAGTGCAATTTTATGGAGTGGGGCGCTAGATGAACTTGATGATAATGTATTTAATATATTAAATGAAAGAGTCACATATCGTAATAAATATTTAGAAAGTGAGATGAAAAATCGCTGGAGCGATTTAGAAGATTCAACAAACCTAATTAATATTAAAATTGAAAATATATTAAAAAACAGAGGATTAACAACAAATTATATAAAGAATGATAAAAATTTATCAATAGACCTATTAGAAGAAATATCACATGATTTAGTAGTTATATTAAAACATAATGATGTTGATGCCTCTTTTTTAATTCTAGATAATAATTTCAGTGAAAAATCAAATTATCAAAATGATATTATAGAGAAATCAGGAATATATATAAGAAGTTTTGATAATAAAGATGATTTAAAAAATCCATCAAACGTAGTTTTGGAAAGAGGACCTATAAGTATATTAAACAGATTAGATATAAATAAAAGTAAAAATTGGAATGAAAATTTTAATTTTAATTTAAATGATAATAGCGAAAATATTAATTTTTTTATAAAACCACTTAATGCAGCTAAAAAATATAATGCTTTACCAAGTAATAGTTTAGGTTATTGGAATAATCCTTTTAGTTTAAATAAAGATGAAGAAAAGGAGATAACATACTCTTTACCACTAAAAGATAGTGATGGTAATGTATATGGAATATTAGGAGTAGCTATAAATGTTGATGTTATAAATGATATGTTGCCATATAAAGAATTAGATTCAAAGAATAGAGGAGCCTATTTTATTGGTTTAAATAATGATAAAAATAAATTTAATACTATGCTATTAAATAAAGATAATAGTAAAAATAACTTTGAAAATTTTGAAAGTATTAGTGTAAGTAATAGTGTACTGTATAATAATTTTTATGAGTTAAAATTAGGAGATCAACAAGCAAATCAAGGAATGCTTGGATGTGCTAAGTCCTTGCAGTTATATGATGATAATAGTCCATTTTCTAATGAAAAATGGGCATTAATTGGAATTGTGAAAAAGGATAGTTTATTACAATCCATAAAATTCATAAAAAAATCATTGATATTATCAATATGTATAGCTACAGTTATAGGAATCTTTACTGTTTTATTAGGGGGAAGTACTGTAATAAGGCCAATCATGAATCTAGCAAAAAAAGTTAGAGGGAGTGATCCAAAACAACCAGTACTTCTTGAAAAGATAAAAATAATGGAAATTGATGATTTATCATCAGCCATTGAAACATTGAGTGCTAAAGTGGCAGATTCAGCCTCAAAATTATCTCAAATAATATCTCTTTTAAACATGCCAATTGGAGCATTTGAATATAAAAAGGATGATGACATAGTATTTTGTACAGAAGCATTTTTTAGTGTGCTTGGTGTTGAGGCTATTAAGAGAGATTGCACTTATGTAGACAAAGCTTTTTTTAAGGAGATAATAGCAGAACTAACTAGGAATTCTAGAATATTTTGTGATGGTATATATGATATTGAAAAAGGTAATGGGGAGAGTATATGGGTAAAATTAAGAACTTTTGATGATGGAGCGAGAATCTTAGGTGTAATTTCTGATGTCACACAAGATATACTTGAAAAACGGAAAATTGAATATGAAAGAGATTATGATTCTTTAACTAATATATTAAATAGACGAGCGTTTTATAATATTGTAACTAAGAAATTAGAGGAAGACAATATTGGAATAGGAGCTTTTGTAATGTGGGATTTAGATAATCTTAAGTATGTAAATGATATATATGGGCATGATTATGGAGATAAATACATTAAAAAGGCTGCATCAATATTGAAAAAGTTTACAAGGTACAATGGAATAGTTGCAAGAATGTCAGGTGATGAATTCTATGTTTTTATCTATGGATATGATAGTAAGGAAGAAATAAGGGAAATAATAAAAAATGTACACAAAACCATGAAATCTAGTAATATAGTTTTACCTAATAAAAGTGAATTAAAGATAAGAGCATCAGCAGGAATTGCTTGGTATCCGTATGATTCAATTAGTTATGAAGAACTTGCAAAATACTCAGATTTTGCAATGTATAAAATCAAGAATACAGTAAAAGGATACTTAAATGAATTTAATATGGAAGATTATAAAAAAGATTCATTCTTATTAAATAGTAAAGAAGAATTAAATAAATTAATTGATAATGAACTTGTGAGATATGCATTTCAACCAATAGTTGATGCACATACTGGAAAAATATATGGTTATGAGGCTCTTATGAGATCACAACTTGAAGAACTAAAAAATCCAATTGATATAATAAGATTAGCAACATCTCAATTTAAATTATATCAAATAGAAAAACTTACATGGTTTAAGACTCTTGAAGTATTTGCTTGTAATAATGAAAAATTTGAAGATGCAAAATTATTTATAAATTCTATTCCTAATTATGTATTGTCAGATGAAGATTTATATGATTTGGAATATTTATATGGCTCTTATACTAATAAAATAGTTTTCGAATTGCTTGAAAATGAAAGGTCAAATAGAAATCTCATATTTAAGAAAAGAAATATCGCTACAAAATGGAACTCTAATATTGCAATAGATGATTTTGGTGCTGGATATAATAATGAAGCATTATTATTAGATATAACTCCTGATATAGTTAAGATTGATATGGAAATTGTAAGAGGTATTGATAAAGATTTAAATAGACAACAGATATTAAAAAATATTATTTCATATTCAAAAGATAGAGAAATTAAGATTGTTGCAGAAGGAGTAGAAACAAAGGAAGAATTAGAAATATTAATAGAATTTGGAGTAGATTATCTTCAAGGATATTATTTAAGTAAACCAGATTTTGATCCTCCAAAAATATCTGAAGATATAGTGCAAGAAATTATAGCTTTGAATTCTAAAGTTAATGAAAAAGACATTATTGAAATGTAGCTATTAGAAAGGTTGTCTCAAAACATACATTTAGATATATTTTTATTTATTATATCTAAATGTATGTTGATATTAAGTATAAAATTGAATTCTTTTATTTATGAATTTTATACTTAATATATATGTTCTAATTAAGGTATAAATTAAATTTAAATAAAAAATGTAGCTCATAAAGGTTGTAGATATATTGTTTTAGGAAATTATTTGTTTTTTTACCTTATTGAAGGTACAAATATATTTATTAATAGGATTTTATATGGTACTAGGGATTACAAAACAATATTTAATATGAATTTATTAAATTAAGTAATCTTAGAATTATTCTAGTATAAATTAGTAAAAGATATATCAGTAGGCACAGTTTGTTTTCTTTAATATCAGTTAGTAGGGAGTTTCCTGCTATTTTTTTATATTTAAAAAAGTGAAATTTTGGATGAAAATAATATGAACAACATCTAATAACATATCATGATATTCACCAAATTTATTATGTTCTACTTGAAATTAGATATACTTTGTTTAGACAAACTTTTTATAAGTAATATGTTATAACATAAGTAAGTTTAATTTTTGAGGAGAGATTTATGCAAAAAAGATATTTAATAATATTTTCTTTAATAATTGTAAGTATGTTTACAATTCGATTTATATATGTTTATAATCAAAAAAATAGCTTAAACACTTTTATGTTTAATAATAATGTGTATATTGTAACTAATGAAAAAATAAGTGAAGATCTTGTAGATGAAGAATTAGGGAAGATTAATCGTAAAACTAATAAATATCCAAAGATTAATTTAGAAGCTTCAAAATTGCAGGTTAATACACCTATATATCAGTATAAAGACTCAAGTGATGATGAATTATTTTCTGTTAAGATAATAAAGTATGATAATAAATATTATGTATGTAGAAAGATAATAGATAATTAAATAATATATTGATCTTTTATATCATAATAATAGAGAATTTTAAAACAAAATTGATGAAAAGTAAATTCTAGTATTCAGTATATTAGAATACTAGAAATATTTTAGATTATCTTATATTAAAAAGAAACTGTTGCATTAATTCATGAGGTGTTTAATGAAAAAAATACATTTTTTTATAATTCAATTTATAGTTTTTTTGGGTTATGTGTTTTTTGCTTGTTATCTTAGAAAAACAACACAAAATCCAGAAAATATTCATTTATTATTTGATGGAACAGCTAGATATATTTTAAATTTAAAATATATTTTGGGTTTAATTATGGCTTTGCTTGGACTATGCATTATTTTTAAAAAGAATTAAACATTAAATAATTTGAAACGTATAATGATTAAATTTTATATAAATTAGGCAGGAATTGTTGTTGATATAAATTGGGCAGGGATTTATAATATATATTCTCAATAAAAAGTAAAAGGATGTTAAATTTATGAAAACAAATCTGTTATTCTATATAAAATTAATTGTTATAATATATGTTCTATCTATCACTACATTAGAATTTATTGATATAATTTCATTTAAAAGTTTTAATAGATTACTTTTTCCTGCAATTATTTTTTCGCTTTATTGCATTATGAAAAAAATTAATAAAAAATCAGGTAATATTTTTGTATTACCTGATTTTTTTATAATTGTTAATCTTTAAAGTATAAGAATAGTTACTATAATAGTACATTTTTACTTAAATAATTTCATTAAATTAATTTATACAATTCAGATTCTTCTTTTGATATTCTCTTTTTAATTTCTTTTAAAATCATATTTGTTTCATGTATAAATCCGCCAATATTTGTATTTATTTTATTTTTAGTGTTGTGGTTATCTTTATAAGTTGTAAATATATTAGATATATTACCCATTTCAGTTATATATAAATTGGCTAAATTTTTTAAATTATTATCATTTCCATTAATTAAAGTAGGATATAAAAATTTATCCTCAGAAGCTAAATGCACATTTAATTTACCAGCTAGCTTATTTATATGACTAACAAATTCATCTAAGTATTCTATATAATCAGATTTATTTATTATTTTATCAATATGGTTTACTTCTTCAAGAATTTCCTTATGTTGTCTTAAAAAACTATTTATATTTATCATTTAGTATCACTCCTATTTATAACTTGCTAGATTATATTTAGATTATATATGGATATTAAGGATTAATATGTAACAAAAGTTACGAAAAATTAAAAATTATTTAGTTAAGTTAGAAAAATAAAGAAAAGTAAAGATAAATTAAATAAAAATTAATTTTAATATGGTTTTTTAAGAAAAATATAACTTGCAAATATATACGAACATATGTACGATATAAGTATGAGGCACATGAAATAAAATAATAGGCCAAAGAGGCGTTTTATATTCTGTGCCAGAAAAGGAAGCAAGTTCAATTAATAGTGAACTTATTAACTGAACTTGCTGATACAGTATGTCTCAAAATAGACGAGCATACTGGTCTATTAATTTTTTTGAATATGCTTAAAGTTTATGAATGATATTGAAAGGTGGTTAGGTTTTTGGAAAATAATACATCACAAATAACATTAAAAGAAGTAATAGGATTAGATTTAGCGATTAAAAAAGCTGCAAAAAATCTTATAGATTCAGCAGCAAAAAAACTTATAGATTCAGATCATGATAACAAAGATAATAAAGCTTGGTGGAAAGAAAAAGCTCTTTATGAGGGTGCTAACATGATTAGTAATGCTGAAAAACGTGGTGAAGAACGTGGGAAAAAAGAAAAGGCATTAGAAATTGCAAGCAAATTATTATTAATGGGTTTAAGATTAGAAGAAATTTCAGATGTTATAGGGTTACCAGTTGATGAATTATACAAATTAAAAGCCTAATACACTTTTACTAATATATATGTTTTAAAAATAGTATTTATATTTTAGTATAAACGGAATTATTAGCATAAGATAAAGCTTGTCTTAGTTGGCAGTTAGAGTCGTTATACACCAAGTCTAGGAACGTGTAGCTGTTATGAAATTACAGATACTAGCTACTGTATAAAGCTTATTAAATTATACATTTTAACTATGGGATAAAGTTCATAATATATAAGTTCCAATAAAGTTTGTTTATTAATATAAATTTTAAAATATTTATAAATGTTATGACATTGCAGTATAGTGAGGAACTTATATAGAAAATTTATGATATATATGCTTCTAACTAGATATTATTAATTAAAGATATAATTTTCTATAAAAATTATATAAAAGATTATAAATGTAATAACTTAATTAGAACATATATATATATTAAAAAGTACATAAGGTACAATCAAAAATAAAATTTTATGTTTTAGGATAAATCTTGTATTATAACAAGGTTTATTTTTTTATCCAACTATTGACTATAGTGTTCATACTGTATATAATACTATATATACAGTATATATACTTTAAGGAGGAAAATTGATTGAAGATATTATTATCTAATAAATCTGATTTACCTATTTATGAGCAGATAAAAACACAAATTAAAGAACAGATAATGTCTGGTAAAATTGCAGAAAATGAATTTTTACCATCAATAAGACAATTAGCTAAGGATTTAGGTATAAGTGTTATAACAACAACTAGAGCATATTCAGATTTAGAGGAAGAAGGATTTATAGCAACTATTAGGGGAAAGGGAAGTTTTGTACTTCCTAAAGATAATGAAATGGTAAAGGAGCAGTATTTAAAACGTATTGAAGAAGCTTTTACTATAGCAATTGAAAATGCAAAATTAGCAAAGATTCCAAACGATGAACTTATTATCATTTTAGAAAATTTGATGGAGGAAGATAAGTAATGAATGCACTTGAAATAAGCAATTTAAATAAAAAGTTTAAAGATTTTAGTTTAGAAAATATAAATTTAAGCTTACCTAAGGGTTATATATTAGGATATGTAGGACAAAATGGGGCAGGAAAGACTACAACTATAAAACTTATTATGCAACAGTTAAAAGCAGATAGTGGAGAAATAAGCATATTTGGAAAAGAGTATAAAGGAAATGAAGCTCTATTCAAAGATATGATTGGATTTGTAGGAGATGAATGTTACTTTCCAACAATTTTTAAAATAAAAGATGTAATTAATACATTAAAAGATTTTTATCCTTCATTTAATAAAGATAAATTTAATCATTATATAGATTTATGGGAATTACCAAAGGATAAAAAGATTAGAGATTTCTCAAAAGGTATGAAAATAAAACTAACATTTGCAAGCATATTTGCTAGAAAAACTAAGTTACTTATATTAGATGAACCAACAAGTGGCCTTGATCCTGTAATTAGAAATGATATTTTAGAGTTACTACAGGAATATATAGAAGATGGTGAAAAGAGCGTATTATTTTCTACACATATTACAAGTGATTTAGAAAAGATAGCTGACTATATATTTTTTATAAATAAAGGAAAGATGATGTTTAATGATACAAAAGACAACATCTTAGAAAAACATTTAGTAGTAAAGGGTGGTATAGAAGATTTAACACCTAATATAAAAGAGAAACTTATAGGATATAAAAAATCAAATGTTGGATTCCAAGGGTTAATATATGCGGATGATAAAAGATATTTAGATGATGAATTATTAATTGAAAAACCATCTATTGAAGAAATAATTGTATTTTATATAAATAAGGAAAAGGAGGAGAAATAATGAATGCTATAAACTATTTAAAGTTTGACTTTAGAATAATAAAAGGAAGTATAAAGTATTACTCATTATTTTTAGTGGCTTTTGCTATATCATTATTTTATTCAGAGAGTAGCCTTAAGGCAATGAGTTACTTATTCTTTGTTTTAATTGTTGTTGCAGTATTACCATTTAGTTCAGAAGGCAATCAAAAAAGTAAAGAAATGTATTATATGTTTCCATCTAAAGTATCAAGTATGGTAATGGGAAGATTTTTATATTTAATAATATTAAATATTATGGTATGGGTTATAGAAATTCTTACAATGATACATTTTTATAATATTGGTTCAATGGATATATCTGAAATTATTTTAATATGTTTTGCAGGAATAATTACTACAATTATGTGTATGATTCAGTATTCAGTTTATTATAAATTTGGAATGGAAAAGGGAAGAGCTATTTTAATGTTAGTATATATGGTTCCAGCATTTTTTATATTCTCATTACCATCTATATTAAAAGAAAAAACAATTCCTAATGATATATTAAATATTATCGTAATTAATAAAGTAATCATAGCTATTGCATCTATTATTATATTAGCAATTGTAGGCAGGATATCATATTCAATATCATGTTCAATTTGTGAAAATAAGGATATATAGATAAAATTATAAAATTAAGGTTAATTTAAGAAATTATTAATATGTATATAACTAAATTTAAGTTATAATAAGCCGATAAATATAATAGATTATTAAATAGTATAAATAGTCCTTAGCTTAAAATAATTACCAGACTAATTAAATTATTGCTAAAACTTATCTAATTTATTAATTGTTTTATATCAAAATAATTATGTTATAAATAATATAAATTGGATAAATTCAATATAGAAGTAGAAACAGGGGGTTAAAAAAATGAAATTAAAAAAGACATTATCAGTTATTATGGCAGCTACTTTATCAATGTTTACAATTGCAGGATGTAGTAGTGAAGCTATGAGTTATTCAAAGGAAATCAACAACTTAGCTAAATGGGAAGCAACAAATTCAGAATTTACAGGGGAAGTTAATATTGAAGCTCAAGGAGAAACAGAAAAGTTAACTTTTACTGGTACAAGCTACAATAAAGGTCAAGATCAAGCATATGTAGAATTTAAATTTAATGATGCAAGTGGAAAAATTAATATTCCAGAATTAAAAATATATATGGATAAAGGTATAACTTACATGAACAAGAGTTACTATGTAAATAGCTTTACTGCAAATGGAGCAGCAGCACCAGCAGGTCTTGCTAATCTACCATATGAATATATAGGAATAGATTCAGGAATGGATATGAATGCCTTAACAGAAATGACAAAATCACCAGATTATTTAGCTAACTTAGGTAAAATGATCTTTGGAGATAATAAGGTTGACTTACCTTTAGTTCAAAATGGAAGAGAATATTCTATTAATATGAATTCAGATGAAATGATTGAATTAGTTTCAAAAGCAGCAAAAGCAATGGCAAGCAACTTAGATTCTAGTAACTCTGGATTAAATTTAGGATTTGATGCTCAAATGATAAAAGATATTCAAAAATCTGTAAATGATCCATCATTCAATGATGCGTTAAATCAAGCTAAAACTTTAATGCAAGGATCAACATTATCTACAAAAGAAACTTTCTCAGATAAAGATTATAAATCAGAAATAAACATGAATTTACAAATAAAAGATGCAGCAAAAATAAGTATAAAAGTAAATACTACAAGTGCTAAAGCTGAAGCAAAGAATATTGAAATTCCAAGTAGTAAAACTACTCTTAAACAAGATGAATTTATGAAATTAATTATGCCACAAGATGTTAATACTAATGCTACAGCAGCTTAATAGAATAAAATATATTTTATAAGCATAAATTAGTAATATAATTTACCTAATTAATAGATTAAATAAGCCACTTTAAAATGGTTAACCATTTTAAAGTGGCTTATTTTTATGATTTAAAAAGCAAATTTCAATTTAGCTTCATATTTATATCATAATATCAATACTGTTTTAAGGGGAAAGATTTGATAAAATCTAAAGTTATGAAGAAATTTTTGAATTGACAATGGATAATTGTTCATTTTCAACTGTCACTTGTTCATTGAAGCGTGGTGTATATATGTTTATATTTAAAAACAATATTGACATTATTATTATTAGAAAATAATATTAGTTTAATAAATATTATTACAATAATAGAAAAAGTTTGATATAATTTATAAATAAAAAGATATTTAATTAAATAATTTTATAAAATATATCTTAATAACTTAATAAGTAAGTTGGAAACTGTGAATAGTTCTCTTAATTTGGGCACCTTGAGAACTAGGAGTTAGTGGTGCAACCCGCCAGCAATTAATTTATTTAATTGGTGGTATTTTTTTATGCCTATTATAAATGGGGTAGGAGGTAGTTGGTTTGTAAAAATGTGATTAATAGAGTGTGTCAACCACTTACGTTCTACTAATTATTAATTAAAGAATATTTGCAGCATAAAAAGTTGACTTTAATTTTGAATTTTAATGAAAGGATGATGAACTTTGGATTATTTATTGATAATTATTATTGGACTAGTTATAGGGAGTTTTTTAAATGTATGTATTTATAGGATTCCAAGAGAAGAATCAATTTCTTATCCACCATCTCACTGCTCAACATGTAATCATAAGTTAAATCCGTTAGATTTAGTACCTATATTTAGCTATATTTTTTTAAAAGGAAAATGCAGATATTGCAAAGATAAAATTTCTCTAAGATATCCATCAATAGAATTATTAAATGCATTATTATATTTATTTATATATGTAAATTATGATTTTACTTTAGACTTTTTTAAATATTGTATTTTTTCATCTCTTTTAATAGTTATAGCAATGATTGATTACAATACACAAGATGTTTATACATCTTCTATTATATTTGGAGGTATTGTTGGCATAGCATTTACAGCACTTGGATATATACTTTACAAAAATGAATTTATGCAACCTATTTTTGGAGCAATAATAGGATTTGGAATTATAGCATTAATTGTCATACTAACAAAAGGTATGGGAGATGGAGATGCAGAAATAGCTTTAATTTGTGGATTATTTTTGGGAGTTAAAGGTGTATTACTTACACTATTTTTAGGAATCATTATAGGAGGAATAATAGCAATAATAATTTTGGCTTTTAAATTAAAAAACTTAAAAGACAGTATGGCATTTGGACCTTGTTTAACAATAGGCGCTTTAATAACTATGTTATGGGGAAATGAAATATTATCAACATATTTATCACTATTTATTTAATTGGGTGTTGATATTTATATAAATTACTTTTTAATTAAGCTAATACATAATAACTTAAAAGTTAAATAAATTTCGGTTATTATATGATTAATATTGAAAAAATATACATAAAAAGATAAAATTGAGATAAAATACAGTATTTATCAAAAGTGATAGGGGGACTGTTTTATGGCTAATGAAAAGAGAAGATTAGGAAATATCCTTGTAAATGCAGGAAAAATAACAGGCTACCAATTACAAGATGCGTTAAAATCTCAAAAAATTCTTGGAAAGAAACTTGGAGAAATACTTGTAGACAGTAACATAATAACTGAAGACGACATAATAGAATCGATAGAACAACAAACTGGTATAAAAAAAGTAGATTTAAATACAATAAATTTTGATAAAAAAGCTATAAGTATCATACCTCAAAATTTATGTAATAAATATATATTAATCCCTTTTGGTTTTGAAAATAACAAAATAAAAGTAGCACTTGCAGATCCATTAAATATATTTGCTATAGATGATGTTGCTATATCTACAGGCTTTGAAATAGAATCCTTTATAGCAAAGAAAGATGATATTAAAAAGTTCATAGAAATATATTATAGTAGTCAACAAGTTAGCATGGCAGCTATGCAACTTTCACAAGAAAGTAGCAAATATAAAAATGTAAATATAAATGTAGAAGATGTAGATGATGTTAAAAATGCACCCGTTGTTAAAATGGTTGATTATTTGTTTAAAAATTCAATAGAGATGAAGGCATCAGATATTCATATAGAACCGTTTGAATATGAAATAAGAATAAGATATAGAATAGATGGACAATTACAGACAGTTAATGTTCTTAATATAGACAGTTTGGGACCATTGGTTACAAGAATAAAAATACTTGCAGGATTAAATATAGCTGAAAAAAGAATTCCACAAGACGGAAGAATAATGGTTAAGGTTGGTGGAAAAGATGTAGACCTTAGAGTTTCAGTACTTCCAGTAGTTTATGGAGAAAAAATTGTTATAAGAATTTTAAATACGTCTAATTATAATGTTGGTAAAGAGAAACTTGGAATAAGTGAAAAGAATCTTGAAAAATTAAATAGAATAATAACTAATCCTCATGGAATAGTTTTAGTTACAGGTCCAACAGGAAGTGGAAAATCCACAACTTTATACACAGTTTTAAATGAATTGAATTCAAATGATGTGAATATAGTAACAATTGAAGATCCAGTTGAATATACATTAGCTGGTGTAAATCAAGTAAATGTAAATGTAAAAGCTGGTCTTACATTTGCAAATGGTTTAAGAAGTATATTGAGACAAGACCCAGATATAGTTATGATTGGGGAAATTAGAGATAATGAAACTGCTGAAATAGCAACAAAAGCAGCAATTACAGGACATTTAGTATTAAGTACATTACATACAAATGATGCACCATCTTCAATAATAAGACTTATAGATATGGGGATAAAACCTTATTTAGTTGCAACATCTGTTGTTGGGATAATGGCACAAAGATTGGTAAGAAAAATATGCACTAAATGTAAGGAATCATATAAAGCTAATCAATACGAAAAAGAAATACTTAAAGTAGATAAAGATAAGCCTTTAACTCTGTATAAGGGAAAAGGGTGTGGATATTGTAATAACACTGGGTATTCAGGAAGAATAGGCGTTTATGAAATTATGGAGATAACAAGAAGACATAGAGAAGCTATAAATGCAGGATCAAATTCAGACATACTTAGAGATATTTCAGTCACAAATGGAATGACAACTTTAGGGAATGAATGTAGTGAATTGGTGATTAAAGGCGTAACCACAATGACTGAACTTGCAACAATAACACTTATAAATGAAGATTAAGGGGCCAATTCGCCCTTATACTACAATACAACATTCGCTTAAAATATGGTAAAAGTAGACTGAATTAGAATTATTTAGGGGGGGTGCACAGATAGTATGGGAAGTTATAAATATAGAGCAATGAATTCGGATGGGGAAAAAATTGAGGGAACTCATGAAGCTGATTCTGAAGGAGAAGTTATTGAATTTATTTCATCAAATGGATTTTACCCCTTAAAGGTAGAGGAGATAATTGAAAGTAAAAATATTGAGATTAACCTTAATAATAAAGTAAAGATAAAGGATATTTCTGTTTTTTGTAGACAATTTTACACGATGTTAAATGCAGGAGTACCAATACTAACTTGTTTAAATATCTTAACTAATCAGACGGAGAATAAGAAGTTAAAGGAGACATTAAAAGAGGTTGAGGATGATGTTGAAAAGGGTGGAATATTGTCAGATGCTATGAAAAAGCATAAAGAGGTTTTTCCTGAACTTTTGACAAGTTTAGTAGCAGCAGGGGAGGCTAGTGGTACTTTAGATAGCATAATGCTTAGACTGGCAAATCATTATGAAAAGGAAAATAAGATTAATAATAAGGTTAAAAATGCAATGATTTATCCTGTTATATTAAGTTTTGTAGCACTTGGAGCGGTAATATTTATTTTAACTTATGTAATGCCAACTTTCGTTACAGTATTTGAAGGAACAGGAACAAAACTTCCATGGAGTACTAGATTTTTACTGTGGACAAGTTCATCTTTAACTGAACACTGGTTTGGAATATTACTTGCAATAATAGGAATTGTTATTGCACTGAAATATTATTTTAAAACAGAAAAAGGTTTAATTGCATCAAGCAAGTTGAAGCTTAAATTTCCAGTACTAAGGAAACTTAATGAAATGATTATAGTATCCAGATTTACAAGAACATTATCTACATTATTATCAAGTGGATTACCATTAGTACAGTCACTACAAATTGTTACAGGGGTTGTAGAAAACAAACTAGCTCAAGATGTTTTATCTAAGGTTAAAGAAAAAGTAGTTAGAGGAGATCCATTAAATACTTCTTTAAAAGAAACTAACTTTTTTCCTCAAATGCTTTATTCAATGATTAAGATAGGGGAAGAAACAGGATCACTTGATGACATTTTAAACAAGACAGCAGATTTCTATGATGAAGAGCTAGAGACGAGAATTCAAGCTACGGTTTCTTTAATGGAACCTATATTAATAGTGATAATGGGACTTGTAATAGGATTTATAATAATTTCAATAATGATTCCAATGTTTGATAGTTATAATAAAATTTAAAGCTGTTCTTTAATTAAGGTTACTATTTTAGTGTAAAGCTCATGGACAGAGGAATTTACTTTAAGAACTCCAAAAATAAAGATTAGTCCAATTAATGCATGCTCCCAATTAAAGATTAAGGACAAGCAATTAATTGTACAAATCTTCATTAGGAGATTCTAAAAAGCAAATTCCAATGCCAGTTCGCCCTTATACTAAAATATAAACATAAAACAAGAATATAGCTAAATTATGGGGGGATTTTTTCATGAACAGATCATTAATTAAACCAATCAACAATCAAATCTCAAAGAAAAAGAAGAAAGGATTTACACTTGTAGAACTTATCATTGTTATTGCAATCATTGCTATCTTAGCGGCTATTGCTATTCCTAAGTTTGGACAAGTTAGACAAGATGCAAAAGTAAGTAATGACATAGCAACAGCTAAGAATATTCAATCAGCTGCTGCTATGTTAATTGGAAATGAAACTATTGCAGAAAGTGGATTTGCAACTGCAAAGCCAGTAACACAAGATATATTAGACAGAATTGATGGACAAAAAACTCCAATGGCTGATAACGTAACAGAGAAAAAGTTTTACGTTCAAGTTATTGATGGTGATGTAATTGTTACAGTAGATAAATATCAATTAGCTCCTCAATTAAGTGAGAAGAAAGATGATAATCATCTAGCTACTAAAGATTATGGAAAAAAAGTAGCAGAAAAACCAGCATCACAAAACTAAATAAAACTACAACAAAGTGTAAAGCTTAAATTTTAGGCTTTACACTTTACTCTATTAGCAACTATTAATTGAAATTGACAATGGAGAATGGACAATTGACAATTTGGGATGAAATCACAAAGTGATTTCTAATATATTTTTTTAAAGAAAGCGAAAGGCTTTCCACCATAATTGTTCATTGTCAACTGTCCATTGTCAATTAAAAAAGGGAAGGGAATTAAAAAAGATGGACAAATTAAATTTTGATTTTAGTAAGATAAAGGATTTTATGAATCTTGATGTTAAGGATTTGAAAATTAAGTTATTAAAGGGTACTAATAATATAAAAAAGAACTCCCTTAAAAAGAGAGAAAAGAAGAGAAAAGTTGTGGCTTTTGATATGGGGAGTAAGAGTATAAAGATTACGGAAGGAACTTATTATAAAGGTAACTTAACAATTGATAAGTTTATAGAGTTTCCTACCCCAGAAGGTGCTATTATTGATGGTTTTATAGAAAAACGTGAGCTACTTGTTACTGAATTAGGGAAAGTTTTAAAACAAAATGGTATAAGTGCTAAAGAAGCTACTTGTACTAATAATTCCTCTTTAATTATTAATAGAGAGCTTATGATTCCAGAAGTTCAGGAGGATGAATTAGAAACTGTTGTAAGATATGAAATTCAGCAATACTTACCTATAAATTTAGATGATTATATATTGCAAATTACATTAATAGGAGAAGAATTTTCGGATTCAGGAAAGAAATTAGAAATTAGAGCAATTGCTTATCCTGAAAAGATGGCAAGGGGATATTATGATTTTTTAAAGGCATTAAATTTAAAACCTTTTGCATTAGATGTTAACTATAATGCAGTAAATAAGTTGATTAATTATATAGATGTCATTAATCAACATCAATACAAAAAGGATGATTCAGTTGCTTTTATTGATATGGGTGCAACTACTTTAGACGTTAATATTTATAATAAAGGAATTTTAAAATTTACTAGAATAATAAAAACTGGTGGAGTTTATCTTGATGAAATCTTATATGAAAGCGGCAATATTCCACTTGAGGAGATACAGGATTTTAAGATAAGCTGTATAGATTTAGAAAAAGAAGATTTAAATCCTCAAAATGAATTGATAAAGAGTACTTTAGATGAATGGATTGATAAGATAGAAAAAATAATAGGATTTTATAAGAGTAAAAATTTTGGAGATGAAGTGGATAAGGTTTTTATTCATGGAGGAACATCAAGGCTTAAAGGCCTAGAAGAGTATATGACATTAAAGCTTGGAATAGAAACAATAAAGGTAAAAGAACTTCCACAAATAACTTTAAATTCTAATAATGATAGTCCTAAGAATATAGATAAGTTTGTTAATGTTATAGGTTCACTTATAAGGCTATAGGGGGAAGAAGATAATGAGAGATATAAACTTTTTTAGTAAATATCAAAGACAAAATAATCAAAAAAAAGATTCATTGATTTATGTCTATAAGTTAGCAGCCTTAGTGGGAGCTATTATAGTTATTTCTTTAGGTGTAAATACATTTAGAATATTTTCATTAAACAAAAGTATAGAATCTTATAATGAAAAGTTAAATGCATCTGATATTCAAGAAAAACTTAATGAAGCAGAAAAAATAAATTCTAAGATAGATGTATTATCTAAATATGATTCTACATTAAGTGAGTTATCTAGTGTGATTTCAAAAAGAGATAATGTATCAGATAAATTATTAAATGATATATGTTCAACTATTCCAACGGATGTATCATTTAAAAACTTAGAGATAAATAATGATGTTTTAACTCTACAAGGGGTATCAAAATCAAGAGAAGCAGTGGGTGAAATGCAGCATAATTTAAAAAATTTAGATGTAATTAGAGAAGCTTTTGTTAATTCATTAGATATTGGTGGTTCTGTAGAGGGAGAATACTCCTTTGATATAAAATGCGTAATAAGGGGTGTTAATTAATATGAAGATAAGTAAAAGAGAAAAGATGATGCTATGTATATTAGGGATTGTATTAATTAGTATTCTTTATTATCAATTTATATATTTAAAACAAACTTCAAAGATAGCTGATAAGAGTAATAAAAAGAATGAGATTGAAGAAAAATATAATAATTCTATAAATACAATTAACGCTTTAGATAAAAGGAAAAGTGATATTAAGGTATTGGACACAAAAGTAAAGGATAAATCCTCTCTATTTTTCCCAACAATAAGTCAAGAACATATAATTTTAGAACTAGATCAATTACTTAAAAAGAATGGATTAGATGGTGGATTTAATTTTAAACCTATAGCTGTTGAAGGAGTAGAATCTTCGGAAAAGACACAAGAAAATTTAAAAGAAAGTTCATTACAATCAATGGTTGATAATTATAATGCAATAGATAAAAGTTCTAATGAGAATAGTAAAAATAATCAAAGTGGAGAAACACAAGTTTCTTCAATTAATGCTGAAACTAAAGAGAAGAAATCACAAAAAAGTGAAGGTGATTCAAATAAATCTAATGATTCTAAGAAAACATCAATAGAGCAAATTAAATTAGAACTTAATTTTAATGGAAGTTATGCACAATTAAATAGTTTTTTAAATTCAATCAGATCATATAATAGAAAAATTGTGGTTAATTCTATATCAATAAATCAAAAAAGTTTAGATCAGATAAGTGGAACTATGAATCTTGAAATATATGCAATTCCAAAGATACATGATGACTTAGAAGAATATTTAAAATGGAGTTTAAATAATACTTATGGAAAGAATGACCCATTTAGTGGTGGTGTGGCAGGAAATAGTATAGTTTCTAAAGATGAAAAAACTAGTGATTTTATTATGTCATCAAAATCAAACACTTCTGTTTTACCAACAGTTATGATAGGAAAAAGTAATGATAGTTTGAGAACTTCTTATGTATATGCAGACAGCAATAATCAAGAAGAAATTGAAATTGTGTTAACAAAAAATCATGATAAATATTATTATAAATACAAGACAACAAATGAATCATATCCATCTCAATATGGAGGATTTGGAATAGAATTTATCCCTGTATCAGACAATATTGTTATAGATGTTTTAAGTGAAAGTAGAGTAACTTCAAATGATAAATCTGGAGTGAAAATAAATATTAAAAATAATACAGACAAGCTAATAAAAGTAGAAATAAGTGGTGATGATACTAAAGATCCAAGAGTAGTAGTAAATGGAGATGGCAAAAACATAAGTGTGGGTAATAAGTAGAATAATAAGGATATCCTAAATAAGTAGGTGAAGATTTAGATTGAATATTAAGAAGAAACAGAGAGGTTTTACTTTAATAGAGATAATAATAGCATTTGCTTTATTTGCGATAATGATGGGTGGAATATATGGGATTGTTTTATCTGCTATGAATAATAATAAAGCTGGTGAGGTTAAGCAACAGGCAGCTTTGTATGGACAAGAAGTATTTGAAGAATTTAAGTGTGGAGATATAACTAAGACTGAGACTAACAGTATTATGTTATCTAATAATATAGTTTTACAACCTGTAGGAGAATCTAATTATGAAGGTGAAGGATATTTAGATAAGGACAATAAGTATTATGCAAAGATTACAGTAAAGAAAAATGATTCAATAACTCTTGATAAAGATATAAAAGCAGGAGATGGATCAGGAAAAGAAGAGCCAAAAGAGAAAACTATTAAGACTTGTGATTTTAATATAGCTTTAAGTGGAGAAAGTAGTCCTATAAAAGTAAAAGAAGGTAAATCAAATATTGGTAACTTAGAATATAATACTGAAGTAAATGAAAATTTAAAGTTAATTATAAACACTAAGACAAAAGATGATGAAAAGGTAGTAGTTATTAAAGATAAAAATAATAAAGAAATTTTAACTGCTAAAAGTGGCATAGAAAAAGATAATGATAAAGATAATTCAATAAGGTTGAACTTTAATTTTGAAGAATACAAAGTAAAAAGCAAAGTAGATGATAAATATAAAAAAGTAGAAATAAATGTGTTTAATCAAGATGATATAGGTTTAAATATAGTTTTAAAAAAATCAGAAAAGGTAGATGTAGAAGTAAATAATAAATTAGGGAAAGTTAGAGTTTATGATAATCGTGTAGAAAATGATGAATCAGTTAAACTTGGACAATTATATGATATAACAGTTGAAATAAAGAAAAATAAAGAAGATGCTTCGATATTTGCTGGACATAGTAGCCAAAATATTAATATTAAGTAGGCGGTGATTAAATGAGAAAGAAAAAGAAAGGATCTAGTTTAATTACTGTAGTTATCATCTTTAGCATTTTAATTACGGTAGGCACAGCTATGTTATCAATGACTGTTGGTGACTACAAGATGAGGGTTAAAGAAAGTAAAAATATAGAGAATTTATATGGATCAGAATCTGGATTAGACGTTGCCTACGATATAACTGTAAAAACTTTTGAGGCAGCTGTTCAATATGGAAATAAAGAAGTACAAGCACTTAAAAGTAAGGATGGAAATCCAGATAGTCCTAATGATGCTAAGTATAAGGATTATCAAGAACAAATTTATTATTGGAAACATTACAATGATGGCAAAGATGAAACACATAAAAAAGGCAGAAAAGAAATTAAAGAAGAGATAGAAAAGATCAAGAAAAACATTGAAATTCTTATTAATGAAGAATTTAGAAGGACTTTTAAAAATTTTATATATGTAAATAAGGATAATTTAGAAAATAGTAATGAGTATAAGCCTAACAAGCTTAAAGAATCAATAGAAAAAGGAATATATGTTGATAGTGTTAATGGAATAAAAAAAGAGGATTTATCTTATAAAGAGGTAGAGTTAAATTCACAAGAAAATAAACCAGAACTTGTTGTTGATGAGATTTCTGATCCTGAAAATAAAGAAGAAAATGAAAAAAAACAAGAGGTATATACATTAAAAATAACATCAACATTTGAAACTCAAAAAGGTAATGTAGATGTAATTGGAACTAATATGAGAAAGATTCAAACAACTTACAATATGGTAGTTCCTAATTATAAAGATGTAGCTTTTTCAGAAAGTGTTTCAGAAGTAGAAAACAATACTCCTTTGAATAATAAAGCAATAATTATTGAAAAAGATATGAAAATAGAAGGAAATAGTAAACTTAATCTAGATGGAGATATATTTGTTTGGGGAGAGGATAATAAAACAGATAATAAATATAGTAATAAAGTTTATGATAAATATAAAGGCGGAATAAACTTAGAAAATTGTACAGCAAATTTTAATGGGGAAGTAGTTACAGGAAGAACATTTAACATTGGAAGTAATGCACATTCGACTGTTAGTGGAAATTTATATGCTATGAATGTTTATGCCGGAAAACCTAATGGAGATATGGCAGAAAATTCGAACTTAACTGTAAAGTCACCAGAATTAGATAAAGAAAAGAAGACTAATCTAAATAAAGAATCTAAGGATGATGGACAAGTAGTAATTGATAATGATATTACTTTAAAAGCTAAGAATACTCAGATTACAATAGAAAATTTTTATGGAATCAATGACAAGAACACTAAATATGGTGATACATTACATGGATCTCAAAATGGAACAAAAGAAAGGACATCTAGTAGCATTATAGTTAATGGAGATGAAAAGTCAAATGTTATTATTAATAAGAAAGCTTATATTATGGGAGTAGCTAATATTAATACAACTCCAGAATATCAAACAGGAGAATCTACTGGGGTTAAGGGGAATTATATAGCTTATGGAGAAGCTCTAGATTATAATGATAAGTTTGATTATTATAACCCATTACAATTATTAGATGAAGAAAATATTTTAAAAAAGAGCAAACGTTTTGTAGATTACTGGAAAGGTAAATTAGAAGAAAAAAATACAGGTGGAATTCAATTACCTGAGCAGACTTATTCAGTAGGAGCAATTGTATATAAAGATAAATCAGGAAATATTCAGCTTAAAGATAGTAGTTATAATTTAGATAAAAATAATATAGATGATATAAATACTGTAATACCTAAAAAGCAAATAGAGTATGCTTCAAAAGTATATGCAATAGGAAAAAATGTAGGAAGTAATTGGTATGACACTTTAGGAAAACTAAGTAGTCCTATTGGATATTTTATGAAATTAGAAAATATTCCTGTAGATTATGATTTAGATAGTCAAGAATTAAATAATGAAAAAGCTATATTTAATAAAGATAATAACAAGACAATAATAATTAAGGGTAAGAATGCATCTGAAGCTTATGATAATAATTCTGGGGAGAGTACAGAAAAAGAAATAGTTATTGATGCAACTAATGGTGATGTAAATGCAATTATAGCAACTAAAGGAGATGTCATTATTGACGGAAAAGTTGATTTTAATGGTAGTATAATTGCTGAAGGAAACTTAAAAATTCAGGGGAATCAAGAAAAGAATATAAAATATGATAAAGATTTGTGTGACAGGATTAAAGCTTCAAATGTTGAACTTTTCGATTCTGTATTTATAGATTCAATTTATAATGAAAAATCGTCAGAAAATGGAGGTAGTGCTAATTCTAATTTTAATGATAAAAATTTAGATGTTCAATATGATTTAAATAAGTTTTTAAAGACTAAGCTTTGGAAAATTATAAAGTAGTACTAATAAATTGGAGGTGGATTTAATATTGAATAAAAAGAAAAGTGGTTTTACTTTACTTGAGTTGATAATAGTTATGGCTTTAACACTTGTTATATTGGGAATGGTATTTCAAATGTTTAATACTAATAATAGAATCATTTCTGATGTTGATATTAAATCCACCTTACAAACAGAAGGACAAGCAATTGAAGAAAAATTAAGCAAAATAGGAATGCAAGCAAGTAGTATAAGTTGCGATAAAAATGATAATACACAAGTAATATCAATGGAATCATTAAATTCATCAGGTGAAGAATGTGAATTTAAAATAAAAAAACAAGTTAGGGAACTTTATATAATTGAATACAAAAATAATAATGGTAAAGACAAGGATAAAGAAAAAATTAGTGAAAAATTACTTACAAATAATTTAGAGAAAATTAATGTATTATCCAAGGATGATACATCTGCTCAAATAGAAATTATATTATCTAAAAAGAAAGGTTATAGTGATATAACATATCCAGTAAATATTAAATTTACATTTAGAAATAAAGAAAAAGAATGATTTTTTTAATGTATGAATTGGAAATATATAAGAAAGGGGGAAATGTGAGTGAATTTTAATTTGGAACATAACAAGAAGAAGTATAGAATATTGACTATTTTTATAACAATAATATTTATATTAAGCACTATTTTACCTGTTAGTGTTAATGCAATAAATAATGAGAAAGTAGTACCAGAAATTAAAGTAACTTATGAAGGAATGGAACCATCAAATCCTAAGGTTGGTCAAGATTTTAAAGTTAGATATAGAGTAGATCCACAAGCTTTTTATTATGAAGATTCTAAGCCGAAGGAAATAGTTTTAGTTTTAGATACGTCTCGTAGTATGGAAGATAAAATAAATCAATTGTGTAAAGATTATGATCAACAGTATTATTGGTGTGATAATTGTAATAAATACTTAAATACAACTGCTGATGAACATAGGAATGAACAACCATATATTAATCATAGAGTAGAGTGGGATGGATATAGATATGAATACTATTGTTATAATTGTAGACAATATGTTAATGCAAATCACAAGAATGAATATCCATATTATTATGATTCAATTAGGGATACAAAATATTGCAAAGAACATAATACAAGTAATGATCATTATACCACCAAAATATATGAACTAAAAAAAGCAGCAAAAAACTTTCTTGATTCACTAACATCTATTTCAACAGATGGACAAACACCTAAGGTAAAAAATTTAAAGATAGGAATAGTAACCTATAATAATAGTGGATATATTAATCAAAGTTTAGTTGAAGTAACTAATTATGATAGTAAGAATCAATATAATATAAACTATCTTAAAGATATTATAGATAATTTAAAATCTGATGGTGGAACTAACACTGGTGATGGATTAAGAAAGGGTGCATATTTATTAGACCAATCAAATAGAGCAGATAAGACAGTAATATTTATGGGAGATGGAGAACCTACTTATTATTCAACTGATCGGAGAGGAAATTATTATACAAGATTAGACGATAGAAATCCAGGAACAACAGGGTGGGGTTCTTCAGAACCTTATTTACAGGGAACAGGAAATTCAGATTATGACGGAAAATGTTTAGGGTATGCTAAAACTATAGGTGGATTAATAAAGGAAAAAAAATATAATGTTTTCTCTATAGGATATGGACTTGGAGATGAATATAGTAGTTCTAATCAAAAAATGAAAGAAATACATGAGTCCATGGGAGGGGTTAGCTCAGAAGCAGATAGTACATTTTTCCCCACTGATGAAGGTGCTATAGATAGAGTATTTCAACAAATTGCAGATAAGATAATAAGAACTTCATTTGATGATGTTAAATTAAATCTTAATTTGAGTGATAATATAACCGTAGTAAGTGGATTTGAAAGTATTAATGGAAGTAATGGGGTAGTAAAAATAGATCCAATAATATATACAAAGGATGAAAATAATAATTATACTGCGCCTAGTCAGGTTGTTGAATTTACTGTTAGGGCAGATAAAGAGGGAGAATTTTCTTTATTTAAAGAAGGAAGTAAAGTAAGTTATACAGATATTAATGGGAATGTAAAAGAAATAAATATAGATTCTCCTACTGTTAAAATAGAACGATATGAACAAACAAATAAAGAAATAAGGGTTTTAGAAGTTGAGCCAGCTGATAGTTTTAAATTAAATATTGGTGGTAATAATAAAACAGGAATAGAGACAACACAAAGAAACGGATATGAAATAATAGTTGAGCATATGCCTATGCCAGAGTTTATAGGCAAGAAAAATGAATTAAATGGTAAGTATGATGCTATAGTTATTGGTAGATATGTAGACAATAGGATTGAAAATAATGGGTATCAGTTTAATGATTATAATGGATTGGAAAATGATATTACTAATTTAAAGGCAGAAGAAATTAAAGATTTTATAAATTCTGCTCAATTAGTATATTTGGATAATAGTATAAGTAATGCTAATGCTAGAAAATTAAATAAACTTTGGAGCGATTGTTGGAATCAAACTACTGATAATTTAATTAAAGATATGAGTGTAAATGATTATTACAATTATTATAATAATGAAATTACACTTGATAAAGTTATAAATAAATATATAGAAAGAGTTACTGAAAATCTAAAAGTTAAGAGACCTAAGTTACTTGTATCAGAAAAACCAGTTGGTGATAGCAAAGATGATAATTTAGGTGATGTTAATAAACGAAAAATGAAATTTAAAATAAATTTAAATGATATTGAAGATGAAGAGGTAACATTAAAGTTATATTTAGATATTAATGGTGATGGATTATTCAAAGAAGAAGAAGCAGTAAAAGTTATGGATAAGGTGAAGATTATAAATGGAAGTTATAGTTTTGATTATAATTTTTATAACGATTATCCTGAATTTATAGGTTATTTAGATTGGCGTATAGAAGTAAGTAAACCTAATGTTTCAGGGTTTAATAATCCTATTATTTCTTATGCTGATGGAAATATATTATTTAGAAGAGTAGAAAAACAAAAAAGGAAGATGAAAGTTTTACAGGTATCACCTTATAGTAGATATGAATTAAGAGATGATAAAAGTAAAAACTTGAATTTAGCTGAAAATAGAGAATTTCAAGAGTTATTAAATGAATTAAAAGATTATGATATAAAAGTAGATGTAATCAGTTATGAAGATTTTTATCAAGGACATTTTAAAGGAACTGGAAGAGATTCACTTAAAAAAAGTGATTATGATATTGTTATAGCTGGTTTTTCAGATTGTTATAGTGATAAGATGAATCAGAGAGCATTAGATGAAATTAAAGATTATATAAAAGTTGGACAAGGGTTAATGCTTACTCATGATACATTATGGTATAAATTAGAGGATATTAGAAGTTCGGATAAATTTATAAAGCAATTTAGGGACTGTATTGGACAATCTAGGTATAGAGATGAGGAATTTAATATAAATGAATATGATATTGATGGAGTAAATAAGATACCTCATGATAAAGATAAACCATATGGAAATTCAAAAGAAGCAATAGGAAGTACTTTATGGGCTAGAAAATCTGATACTGATGTTAATAATAGTAATAGTACTGAAGTGTATAGAGTAAATAAATCATTAATAACTAATTATCCTTTTGAATTAGGTGAAACAATAAGAGTTAGAAGAACTCATGGTCAGTATTTACAATTGAATCTTGAAGATGAAAATGTAATTCCATGGTTTACATTAACTGATAATAATAAAAATAATAATGATGGCAATACGCCATATGGAGGAACCAATTCAGTACATGTTGCTAATAAATATGATCCAAGAAATAATTTTTACACTTATTCTAAAGGAAATATAACTTTTTCAGGAACAGGAGAAAATTCTAGAGAAGATTGTCAATATCCAAGATCAGAATTAAAGTTATTTGTAAATACAATAGTAAAAGCTGAAAGAGGTGCTAATCATAAACCTACAATTACAGCTTTAGAAAATATAAATGAAATCCCAGGTAACAAGGATTTGAACTTTAAGGCAATAGTAAAAGATATTGATGGGGATAAAGTTAAAATAAATAGTATTAAAGTAAAGCTAGAAAAAGATGATGATGATAAATATGAGGATATAAGTAATTATAATAGTTTACCAAGTAAATTGAAATCTCAAGGGTCATCATTTGATTTGAAAATTCCTAGTAGATATTTTAATGATAGGGTTAATAAAGACGTAAGTATTGAAATAGTAGCAGAAGATGAAAAAGGAGCTCAACGTATAAAAGAGTATACAGTAGTTCCAACATTAGAAGCATTATTGGTAGCTGAAGATAAAAAAGTTCAAGTTTTAACAGGAGATCAAATAGATTTTAAAATACCATTAGAAAGAAAAAATGATAATTCATCTGATAAAATTACAGATGTAGAGCTTAAAAATATTGAATATAATTCACAAAATGTTCAAAATGATAGTAAGGATATAAAAGTAGAGAAGGAAAATAATGAGTATTATTTAGTCGGAGGGTTAATTCCACTTAGGCAACTTGCTGGAGAAAAAATAAATATAACACTTGGTTATAAAAGTAATGGTGATCCTAAAGAGTGCAATGTTAAGGTTGTAGTTGATAGCAAGGATGGTGAAGTTAAATTAATACTTCAGGATTCTAGAGGAAATCCATTAAATACAGATGCAGAGGTTACATTGAGTAATAAGGATGGATTTAATTCTAAAGTAACTGTTCAGAAAGCTTTAGAATCAAGATATACTTGGCCCAAAGATTTAAATGATGAAAAAATAAAATCAAGTGAATATAAGATTGGTTTAAATAATTATAGTGAGAATCAATATAGTATATCTACTGATAGAACCAATACAGAGGAACAAAATAAAGGATCTTTTAAAATGGATTTTGATAATTCAAAAATTGAGATGACTATTAAAATTAATATTAATTATACGGAAATAGTTCATGGTATATATAAAGGTTCCCAAAATAATAATTCTATATCTATAAATAGTATAGATACTAATACTTTGAAAAATACTTTTGCTAAAGATTCGATTGTTCCTATGGGAGCATATATTTTAGATTACCAGCCAGGTAGTAATATAAATCTTAATATACAAGATGGAAGTATTGTTGGAGATGTTAAAGTTTATATATTAGGATCAGATAGAGTAAAAGATATTGGAGAAATGAGTAAGATTGATGATAAGAACTATACATTTGCATTTAATGATGGTTCGCAGACAGACTATAATATATTTATTTTATACAACCGAAGATTACCTAATAAGGAAGGGAAGTATCAAAATGAATTGAAGGTTGATAATTGCCCTGAGAGTAGGGTAACATTGAGCGTAGGGGAAATAGAGCTTCCAGAATTATTTTAAATCAAATTGTATCTTTACTAAATATAATATTTATAAACACTATTTTTAAATATATATTAAAGAAAATAGCTTTAGATTAAGGTTTCAATTAATCTAAAGCTATTTTTCTTATATGTTTTAAGATAAATACTTTATTTTATTCTTGTAAATATTTACAATTAAGTTGAATGTATACAAATAAATGTTTATATTATAATATAAGGGGATTGGTTGTAAAATTATAACATAAATACTATTTTAAGGGGTAGATTAAATTAATAATTATTAATTTAAAATTTTAATAATAAAACAATTAAATTATGAAATAGAAGTTTAGGGGGGAGTTTATGAAGTTAAGAAGCAAAGTATGTATTCTAATATCATTAGTATTAGTTGGGTTTAGCTTGATATTGGGATCAATTATGTATTTTAAAATAGCAACTATATTAGAAAATAAAACTCAAAAAGAATTAAAGAATTCACTTAATATTAGCTTAACAACACTTGATGCAAAGTATCCAGGTAATTGGAAAGTAGATGGGAATATATTATACAAAGGTAGTAACATTATTAATAATGATTTTTCATTTGTAGATTCTATAAAAGAAAAGTCAGGTTTATATGCAAGTATATTTTTGAATGATACTAGAATAACTACAAATATAACTCAAAAAGATGGACAAAAAATTATTGGAACTAAAGTAAGTGAAGATGTTGTAAAAGATGTACTTAAAGACGGTGAAAATGACATTCAAAAAATAGATGTTGATGGAGAAACTGTTATAGCTTGTTATGCACCTTTAAGAGATTCAGGTGGAAAGATTATAGGAATGTATTTAGTTGGATTACCTCAAGATGAGATAAGACAAGATTTTATTTCTTTAGGATTAACTATAGGAATTACCAGTTTAGTTATATTAGCTTCATTAATTATTATAATTACATTGGGATCAAAATATATACTTAAAAATTTAGAATTATTACAGGAAGATTTAAGGGGATTTGCCTCAGGGAATTTTAGAGTAAAAATAAATAATAAAGTATTAAATAGAAAAGATGAGATTGGTACTATAGCAAAAGAAATCAAGCAAATGCAAGATGGAATAAAAGTAATGATTAAAAGTATAATTAATGAAACAGAGGTTATAAAACATAGCATAGAAAATACTAGTGAAAAATTAAATAGTGTATACATTGATACAGAAAGTATTTCTTCTACAACACAACAATTATCAGCTAGTTTAGAGGAAACAGCAGCATCATCTAATGAAATGAATGAAGCTTCAATTAGAATAAAGGGAAATATTCAATCTGGTACAATAAAATCAAGAGATGGTAAAAAATCAGCTCAAAAAATAAAAGAAAGAGCTGAGGCTTTAAAAGAAAAAGCTATAACTTCACAAAAAGTAGCACAAAATATTTATGATAAAACTCAGGAAAATATTATTAAATCAATAGAAAAATCTAAATCAATAGAAAAGATAAAATTATTGGCAGATACTATTCTTAATATAGCATCTCAAACAAATCTTTTATCATTAAATGCAGCTATTGAAGCAGCAAGAGCAGGGGAAGCGGGTAAAGGTTTTTCTGTTGTTGCAGAAGAAGTAAAGCAATTAGCGGAAAGTTCAAAGGAAGCAGCAGTTGAAATTCAAAGTGTAATCAGTTTAGTTACTGAATCTGTTGAAGATTTAGTTGTAAGCTCAAAAAATATGCTTAAGTTTATGGATTCAACTATAGTTAAGGATTATGAATCATTAGTAAAGACTGGAGAGCAGTATAGCGATGATGCAACTTTTATTGATGATTTAGTATCAGATTTTGTTTTTACTGCTGAGAACTTAGAAAAAGATATAAATGGTATGGTGCATACTATAGAGGAGATATCATCAGCGTCACAAGATGGAGCAGGTGGAGCAACACTTATTGCTGAAAGAATTATGGCAATTGTAGAAAGTATAAATAATGTATTAGAAGACGCATGTTCAACAAATAACTGTTCAGAAAAACTAGAAAATGAAGTAAATAGATTTAGAATATAACGCATAGAAAAGAAAAAAGTGGCATTGCCACTTTTTTTATTTGACTATGTTTTAAGTAGATGTTGATATTATAGTAAATTCCTCTGTCCATGAGCTTTATCCGATAGCTAGTATCTGTAATTACATAACAGCTACACGCTCCTGGATAACGATTTCTAACCTTTAGTTAAAAGCAAGTTTTACCTAAAGCTAAGAACTCTGTTTATACTATAATATCAGGATTCAGTTAAAACATAGTTTCTTACTTAAGATTATATAATTCTGCTAGTTTAGTGAAAGCTAATAATGATTTTTCAATTTTTTCATATGATATGCAGTAAGATAATCTTACAAATCCAGGGCATCCGAATGCTGAACCTGGAACTAATAATAGATTAAATTTCTTAGCATCTTCACAGAATTTTTTATCATCTGCTATTGGTGTTTTAGGGAACAAATAGAATGCTCCTTGAGGTTTAAGACAATCAAAACCAATTTCAATTAAGTGGTTATATAAAAGATCTCTATTTCTTTTATAAATGTTAACATCAACTTCTGCATCTAGACATTTTGCAATAACTCTTTGGAATAATGATGGAGCATTAACAAAACCTAATATTCTATTAGCAACATTTAATGATGATATTACATCTTCAAAATCATACATTTCACTGTTTATTACAACATATCCTATACGTTCTCCAGGTAATGATAAAGATTTACTATATGAATATCCAATGAATGAATTTTTGTAATATTTTAATATGCATGGAACTTCAGCATTATCATAAACTATTTCTCTATATGGTTCATCAGAAATTAAATAGATTGCAGTACCAAGTTCTTTTTGCTTTTCTTCAAGAACAGCAGCTAAATCTTTTAGTGCTTTGTCAGAATAAATTACACCAGTTGGATTGTTTGGAGTATTTATTATTATTGCTTTAGTTTTATTTGTAATTTTTTCTTTTAACACATTTAAGTTTGGTTCAAATGTAGTTGTATCAGGTTCTACAACAACTAGCTTACCATCAAAGTTTTCTACATAATTTTTATATTCTCCAAAGAATGGAGCAAATGTAATAACTTCATCTTCTGGATTTAAAAGAGTTTTTAAAAGTATGTTTAATCCTCCAGCAGCTCCACAAGTCATAACTATATTATCTTTATTAAGATTTAAATTATGTTTTTTATTAATAAAATCACTTATTGAAGTTCTTACATCCTCATAACCAGAATTATTCATATATCCATGAACAAGGTTTGGAGATTCTTCATTTAAAATTTCATTTATTATTGATTTAATATTTTCAGGTGGTTCAACATTTGGATTACCTATACTATAATCAAAAACATTTTCTTCACCATAAATTTTTGCAAGTTTTTTACCTTCTTCAAACATTGCTCTTATAGTAGAGTTGTTTGCTGTTAATTTTTTCATTTTATTTGATATCATTAGTAATCACCATTGCTAAGAATTAGCAATAGCACACCCCCTTCTTTATATAAGTCACATGAAATAAAATAATAGATCGAATAGACAAGAATACTGGTCTATTATTTTTTGAATGTGCCTAAATTCTAGATATAAATATTTTAACATAAATTTCCTCAAATTATTATACAATGGTGCAAAATAATACATTTAATACATAAAATGAATAATATGTTAAATGAAAAATTGCAAATGGTTTTTATAAATATATTTTCTAATTAAGTCAATACATTTATAAGTTTTTATTTAATTTTTATAAAATATTGATATTTATATTAAAACTATACAATTAGAATCATGGATATAATAAATTTTCTATATAAGTTTATCATTATGTTAGTTAAATCATAGGAATTATAAGTATTCTAACATTTATATTAATCAACAAATTTTATTGTAACTTATATAAATAATTATAAATTAAAGTGTTGTAATAAGGGTATCTTATCGACATTTTATTATAAATAAAATTTCAAGTATATTAAATTCTTAGTATTTCCTTGTCGAAAAAAATTACATTAATGGATAAATGCAATCTTTTATGTAAAATATACTAATTATAAACAGAAAATGATATAATCAAATCATATAATTTAAATTATTTAACTTAATTTAGGTATATTCAAAAAATAACAAGTCAGTATGCTAGTTTATTTTGCATAATACTTTGTTAGTATGTTCATCTAATAGCTAACTATGAGGTAAACACACTATATTGCCTAACTCAAAATATACATCGCATCATTATGTTATTTTTCTTCATATGCCTTAGCTAGAGGAGATGAAAAAAATATGTTTAATAACCTTAGTGTTAGAAATAGGCTTATTATAGTCTATAGTCTTACATTTATTATTGGTATATTTACAGGTATGATAATGCTCTGTGACTCACCAATAAAAGTACTAGTATTAATAGCCGCTTTATTATTAGTTATCTGTATGATAATATATTCAATTAGAAATATTATCATACCATTAAAAAAGATAGGTCAATTAGCAGAGAGAATAGGGGAGGGAGATCTATCAACTGATATTATAATTAAAAAGAATGATGAGTTTGGAAAAATTGAAGATTCATTAAATAAGGCACAAGAAAGTGTTAGAGGAATTATTAAAGAAACTATTAATAGATCTTCAACTAGTTCTGCTTTAAGTGAAGAAATATCAGCAGCTATTCAAGAATTAACATCAAATATAGACAGTATGGATAATGCAACTGGTAAAATAGTTCAAGGAATAGAAGATAACAGTAGTACAATTGAAGAAATATCAGCATCTATACAAGAAATTAATGCAAATATGGAAGAGTTAGCAGAAAAGGCTGAAACTTCTAGTGTAAATTCAGAAAAGATAAAGGAAAAAGCTGATGAAATACAAGAACATAGCAAAAAAACAATTTCAAATGCTCAACAAGTATGTGTAGAAAAAGAAGAACGTATTTTAGAAGCTATTGAAGAAGCAAAGGTTGTCGAAGAAATAAAGGTTATGGCAGATGCAATAGATGCTATAGCTGGACAAACTAACCTTCTTGCTTTAAATGCAGCAATAGAATCAGCTAGAGCAGGAGAAGCTGGAAGAGGATTTGCAGTGGTTGCTGAGGAAGTTAGAAAATTAGCAGAGGAATCATCAAAAACTGTTGTTACTATTCAAAATACAATCAGCAAAGTAGAAAATGCATTTAGTAATCTTTCAAGTAATACACAAGAAATATTAAGTTTTATTAAAAATGATGTACAAGATATACTTACTAGATATGAGGCTGTAGGAAAGTCTTATGAGAAAGATGGAAGTTTTGTAAATGAAATGTCATTACAGTTATCTTCAATGTCACAAGAAATAGGAGCATCTATGGAACAAATTAGTGCTGCTATTGAAAATACAGCAAAGAATGCTGAAGTAAGTACAGAAAATTCACAAAAAATAAAAGAAGGATTACATGAAACATCTGAAGCTATGAATGAAGTTGCATCAATAGTAGAACATGAATCAGAAGTTTCTCAAAAGTTAAATGAATTAGTACAAATATTTAAATTACAATCTTAATAAATAAATTTGGGCTATAAATTCTTTTTAAATATCCAATTTATAAATATGGATAAGCGTTTACGTTATGAAGTTATTAAAGAAATTAACATTATTAAAAAATAGTGTTGATATTTTAGTATGAACTTGTTATGTGAAAGCTTATCCATATTTTTACAACAATAATTGGAAAATATTTGAAAATGATTTATAATATATTATGTAACCTAGAATAAAGGGGTGATATGTTTTATGAATAATATTATCAACGGAAATAGAAATAGGATAAAATACCAAAATAGAAGAGTGCTAAAAAGAGATGAAAATGGGAACTATACAATATATCCAAAAGATATTGAAAGAAGAAATAAGAATAGAACACATTATAGGATAAAGCAGATGTATAAACAAAGGATTTATAAAAAAATTATTATATTAATGGTTAGTGCACTTTCATTATTATTAATACTAGGATATTTTAATAAGAATAGGTATGTAAGGTTTTTAGAAGATAATCCATATTCTCAAGGAGAAAAAATAAAAATTAGTGATTTGCAAAGACAATTGCCTGAGTTAGAAAATAGATTGGGAATACATGATGTAGAATATAAATGGGATCAAGAATTAGAATGCAATAATAAACCTAAAGTATTAGTTTTTCATCATGCAGCATCTAAAGAATTAACTCCTCAACAAATAAATCAGATGCATAAAAACAAAGAATGGGCTGGAATAGGATATCATTTTTATATAAGGAAAGATGGAACTATATATAAGGGAAGGCCAGAAAATGCAATAGGGGCACATATAAAAGGGCAAAATAAAGATACATTAGGGATATGTTTAGAAGGAAATTTGGAGGAAGAGGAACCAACAGAAGAAGAAATTAAGGCTTTAGAAGAATTATCAACATATTTAATAGTTAAATATAATATTAATAGGGTTCAAGGACATGGAGATACGTATGATACATTATGTCCAGGAAAAAATTTTGCAATAGAAAATGTTAAAGAGGGAATAACTACTGAAATAGAGAAAATAAAAAGATAATCTTAATGTCAGTTTGCTCTTAAACTACAATATTAAGAGTTGTTAAAAAACATGTTGAAATAATTATTTTTATGAATTTGACTAAATTAAAGAATTGTATGGTTCTTTGTTGTAGATCTAAATTTGCAACATATTATAGGTGAAAATTAAAAAGAATGACCAATCACTTCTATAAATAGTGTTTAATACAATGTAAGCTACTTTATAGAAGTGATTTTTTTAATATCTAGGAAAGTAGAGAAGTTTTGAAGCTTTAAAGGCTGATAAAATTAAGGTTATGTAGAGATTTTTGAATTGACAATGGACCATGGACAATTGTTCATTGAAACGTGGCGTAACCACTTTTATTCTGCTAAAATAATTTATGAATTTTTAGATTATAGAGGTTTTTATATAGAAAATATATGACGTATACTTAATAATTGATTATGAAATTTTTAAAGAACTTTTAATGAATATATTTTGTTAAATTTTATAGAGATTTTTATAATAATTGTTCGTTGTTATCTGCTAAGAGTCAATCAGAATGTGTATAAATTACTTTTTTTATTACTTGTTTGTGGATAACTTTAAAAAAATAATGATTACATAGCTTATGGAACGAATAATATGGAAATTTCAAGTGGGTATATCAAGTCTAATTGGTAGTATAAGATTTTGTTAATGAGAAAAAATATAAGATAAGGTCGAGATAAGAGTTTTAGCATTTATTGATTATTACAGGATTTGGATTAATTTGGAGAAAAAATAAATGACTAACTAACCTGTGCATAACTGTGTGGATTAAAAATGTGGATATGTATACGTATAATAAGGACAAAGCCACTAAATATAAGCTTGTAACATGTTTGTGGAAAATGAGAAAATGCCTGTGGATAAAATTGTGGATAAAATAATTATTGTTAAAGTTAAATCCTCTACATATTGTAATGTGGAAAATTAGATGTAACAATATATAGAAAAATGTAAAATTAAAGAGTATATATATTTTGAAAAATATGGTAAAATATACATAAAAATATATTATTAACACTATAAATAAAACTGTGGACAAAATCTGTGGATAATGTGGAAAACTAAATAAAAAAATTTCTTTAAGAAAATATATTTAAAGGAGTATAATATATTTGTATAATTGTTTTAGTATAGATTTTAATTTAATGGTTTAAGTAAATAATCAATATTTTAAAAAGTTTATGATTATATATGTTCTAATTAAGTTATACATTTATAACTTTTTATTTATTTTTATAATAAAGTTACATTTGTTATAAAAATATTTTAGTTAGAATCATATCAAAAATTTTCTATATAAGTTCCTATTTATAATAATTTAATATTTGTAATTATAATAAGATTTATATAAATAAATTTGATTGAAACTTAGATAATATTATATTTTTAATTTAGATACTTATTATATTTTTAATAATGTTTAGTAATAGGGGGAATATATGTATGGCAGCAAAAGAGTCAAAACTTGTTCCAGAGATAAAGGGAACACTAAGAAATCATGTAGTTGAAGTTCCAGCGGTAATAAGAGACTGTGGTGGAATTAAGATCTTTGGTAAAAGAATAAAATCTCTATTATTTAGTACTGATGTTGCAGTAATCAGAAATACAAATGCAGATGCAATTATTGCTGTATATCCATTTACACCTCAACCATTAATTACACAAGCACTTGTTATGGCAGCGGATGTACCGGTTTTTTGTGGAGTTGGAGGTGGAATAACTCAAGGGAAAAGAGTTATAAATTTAGCAATGGATGCAGAATTTAAAGGTGCTATGGGCGTTGTTGTTAATGCACCAACATCTAATGAAGTAGTAAGAAAAATAAGAGCAACAATTGATATACCAGTTGTTGTAACTGTTGTATCTGAAGATGAAGATATAGCAGAGCGAATAGAGGCTGGAGCAACGATACTAAATGTTTCAGGAGGGAAAAACACAGCAAAAATAGTTAGAAATATAAGAGCAAAGTATCCTGAATTTCCAATAATGGCAACAGGAGGACCAACAACTGAATCTGTTAAAGAAACTATAGCAGCAGGTGCAAATGCAATAACATATACACCACCATCATCTGCAAGTATAATGGGAGATTTGATGGATAAATACAGAAATGAATAAAATATAAATATCCTTTTTAAAATATAAAGAATGAATATATAAGACACATTAAAAAATAACAACTAGTATATTGGGAGATGATATTTTCTTTATGTGTATAAATATTGGAAATTGTTTAACATTTGTTAATTATTAAAGGGGATATGTTTTTAAAATTAATTAATTCATAAACTTTGGGGAATTATGTTAAAAAATATTGAATTAAATAAAAAATATGATATCATATTTTTAATAGTTGAATAAAATGGTAATATAACAAAGCCTAGGGTAGAGGAGCCGTAATAATTATTATCTATAAGGAGTTGGCAGATAATGATTTATAGAAAAAGGTATTATGGCCGAAGAAATATTCTTTATGCGAAAGTTTATTTCTGGGTATGTATAGAATATGTACATAACTGTCACTTGATGTGGGGAGCTACAAGGTATAATAGTTGCACTAATATTTCAATATGAATAATGTAGAGTGCTTTAATTAAGTATAAAAATATAATTCATAATGTTTTATAAGCATTAAAACTTTAGCAATAAGCAATGAGCAATAAAGTACTATTAGCCAAAACTCCACATGTCGCAGATTAGATATTTCTATCTGTGACATTTGTTTTTTAGCAAATAATTATTGGAGGTAGATAAAATGAAATTATTTGGAACTATGAAAGTTGAAGATAATGAATTAGTGGTTGGGGGCGTTAAAACTACTGAATTGGTTAAAGAATATGGTACACCACTATATGTAATGGATGAAAAATTAATCAGAGAATATTGTAGTGATTATTACAAATATTTTAAATGTAATGAAAATGGAAATAGAGTAGCTTATGCGGGGAAAGCTTTTTTAACGCTTGAGATGTGTAGAATAATAAAAGAAGAAGGATTATATCTAGATGTTGTATCAGGAGGAGAATTGTTTACTGCATATAAAGCAGATTTTCCATTAGAGAAAGTTATGTTTCATGGAAATAATAAAACTTTAGATGAAATTGAATTGGGTGTTAAACTTGGGGTTGGAAGATTTGTTGTAGATAATTATTATGAAATGGATGCTTTAAATAAATTTGCAGGTCAGCAAAAAAAAATTCAAAATATATTTTTAAGAATAACACCAGGTATTGAAGCACATACACATGACTATATAAAAACTGGTCAAGTGGATTCGAAATTTGGATTTGCACCCGTTGGCAATATGATTGAAGATGCGATAAATAGGGCGCTAGAGCTACCTAATATAAATTTAATTGGACTTCATTGTCATATAGGTTCTCAAATATTTGAACTTAAACCTTATGAGGATGCAGTCGAGATTATGATGGATTTAATAAAAAAATTTGAACAAAATACTGGATATTTAATAAAAGAACTGGATTTAGGAGGAGGTTTTGGTATATACTATAGTGGAGAGGATAAACCAAGAACAACTAGAGAGTATTGTGAGACAATAATAAATAAAGTTGATGAGGTTTGTTCGAGAACAGGTCAAGCAAGACCATGTTTAATTATAGAACCAGGCAGAAGTATTGTTGGAAATTCTGGAATTACTTTATATACAGTAGGTTCAATTAAAAATATTGAAGGTATAAGAAAGTATGTATCAGTAGATGGAGGAATGACTGATAATATAAGACCAGCTCTTTATAATGCAGAGTATGAATGCATGTTAGCAAATAAGGTTGAGGATGATTCTAAAGAGATAGTTACTATTTCAGGTAAGTGCTGTGAATCAGGAGATATATTTTTAGAACACGTAAATCTTCCTAAAGCTAAAGCAAATGATATTTTAGCAATGATGACTACAGGTGCATATGGATATTCAATGTCTAGCAATTATAATAAAGTGCCTAGATTAGCTGTAGTTATGGTTAGAGATGGAAAAATAAAACTTGTCTGTAAAAGAGAAACTTATGAAGATGTAATAAGAAATGAAATTTAATTTATTATATTTTCATAAAATTAAAAAGCTTTTTATTAATATTCTTTCCCAAGATATAATATATAAAAGAGAAATGTGTACCGAATTTATATTTGGTACACATTTCTTTTTAGTGCATTTTATATTGTATTCAAATTTTAGTCTATGTTTTAAATGGATGTTTGTATTTAAATATAGTTATTAATTTTTGTTAAACATTGTCTTCAATTAATAAGCACAACTTGGTATAACAAATATTTATTAAAAACATAATACTAAGATAAATTGTTACACTAATAATGTTAGATTAAAGTATATAAGTTTCAATAAAGTTTGTTCATTAAGTCACAATCAAAAAATAACAAGTCCATTTGCTAACCTATTTTCCATCATAGAAAGCTCGACTCGCATACGCTCGTTGAGTAAGGATTCACACAAAATGATAGATTGCACTGTGTAAAAGTTCTGCTAATCAAATATAAAATTTGGAGCATCACTTTTGGTTCTCTGCTCATTGTCAAATTGACCTAATAGGCTTGTTATGAAGGCAATTAGTTTCCTTATCTAATGTATTAACTTAATTAGAACATATATATTAATATTTTAAGAAAGAACTATATTAAAAATATAATAAGGTAAACTTATAATGTAATAAGTTTGTTATAAATCATTAATGTTTCAACATAAAAAATTATGATATACTTAATTGAGATTATAAATTTTATTGGCTTACTACAATTTATAATATGTAAATTTACTATTAAAGTATAAGATAAATACTTTTGTAAGCATCTTTTTTATAAGTTAAATTTATTTTAGTCATATGAAAAAAATAATAATTCAAAGGTGTGTCGTATATTTTACTTTAGACAAGGAAACAAATTTAGTTAATAATTAGCTATTAATTAAATTATTTATCCAATAAACAAGAGAAAATATACAGGTGTATTAGTCTATTATTTTTTGAATGTGTCTTAAGGATACAATTAGAAAGGTGGAGACGATATGGAGGAGAGTAATAATAAAAAAGGGATTATAAGAGAATGGGGTCCAACAATATTAGCAGCAGTTATTATAGGATTATCATTATGGAAATTTGCAATTTATAGTGTTTGGATTACTAGTGGATCTATGATTCCCACATTAGAAGTAAAAGATAGACTTATTGCAACAAGAGTTCATAGTCCTCAAAATTTAAAAAGAGGAGATATTATAATCTTTCAGTCAGATGAGTTAGAAGCAACTTTAATAAAGAGGCTTATAGGACTTCCAGGTGACCATATAGAGATAAAAAATGGAGTTGTTACTCTAAATGGAGAAATTTTAGATGAAAGTTATGTTAAAAATAATGACTATAGTAATGATGGAGATGGAGTTTTTGATGTTCCAGAAGATAAGTATTTCTTTTTAGGTGATAATAGACCTAGATCAGAAGATTCTAGATATTGGGAAAATCCATATATAGATGCAGAAAAAATACAAGGAAAAGCTAAAGTGAAAATATATCCATTTAGTGATTTTGAAATGTATAAATAAATAATAAAATGATAATTAATTATAAATATAACTAAAAAATTAAAAAGTGCAAATTATAATAAATGTCATATATATAAGTTACAATAAAATTTGTTTATTAATATAAATCTTAGAATATTAATAAATGATATGACTTACAATTATAGTGAGGAATTTATATAAAAAATTTATAATATATGATTCTAATTAGATATTGTTACTTAAAGTTATAATTTTATATAAAAATTATATAAAAGTATTAACTTAATTAGAATATTAATTAAAGTAATCTAGTTTTAAAATTGAGTAAGAAATCTATACAATATTTATTAATTATAAAATATTAATTTAGAAGATATATTAATATTATTTTAAACAAAGTGTAAAGTTTTACGTATAAAGTATGAATATAAATTAAATATAAGCTCGTTAAGGAGAAGAATTTGATGTTAGAAAAAGATGGTAATATGGATAAGTTAGAAAATAATGAAGTAGAAGAAAAAAAATCTAAACTCAAAATGAAAGGAAACTTTTTTAATGAATGGATAGTACCGATATTTGCAGCAGTAGCTATTGCTTTTTTAATCAACAAATTTTTAGTTTATAATGTATATATTCCAAGTGAATCAATGGTTCCTACATTAAATATTGGAGATAAGTTATTTGTAAGTAGAATATATAATTTAGATAAAATTAAAAGAGGAGATATAATTGTATTTTACTCTGATGAGCTACATGAGACAGTAATAAAAAGAGCAATAGGATTACCAGGAGATCATATAGAAGTAAAAGATGGAATTATCAGTGTGAACGGAGAAGAATTAAAAGAAGATTATGTTAAAAATAAGGATTACAGTAGTGAAACTAATGGTACATTTGATGTTCCTGAGGGAAAATACTTCTTTTTAGGAGATAATAGACCACGTTCAAATGATGCTAGAAGATGGATTAATCCTTACATAGATAGTTCGGATATAAAAGGAAAAGCTGAAGTTAAATTTTGGCCATTAAAAGATTTTGAAATGTTAAAATAAATTAATATATAAATAATTAGTAAATCTTATACATTGATTAAGGCAATTTAATTAATGTATAAGAATTTTATACTATATTTTAGAGTATTAATACACAATATAACTTAAAATATATATTTGTAATAATATAATGGTATAATGTTTGAAAACGGGAATTTTATATTAGGAAAGGATATAAATATGGTTGATAAATATATAGTAGATAGAATTGAAGAAAACTATGCAGTGGTTGAAAATCATGAGGGTGATATGTTAGAAGTATTAATTTCACAAATTGAAAATATTCCCAAAGAAGGGGATGTCCTAGTTAAAAAAGAAAATATGTTTATTATAGACTATGAGGAAACAAAGAATAGAAGAGATAAAATAAACAATATGATGAAAAATATGTGGAAGTAATCTTTTAAGGTACATTTTTGAATAATTATTTTTAAGTGCCTTAGAGACACAGTTTGATAGGAAGGATGAGATTATATGCAACGTGATAATAAAAAGAAGAAAAATGGATATACCACTATGATTATATATTTCTTACTAGTATTTATGTTTATAAGTGCAGCTAATTATGTAAGAGAGGCAGCTACTACAAAACAAATTTCATATAATGAATTTTATGAAATGATTGATAATAAGGAAGTTGCTAAGGTGGTTATAACAAATGATAAGTTAACAATAACACCTGTAGATGATAGTAAATTTAAGGGGAAGACTTTATATACAGCTAATATTAAAGATGAAGATTTAATAAGCAAATTAAAAAATGCAGATCCTAAAATAGATTTTACAGGAGCATATTCAAAGCAAAACCCTATTTTGGATTTTGCTCTTAGTTGGATATTACCAATGGCTTTATTCTTCTTTATTTGGAAATTTTTATTTTCTAAAATGGGAGCAGGCGGAGGCATGGGTGGCGGTATCATGGGTATCGGCAAAAACAACGCTAAAGTTTATGTGGAGAATGAAATTGGTGTAACATTTGATGATGTTGCAGGTCAAGAAGAAGCAAAAGAATCACTAAAAGAAGTTATAGACTTTTTAAATTGTCCTAAAAGATATACAGCAATAGGTGCTAAATTGCCTAAGGGTGTTTTACTTGTAGGACCTCCAGGAACAGGTAAAACTCTTATAGCAAAAGCAGTTGCAGGAGAAGCTAAAGTGCCATTTTTCTCACTTTCAGGTTCAAGCTTTGTTGAGATGTTTGTTGGAGTTGGAGCTTCAAGAGTTAGAGAATTATTTAAAGATGCAGAAGCTAAGGCACCTTGTATTGTATTCATAGATGAAATAGATGCGATTGGTAAGAGTAGAGATAATCAAATGCAAAGTAATGATGAAAGAGAACAAACATTAAATCAATTACTTGCTGAAATGGATGGTTTTGATTCTTCAAAGGGAATTGTTATTCTTGGAGCAACTAATAGACCAGAAATTTTAGATAAAGCATTACTTAGACCAGGTAGATTTGATAGAAGAGTTATAGTTGATAGACCGGATTTTAAAGGTAGAGATGCTATTCTTAGAGTTCATGCTAAAAATGTTAATCTTGGAGAAGATGTTGATCTTGATGAGATTGCAAAGGGAACTCCAGGAGCTGTAGGAGCAGATCTTGCCAATATAGTTAATGAAGCAGCATTAAGAGCAGTAAGAAATAGAAGAAAAGTTGTACTTCAAGAGGATTTAAGAGATGCTGTTGAGGTTATAATTGCAGGTAAAGAAAAGAAAGATAGAATTTTATCTAAGAAGGAAAAAGAATTGGTTGCATTCCATGAAGTAGGTCATGCATTAGTTGCCGCTTTACTTGAAGGAACTGATCCAGTTCATAAGATAACAATAGTTCCTAGAACTATGGGAGCACTAGGATATACTATGCAACTTCCAGAAGAAGAAAAATATTTAATTTCTAGAGAAGACTTAATGAATCAAATCACAGTTATGTTAGGTGGAAGATCGGCAGAAGAAGAAGTATTTAATGTGGTATCAACAGGAGCATCGAATGATATTGAAAGAGCAACTGCATCAGCTAGGAGTATGATTTCAGTATATGGTATGAGCGATAGATTTGATATGATGGCGCTTGAATCAGTTCAAAATAGATATTTAGACGGAAGAGCTGTAAGAAATTGTAGTGAAGAAACTTCAACTGTTTTAGATGAAGAAACATTAAAAATAATAAGGGCAGCACATCAAAAAGCTAGACAAATCCTTAGAGAAAATAGAGATTTATTAGATAAAATATCTAATATACTTTTAGATAAAGAAACTCTTTTTGGGGATGAATTTATGGACATTGTTTATGAAAAATATCCTGAGATGAAAGAAGAGAAAGATAAAAAAGATAGAGAAAAGAAATTAAAGGATGAAGAACAAAAAGAGCTTCAAAGAAAGAGAAGAGAAGAAGAAGACAAGATAAGAAAAGAAAATGAAGAAATAGATAGAATTGAAAATGAAAGATTGAAGAAAGAACAAGATGAAAAAGAAAAACGTGAGTTCTTAAAAGCAATAGGGGTAAAGGTAGAAAATGGCTCAAAATTAGATACTATTATTGATGATGCTGTTAATGACTTAAAAGATAAAGAAGATAAAGATAAATAGTTAATTTAACATGTGGAGGAGAAAATTATTTTGAATCAAGAAATAAATTTTTTAACAGAGCAAAATAAGTTAGACGAAGTTCAAAAGATTTTAAGTCAAGAAATACTTAAATATCTAGAAAGAAGAAAGGGTGTAGCAAAATACATTCTTGATGCTAGAAAAAAGTTTGTTGAAGAATATAAAGATGATGAAGATCAAATTATTGATTACTTCGATCACGAAAATTACGTTAAGGAAGAAGCTTACAAGACTATAGATAAAAGATTAAGTGAATTTACAGCATTAAAGGAATCACCTTACTTTGGAAAAGTAACTTTCATGGAAGAAGAAAACCTTCCGGAGGAACTATATATAGGGAGATACGGATTAACTGTAGAAGAAAACTATGAGCCTGTTATAGTAGATTGGAGAGCACCAATAGCATCATTATTTTACAAGGGTACATTAGGAAAAACAACTTATACATGTCCTACAGGAGAAATTGATGCTGATATATTATCAAGAAGACAAATAATTATAAAAAAGGGAGAATTAAAAGGCGTATTTGATTCTGAAGTTGATATTAAAGATGAAATACTTCAAATGGTTCTTACTGAAAATTCATCAGATAAATTGAAAGATATAGTTATGACTATACAATCAGAACAAGATGAAATAATAAGAGCAGATAAAAATAAGGTTGTAGTTGTAAATGGTGTTGCAGGTTCTGGTAAAACTACAATAGCTCTTCATAGAATATCATATTTACTTTATAATTATAGAAAACAGTTTGGTGATAAAGTATTAATTTTTGGACCAAATGATATTTTTATGGACTACATAGCTCAAGTTTTACCTTCATTAGGAGAAGGTGGCATTAAGCAAAATACTTTTGAAAATTTTGCAAAAAAAGAAATTGGACTAGAAGTATCAAATGTAAAGAGTTTTGGAAGTTATATAGAAGAGGCTATGAATGGAAATCAAGAAGCTCTTAAAGAATATAAAGAAAAAAGTTCAAAAAAGTTCTTGGAATTCTTAGATAAGAATATTAAAGAATTAAATGACAACTATTTTGAAATAAAACCAATAAACTTTAATGGAGAAGAAATAGTTAAAGTTAAAGAAATTGAGGAGTTATTTAATCTTCATTATAAGTATATGCCACTATTTAGAAGAAGTGAAAAGATAAAAAGAGTGCTTATTTCTAAAATAAAGGATAAAAGAGATGAAGAAATATATAAACTGAATTTAGAAATTAAAGAAAAGATAGCTTCTTTACCTAAAGATCAGCTTGATGTAGAGAAAAATAATATAGAGTATTTAAAAAGGATAAAAATAAGAGAAATAATAAGACATGTAATTAATTCAAGAAAAGAGCTAGATGAATGGATTAATAATGAGAATATTATAGATTTGTATAAAAACTTAACTAGTACGGAAGATCTTGGTTATATGGATTTGAGTGGAATACTGTATTTAATGGTTAAATTAGAAGGTAAAAAAATTAAAGAAGAAGTAAAACATATAGTAATAGATGAAGCACAAGACTATAGTGCTATACAATTTGAAGTTATAAAAGAACTTACAGGTTGTAAGAGTTATACAATAGTTGGAGACTCTAATCAAAGATTGATAACAACTGATGAAGAACCAGCTATGCTTAATCTACAACCATTATTTAATAAAGACAAAATGTCAGTAGAAGTTAAACAATATGATTTAAATAAGAGTTACAGGTCTACTCAACAAATAATGGAATATGCAACTCAGTTTTTAAAAGAAGATAGAATAGTACCATTAGTTAGAAATGGTGAACCTGTAATTCAAGAAGAAACTTCTTCGAATGAGGATTTTATAGATACTCTTGTTTCAATAATTGAAGATTATGAAGAAGATGGTCTTGAAAATATTGCTGTAATATTTAATGGTAATAATGATTTAAGAGAATTTTCTCATATGATTAAAGAAAGAATTAGTATTCAAAGTTTTGATAGAGAAGATATATTATATAAAGGTGGAAAAGTATTAATTCCAGCATATTTAGCTAAAGGATTAGAATTTGATGGTGTAATAGTTATTGAAAATCATGAAATTGATTCATTAGTAAAATATATAATGTGTACAAGAGCTCTTCATAGACTTTCTGTAATAAAAAAATAAACGACTATATTTTAAGTGGATGTTGATATTGTAGTATAAAGCTCATGGACAGGACTTAAATAGGAAACTCGACTCATATGCATTCGCTGAGTAAGTTCGAGAAACAAAATATAAAATTTTGACTCTCACTTAAGAACACTAAAATAAAGATTAGTCCAATTAATGCATGCTCCCAATCAAAGATTGATGACAAGCAATTAATTGTAAGACTAAAAGGAAACTCGACTCATGTACATTCGCTGAGTAAGTTCGAGTAACAAAATATAAAATTTTGACTCTTACTTAAGAGTTCTAAAAAGAAAATTCCAATGCCAGTTCGCCCTTATACTATAATATCAACACTATTTGAAAACATAGATATAAAAATAAGAAAATATAGTATTTTTATATTGATGTATATTATGCATTTATATATAATATTATGCATAATATGAATATTAATATTATTTTAAAAATAAAAAAGAGTCAAATACAAATTAAATTTTAATTTGTATTTGGCTCTTTTTTAGTATAATAAATATATTTTTGGATAATCTAATCATAGTGTTTATGCAATAAAGAGTGCCTTGCAATACTATTAAATGTCAAACATTACTAGGAACTTATAATTAGGCTTGTAGTAGCTCCTCTTTTTAGATGAAAAAGTATGAATGGAGGTGGTTTTAGATAATATTTTATTTATAATATTAAATATTATAAACTAAAAATTAATATTTATACAAAAAATGCTTGCATAAATATTAATTGGTGATGTATAATTATGCTATAGCATAAAGGGAACGAATTTAATACATAGTTCAAATGAACAGGGGGAATTAATTATGAATAAAGGATTATTAAAAAAATTAGGAATGATTGTAGCTATTGGGGCTATGGCAATAAGCATTGTAGGATGTGCAGGAAATAAAACAACTGAGGGAAAAGGAAACTCTAAAGAAGCTGCAAATTCATTAGAAGCAATTAAACAAAAAGGTAAACTTGTGGTTGGTACAAGCGCTGATTATCCACCATATGAATTCCATAAAGAAGTAGATGGAAAAGATAAAATAGTTGGATTTGATATAAGTATTGCAGAACAAGTTGCAAAAGATTTAGGAGTAGAACTTCAAGTAAATGATATGGATTTTGATGGTTTACTTGTAGCACTTCAAGCAGGAAAAGTTGATATGGTATTTGCAGGGATGACACCAACAGATGAAAGAAAAGAAAATGCAGATTTTTCAAACATATATTATACAGCACAACATGGATTTGTTGTTAGAAAAGGTGATGAAGATAAAATTAAATCACTTGATGATTTAAAAGGTAAGAAGATTGGTGTACAAAAAGGATCAATTCAAGAAGGCTTAGTAGATAAAAACCTTCCAGATGCAGACAAGAAAGCGTTAGCAAAAGTTACTGATTTAGTATTAGATTTAAAGAACAACAAAGTAGATGCAATATTAGTTGAATTACCAGTTGCTCAATTTAATTGTGAAAAAAATGAAGGTATAGCATTAACATCAGTTGTATTACAAGATGAAGAGGGCGGTTCTGCAATAGCTATGAAAAAAGGATCAGCTGAATTACAAACAGAAATTAATAAAACAATTAAGAATTTACAAGATGAAAAGAAAATTGATGAATTTGTAGTAGAAGCAAATAAATTAATGGATTAATATATTTTTTAAAGTTACACCTCTGGGGTACCATGGAGGTATTCCAAGGGTGTAATTTGATATTGGATAGATGAGGAGGGACAAATTTGAATTTTACATTTTTAGGAAAGTACTATGAATATTTTTTAAGAGGTGCAGGTTTTACAATAATACTAGCATTAGTGGGGGTATTATTTGGAACAATTTTAGGACTTTGTTTAACTCTTTTAAGACGTTCAAAGTTTAAGCTAATAAGTTTTATAGCAACAGCTTATGTAGAATTTGTAAGGGGAACTCCTCTTCTAGTTCAAATATACATAATCTATATAGGATTACCTAAGTTAATAGGAATAGATATTCCAGATATGGCAGTTGGTGCAGTAGCATTAGCACTTAATTCATCAGCATATGTTTCAGAAATAATAAGAGCAGGAATTGATGCAGTAGATAAAGGACAAATGGAAGCAGCAAGAAGTTTAGGAATGACTCAAAAGACTGCTATGATTGAAATAATAATACCACAAGCATTTAAGAATATATTACCTGCACTTGGAAATGAATTCATTTCAGTAATTAAGGAATCATCAATGGTATCAGTTATTGGGGTTGCAGAACTTATGTATAATGCAAATACAGTAAAAGGTAACACAGCTCTTGGTTTAGAACCAGTAATAATTGCGGCTATCATATATTTTATAATTACATTTACATTAACAAGAGCATTAGGATATGTAGAAAGGAGAATGAAGGTAAGTGATACACGTTAAAGATTTACACAAAAGCTTTGGTAAAAATAAAGTATTAACAGGGATAGATGATCATATAAAAAAAGGAGAAGTGGTTGTTGTAATTGGACCTTCAGGCTCAGGTAAAAGTACATTTCTAAGATGTCTTAATTTATTAGAGGAACCAACTTCAGGTACTATTGAATTTGAAGGTAAGAACATAACATCAAGGGATGTTAACATAAATAAAATGAGAGAAAAGATGGGGATGGTATTTCAACAATTTAACTTATTCCCACATAAAACAGTATTGCAAAATATAAATTTAGCACCTGTAAAAGTAAAAGGATTATCAAATAAAGAAGCCACTGAAAAATCTATGGAACTATTAGATAAGGTTGGCTTAAAGGATAAGGCAAATGCTTACCCTTCATCATTATCAGGTGGGCAAAAGCAAAGAATAGCAATAGCTAGAGCATTAGCTATGGAACCAGATGTTATGTTATTTGATGAACCAACGTCTGCATTAGATCCAGAGATGGTTGGAGAAGTTTTAAATGTTATGAAGAACTTAGCTAAAGAAGGAATGACAATGGTTGTAGTTACTCATGAAATGGGATTTGCAAGAGAGGTTGGAGATAGAATAGTGTTCATGGATGGCGGAAATATCATAGAAGAAGGAACACCAGAACAAGTATTTAAAAATCCTAAAAATCCTCGTACAATAGATTTTTTATCTAAGGTTTTATAATGATATATCCCTGAGGCACCCCAGGGTACCCCAGTTATACCCCAGGTTTACCCCTGGGGTATATTTTTTGTTTTTAATAACTTTCAACTAATTCATACAAGATTCTACTGGTAATACCAATAAATTTATAATTCAATGTTTTTATTTAAAGTTAGTATAATAAATGGAAAATAAAAATATAATTTGTATATATATGCTAATATAAAATGTAATATTATATACAAAAATAATTAAATATGTTAATATTAGACATAAAGAGGGTGCGTAATAGTTTGACAAAATTTTAACATTAATGGTATGGAATTTTATTGTTTTTTAATTAAGTTTATATAGAAAGTATTATTAGGAAGGTATATTTAAAGTTCCTATTTTACTAGTTGAATTATATTTAAAGGGAGATGAGAAGTTCAAGTAATTAACATTGTTTTAAAACAGTGTTAAATATCTAATGTACATATTTTTAATAAGGTAATTTGGATAAGGGGGAATACGTATGGATCATGTAGAGATTATAAATAAGAAAAATAAAATATTGCTTGCAATATTTTTAGGTTCGGTATTATTAAGAGCAGTAGTAAATCTTTTTCTTAATGTTCCAATAATATCATCAATATTATTAATAGTTGCTGCAATTATTTTAAGTGGTATTGAAGCTTTTCTTATAAAGATGAAGTATATATTATCATCAATGTATTTTATGGTATTTTCAATAACAACCGTTGCAGTTATATTAATGGACACGTCACCAACTTTAGGCAATTTAATGATATTCTTCTCAGCAATATTTTTAATACTTTTATATCAAGAGATAATGCCTATGATAATTCAATGTGTAGCGAGCACTGGATTTATGGTATATTTTTTTATGAAAAACAAACAAACTATATTTGCACAAGTAGGATATGACGAATTAGTATTTTTAATTTCATATATGTTATCTGGGTTATTTATATTTGTACTACTTTGTATTATGACAAAGAAAACTTATATTAAATTAGAAGATAATATTAAAATTAGTAATGAAGCTAAAGCTAAGGCAGAAATGTTAGTATCTGAAATAAATGATACTATCACAGTTTTAAATGAGGCTAACTTAACTATTAAAGATGGTATTTCTATGACAGAGGATGTATCAGGTCAAATTACATGTGTGTCTAGTGATATTGCAAATAAGGCAACACAAGAAGTAGAAGTAATGAATAAGGTTAAATCATTAATGTCAATTGGTGTAGAGAATGTTCAAGAGGTGACAGGTGCTATTGAAACAATGAAGGATGCTTCTATGTCTACAGAAAATGTAGTGATGGAAGGCTCTAATAAAGTAAGTGTATTGTCAGAAGAAATGTCAAAGGTAAATGACAATATTATAAATGTTGTAAATTTGATTAATGATTTATCTAATGAAAATTCAAAAATAATAGAAATTATTAATACAATAAATGATATAACAGCACAAACTAATCTTTTAGCACTTAATGCATCAATAGAAGCAGCAAGAGCCGGAGAACATGGGAAAGGATTTGCAGTAGTTGCAGAAGAGGTTAGAAAGTTAGCAGAGGATTCAAAATCATCAACAGACCAAGTTGCACAGATTTTAAATGGAATATCTAATAAAACAACAGATGTATCTAATGAGATTTTAAAGGAACAAAAATCAATTGAATTATGTAATAATCACACAAATTCAGTTAAAGATTTATTTAAAAATATAAATATTAATACTTCTAAAGTATTAGATCAATCTAACAATGTTAGTAAAAAATCAAAAGTATTGAATGATTCAATTTTAACTACATTAGATGAAGTTAATAGCATAAGTGAAAATATTGAGGGTACAGCCTCAGCTATTGAAGAAATATCAGCAAGTATTAATGAACTTAATATTAATATAGAGGGTATAGCTAAGACTTATAATAATATAGATACAATATGTAATAAACTTGGTTCTATATAAACAGAGTTCTTTGTTTAGGAATAATTATAAGAGTAAATTTAAAGTTTGCTGTCTCAGAACAATAAAGGAGTATTTAAATAATGTTTTGAGACAGTATTTTTAAAAAGATTTCGTAGAGATTCAGACATTAATACTGTCCATTGTAAACCATTAATTAATAATTCATTGAAAAGTGGAACAGCCACTTTGTTATGAGTAATATTATTTAGAGTTTAGTTTTGTAATATAAATTTAAAAAATTACTAGAGTTATAATGAGATAAATAATATTGATAAAATATAACTTAAAAAACAAGTAAAGTTACAAAAAAACATAACCTATAATTAAAACTGCAACAATTCCAAGCATAATATAGATTGCAGTATTATTAGAATCTTTAGTAGGTGTATCCTTTTGTATATTTTCATCAACATGTTTTTTATTGGTGTTTTTAGTTGAATCAGAGGTTTCAACACTAATGTTATTTTTTACACTAGTATTTTCCTTTGGAATATTATTTTCTTCAGTATCATATCTAGGAAATACTTTTTTAAAAGCATAACACCAAGAAGTTACACAATCATTTTTTTCACCAAGCTCTTTGTTGCAGTAAGGACATTTCATTAAAAAATTCCCCCCTTTTTAAGTAGTTGTAATTAACAACGATTTCTAATGCTCAGCTAAAGACAAGCTTTATCTGAGACTAAGAACTCTGTTTACCAGATAGCTAGTATCTGTAATTGCATAACAGCTACACGCTCCTGGATAACGATTTCTAAAGTTCAGTTGAAAGCAAGTTTCACCTGAAACTAAGAACTCTGTTTATATCCTATATATAATAATAATAAATAAAAAATATACCTCATATGAATGTTAAAAACCATTCTATGAGGTATATTTTTATTGTAGATTAATGTATAAAATTTTTTAAATATGATGTAGTCACTTTGCTACAGAAAATGTTTATCTAATGTTATTATACAATTATATTTAGGATGTATTGATTTTACTCTTGAAGATATATGTTCTCTTATTTCATCATCAGCTAAAGTTATTGCTATTGAATTGTTAAGTACAATATCAAATATTAGATTTTTAATAGTACCTTCTCCGATTACTCTAAAGTCATGAATAGAATCAATATAATCATATTCTTCAATTAGCTTTAATATTTCATCATGAGCTTCTTTAACTTCACCTTCAATAATACATATAGGATCCATATGTATTACTAAATAGATTTTAAGCGATTCTGATATTTCTCTTTCAGCTTTATCTATAATTTCATGTATTTTCATTATGTCAATATTAGCAGGTATTTCAGCATGTATAGATGCCATACATTTACCGGGACCATAATTATGAACAATTAAGTCATGTACTCCTGTGATATTTTCATAAGATAAAACCATATCTTGAATTTCTTTAACAAGTTCAGGGTCAGGAGCTTCTCCTAAAAGAGGGTTAAGTGTATCTTTAACTAAAGAAAAACCTGAATAAACTATAAATATTGCAACTGCAAGTCCTATAAAACCGTCAATAGGAATAGATGTAAATTTTGATAGTAAAAATGAAATAGCAACTGTACTAGATGTAAATACATCTCCTAATGCATCAACAGAAGCAGCTTTTAAAGCAGATGAATTGATTTTTTCCCCCATAAATTTATTAAACTTTGAAAGCCAAACTTTAAGTCCTATAGAAATTAAAAGCAATATAAAAGGAATAATTTCAAATTTAACCGCTTCAGGGTTTGTTATTCTTGTAATAGAAGATTTTATAAACTGTACTCCAACAAGCATAACCATAAAAGCAACAATTAATGCTGAAAGATATTCAATTCTTCCATGTCCAAAAGGATGTTCTTTATCCGCTGGTTTACTTGCAAGTTTGAAACCTAAAATAGTAATAAGAGAAGATGCAGCATCAGATAAATTGTTAAATGCATCTGCAATAATTGCTATACTAGATGCAAAAAATCCAACTGAAAGTTTAATCAAAAAAAGAATTGCATTTATACAAATTCCAATTATGCCACCAAGTATACCATAAGAATTTCTAACAGTATCATTTTTTATATTAGTATTATCTTTAATAAATTTATTAACTAGAAATTCAGAAAACATAAAATTCACTCCAATCATATACAAGTAAGTATAACTTATTCTAATACAGTAAAATTTATTTGTAAAATCTAAGTACATATGTTGTGATAAGAATTGTTTAATAAATTAAATATATGTGTATTATTTTATGGACATTTAAATTTGTAACATATATATATTGGGCTATTATTTTTTAAAAACGTGATTAAAAGATAGTAGAATATTATTAGAAAGTCATATATTAAACATAATATTTCTATATTAATGAACAAACTTTATTGGAACTTATATAATTTATTTTGTTTTTGCACACAAAATAAAAAGATATTGTGTAAACTTAGTATCAAATTGCAGGAATTTATTCAAATAAATAACTTTTTTGATGTAAATTGCATTTAATAAGTTAATATGATAGTAGATTAGTTTGATAAAACTAATATAATTTGATAATATTGCAGTATACACACTTGTATGCTAAATACAAACAGATATAAATGCAAATAGATATAAATACAAGTATATTTAAGGGTAAATTTAAAATATTATTGAGGAGGATTGGGTCAATGAATAATGCAAAGGATTTATTAAAATTTATAAATGATAGTAAAAGTGCATTTCACGGAGCTTATGAAGTAAAGAAAATTTTAGACACACAAGGATATAAAGAAGTAAAAGAAACGGAAAAGTGGGATTTAAAAGAAGGCGGAAAGTATTATGTAATGAAAAATCAATCTGCTATAATTGCATTTGAAGTTGGAGCTGAAAATCTTGAAGAAAGCGGATTTAGATTAATAGGAGCTCATACAGATTCACCAGGGTTTAGAATAAAACCAAAATCAGAAATGCAAGTTGAAGGTCATTATGTAAAATTAAATACTGAAGTTTATGGTGGCCCAATACTTAGCACATGGTTTGATAGACCATTATCAATTGCAGGTAGAGTTACATTAAAGAGTGAAAATCCTATGAAACCAAGAGTAAAATTACTTGATTTAAATAAACCAGTATTAATAATACCAAGTTTAGCTATTCATATGAACAGAAGTATAAATGAAGGATATGAATATAACAAACAAAAAGATACGTTACCATTACTTACTATGGCAACTGATAAATTAGAAAAGGATGGTTACTTAATAAAATTAATTAGCGAAAATTTAAATGTAGATGAATCTGAAATATTAGATTTTGATTTATTTGTATATGAATTTGAAAAAGGAAGCATAATTGGTATGCAAGAAGAATTCATATCAGCAGGAAGATTAGATGATCTTTGGATGGTATATGCAGGACTTAAGGCATTACTTGAAAGTGATAAAAATAAAGCAACAAAAGTTCTAGTTGCACTTGATAATGAAGAAATAGGAAGTTTAACAGCACAAGGAGCAAATTCTTCATTACTTGAAAATATATTAGAAAGAATTACATTAGCTCTTGGAAAAGATAGAGAAGGATTTAAAATGGCATTAGCAAATTCAGTTATGATTTCAGCTGACTTAGCTCATGCACTTCATCCAAACTATGTAGAAAAACATGATCCAACTAATAGACCTGTTCTTGGAAAAGGACCAGTAATAAAGATAGCAGCATCAGGTAGTTATTCAACTGATAGTTATGCAGGAGCAATATTTAAGGAAGTTTGTAATAGGGCAGGAGTTCCATGTCAAGAATTTGTTAATAGATCAGATGTAAAAGGTGGAACAACAATAGGCCCAATAAGTGCAGCTAAATTAAATATCCCAGTAATAGATATGGGTGCACCATTACTTTCAATGCATTCAATAAGAGAATTAGCAAGTGTTAAAGATAATGAATACACAATAAAAGCATTTACTGAGTTTTTTAATTTATAATAAATAAATTTCTAAGTTTTAAGTGAAATTTTAAATTCCCTTAAAGCTTAGAAAGTTTTATAATTATATTTAAAATAATTATTTACTTGAAAATAGTAAATTGATAATAAATTATCTCAAATAAATATATTTTTTTGACTTTAGATTTAAAAATACATGAAATACAGTGGAAAATAATTTCTTTGAGATTTATATCATAATTATTCAGTGTAAGTTATCAGTTAAAATATTGAAAATAATAGTACATATAATATTGTGATTTTATTTAGACAGAGTTAAAAAATTCTAAGCATACATATAATGAAACAAATGCAATAGAGAACATAGTTATTACATAGCCAAAAATAAAATTTATATTTTGTTTATCCTGAATAAATACTCCATATACTTTTAATTAAAAATTAATTTTTATATAGCTAATAAAAGCTTTTAAATAACTGTTCTAATTAAATTATTACATTTATATTAATGAACAAACTTTATTGGAACTTATATATTTATAAAAATTATTCGCTATGTTTTAAAACAGTGTTGATATTCTAGTATAAGGGCGAACTGGCATTGGAATTTACTTTTTAGAACTCTTAAGTAAGAGTCAAAATTTTATATTTTGCTACTCGAACTTACTCAGCGATTGTACATGAGTCGAGTTTCCTTTTAGTCTTACAATTAATTGCTTGTCATCAATCTTTGATTGGGAGCATGCATTAATTGGACTAAGCTTTATTTTAGAGTTCTTAAGTAAGAATCCAAATTTTATATTTGGTTCTTCGAACTTACTCCACGAATGTACATGAGTAGAGTTTCCTATTTAAATTCTGTCCATGAGCTTTATACTACAATATCAACATTCACTTAAAACATAGCCAAATTATTAATAAAAAGTATAATAACACATGATTTAGGGACGGAAGCTTTTAAAATAGGGGGAATTTCTAGTGGATTTAATAAAAAAGTTGGTAAAGAAAAATAAACTATCTAATTATAGTATTGAACTTATAGATGATAAATTATTACTTAAGGCTGAGGGGATGTTTTCAAAGAAAGATGCTGAGATTTGTATAAATGATACTATTAATATTTTTAAAGATATTAATACTAGTGAACTTATATTAGTCATTGATAATACTAGTTTAAAAATGGGTTTCCCCGATACAAAGAGGTTGTATGATGCATTAGCAAATATTTATGTAAAAACAAAATTTAAGAGGAAATATATACTTATGCCAGAGAATGATATAGCAGGAGTTCAAATTAAAAAATCTAATAATAGATTTTTTAATGAAGTAAAGATAATATCAAATATTAATGAGGCTTTATAAGATTAAAGATTATAAAACTATTTCAAAAAGTATTTATATATTTGAAATAGTTTTTTTATTCTTTAGGAAATTATATTTTTAAAAATCTGTGGATAATTTAGATTATATTATTGCTTAAAGATTAAGAAATAAAACCTAAAGAATAAAAAATAATCATATGCCGCACCATTATTCCTGCACTACGTTTGGAAAGGGTGCATGGCTAAAAAAAATCGACGCTCCACAGTCGCTTAGCGATTTTTTTATGATGTAATATTATTTCTAAATTATGTTTGGAAAGGGTTCATATTTAAAAATTGATTTTTTTAAAGTCACCTTTATAATTTTTTTGCTGTTTGTAAACTTAATAATTATAGTTTTTACCTAAAAATATAATTATTTTAATACAAAAATATTAAAATTTTTTATTTATTATTTACTATATTAGAAATAATAAATCGAAATTTAAATAATAATGGAATAATATACTTAAATATGGTATCATTTACTAGGCAATAATTTATAGAGTAAAATTTTAATATAAAAATTATAATAATTTTAAAATAATTAGTAAATTAAGATGAATAAAAATGTATTTGTTTTTATAAATAAATGATATAAATACATTAAGGGAGAAGGTAAAAGACCTTCTCCCTTAAAATAGCATAAATTTAAGCTATTAAAATACATAAGGAGTTGTAAAATAAGTGCGACAGATAAAAATTCAAAGGAAAAGTGTATTATCTAAATATAGTATGAGGGTTGAAGAAGATAAATTAATAGTTAAAGGAGAAGGGATTTCTTCTAAAAAAGATATGCAATCTTATATGAATGATTTTATGCAGATTATTAATTCGATGGATACAAGCAATTTAACTTTGATAATAGATAATAAAGATTTTAATATGAGTTTTCCAGATACGAAAGTATTCTATGACAAAATATCTGAAGCTTATATAAATACTAATTTTAAAGAAAAGTATATAATTATGCCAGAGAGTGAAATTGCAAATATTCAGATCAAAAAAAATGGGGATAAAATATTTGATACTATAAAGGTAATATCAGATTTAGAAAGTATTAAGTAATAATTTTAATATATATTTGAACATTATAAAATTTTAATTTAATAATAGGGTCAGGATAGTACTACTTATTATAATATGAGATAAGCCCTTTTTCTAAATTAACTTTTTATTATTTTAGGTAGATAAAAGATATAGGTGATAAATCTTTTATCTATTTTTAGTTTAATTTTATAAAAGGATACATTTTACAATATCAAGATTCACTTAAAACAGAAGCTTATAAAAACATAAAATTTGTAATATAATAAGATAATATGGAATAATATGCATAAATGTGTTATTATTAGAAATGAAATAGATATAAAATAAATACAATTTGGATTATTTATTTGGAGGGATAACAGTGAAAATTGAGAAGAAAAACAAAATGTCTAATTACACTATGGAGGTTGTAGGAAATAAGGCTATATTACATTGTCAAGGGATGTTTTCAAAAGAAGATGCTGAAAATTACATGGATGATTTCATAACGTTTACAACATCAAATAACATAAGTGGATTAATCTTAGTTATAGAAAATTCAGAATTAAAAACATCTTTTCCAGATGTAAAACCATTTTATGATAAAATGAGTGAACTTTATCTTAAATCAAATTTTAAGAGCAAATATATGCTTATGCCAGAAAGCGCCATTGCTGGAATGCAAATAAAAAAATTAGACCAAGAATTTTTTAATAAGATAAAAGTTATTTCAAATATTGATCAAGCTATATAATACATAAAATATTTTTTATAATTAATTACTTAGCGTTTAAGATTTTTCTTAAATGAATAGTTTTTATAATAATCATATTTTTAATTAAATAAGAATCTATAGACTGTTCATTAAGACAAGTTTTACATTCTACATTTAAAAAGATTTTTAAGTTTTTTAGTGAAATTTTTTACTTTTAAAACTTAGAAATCTTTTTTATTTTTTAGGAAATCATAAAATTTTTGAAGCCTTAAATGTAGATAAAATCTAAGGCGGGGGAGATATTTTGGATTCACAATTTAGGATGGACGATTGACAATTTAGGATGGAATCACTTTGTGATTTCTAAAATATATACTTTTAAGAAAGTCTAAGGTTTTCAACTATAATTGTTAACTGTCAATTCGAAAAGTGGATTTTGCCTAAAGAATAAAAAATAACTCATAATTATTGGAATATTTAACAAATAACCCGAGATTATGGTAAAATTAAAATGAGTTTGTTTTTAGAAAGGAGTTTATTATGAATACAAGAGAGACATTGGATAAAATGTTTATCGAATTAAAGAACGCAATATATTATGAAGATATAGGTGTACATAAAATTGTAGATCAATCTTATATAAAGCCATATTACAAACAGTTGACAGACATTTCTTTTGAAGAATGGAAGAAATATCATGCTTCAAAGATGCTTAAAATAACTGAAGATATTTATTTGTCTGAAATGATGGAAACTAAAGACTCATTATTTATAGACAAGCTAAAATTAGATCCAAGTAAACCGAGTTGCTTAAGGGAATTTGGTATAGTATCAACATGTCTTATACCATTTTTCTTAAATGGTGAAATAGTATTTTTTGTTACTATGCCAATATTTAAAGAAGAACATAAGTATTTAGAAGAAGAAAAATCAAAAGCAATTGAAATTGTAAAGAAATATAATGAAATTTTAAATATTGAGGAGATGTTAAAAAGTGAAATTATCTAAAGCTATTGTTAATTATCTTGAAAGTTGTAACGTAGAATATGTTTTTGGAATACCATCAGGAAATGTTGCAGGTATATATGATGCACTTAATGATACAAATATAAAAGTTATAGTTGCAAAGAATGAAGCAGGTTCAACATATTCTGCATGCAAATATTCAGATTTAAGCAAGAGACTTAGCTGCTCTATATTATGTGGAGGAGTTGGAATAACTAATGCTATAAATGGTATAGCAGATGCTTACATAAATAATATTCCTATGCTTGTTATAAGTGGATATGCTGCAACTGATAATATAGGTAAAGGGTGTGTTCAAGAATTAGACACAGCACCTATAACACAAAGCATAACTAAATATAGTAAGACTATTATGAAAAAGGAAGATGTTTTAACTGAATTAGATAAGGCTGTTAAATTAGCAATGCAAGATCCTAAGGGTCCAGTTCATTTATCAATACCTATGAATCTTCCAATGATGGAAATTGAAGATAGTGAATACAAGACTTACACACCAGAAAAAATAAATTATAACTATGATGAAGAAGCTCTAAATACAGCAGTTAACATATTAAATGCTTCTAAAAAAGGTTTAATCTTAGTTGGAAGAGGTGCTAAAGGAAATAATGAGATGATTAAAAAAATATCATCAAAATTAGGATGGTATGTAGCAACTACTCCACAAGGAAAGAATTCAGTAGATAGTGATTTTGAATTTAATATAGGAAACTATGGATTTAATAGTACTGATTTTGCTCAAAATTATGCAGATACAGAAAATCTTGATTGTGTTTTAGTTTTAGGATCTAGCTTAGGTGAAAGTGCAACAAGAAACTTTAATAATTCATTATTTGAAGGAGCTAAAGTTGTTCAAATAGATCATAATAAGAAAAGTTTAAATAAAGATCATATGGAAAGATTTAAAGTATATTATGAAATAACTGAAGCTTTAAAAGTAATTGATAATAAAGTTAATGCTAAAGATGTGACTATCACTAAAGTAGAAAAGCTTAATAAAGATTATGTAAAAGATCATACTGGAATATCAGCAAGAAAGTTAGCTGAAATGCTTCCAAACATTTTAAATCCTAGCACAACTTATATGTGTGATATAGGAGAATTTATGAATTATATGTACAAGTACTTATTTATTCCTAAAGGATCAGATTTTATTGCTAGTTTAAATCATGGAGCAATGGGAAATTGTGTAGCAGGTTCAATAGGGGCTGCATTAAGTGGTAATACAGAAAAATATGCTGTTGTTGTTGGAGATGGATCAGTTTTCATGAACGGTAGTGAAATCTTAACAGCAAAACAATATTCATTACCTGTGGTATACTTTGTACTAAATAATGCAAGATTAAACTATGTTGAACAAGGAATGAGCTTTATGTTTGGTAGATCTATTCCAGGTGTAGTTCAAGAAAGAACTTCAATAAAAGCAATAGGTGAAGCTGCTGGAATAAAATCATATCAAATAAGTGACTTAGAACAATTACATGAAATAAAAGACGAGTTATATTCATGTAGTGAACCTATAATTGTAGAAATAATAACAGATGGTTCAGAAAAAGTAGCTGCAGCAGATAGATTTAAAACATTAAAAAGAGATTAATATAGTGCTTTAAAGTATTGAACCTCACATATACCCCTAGGCTACCCAGGGGTATATGTGAGGATTTTTTATATTTTCTATCTTTTAAACAGTGTTGATATTAATAGAATAAAGCTCATGGACAGAGGAATTTACTTTAAGAACTCTAAAAATAAAGTTTAGTCCAATTAATTGGACAAATCTTCATTAAGAGTTCTAAAAAGCAAATTCCAATGCCAGTTCAGGTTTATACTTATAATATCAACACTATTTTTATACCACTAATTAATGAAACAACATGGTATGGATAGGGTTAATTTGTTTTTTTAATAGTCTAAAGTTATTACTTTAACTCCTTTTTCTTCAAGAAGAGAAATTTCATTTTTATCTATATCAGAATCTGTGATAAGATGAGAAATTTCATTTATATCTCCGCTAGAAAAGTTATGATGTCTACCAACTTTTGAACTATCGGATAAGATATATACAGGGCCACTACAACGATTAATCATTTCATGATTAATTAATGTCTCTTGAAGTACTGAAGTACTTATTCCAGACTCAGATGATATACCACTAACCCCTAAGAAACATTTATTTGCTGTAATTTTAGATAATATATAAGTAGCAAATTCTCCAACTAAAGATTGTTTTCTTTCATAAACTTGCCCACCTGTCAGTACTAATTCAATATTTGGACCAATAGTAGAGTTTAGAGATTTACCGTTATTAGTAACTATATAAACTCTTTTATCACCTAAATACTTTAACATTAAAAGTGCAGTTGAACTAGAATTTATAAATATTGTATCTCCATTTTCAACTAAATCAGCTGCATACTTTGCAATAACATTTTTCTTTTGAGTAAGTACAGAGTTAATATCAGTTTCTTTAACAGTTAAAGTTTCATCAGTATTAGTAGTATTATTATCCGTATCGCTAACTAATTTTGCACCTCCATAATATCTTATTATTAATCCTTCTTCATCTAATGCTTGCAAATCTCTTCTTAAAGTAAGTGGAGAAATCTGCAATATTTCTGCTAAGTCATTAGTATTTATGCTTTCATTTGATCTAAGATAATCTAAAATTTTTTCTCTTCTTTTAGAAACTATAGATTGTGTTTTCTTCATAATAATCGTCACCTTTACCTAATATTTTTAATTTATCTGTAATGCTTAATATTTAAAAATAATTATTTCAAATAACATTGTATATTATATTGAACATTTATGTTAGGCACATGAAATAAAATAATAGATCAAAGATTCGTTGTATATTTTGTGTCAGACAAGGAAGTAAATTTAGTTAATAGCAAGCTATTAGCTAAATTTGCTGACGCAGTATCACGCAAAATAGACGAGCATACTGGTCTATTATTTTTTTGAATGTGCCTTATAAGTTTATTTTAATAAATAGGCAAAATTGTTAATATTTATTAGCTTTTAAAAGATTGAATATTATAATTTCAAATTTAATCTGAACACATTTAAAAGTTTTGTTATATATAGTTCATAGTATTACCTATTTTAAAACAATAGATAATGTAACAGTAAAAAGTTGATAGTTTTAAAATACAAATAAGATAATGTATAAGTTCTAATGTGTTTTTTTAAAATTTAATTATAATTATATGCATTTTATATAAGTTCCAATAAAGTTTGTTTATTAATATAACTCTTAGAACATTTATAAATGTTATGATTCACCAGTATAGTGAGGAACTTATATAGAAAATGTATGATACATATGCTTCTAACTAGATAGTGCTAATTAAAGATATAATTTTCTATAAAAATTATATAAAAGATTATAAATGTATTAACTTAATTAGAGCATATATATTGAATTTTGTGTTAAAAATAAAACTTGTTTAATAAGTGCTTATATTAATTATAAGGTAAACATTCAAAAAGTTCAATTAAAACATTCAAAAAAGACTTTAATAATAAAAAAATTAAAAATGTTCAAAAAATACTTGAATTATTTGAATGTTTAAGTTAAAATAAACTCATAAACAAACAAAAAGTTCAAATACATAAATCATAAAGTTCAAATAATAAAAGAAAAAAATATCATAAAAAATCGAAAACATTCAAAAAGATATAAAACTTAAGAAATAAATCAAAATGAACAGAAAAATATAGTATAATTAGGAGGAATTTAAAATGTCACAAGTAGAAAACATTACAAGAGAATCATGGATACTTAATACTTTCCCAGAATGGGGAACTTGGTTAAATGAAGAGATAGAACAAGAAGTTGTACAACCTGGAACTTTTTCAATGTGGTGGTTAGGATGTACAGGTATATGGGTTAAGAGTGAAGGTAATGCAAGTATATGTATAGATTTTTGGTGTGGAAGTGGAAAGAAAACAAAAGCTAATCCATACATAAATCCAGAACATCAAATGGCTAGAATGTGTGGAGGTAAAAAACTTCAACCTAATTTAAGAGTAGCACCTTTTGTATTAGATCCATTTGGCATAAAGAAGATAGATGCAGTTTTATCAACACATGATCATAATGATCACATTGATGTAAACGTTGCAGCAGCGGTTATGCAAAATTGTGATCCAAGCATTCCTTTTATAGGACCTCAAGCATGTGTAGATAAATGGGTAGGTTGGGGAGTTCCAAAAGAAAGATGTATAGTTGTTAAACCAGGAGATACAGTAAAGATTAAAGATATAGAAATAGTTGCATTAGAAGCATTTGATAGAACAGCATTAATCACAGCTCCACCAGAAGGTGACTTAAGAGGAACAATGCCAATCAACATGGATATTAAAGCAGTTAACTATTTAATAAAAACTCCAGGTGGAAATCTTTATCATAGTGGAGATTCACATTACTCAAATTATTATGCTAAACATGGTAATGAACATAAAATAGATGTTGCATTAGGCTCATATGGAGAAAATCCAAGAGGAATTACTGACAAGATGACATCAATAGATATTTTAAGAATGGCAGAAGCATTAAATACAAAAGTAGTTATTCCATTCCATCATGATATATGGTCAAATTTCCAAGCTGACACAAAGGAAATTTTAGAATTATTTGATATGAGAAAGGATAGATTACAATATAAATTTAATCCATTTATATGGCAAGTAGGTGGAAAATTTACATTCCCAGAAGATAGTCAAAAGAGAGAATATCACTATCCAAGAGGATTTGATGATTGCTTCTCAACAGAAATAAACTTACCATATACATCATTCCTATAAGATTATCTTTAAACAAAGGTAAGAAATTATTATCCATGAGTGTGTAGTAGTTAATATTATTACAAATACTAGATGTAAAAGAATAAAAGTTATTATTCAAAAGCAGATAGCTGTTATGAAATTAAAAGGGGAGTTTAATCTCCCCCTATAAATCAGGAGGGCATTATGTTAAAAGAATTAATTGAGAAAGAAAGATACTCATTTCATGAAGGATTTGAAAAATGGGAAGATGCAGTAAAGGCTTCGTGTAAACCTTTAATTAAACAAGGAGTTATAGAACCATCTTACGTTGATTCAATAATAGAAAATGTAAATAAATATGGTCCATATATAGTAATAGCACCTAACATATGTATACCACATGCACAAGAAGGAAAAGGCGTTAATGATACAGCTATTTGTTTTATGAAAACTGAAAAAGCAGTTCATTTTAGTGATGATCCAGAACAAGATGCACAATTATTTTTTGTATTAGCATCAACTAATAATGATCTTCATATGAAGAACTTAGTTAGTATGGTTGAAATAGTAGAAAAAGAAGAGTTAGTAAAAATGTTAATTGAAGCTAAATCTAAAGAAGATTTAGAAGAAATCCTTAAAGTCTTATAATCGCATATAGTTATCAATAATATAAGAGAATTTATAATCCTCAAAAATTATGAAAAAGTTAATTTTATCTTATTAATAATATCCCATCAGAGGCTAATAATAGCTTTACGAACTAATATCAAACATAATAATTTATTAAATTTTTAAGGGGGAATTAAAAATGGATTTTCTATTATCAATATGGAAGTTCTTCCAAGTTAATATTTTGACTAACCCAGCATTCTTTATAGGTTTTATAGTACTTATAGGTTACTTATTATTAAGAAGACCTATATATGAGGCAGCAGCAGGATTTATAAAAGCAACAGTTGGTTACTTAATACTTAATGTAGCAGCAGGTGGACTAGTAAATAATTTCCGTCCAATATTAGCAGGATTAAAAGACCGTTTTAATTTAACAGCAGCAGTTATAGATCCATACTTTGGACAAACAGCAGCACAATCAGCAGTTGAAAGTGTAGGAAGATCATTTTCACTTATGATGATAGTACTTTTAATAGCATTTATTTTTAACATAGTATTAGTTTTGTTAAGGAAGCAAACAAAGATAAGAACAGTATTTATTACAGGTCACATAATGGTGCAACAATCTTCAACAGCTTTATGGATAGTATTATTCTGTTTCCCTAATATAATTGATACAAAAGCAGTAATTATGCTTGGCTTATTACTAGGAACATATTGGGCAGTATCATCAAATCTTACAGTTGAAGCTACTCAAGAATTAACTGAAGGTGGGGGCTTTGCAGTTGGTCATCAACAAATGTTTGGTATTTGGCTTACAGATAAAATAGCAGGAAAAATTGGTAATAAAGAAAAATCAATAGAACATCTTAAATTACCAGGATTCTTATCAATATTTAACGATAATGTGGTTGCAACAGGTATCCTAATGATGTTCTTCTTTGGAATAATAATGGGAATATTAGGGCCAGACTTATTACATCAAATAGATAAAGGATTTAGTGCAGATAGAAACTTTATATTCTATATAATGGAAAAATCATTAAACTTTGCAGTTTACTTAAGTATATTACAACTTGGAGTTAAAATGTTCGTTTCAGAACTTACAGAATCATTCCAAGGTATTTCAAATAAACTTTTACCAGGTTCAGTACCAGCAGTAGACTGTGCTGCAACTTATGGATTTGGTCATGCTAATGCAGTAACAATAGGATTCTTATTTGGTGCATTAGGACAATTCATATCAATCTTAGGATTAATAGTATTTAAGAGTCCAGTACTAATAATCACAGGTTTCGTACCAGTATTCTTTGATAATGCTACATTTGCAGTATATGCAAATAAAAAAGGTGGTTTAAAAGCAGCAATGATTATTCCTTTTGTATCTGGAGTAATTCAAGTAGTAGGTGGAGCATTTGCAGCATACTACTTTGGATTAGCACAGTTTGGAGGATGGCATGGAAACTTTGACTTTGATACAGTATGGCCAGTAATTGGTGTATTAATGAATAACTTACACTATGTAGGATTTGGAATTGCATTAATTGCACTATTAGCTATACCTCAACTTCAATATAGAAAAAATAAAAAAGGTTATTTCAAAATAGCTGAAGATTATGAAGAATATCTTAATGAATTAGAAGCATCTTAATAAATTAGAAGCTTAGTTATTAATTTTAAATTATAAGGCACATATTTAAATTATTCTTTTCCTTAATGTGCCTAATACAAATTGTGTGATTTTAAAAATTAGGCTAGAGTTAAAAAAATAATATTAGAATACTCTAGCTTGGTTTTGAAACACTATTAATATAATTAAAAACAAATGTTAAAAAATATATATTTACTTAATGCTTTTTAAATAAATTCTGTTTAAAAGATAAGTTAATAGAATTAGCTTAAATAAAATATGTATTTAAATTTAATAAGAACTTTATATTTAAAAATTAATTTGAATTAGAAAATAAATTTAAGGGAGATGTTAATTATGTTAAGAGTAATAGCAGCATGTGGAAGTGGAATGGGATCAAGCCAAATAATAAAGATGAAAATAGGTAAAGTATTTAAAAAATTAGGTATAGATGTAACAATTCAACATAACAGTGTGGGAGAAGCTAAAAGCCAAGCATCTAGTTTTGATGTAGTATTTTGTTCAGAAGTATTAAAATCAAACTTTAAAAGAGCTGAAGATGCAGGAACTATAGTTATAGGATTAAGAAATGTTCTATCAGAAAAAGAAATTGAAGAAAAAGTAATAGAAAATGTAGTAAATAAAAAATAACAACTATGTTTTAAGTGAATGTTGATATTGTAGGCAAATTCCAATGCCAATTCGCCATTATACTAAAATATCAACACCATTTTAAAACACATATAAATTAAAAATTTATAGATATAAACATCCAATGAATCTTAGTTCAATTAGTAAATAGCTCAGATGTAATTTAAATTGCATCTGGGCATTAAAAATATTTACCTAAGAATATATAAAACCTAACAACTTAAGAACATAAAGAAATTACCTAAGAACATATTACCTTTAAAACATATTAAATTTATAAAAACAGATAAATAAATGGACTAAGGTTCTTAGGGGGGATCATGTATAGATAAAAATATATATTTGAAAATTGAACAGATTGATAATAGTAGTTTAGGATTACTTTATTAAAATTAAATATACTGCTTTGAAAAAGTATATATAAGGTATATTCAAAAAAATTTGAGGTGGAGGAATTAAGTATGAAATTTGAAAAGAAGTTTTTAACAGAACTACATAGATGTTATGCAACAGGAAGTACTACTGTAAATGGTGAAAGACACATTTTACTTGCAACAGAAGGAGATGGTGCTTGTTATAGTTATACAGGAGAGGACTTTAAGCAATCAACAGTTTGGGATGGACCAGGCGGAACAATGTCTATGATACCTATCCCAGGTAAAAATGGTGACTTTTTAGCAGTACAAAATTTTTTCCCAACTTTCCAATCTGAAAAGGCTACAATAGTTTGGGCAAGACCAGAAGAGGATGGAACTTGGGATGTAAAGACTATATTGGATTTACCATATGTTCATAGATTTGATATTTTAACAGCTAATGGAGTTAATTACTTTTTAGGTTCAGTTTTATGTAATTCAAAACAATTTAAAGATGACTGGTCAGATCCAGGTAAGATTTATGTAGGAGTACTTCCAGATGATTTAAGTAAACCTATAGAACTTAAAGTTATAAAAGAAGGATTAACTAAGAATCATGGATATTGTAGAACTACTTGGAATGGAAAAATGGCAGGTATAGTTACTTGTGAAGAAGGAGCATTCGTAGTTACTCCACCACAAAATGAAAATGATGACTGGAATGTTGAACAAATAATGGACAGACCTATTAGTGATATTGCAGTAGTTGATATTGATGAAGATGGTGAAGATGAATTAGTTACAATTGAAGATTTTCATGGAAGTAACTTTTTAATAAATAAAAAAATAGATGGAGAGTATAAACCAATTTATAAATACCCTAAAGAAATGGATTTTGGACATGTTGTTTGGGGTGGAAAATTAAGAGGAATTCCAAGCATAATTGGTGGATATAGAAGAGTTGAAAAAGAATTATTTGTAATTCAATGTGAAGATAAAGAAAAACTTACATTTAAAACAGAAGTTATTGAGGCAGGAACAGGACCAAGTAATGTAGCTGTTGTACATGACGAAGATAGAGACATTATAATTTCAGCTAATAGAGAACTTGGAGAAGCAGCACTTTATTTTGTAACAGATTAAAAAGTTACAAAGAGTAATCATACAAAGTTAGGGGGATTAAATATGTTAGAAAATTTAAAAAAAGAAGTTTATGAAGCTAATATGCTTTTACCTAAATATAATTTAGTAACTTTTACATGGGGAAATGTTTCTGCAATAGATAGAGAAAAAGGACTTATAGTAATTAAACCATCAGGTGTTGAATATGACAAAATGTCACCTGAAGATATGGTTGTAGTTGATTTAGATGGAAATGTTGTAGAAGGAAAGTACAAGCCATCATCAGATACGCCAACCCACGTTAAACTATACAATGATTTTAAAGAGATAGGTGGAATTGTTCATACTCATTCAAGATGGGCAACTATATTTGCTCAAGCAGGAAGAGGAATTAATCCATATGGTACAACTCAAGCGGATTATTTTTATGATGAAATCCCATGCACTAGAGATATGACAGCAGAAGAGATTAAAGGAAGTTATGAATATAATACTGGAGGAGTTATAGTAGATACATTTAAACATATAAATCCAGAGCATGTACCAGCAGTATTAGTAAAAAATCATGGGCCTTTTACATGGGGAAAAGATGCAATGGAAGCTGTTCATAATGCAGTTGTATTGGAAGAAGTTGCAATGATGGCATGGAATACAGAAGTTTTAGCTAATCAAAATATTAAATCTATGCCAAAAGACCTTATGGATAAACACTTTATGAGAAAACATGGACCTAATGCTTACTATGGTCAATAGAAAATACCATGTTTAATAGATTGATATTTTAGTATAAAACTCATGGACAAAATTATAATTAGGAAACTTGACTCAGATATATACTAAAAATCAATTTGTACTTAAAACATTTTAAATGAATAGAGAAATATAAAAGGATGTATTTGAACTAGAAGTTGTAAAGGAAGTGAATGTGATCTTATGAAGGAATATACATTAGGATTATATGAAAAATCGATGCCAAATTCTTTATCATGGGAAGAAAAATTAAATTGTGCTAAGGAATGTGGATTTGATACGGTTGAAATAAGTATAGACGAGACAGATGAGAAGTTAGCTAGACTTGATATGTCTTGTGAGGAAAGAAAAGAACTTGTAGATTTAATGTTCAAAACAGGAATTGGTATTAGAACCATGTGTCTTAGTGGTCATAGAAAATATCCATTAGGAAGTATGAATGAAGATACTAGAACTAAGGGTATGGAAATAATGAAAAAGGCTATAGATTTAGCTTCGGATTTAGGAATAAGGATAATTCAACTTGCTGGATATGATGTTTATTATGAACAAGGGAATGAGGAGACTAAAAGATATTTTGAAGAAAATTTAAAATTATCTGTTGAAATGGCATCAAGTAAGGGGATAATACTTGCTTTTGAAACTATGGAAACGGAATTTATGAATACTGTAGAAAAAGCAATGGATTTTGTTAAACTGGTTAATTCACCATATCTTCAAGTTTATCCAGACTGCGGAAATGTAACAAATGCTACTTTAGATTATGGTACAACTGCTGTTGAAGATTTTGAAACAGGAAGAGGGCACATTGCAGCTGTACATTTAAAAGAGACTGTTCCAGGAAAATTTAGAGAGATTACTTTTGGAACAGGACATGTTAATTTTGAAGAAATAATTAAAAAGTCATGGGAACTTGGTGTAAGAAAATTTACAGCAGAATTTTGGTATGTTGGAAATGATGATTGGAAAGATGTTGTAAAAAATACAAAAAAATTTATGGATGAAAAATTTAATCTAGCTTTAAAAAATTAAGGCTTTAAATTAATGAACCTCTGGGATAACCCAGAGGTTCATTATTATATTTTAAATATTGAAATTGCTTCTAATAGATTATCTACACAATCTTTAGTTTTATGTGTTTCATTTACAAACTGTTCTGTTAGATGAACTACATCTGTTGATTTTGTTGCAATTAAAGTAGTACCTTCTGCTGCTTCATTAGTTGTTAAGGCTACTTCATCTATAGATGTTATTATACTATTAGTAGAATTCAATAATTCTGTTGAAGTTAAACCAATTGTATTAACAAGCTTATTAAATGTTACGGAATCACTTTGATATTGTTCTCCTGTATTAACAAGTTTATCATAATCTTTAACAACTTGAGTATTAATAAAGTTAATTACTTCATTAGAGTTTTCTTTAAGTCCATTAACTGCATCAGTTACATCTTGATTAATTTGTTGAATTTTCATTGCATTTTCTTTTGATGTTTCAGCAAGTAATCTAATTTCTTCAGCTACAACTGCAAATCCTCTTCCAGCTTCACCAGCTCTAGCAGATTCTATTGCTGCATTTAATGCTAATAAGTCTGTTTGAGAACTTATTTCCAATATTTTATTAGTTAATTCTTCTATTTCATCTACAGCTTTAGATTTATTTAATGATATTTTTAAATCGGATTCTAATTTATTAGCTACATTATAAGATTGTTTTTGAGATTCTATTGCATCAGATTTAAGTTTTATAGCTCTATTTTCAATTTCTTTTACAGTCTTTTCACCATTTTTAACAATTGAAACCATATCATTTATTTTATTTCCCATAATTGATGATGAAGAATTTATCTCTTGTACTGCAGCAGCTGTTTCTTGCATTCCAGCAGACATTTCTTCAGTAGTTGAAGATACATCAGAGATCTTAGTATTTAAGTCATCAACTTTATTATTAGTAGAGTTTATAGAATTCAATACTATGTTACATTCTTCCTTAATTGAAGTTACTATATTTATATAAGAATTTTTTAATTCATTCATAGAAGTAAACATTCTACCAATTTCATCTTTTTTATCTAAATAATATTTATCAAATTTTACAGTAAGATCACCCTTAGAAAGTAATTTAAGTTGATTTTCAGCATATTTTATTCCTTTTAACATGTTGCTGATTACAAAAGAAGTTATTGTTATAAGAACAATTAGTGAAATTAGTGCAATAATAATAACAGTTTTAAAGACTTTATTGTAACTCTCTAAAATATTTTCCTTTGGTATTTGGCTACATAAAATCCAGTTAGTATTGCTTCCTTCTAAGGTAACAGGGGAAGCTACCATTAATACATCTTTATTTTGAGTAAGTGATTTTCCATAGGTTTTGAATTCTTTTCCTTGTGATGTTTCATTTATTATATTGTTCCAAGTTTTATTATTTGTTTTAGCATCTTTCATTATTAGGCTAGAATCTTCTCCACTTGCTACATAAATTCCTTTATTTGATAGCAATTCAACAGTTCCGCCAATAGGCATTTTTTCTGATATTAGTTTATTTAATGTATCTAAGTCATAATCTATAGAGATTACTCCTAAAAAGTTTTTATTATTATCAAGAATTGGAATTGCAAGTGAGGCCATATTTATGTCTTTTCCATTAACTTTATAAGTAGTGGGTTCTGTGATATATGAACCTTTTAACTCTTTTGGTTTATTATACCAAGTCATATCGGTTTGTGAATCATAAGCTGGGGTTACAATGTAGGAGTTATTAGATCTGCTTACATAAGGAATAAATATTCCACTAGCACCATATTCAGGATAATTTGCATATGTATTATCATTGTTATCAAAAGCATTTGGTTCAAAGGCTACAGTTATTCCAAAAATTTCAGGATTCAAATCTAAAACTTCTTTTTGCATTTCTATAATTGAAGCTCTATTTTGTATTCCTGAGTCAATCTGTTTAGTTACTGAACTTCTTAAACCTTTAACAATAAGCTCTAAATTTTTAAATTTTGATGAAATTTCTGTAGAATAAGATTTTGAAACTTCTTGAGCTAAAGTTTCACTTTGAGTAATATTTTGAGAACGTAATTGTATTAATATAGTTGAAAACACTATTGAATAGCATAGAAAAACTAATAGTCCTATACCAATACTAATTTTTGCACTTAAATTAAGTTTTTTCATAAATGTCACTCCCTATTATTCATTTAAAATTATATAAAATAACCTATAAAAAAATAGCCATTTATTCTTTTATCGTATATATTTTTCATAAATGTATCTATAATATGAATTATTTTACTATTATATTTAGAAGTATAGCTATTATAAAAATGTAGATACTAGTTATAGAATAAAAATTTATCTTAGGAACATTCAAAAAAATAATAAAGATAAATTTTAATTTGATCTTACCCCTAAAGAAAATATTAAGAGATTTTAAGTAGATTATTTGAAATGGAGATGAAATTTATAAAAATAATTTTTTACTATAAAGTTAGTTAATTATAGTACCGATACTAAATAATGTATTTATGACATATTTAAAGTCTTGTTTTTATGTGACTTAAGTACATTAAAAAAAATAATAGACCAGTATGTTTGTCTATTTTGTGTGATACTGCGTCAAAAAATAGACAACGTTTCTTTGATCTATTATGTTATTTTATGTAACTTACTTAAAAATTTCTTAAGTTTTTACAATAATTATGAGAAAATTTTCTATATAAGGTATAATATAATCTGAAAAAGTTTTCGAAGGGAGGGGTTTTTGCTTTTAATTTATAAAGATTATTATTGATAATGATAGTTAATAAAATTTATAGTTATATATTTAATTTTAAATATAAGCTAATATGAATGAGTTAGAGATATACTATGGACAAGTAAACTTAATAATTATTATTTTAATTTATATAAGCGATTATTGAGTGGATTTTTAATATATCATGTTCTAAATTTAAAAAATATATATTACAATTTAAAATCTATATTTGTTTAAATTATATTGTTGAAGAGAATTTAAAATTAAATTCAAAATTTGATTGTAGAAATCATATTACAACATATATAAAACAAAAAAAGTATAACGTTTTTTAAGGTGTTGGAATGTATATATTTATCGTAAGTCATTATCAAAATATAATTTTTATATAATTTTAGCAAATGAATATTATGCAGAATAAGTTTAAAAGAGTAATAACTTTAGTTATGATTATGGCATTTACAAGTGGGATATGTCCTCAAGTAAGTGCATTTGCAGCTACACAAAAAGAATCAACTACTAGTGATGCAAAGAATAGTACAAGCATTGATAAGAATGAATTTAGTAAAGAATCAGAAGATAAGAATATAGATGAATCTAATAATAGAGAAGAAAATAAAGATTTGAAAAAGAATACTACGGGGAAGGCTGACTCGGATAAGACAAAGAATTCTGATAAAAAAACAACTGATGCATCAGATGATAAATTAGATGATGAGTCAAACAAGATTATTGATGAACTTTTGGATGAAGAAGATGAGGTAAAGCCTAAAATAGGATGGCAAGTAATAAACGGAAAAAGATTTTACTTTACTGAAAAAGGTATGTTGAAGAAAAAAGGTTGGGTTGAACTAGATGAGTACATATATAAAGGGACTAAATCTAATCCTCAAACTATAGAAACTGTTTTAAAGGATGCTAACTTAAATAATAATTTTCAAGACAATAATAAAGAAAACAAAAAGATATTAGATGAAGAAAAAAACAATATTAATTCAGATAACAATGAAGATATTGATGTTTTAGATGATGAAAATAAAGAAAAAATTAAAAATCAAGAAGATAAAGATTCTAAGCTAGAAGATAAAAAAGATAAAGAAATTAAAGATAACGATAAGTTAAAAGAACACAAGAAAGGTACAAGCACATCAAACAATGTAACAATAATAATGGATCCAAGTCAAGATCCTAATTATGAACTTCATAAGAATAAATATTACTTTGATGATGATTATTCAGCTGTTGTTGGTTGGAAAGAAATCGGTGATAAATGGTATAACTTTAATGATCTTGGAATAATGAGGACAGGCTGGTCTTTGATTAATTATAATTGGTTTTTCTTAGATCATGATGGAGCAATGAAAACTGGATGGTTTAAAGATGGAACAAATAAATTTTATCTTAATGAATCAGGAGCCATGATTTTTGGAAAAAACTATATTGATGATAAATGGTACTATTTCCATAGTAGTGGAATATTAGCAACTGGAGTTTATTTAAAAGATGGAAAATGGTACTATTCTGATAAAGACGGTGAAATGATATCTAATAAATGGATAGATTTAAATGATAAAAAATATTATGTTAAAGCAAATAGTGAATTAGCAGTTGGAAATGTAATTATAGATGGAAAAATGCAACGTTTTGATAATAATGGAGTTTATCAAGGTACTGGAATAATGGAAGAACATTTATATATTAAATATCTAAATGTTGGAAATGGAGATTGTATTTATATAAAACTTCCAAATGGAGAAACTGCATTAATTGATACTGGAGATAACACTAAATCAAGTCAAAATACATTAATTGATTTTTTAGAGGATCAAAATCTTAAAGAAGATGCAGAAGGAAAGAGAACAATAGATTATGTGATTATAACACATCCTCATTCTGACCACATAGGTGGATTATATGAAGTTCTTAAGAATTTTAAAGTAAATAAGATTTATATGCCTAAACGTACAAGAATGGAAGATTATTCTGATTTAAAAGAAGAAGGAGAATTTGCTTCTACTATTAAGGATATGAAAAAAGATTATCATGTATATCAAAAAACTTTAAATTCAATAAAAGAATTAGATATTCCTTTTTTAGATGCAGTACAATATAAAGCAATAGATGAAGAAGGTATATTAAAATTTATTCAACCAGATAAGAGTTATTTAAGCACATTTGATTCAAGAATCCCAGCTAAATATTGGATACTTAATGACCAATCTGCAGTTGTATATTTAAATTATGGAGATTTAGGTGCATTATTTACTGGAGATATAGAATGGCCAGCAGAAAAAGATTTTTCAAAGTTAAATCTTTTAAATGGAGGAAAAGTAGATGTATTAAAAGTACCACATCATGGATTAAATACATCATCAACTTCAGATTTTTTAACTTATGTTGGTGCAGATATAGGAGTAATCAGTAGAGATTCTGGTAGTGTAAAGAAAAATATCGCATATAATAATTTAACTACTGGAAAAGTAACAATCTTTGAAACCAGTGAAAATGATGGAGTTTCATTATATGCAACAAAACAAAATTGGAATGTTCAATATTAAAAAATACTATATTTTTAATAAACATTAATATTGTAGTATAAATAACCCCTGAGATATAAATCTTACTATAGTAGTAATTTTTATAACTCAGGGGTTATTTATTTTAGATTTAAGTTATATTTTTATAGAGATTGATATTTTGGTGTAACAGCGAAATGGTATTGGAATTTGCTTTTTAGAAATCTTAATGAAGATTTGTACAATTAATTGCTTGTCCGCAATCTTTGATTGGGAGCATGCATTAATTGGACTAAACTTTATTTTAGAGTTTTTAAAGTAAATTCCTCTGTCCATGAGCTTTACACCAAAATATCGATAGTATAAATTATAATTAAATTTTGAACATTGATACTGATTCTAATAATTTAGAAATAGAATCTTTACTCTTTTGAGTTTCTTCTACAAAGAGCTCAGTTAGATTTACTATATCTGAAGATTTTGTAGCTATAATGCTTGTACCACTAGCACCTTCAGCAGTAGCATCAGAAACACCATCAATTGCAGCAATTATGTTTTCTGTTGAATTACGTAATTCCTCTGAGGTTTCACTAATAGTAGTAACTAATTTATTAAATACGATTGAATCTTCTTGATATTGTTCACCGGTATTTACAAGTTTAGTATAGTCATTTATAACTTGGGTATTAATAAATTCTATAACATCATAAGAACTTTCTTTAAGTGAATTAACAGCATCATTTACTTCTTTACTTATTTCTTGAATTTTAATTGCTGTTTCTTTTGAAGTTTCAGCTAGAACTCTTATTTCATCTGCAACCACTGCAAATCCTTTTCCAGCTTCACCAGCTCTTGCAGATTCTATTGCAGCATTTAATGCTAATAAATTAGTTTGGGAAGTTATTTCTAATATTTTATCAGTTAATGAATTTATTTGAGCTACAGCCTTTGATTTTTCTAATGAGATTTTTAAATTATCTTCTAATTCAGCAGCTATAGTATTAGATTTTTCTTGGGATTGTATTGATTTTGATTTTAAATTTATAGCTCTTTTTTCTATTTCTTTTGCAGTATTCTTTCCGTCTTTTATAATTGAAACTACTGAATCTAATCTATTACCCATTTCCATTGATGAAGAATTTATTTCTTCAACTGAAGCAGCAGTTTCTTCCATTCCAGCAGATAATTCTTCTGTTGTTGCTGAAACATCAGCAATTTCTGAATTTAATTCCTGAACTTTAGCATTAGCATTACTTATAGAATCAAGTACTGCTTTACATTCATCTTGGACATTTTTTATTATATTTTTATAAGATTGCTTTAAATTATTCATAGAATTAAACATTCTACCTATTTCATTATCCATCTTTAGATAAGAATTATTAAATTCTATAGTAAGGTCACCTTTAGATAATAAATTGAGTTGAGAATCTGCATATTCTACACCCTTAATCATCTTTTTACTTATAAAAGCTATTACAACATTAACAATAATTAAGGAAACTATAGCTATTTCCAAAATAATTTTAAATATATTATTATATCCACTTAGTATAGTTTCTTTAGGGATTTCACTACATAAAACCCAATCACTATTTTTATTATGAAGATTAACAGGCATTGAAACTATTAGTATATTTTTATTTTCTATAGCAGATTTTCCATATGTTTTTACTTCTTTTCCTTGAGATGTTTCTTTTATAATGTTTGCCCAATTTTCATCATTAGATTTAGCATTTGTCATTATTAAGGAAGGATCTTGTCCACTTGCTACATAAACACCTTTATTTGATATTAGTTCTACAAATCCACCAAGAGGTTTTTTTTCAGAAATAATATTATTTAATGTATCTAGATTATAATCTAAGGAAATAACTCCTAAAAAATCTTTATTTTTATTGAGTATAGGCATTGAAATTGATACTAACTGTACATCTTTATTATCAACATTATATGTTGCTGGTTCAGATACATATAGATCTTTTGAATTTTTTGTATTATCATACCAACTTGTATCTTCTTGAGTACTATAAGATTCTTCTAATACATAGGAATTTGAAGAATCTCCTCTACTTACATAAGGCATAAATTCCCCATTTACTCCAGAATCGAGTCTCCCTATATACTGATGATCTTTTCCATCAAATGAATTTGCTTCAAAAGCTACTGTAACAGCAAAAATATTTGGATTTACATCTAGAATCTCTTTTTCCATTTCTATAACTGAGTCTCTATTTTGTATTCCAGCATCTATTTGTTTAGTTACTGCACTTTTTAACCCTTGAGAAATAAGTTCAAGGTCTTTAAATTCTTGTGTAATTTGCTTAACTGATGAACTAGATATTTCATAAGCTAAATTTTCACTTTCATTTATGCTTTGGGAATGTAAGTTAAATAAAATTGTAGAAAAGACTGTTATATAGCATAAGAATACTATAAAGCCCATACCTATAGTAACTTTTACACTTAAGCTAAGTTTTTTCATAAATTTACACTTCCTTTTATGTATTATTATTCTTCGAAGCAATGATTATCTTTGTATTAAGATAAGGAAATAGTTATCAAAAACCAATTTTATAATTAAATTATAAATGCTATAATTAAGTAATATTATATCAAAAAAAAAGAAAAAATTACAATATTTATCAAAAATAATAATTTTATATAATAAAAGATTGAAATATATACATAAAAATAAGAGCAAACTTTTTTATTAAAGTTTGCTCTTATTTTTTATGAAAAATTTTTTTAACATTGTTTTGAGAGTGCTATTATTAAGAGTGCTAATATTGATTGCAATATTTAATATAGTTTTTTTCTGTTGCATTATTATTTAACTCAAGTTCTTCTGGAGTCATCAAATCTTGAGTATAATCAAATTCTGCATTTGCAATATTATTTACAACAATATTATCAATTGCCGGATTAGGTAAATCAATTGACACAGAACCATCAACAGAAGTACTTTCTATTTGATCGCTTGTTGGATGATAATCTGTTCTTACCTTTGGAAGGTAAGGTGCATTTTCATTACTCATATAAAATTTCACTTCCTTAATGTTTTTTAAAGCTAATAAGATGAAGCAGTATCTCAAAGAGATTAATAAAACTGAAGATAACATTGAATCAGTTAGAAATATTAATATTGACATTATTATTATTTGAAAGAAGTAAAATTTAATACTTAGTTAAATATGTATAAAAATAAATAATTTTCATATGCCTATAATAATCCATAAAAAGGAATATAATTACACTTTATGGATGAAAAATTAATTGTATTTAACTTTTTTATTAAAAAAATAAAAAAATAAGAGAAAATTTTAAAATAAGGCCCGAAATTTAGAATCAATATTGTATTGTATAGTGAAACAGTTAAACAGGAAATAAATTCCCACTAATTTTTTTAATAGTACACTGGGTTTAAATAGTTTTATTGATCCATGTTTATAGCTAACTCTAAAGCTATATATTTAAAACTATAATTTAAAGTAGTACGATTAAAATTACCTTATTTATTTCTTATCTTAAGTCTTATCTTAAAGATCTAAATTATATAAGTTCTATAAAGGTTGCTCATTAAGATAAATATTAGAATCTTTATAAATGGTATTACTTACTAATACAGTAAGGAATTTATATAGAAAATTTATGATATATATGCTTCTGACTAGATATTGTTAATTCAAAGGTATAATTTTCTATAAAAATTATATAAAAGATTATAAATATATTAGCTTAATTAGAAGATATATATTGATTACTCATAATAATTAAACTGTAAAATCGACAAAAAATAAATAAATTTTCAAAAAGGTACCCAAATAACTTTTTTTACTTGTATTATATAACAGATGAGTAAAAAAAAGAGATAAATTCTTTAAGAAATTTAATATGATAAAAATATCAATTAAATTAAATAAGATTAGATGTTTAACAGGTTAAGACTTAAGATTTTAAATACAAATAATAATTATGTTTTAAAACATATTTATATAAAAATTATAAAAATCAAAAATTTCCGTAATACAAAATAAAATCAAAAATAATAAATAAATTATTATTAAAATCTAAAATCAATTAATTTGATAATATAGAAATCAAAACAAAACTAAATAAAAGTGTAATATTTAAAAATATAAACTAAATAAGTGTTATAAAATTTACAATTTCGTATATAAAAATTGCACCTCTGGGATACCCCAGTGGTACCCCAGGGGTGCAAAAAAAATATATCAGGGGGAAGAAGTATGATAAAGAGAGCAAATAAAATAACATCAGTATTATTAGCAGTAGCTGCTGTAACATCACTAGTTCCAGCAACAGGAGTAAATGCTGCTTCTTATAAAAGAATAGAATCTAAGGAAGGTACTGTTTATAGTGCACAAGCTTATAAAGATGGTAAATTTATTATAGATGGTAATGTAAAAGATGAAGATACTGAAGCAGTATATTTCTTAAATAATGGAAAATATTCTGAATTAAAAGATATAGATACAGGTTCAGAATTTACAAGAGTATTTGGAGAAAAAAATCTTCAATTTGATGATGGCGATTACTCAGTTGATTTATCAACAGGTAAAGTTTATGATGATGGCTTAAGAGATGAAAATAAAGATGATGCTGCTACATCATTAAGAAGAAAGATTAAAAATAAAGCTGACGATAGATATTCAGATCATGATGCTCTTAAGAATAACTTAGAAGAACTTAAAGGTTCAAAATATGGTGAAACTTGGTATAAGACTACTTATAAAGCTGAAGATATAACTAATGGAGCAACTGATAAAAATAGTGAATTAACTGTTTATACAGATGGAAAAGGAAATTATATTGATGCTGATTATAACTTAGGAAAAGTTAGAGTAAGAGCAGATGGTAAGAGTGTAAATATAGAAAATACAGATGATAAATATAATGTTGGAGACAATAAAAAAGCATTAAGTGCAAAAGTTTCAGATGCAGATGTAATAGCTCAAGATTCTAACAATATTTATAGAACAGCAACTATTACAATTAATGTTGATAACTCATTAATTACTGAAGGCACTTCAGATAAAGCTACAATTGGAGATATTCAAGAGGCTGTAAATGCAGTTGAAGGTGTTAATATCGAAGGTAGTGTTAAAAAGGCAATAAAAGATCAAGTTGACAAGGAAGCAAGCTTAGAGGGGGCAACTGTAGAAACAGTTAAAACAACAGCTGCAGCAGTAAGTGTTGTAACTCCAGAAGCTAATAAGTTAACTGATGGAAAGACAACTTTTCAAGAAATAAAAGATGCTTTAACAGCTGGTGCTACAGGTATTGTAAAAGCAGTACAAGATGCTATAGTTAATGCTGCTCAAAATGCATATGATGCTGAAACAGATGCAACGCAAAAAGATGCAAAAGCAATAGCAGCTGCAAATGCTGCAAAAGAAAAAGCTATATCTGATGCTACTGAAATTCAAAATGTTGCAAATGCTGCAAAGGGTACGGGTACATCTAAGCTTGCATTAGAAGAAATAAATGGTGTTAAAATTGATGAACATTCTGATGTATTCAAAAAATCAGCAGATGGTTCTTCAGTAAGTTTTGAAGTTATCCAAAAAATATCTAAAGCTCAAGCTTCTAAGGATATTGATGGAGCTAAATATGCTAGAACTGTAAATAACTATGTGATTTCCGATAAAGACGCAGATAAAGAAGATTTATTAGGTGGAGAATTTACAGCAGTTAATGGAAAACTTATTGAATATAAAGTTGATGGTGAAAATATAAATGCACAAACAATTTCACTAAAATCAAGAAGTGGACATTATTATACAGATATATCTAAAGATTCAGATCAAGATTTAGCTACTGAAACTTCATTTGATATAGATGTTGATGGTAACCTTTGGGCATTAAAGGGTGGATTTGTTTATAAATGGGATAATGATGAAGATTGGGATAAAGTTTATAGAGTAGATGGATCAATGGAAAAACTATCTGTTTATGATAAAGACAATATGGTTGTTTGGAATGAAGATGATGAAGTTTACTCAGTAATTGATGGTAAGAGTGATTCAAATTCAGGATCAGAAACAGATCCAGATGTAAAGACTGGTTGGGATCAAGATGCTAATGGAAATTGGATATTCTTTGATACAGCTGGAAATCAAATAAAAAATAACTGGGTTAACTCAAATGGAAAGTATTACTACATGGATTACAATGGTATAATGCAATCTAATAAATGGGTTTGTCCTTATGGAAACTGGTATTATCTAAATGCTGATGGTTCTATGGCAAGTTCAGGATGGCTTAATGACAGAGGAAATTGGTATTACTTAAATGGCAATGGTAATATGTTAACTGGATGGCAATATGTTAATGGAACTTGGTACTTCATGCAAGAATCTGGAGCTATGAAGACAGGATGGCTTAATGATAGAGGAAATTGGTACTATTTAAATTCTAACGGATCAATGAAAACTGGTTGGTTAAATGATAATGGAGCATGGTACTATTTAGAAGGATCAGGAAGAATGCTTTCTAATACAACTGTAGATGGATACAGATTAGCAGCAAATGGAGCTTGGATAAGATAATCTGAGGTTTAAATAATGGTAGATATTATTTGCTACGGATACTAGTAAATTCTGCTTAAGAGTTTCTATCATTTCTGAAATGAAATTTTGTCAAACTCACCTAAAGGTTCAGACAGTGACAAATTTCACATCAGAAATGATGAAACACTAAATCAAAATTTTACAATGTATCACTACGCAAATATATCTACCATTTTAATTTTAAATAGAGATTATCTTCATGAAATAGAGTTGATATTATAGGGTAAAGCTCATGGACAGAGGAATTTGATTTAAGAATTCTAAAATAAATATTAGTCCAATTAATGCGTGTTCCCAATCAAAGATTGTACTCTGTGAAAGTTCGAAGAACCAAATATAAAATTTGGATTTTCACTGTTGACAAGCAATTAATTTGACAAATCTTCATTAAGAATTCTAAAAATCAAATTCCAATGCCAGTTCGCTCTTATCCTATAATATTAACAGTTTTAAAACATAGCTTTTTATTATAGATTATCTTGGGAAAGTAGAGTATATAAAGAATGTTATTTTTCTATACAGATTATCTTTAAGAAAATAGTATATATAAATAAGGTATATATAATTATAAAAGATTAAATGTTTGCTCTAATTATATTATTGATTATATATATTCCTGTTTTTATATATTGTATTCTTAATATATGGAATATTACGTATCTAGAGAGTGATAATATACTTTAAGTATAATGTGTATATTAAGATTAAGGAATATGAAAGTTCATTTCTAAGATGTGTCATTTGAAATTTTAGTATTATTTTTTTAGATAATTATTTATGTGAAGATAAAATATATGAATAATAAAGTTCTAACAAGTAAATTTTAATGATAGTTTGTTCTTAGAGCATAATAGTAGTTTTTTTATGTTTTATGTATGGTTCCTCATTAATTATTCTTTATATATTATCTTGGGAAAGATAAAAACATTAAATAATAGTAGATATAGTTTGCTATATATAAATCATAGATTGTATTTAAGGTAGTCTATCATTTCTGAAAAAATCTTGTGAAATTCTCCTAAGGGTTTAGACCGAAATAAATTTCACTCAGAAATGATAGAAGATTAAAGTAGAATTTATAATATATAATTAAGTAAATATATCTACTTTTTTTATATCTATATTTTAATCTGGGATTGATATTGTAGCACAGAACCATAGACATATGTCTTTTCAAGGTAGTACTATTTTTGTATTAACATAGATAAATATTTGGTGTAAAAATAGTTGAAAAATAAAAAATATAAAAATAATTAAAAAGGGACCTAAATATAATTAACATGATTGTATTATATACCAGCGAAACAAAATATAAGATTTACTTTTGGTTTAAAACACATACCAGTTCTCCAAACTGAAGTAATAAAAAGTAAATTTATAGAGATTAAATTCAAAAGTAATTAAGTAACGTATAAGTTTTAATACTTAAAGAAGAAATATTAGATATGAAAACCCACTTCAAGTAATTTTAGGATTGCATGAGGTGGGTTTTTTAGGCTTAAATTACTATTATATAATATTTTTATCATTGATAAAAGTATAAATGATAAGTTAAATTTTGACTTATTCCAGTAAGAAAATTATAAAAAAAATTCTAAAGCATTGATTAAGAAGTGATTAGCAGAGTAATAGCTAAAAAATCAAAATACATATTTTCAAAAAAATACAAGATATAATTATGAAATAAATGTAATTAATTAAATAATAATACAAGGAAAAAAATTATATATATACTAAATTTTTTATTAAAAGTTTAATTATTGAATGGTAAATAAATATAAAATAACCAAAAAAAGAGTAAAAATAGTATTTTAAAATAAAAAACAAAAAAAAATTTTAAAAAAATAGTGTTTTTACACTTTTTTTGACCATAAATAACAAAATCTGACTTTTACATTTTAGACAATGATGGTATTATTTATAGTATACTTATAAAACTTAGGAGGAATTTCAATATGTTTAAAAGAGCAAACAAGATGACAGCTTTATTAGTAGCTGCTGCTGCTGTTGTTTCATTAGTTCCAGCAACTGGTGTTAACGCTGCAGATTATAAAAGAATAGAATCTAAAGATGGTAAAGTTTATGACGCAGTAGCATACAAAAATGGTGCTTTCGTTATAGATGGTAATGTTAAAGATGGAGACACAGATGCTGTATACTTCTTAAACAATGGAAAATATAGTCCATTAGAAGACGTTGATACAGGAGTAACTTTCGGAATATATGGAGAAAAATACGCAACTGTTGATACTGATGATTACTATGTTGATTTAACAAATGGTAAAGTATCAGACGATAAAGTAGCTGAAGACAATGCTGATGATGCTGCAACAGCTTTAAGAAAGAAAATTAAAGATAAAGCTGATGATAGATATTCAGATGACGCTGCTTTAAAAACTGGTTTATCAGCAATAGAAGGATCAAGATTCGGAGAAACTTGGTACGAAACTACTTATACTTCTGCAAAAAATACAAATGGTGGAGCTTCTACTGCACTAAATGTTTATACAGATGCAAAAGCAAACTACATTGATGCTGATTACAACTTAGGAAAAGTTAAAGTAAGAGTTTCAAATGGAACTACTACTAGTTCAGCAGTAACAATTGAAAACACAGATGATAAATATGATTCAATAGCAAAAGATGATTTATCAGCAAAAGTTACAAATGCAAAAGTAATAGGACAAGATTCTAGCAATATTTATAGAACTGCAACTATAACTGTTAGCGCTACTACTGGTTGTGCAGTAAGTGAAATTAACGGAGTAGATGTAACAAAAGATGCAGCTACATTTGTAACTACTGATGCATACAAAACAGTATCATTCGAAGTTATCCAAAAAATATCTAAAGCTCAAGCTTCAGGTGATGTTGATGGAGCTAAATATGCTAAATCAGTAACTAACTATGTTATCTCTAATGAAAAAGGAGAAAACAAAGAATTACTTTCAGGTGCTAACTTCACTATCACTGGTGGAAAAGTAATAGCATACGCAGTATCAGGCGGAAAAGTTAATGCTCAAACAATAGAATTAAAATCATCTAAAGGATTCTACTACACAGATATAACAAAAGCTGATGAAGAAGATGCTACAGTTGTACAAACAGATGTTGATGGAAACCTATGGATGTTAGATGGCGGATTTGTTTACAAATTCGATAACGATGATTCTTGGGATAAAGTTTACAAAGTAGACGGATCAATGGATAAAATGTCAGTTTACAACAAAGACAACATGGTTGTTTGGAATGAAGATGATGAAGTTTACTCAGTAATCGGAAACAAAGAAGAAGAAACTGAAAAACCAGTTGAAGTAACTAAAGGATGGGTACAAGCTGCTGATGGAACTTGGACTTATGTTAAAGAAGATGGAACTAAAGCTACTGGTTGGTTAAACTTAAACGGTACTTGGTACTTCTTAAACGCTGAAGGTGTAATGCAAACTGGTTGGATCAACGCTAACGGAACTTGGTACTACACTAACGCTTCAGGTGCTATGCAAACTGGATGGGCTAATGTAAATGGTACTTGGTACTTCTTAAACGCTTCAGGAGCTATGCAAACTGGATGGGTTAACGATAACGGAACTTGGTACTTCTGCAATGCTTCAGGAGCTATGCAAGCTAACACAGTTGTTGATGGTTACACTTTAGGAGCTAACGGAGCTTGGATCAGATAGTCTGATAAAAGTTACTTAGTATACTAATTGTGATGTACTTTTAGTACAAGCATCAATTACTAGGAGACTCCCTTTTTAGGGAGTCTCTTTTTGTTATTCACATTAAATTGGTTATAATATATAATTATGATAAGAATATTTATTAAGGAGGGATTAATTTTGGAAAGTCAATTAAATAAAGCTATTGAAATATTAAAAGAAGAATTTAATCCTATTGTAATATTAGGCACAATCAAAAAATAACAAGTCCATTTGCTAGCCTATTTTCCATCATGCTGCGTCGTTAAATTGACCTATATGAGGACAATTAATCTCCTTGCCTGATGAAAAATATCCATTGCAACTTTGGACCTGTTATTTATTTTCATGTGCCTTATTTGGCCAGCAGCTAAAGGGAACTTGAGAGATGAAAGTGATATTGATATTGCATTTTTAACAGAGTATGATATAGATTCTTATGAATGTTTTATAAAAGCTCAAGAATTAGCGGATATTTTTAAAAGAGAAGTGGATTTAATAAATTTAAATACATCATCTACAGTATTTAAAGCTCAAGTAATAGGAACAGGAAAAAGAATATATTGTAGTGATGATACAAAAAGAATGTTTTTTGAAATGAGAGCGCTTAAGTCTTATGCAATGCTTAATGAAGAACGTGAAGTCATTTTATTTATCTCCTTGTCTGAAACAAAATATAAGTCACATCTTTGATCTATTATTTTATTTCATGTGCCTAATATTAAATATACAAAGAGCGTGTGAAGCATCTATAGATTTAGCAATGCACATTGTATCAGAGAAAGGATTAGGTATTCCTCAAAATAGTAGGGAGTCTTTTGAGGTGCTTAATAAAAATAATATAATAGATGATGAATTAACTAAAAAAATGAAATCTATGGTGGGTTTTAAAAATATTGCAGTTCATGATTATAGAGCAATAAGTATGAAAATCGTTCAATCTATAATTGAAAATCATATAAAAGATTTTGGAGAATATATTTACTGCATAAATAAGTTATTATAATTAACTATATTTTGATATAAAAGTAATGTTATTTTGAAGTAGTCTAATAACATGAGTTTTTTTATATATTAATAAAAACAGTACCTCAAGCACATACTATGAGGCACTGTTTTTAAGTAAAGGTTGATATTAAGTGAATTCCTCTGTTTATGAAATTTATACTAAGAAAATAGACCTTGGGTATACTCACCAAAGGTCTATTTTAGTTAATCTTATAATATTAATTTTTTAAAAGAAAATCTATCTTTTAAGTTCTTCTCTATTAATAAAGTTAAGTGCAACACCAACTCCTAGAACAATCCAGAATACTGGAGCAACGCTTACAACTGAGTCATTGAATATTCCTGCAAATAGATATCCAATAACGCCTAGGCAAGTTACACAACCTAAGATTTGTTGCTTATTGTACTCTTTCTTTAAAGCATATAATTTGATACTATCAACGATGTAGATAATCATAATAGCTAAGAATACTAATAAAGCAATTACTCCCTCATTTAATGCTGTTTGTAAATAAAGATTATGTGGTTTGTCAACAAGCATATTAGGGGTACCATAAGCGTAGTATTTCCCTATAAAATCAGTTTGTGGAAATTGATAGACAAAACTATCAGGTCCTTTACCTAATAAAAGGTTATTTTTTAATAGAGGTAAAGATCTTGACCAGATATAGCCTCTTGCAGATCCAAGTTGTTCTTTTCCTTTAAATCCAATTGATTCAGGGAAGGTTACTTCAGTATTTATATAACTAGTTGCATCTACTAAATGAAGACTATTATCAGGTTTTAATTCAAATATAAATGTAGGATTTCCATCAACATTTAATACAAGTCCATCTGCTCTAGTAGATTTATCTCTAAGTTTTCCGAAGCTAAATGAAATATTTTTAAATGCTTCAACTTGAGTTGTTAATAAATTTTTATCTCTTACATATTCTATCTCTTGATCATTTAAATTTGTAAATTTATAAGCTCCATTTTGAGCAACTACTTTTAACGTATCGCCAGGTAATACAATTTCTACACCTTTGTTAGAGTGTTTTATATCTTTAATAGGTACATGTTCTGTGTAATCAAAATCACTTGTATCTTTAAATACACTAAAAGCATCTGAAACTAAAGTAGGAATTCTTTCAAATATAGAACCTTTAGTTGCAAAGTTAAGTCCAACAATAACAATAGCTAAAGCACAAACACCCATTAATAGGGGTTTCCATCTTTTGAAAATTATTTTTCCAAAAATTATAACTCCAAATATAGAGGCTACAGTGATACCAATAATACCAGCACGAGATGTACTTCCGAATAATAACCATAATGAAAGTAGAGTTCCAAGTCCTAGTATTATTTTATGTTTAATATTTTTCTCAAATATAGTTAAAGAAAATAATATAGGTAAAACAATTCCAACTAAACTACCAACATAGTTATAGTGAAATAAAGTACCATATAATTTACCTTTTTCAAAAAGTAAATTAAGTTCACCAGGTTTAACATTATATTTACTAGGAACAACTAAAGCCACACCTAACTTAGAATTTATTAAATCTTTACCTATATATTGAAAAATTCCTAAAAATGCATTGATTAAAATAATAATAAGAATAGGAATAATCATATATTTATAATTTTTTGTTGTTCTAAACGTATAAAGTGAGTAAATAAACAATGTAATATAACAAGCAATCGTAATAAACCCTTCAGCTCTGTCAAATACTCCCCAAAATGCAGCTTGCTTATAATCAGAAAATATTGCAGAAAGTAAAGTTAAAATTAAAAATACTCCTGTTAAAATTACAATAGAAGTAACAATTTTATCAGTTTTTCTAAATATTTTTCTAAAAGATATAGCTGCAATTATAATTAATACAATACAAAAAAGCATTAACCAAAAAGCTTTCTTTTGTGAAAATAAATCATTTTGTGTTGCTGAGCCCAATACATCTGCAGCAAACGAATCAACTTTTACAACTGTCATACGAACAATTAAAGGAATAATTAAGAGTATAAATGAAATGGGAAGAAAAAAGCCTAAAGAATTTTCTTCATAAATATTTTTCTTTTTTTCCAATGTTCACACATCCTATATATTTTATTTTTGTAATTTACTATACAAATATAAAATATTATAACATTGTAGAAGGGAGTGTTGCAAGAAACTAGAAATGATAAGTTCTATAATGGGATTAAACGATAGAGAAGATTTAAGGAATACGAGAAATTCTTAAATATACTGAATAATATAGGTTTTATTTAAAGTGATAGAACTAGAGAAATTTATAAAAGGAAGGGTTGTACTACAGAATAGTATAGAAAATTCTGTAGTACAACCTTTTATACATTGATTTTATTTTGTTGTACGTTTTTATTGTTTTGAATTATTGGTTTTTCTTTAATTTTGATTACTAATTTTTCATTATTTTTAAATCCTTTAAAAGCCGTTTTAAATAATATTGCTATATCCATAAGGATGTCCCAATTTTCAATATAATGTATATCATACTCAATTCTCTTTTTAATAGAAGTATCACCTCTATATCCATTTATTTGAGCTAGTCCAGTTATGCCAGGTTTTACTTGGTGTTTTACCATATAAAGAGGTATTTCCTCTTTAAATTCATCAACAAAATGAGGAAGTTCAGGTCTTGGACCAACTAAACTCATATCACCTTTTAATACATTAAAAAATTGAGGTAATTCATCGATAGAAAACTTACGAATTAAAGATCCAAACTTAGTTTTTCTAGGATCGTTGTTTGTACTCCAACCTGTTTGCTCCTCAGAATTAACTTTCATAGATCTAAACTTATACATTGTGAAGGTATTTTTATTTAAACCAACACGAGGTTGTTTAAATATTATAGGACCTTTAGAAGTACATTTTATTATTATTGCAGTAAGTATCATTATATGGCTTGTCAATATAATCAAGAATAAAGAACCCATTATATCTAAAGCTCTTTTCATAAAAGCATTTCCAAAGTTATCAAGAGGCACTCTTCTAACATTAATAAGAGGAATATTTCCTATCTGATCAATATATGGTTTACTAGGGATGTATTTATAACAAAAAGGTATTATAGAAAGTTTAGTACCACTTTTTTCACAAACAGAAACCACATTTTCTAAATATTTAGCATCTTCAATATCAAGTGCGCAAACAACTTCATCTGCATTAGATTTATTTAAAACTTCAAATAAATCATCATAGTTTCCAAGCTTGTCTCCTTCAAAATCTGAAGAATTACCAACATATCCTGAGTAGTTATAACCAAAACTTTTATTATTTTTAATTACATTTAAATATTCACTTGCAACCTCACCCGCACCTATAATTATTACATGTTTTAAATTCATTCCATTTACACGCATTTTTGACAGGATTTTTCTTAAGATAAATCTTTTAAATAAAACTAAAGTAATATTTACGAAATAAAAGATTACAATAACCCATCTAGATATATCTACAAATTTAACGATGAATAGTAGTGATAATAAAATACCTGTTAACACTGTATTTGCTCTAATTATCTTAGAACATTCTTTACTAAAGTATGTTGTTCTAAATGAATGATATAAATTGAAAATATTATAGATAATAAGATTTAGTGGAATAATTAAAATTGTAAATTGTATATAATCAATTAATTTAAAGTAATATTCATCAGGAGGAAATATATGAAAACGGATTAAGTAAGCTAAGATAATTGATATAAATAAGATTAAAATATCTGAAAATGCATTGATTTTATTCAATAAATTTTGATTTTCTTTTATCATAAAACTTCACCCTCTACTATATGTCGTAAAATGTCTTATATAAAAAGAATAATATCATCTCATTAAAAAATATGCAATAAATTTTAAAATAATTATATTTTTTTAAAAAATAAATTTATTTCAAATAAGAAATATGTTAAAATTAGTAGAATAATTGTATTGAGGATGAGCATAATTGATTTTTGTAAAAATGAGGTGAAAATGTGTTTCTTACTATAGTTGTACCAGTATATAATGTACAAGATTATTTAAGAAGATGTATAGAGAGTATATTAGTCTGTAAGTTAGAAGATTATGAATTAATTTTGGTAAATGACGGAAGCACAGATAACAGTTATGGCATTTGTTTGAATTATGAAAAAAAGTATAAAGAAATTAAAGTTATTAATCAAAAAAATGGAGGGCTTTCAAATGCACGTAACAGTGGATTTAGAGAAGCAAAAGGAAAATATATTTTATTTATAGATAGTGATGATTACATTATAAGTAAAAATTTAAATAAATTAATAGAAAAGATAAAAGATAATAAAGAAACTGAAATTGATATAATAATTAGTGATTTTTTTAGAGTTTCTAGGGAAAATATAATTATAGATAAAATTAATCAAATAAAAGAAAGTACAGATTTAATTTGTGATAATACTTATATGACAGAATTTTTAACAACATATGGATGTTTTTGGAATACATGGCGTTTTGTATTTAGTAGAAAATTTTTGCAGAACAATCACTTTATTTTTAAAGAAGGATTTTTATGTGAAGATATTGACTTTGCTGTAAAGACGCTTATAAATTCTGAAAATATAGCATTTTATCATAATCCATATTATTGTTATATGTTAGGTAGAGAAACGTCTATTATGAGTACTATAAGTTTAAAACGTATATATGATTATTTGACAATAACAAAAGAAAGTATAGATTTATTAGAAAAAAATAGTAATATATTTTTTTCTAATAAAATGAAGGAAAAACTAATTATAGAATACATTTTAAATTTAGCTACCATTTATGAAGTAAATAAAAATAGTAGAAAAAAAGCTAAAAAACTATTTACTGAGACACAATATATATTAAATATGACAGAAAATAAAAAATGTAAAATAATTAATAATTTAATTAATATATTTGGAATTTCTTTGGTTTCATTTAATTTATTTCTTTTAAAGAAGTTAAGGAGAATAATAAGAATATGCAAGAACAGTATTCTAAGAAAATAAATTATTATAAAAAAGTTTTAAAAAAATATAATAATTATGCAAATTTTTATGATTGTGTTAACACTATGATTAAAAATATACCAGAGAATATATCTTATGAAGATAGTGTGATATATAAAACTACTGTAATGGTAACGGCACCTACTTTAGTTAGTTATGTATTATACATATTGAAAGATGCTCAAAACAAAAAAATAGAAAGATTATATTTTCTTTCAAGAGATGGATATATAATGCGCAAAATTGCTAATATACTCTGCAAAAGTTATGGTATAGATATAGAGTGTAGATATTTATATTGTAGTAGATTAGCTTTAAGAGCGCCTCTTTATTTAATGGATAAGAAAGAAGCAATGGAAAGATTTTGTGCAGAAGGCTTAAAGATTTCACCAAAGGTAGTATTACAACGTGCTGGAATAAATGAAGAGATACAAAACAAAATATTAGATGAATTAAATATAGATTTTAAAGATAAATCTTTAAATAATAATGAATTAAAATTATTTGGAGGAAAATTAAAGGACAATTTATGTTTTACTAAAGAAGCATATAATTATGCAGAATCTCATTATGAAAATATTTATGAATATTTTATACAAGAAGGTTTAACTGAAGATAAAAATTATGCGATAGTAGATACTGGTTGGATAGGATCTATGCAGCGTCATATAAGACAAATTTTATATTATTCAGGGAATAGTAAAAAATTAAAAGGATATTATTTTGGAATGTTTGAAAATGGGAAAAAGGAAGATGGAGAATATAACTGTTTTTATTTTTCTAAAAAAGATAATAGCTTAAGAAGAGTTCTTTTTAATAATAATGTATTTGAATGTATGTGTAGTGCAAATCATGGTATGACAATAGGATATTATAAAGATAATAAAGGTATAATTACACCTGTTTTTAAAGAATATACGGAAAAATGGAATGTGAATCTTCAGTTAAATATTATAGAAGAATTTACTAAAATATTTGTAAAAAAAAATCAATGGATAGATATTAAGATAGATGTTTTACCACAAGTTATTAAAAAATTACTCATAAGTTTTATGGTTTTCCCAAGTAAAGAAGAAGCAAGTGTATATGGTAGTATACCTTTCTGTGATGATTCTACAGAAAATTATATGATAAATTTAGCAGATAAACTTACAAATGATGAACTGCGTGAATATAATCTTGCTTATAAAATATATAAAAAAATATTTTTAAAGAAAAGAAAGGGGAAATTCCATGAGTCATTTTGGATTAATGGAACTATTCAGCTATCAGATATATCACATAAAAAGTTATTTAATTTAACATGTATATTATCTGAATATATTCATTATTTAAAAATAAAAAATTAATATAAGTGAAATGTTTAAATTTAAATTAGGCTATGTTTTAAAATTGTGTTTATACTATAATATCAATATTCACTTAAAACATAGCTTTAAATTAAAATGATGCACGTTTATTATGTAGGAAGGATGAGTAAAGTAATGCCTGAAAAAAGTAGTAAATTTGTATATGATAGAGAAATAGATTTTCGTGAGAATACAGCGGATTATTTTGTAATAAAATCAATTATTGACGGATCTAAAGTTTTAGAATTAGGATGTTCAACAGGTTATATTACAAGATATTTAAATTTAAAGAAGCATTGTGAAAATAGTGCTATAGAAATTGATAAAGAAGCATTAGATATAATAAGTCCAAATTTAAAATATGCAATTAATGATGATTTAAACTGCATAGAAAATTGGATAGATAAATTACCTGATAATTATTTTGATTATATTGTTTGTCAAGATGTGCTTGAACATTTAATAGATCCTTTTAAAGTACTTAAACACTTAAAAACTAAACTGGAAAAACAAGGAAAATTTTTAATATCTATTCCAAACATTTCACATAATACTGTTTTAATGCAGCTTCTAAGGGATCGCTTTGATTATAAAAATATTGGTATTTTAGATAGAACTCATATTAGGTTTTATACTAAAGAAACATTTTCAAAAGAAGCAAGAAATTGTGGATTAAAACGGATTAATCATTTTATTACTTATCTTGTTCCAGATGGTACTGGATGGGAAACTGAATATAATGAATATTCAATGGAAGAAAGAAATGTTTTGTTAAAAAATGGTAATGGACATGTTTTTCAAAATTTGTTTATACTTGGAAAAGAAGAAGATTTTGAGGGGGAAGAACCACCATTATACCAACTTTCATTAGATGAATATGATGAAGTACGTATATATGAAGGAGATAATGAAAAACTTTATTATTATGAAAATGGAGAAGAGATTGAATATTCTGTTAAGCAAGATAATATACAATCTATTTATATTGAACCTACAATTAGACCATGTGAATATTCGATAAAAGCATGGATAAATGGAAATTTATATAAGTTTTGGAGTTTCTCAGTTAATGATGGAAATATAAATATTGAGAACGGAAATTTTATCAATTTAAATAAACAAAGAATTAATATTAATTATAATTTTTCAAAGGGAGATAAGATTAAAATTATAATTAATAGAAAATCAGATATAATTAAAAAACTAATAGTGGGAGACGTGTGCATGAATAGTGAATTAAATAAAATAAAAAGTATGGTAGACAAATATGATGTAATATCTTTTGATATTTTCGATACATTGGTTTTTAGAAATGTATTATTTCCAAAAGATATATTTAAATTATTAGATGTATATGTAAAAGAAAAATACCAAATCGAAGATTTTTATAATTTAAGAGCTAAGTTAGAAATGCATACAAGGGAAGGTATTAAAAAAGAAGACATTAATATTGATGAAATTTACGATACTATATCAAAAGAGTTGAGGTTTGATTGTAATAATATAAAAGAAAAAGAACTTGAACTTGAAAAAAGATTTATTGTAATTAATCCGTTAATGAAGCAAGTATTTGATTATGCTAAAAATTTAAATAAAAAAATATTTATTATATCAGATATGTATCTTAAAGCTCCATTCTTAGAAGGAATATTAAAAGATTTGGGGTATGATGGATATGAAAGACTATTTGTTTCAAGTGAATTAGATAAGACTAAAGCTAATAAAACCGTATATAAATACATATTAGAAAATTATTCAGACATAAAACCTGAGAACTGGATGCATATAGGTGATAATTATCAAGCAGATGTAAAAAATGCAGAAAGTTTAAAAATTAAAGGTTATTATTATAAGTCAATTAGAGAACGAGCAAATATGTCAGATGAATCAATTGATATTAAGACATCTATTATGAGAGCTATTCAGTACAATAAAGTATATTGTGGATTAGATATACCTTATTGGGAAAAATTTGGGGTTAAGTATATTGCACCTATTTATTATGGGTTAAGCGATTGGATTGCAAGGTTAAATGAAAAAAGTGATAATGTAGTATTTTTATCTAGGGATGGATATATTCCAAAACTTGTATTTGATAAAATTAAATTAAAAAGAAAATTAGATACAGTAGATTCTATATATCTTTACACTTCTAGGAAAGCATATCAATTACCATGTATGGCATATATGGGAAAAGGTGAGATGGTAGAGAATTTAACTCAAAGTAGTGAGGCATTTGGACATAAGCTTACAATTAGTGAAATGTTTAAAAATGCAGGTCTTGATGCAAATGATTATTTAGATGTAATTAAGAACTTTGAATTTAATTCTACAAAAGATGTAATTAATGCTGAAACAAGACACATGGCTAAAAAACTTATACAATTTGTTTATTCAGATATAGTTTCTGTATTAGAGAAAAAGTGTAAGTTAGTAGAAGAATATCTTGAACAAGAAGGATTATTTAAATATGATAGATTAAATATTGTTGATATAGGATGGAGAGGAAGCATTCAATATTCTATGCAGAAGTTTTTTAATCATTATTATGAATCAAAGGGTATAAATAAAAAAGTTAATATTTATGGATACTATTTAGGAACAAATCAATTTGTCTATGCAGACATTGTTGATAATACGTTTGGTTATTATTTTGATTATTCTATTCCATGGGTTCATAGTTCATTTTGTTTAGAAAATCTTATGATGTATGAATTTATATTTACTTGTCCTCAACCACAATTATTAAGTTTCACTAAAAAAGATGGAAAATGTATTCCAGTATTCCGTGATTTTATAGAAAATAAAGAATATACGTCTACACTACAAAATGGAGCGCTTAAAATCATTGATGAATTTATTGAATATGATGAATATTTAACAGGCATTTCTGTTGAAGGATGTACAGATTTATATAGGAACTTTATTATAAATAGAGATTATAATGATATGATGGAGTTCCGTAAGATTTCTAATTTTGTTTCATATGATGCTGAAGAAAAATCGTATGTTACATCTTATTCTAAAAAAGAAGTAATTAATGATATTGAAACAATATGGGATGAAACTAAATTTAATTTATGGCGTTACGCATATACTATTGATGGAATAGAAAGCAAGCAAGAGTATGAAGATTTTCTTAAAAAAAATAATATAGAAAGATTGCCTAAAGATATATATCAAGAATATTCAAATAAATTCTTTAGTAAGTCAAACTTTAAGAAAGCATTAAAACATCCACTTAAGGCTATTAAAGCAGTATTAAAAAAGATAATAAAGAAAATTATAGAGTAAAAAAATTAAAGTTTAACTTTATTATTTAGTTAAGAATTACTTTATGAAATTACGAAAGGATAACTCAAATGTTTAGAGAAGTATATAGATTCACAAAAGAAACATTTTTAAAATTACCAATTATATTTAGATTATCTTTGGAAGATTTTCGTAAAAGATTTATAGGTTCATCTTTTGGACTTTTATGGCCTTTTGTACAACCTTTAATAACTACATTAGTGTTATGGATGGTTTTTAGTGTGGGATTTCGTTCCACTAATGTAAAAGATGTACCTTTTATATGTTGGATGTTATCAGGATTAGTTCCCTGGTACTATTTTTCAGAGGCACTGGCAAGTTCGTCAAATAGTTTAATTGAATATCGTTTTATTTTAAAACAAATGTCTTTTACACCAAGTATTATACCATTTGTAAAAATTATATCATGTATTTTTACACATGCAATATTTGCATTATTAATGATTATTGTTATGTTTGTTAATGGAATGACACCTAATTGGTATTGGCTACAAACAATATATTATTTTATATGTATGATAGTTTTTTTATTAGGACTCTCATGGTTAACATCATCTATAAAATTATTTTTTGCTGATATTGAAGAAATGATTAATGTATTTTTGCAAATTGGAATGTGGTTTACTCCAATTTTATGGGATATTGGAATTGCTCCAACTAATATGCTTTGGATTTTTAAAATAAATCCTCTTTTTTACATAATTCAAGGATATAGAGATTCTTTAATTTATAAAGTATCAATTATACAAAGGTTACCAGATACTCTTTATTTTTGGGGTGTTTGTTTAGTTGTAGTACTATTAGGTATTAGCATATTTTCAAAACTTAAACCTTATTTTAATGATGTGATATAGATAAGAGGTGGATGAGACAAATGGATATAATTAAAATAGAAAATGCATCAAAGGTTTATAGATTATATGAAAAACCAATTGATAGAATAAAAGAAGCGTTTAGTCTTAGTAAAAAAAGTTATCACAGAGACCATTATGCATTAAAAGATATTAATTTAACAATTAAAAGTGGAGAGATTACAGGATTTGTAGGAAAAAATGGTGCAGGAAAATCTACTTTGTTAAAAGTTATAACGGGAGTTACAGAGGTAACAAACGGGAGTGTTTCAGTAAATGGAAGAATAACAGCATTGCTTGAACTTGGTACGGCATTTAATCCTGAATATACTGGAATTCAAAATATATTTTTATATGGCACAATGATGGGTCTAAGTCGTTCTCAAATGCAAGAAAAATTACAAGAAATTATCGGTTTTGCAGACATAGGAGATTTTATAAATAATCAAGTAAAAACATATTCGTCAGGAATGTTTTCAAGATTAGCATTTGCTGTTGCCATAAATGTTGAACCAGATATTTTAATTGCAGATGAAATATTAAGTGTAGGAGATACTGCATTTCAAAATAAATGTATACAAAAAATGAAAAACTTAATGGAAATAGGTAAAACCGTATTATTTGTTTCTCATGATCTACATTCAATTAAATATTTTTGCGATAGAATAGTGTGGTTAGAAAATGGTGAAATAATAGAGGTCGGATATGATATTGTTGGAATATTAGATAGATATGAAAGGAATATCCTTCCTAATAGGTCTAATCGTAAAATTGATATAATGCAAAGTTCTGTTAGTGATTTAGTAAAAATACATAAAACATATTTTGTAAATAAATCAGGAGAAATTTCAAGGAGTTTTAAAGTTGGAGAGCAGTTTGATGTTATTATCGAATATGAAATTTTGGGAGAACTTGATGATTGTTTTTTTGGTGTGGGAATGAAAAATAGTCAAACAGTATATGTAAATGGGTTAAATACTAAGTTAGATGGATTTAAACCAGATATAACTTTAGGACATCATAAACTTAAATTATCTTATAAAGGATTTAATCTTTATAAAGATATATATACTGTATGGAGTGTATGTTACAATCCATCTGGTACAGTAGTTTTAAGTGATTATATTATGAAGGATGCAATAGAGATAACTTCTTTAAAAGAATTATGTGAAGGAGTTACTAATATAGAGCATACATGGTCTCAAATTGAATCTAAATAGAAAATTTAAGTGAATTTAACGTCTAATTAAAATCTGTAGATGTATTATAAACTAATGAAAAAATAGTAGAGTTGCTTTATGTTGAGGTTGATATTGTAAATTTTACTCTCAAGTAACTTAATGTTGCAATATCAATATTATTCTAAAGCGTGATAAAAAACGAAAGAGGAAAAATTATGGTTAATAATAAGCATAAAAAGGGATATTTTATAGTACTTATTTTTATTATAATGCTTACAACATTTATGGATATACCATTTTTGCTTAAAGAATATGTACAAAATAAATATCCTATGACTAAAATATCTAATCAGGAATTTTTAAAGGAAAATGAAAACTTAAAGGACTTTGAAAATGATAATGGCGTATTGAATTCATTATCTAGTTACCCATGGATACTTTATAATTCACCAGAAGTTGATTTTGATAAAGTTACACAGATAAAATTAGATGTAAAATATTTAAGTGAAGATACTGCTCCATCAGAAGTATATGTTAGAGATTTAGACAGATGTATTAAATTTCAAATTAAAGAAGGGGAAAATATCATTAATATTCCTAAAAATATTAATGATGGAAACCCAATAAAAGGATTTAGATTTAATTTAGTTAACAAAGATGATACAAAAATAGAAATTGAAGATATAGTATTCAATGATACTCAATCTATTATTAAAAATATATTTATAAAACAATATAAAGAAGACATAGCAAAAGGAATGTTGTTATTAGTATTATGTATTACTCCTATATTGTTATTTAAGCTAGGATTAAAAAAATCAAAACTAAATAAGTTTGGATTTGCAACATTTGTAGGTAGTTTGATTGGTTTAGGAGTTTTACATAAATTTAATGCTATTAATAATATAATTTATTTTATTTTTATTAGTATATGTGCTTTTTTAAGTGGAATTTTGATATATTATTTATTAACAAAAGCTTTTTTATATTTGTATCAAAAGATCAATAAAATAATTAAAATTAATGTACAATCTCTATTAACAATTATTTTTATGCTATGTTGTTTTACTATTTATTTGGATATTAAAATTTTATTTATATACTTAGCATTTTATCCTTTTTACTTATTTGGGTTTACTTATGATAAATTTAAAATTACTGAAAGTAAAAATAATCTAGTAATTAAAATTATTTTAATGTTATCAATTATAGTATTATTAAAGTTTATTTTTAATATAAATGATATGTCTATGCTTTGGAATAACTTTGATACTAGTAATATAAAATTATCTATAATTGTAATGATTCTAATAAGTTGGTTTATTGGATTTAGTATTTTATCAATTAAAAAAATAAGGAAAAAAATAGAGATAATTAATATTTTAAAAATAAAAAATATATATTTATTTTTTGTTACATATATATTTTCAATAACTCTATATACTGAGATTCATGGATTAATGTATGTAGCTACATTCATTTTAATATTATTAATATTAAGAATAGAAACAAACTTAATTGATTTTAAAGTTAAAAATAATAATATAAAAGAAGTACAAGCTTTAATAGAGATTCGTTTAGATGAAAAAATAAAAGTATTTTTTATAAATTTATGTGTAATAGCATTTATATTATTATTTTTTGAAGCGTTTGTTGAATATTATCTCAATAAAGGTAGCATACATATTTTTATATTAAATTATATTTTTACTCCTAAATGTTTATATAATTTTATATTGCTTTCAATAATATATTACCTAATTATATTTGTTTTTGGGAATAAATTAGGTAAAAGCTTGCTTTCATTTATTGGAATAATAATATTAGTTGGTAATTTCATTAAGATTAGATATCAAAATAGTTTATTAAAGCCTAATGATTTTTTGCAGATAAAAGAACTGTTTAATATAGCTAAAAACTTTTTGAATATATATATAGTAATATTATTATCTGCATTAGTTATTCTTATATTAGGTGTTTGCATTATTAAATTTAAATATAATATTATTTCTATTTTTAAACCTTCACCTAATATATTTATGGCTATTTTAATGGGAATATCTTTATTGTTTTTTACAACTTGTTTAAATCAAGAAAAGTTTAAAGATGTTGAAATTACTAAAGAGATAGATTGGTTAGGAGACAAGGTTAAAGTAGATAAAGAAGGATTTTTTATTTATAACTATTTTAATATAGAAGCTATTAATGAAGTTAAAATCTCAAAACCTAAAAATTATAATGAACAGACAATGAATCAATTAAAAAATGAAATTGATTCATTAAATCCAAATAAAAATATTAGTAATGTTAACCCCAATGTTATATTAATAATGGAAGAATCTATGTTTGATATACAGAAAATAAATGATCTTAAATTTTCTAAGACTATAGATTCAAATATCAAAAAATATCAAAAAGGTACTGTTATTTCCCCAAGATTTGGTGGAGGAACAGCTTCAGTTGAGTTTGAAGCATTAACAGGATTTTCTAATATGTTTTTTCCGGATGATGTTATTCAATACGTTACTTATTGGAATGGGGATGATAATATACCAAGTATAGCTAGAGAATTTAATAATAATGGTTATACTACAACTGCAATTCATCCTAATGATCCTGATTTTTATAATAGAAATCAAATATATCAAGCTATGGGATTTAATAAATTTTTAAGTATTGATGATTTTACAGGTCATACAGAAAGAAGTAGTAGGGGATTTGTGCTAGATTCAGAAGTAAATTCTGTAATTGAAAACCAATTAAATTCTACAGACAATCCACAATTTATATTTGCAGTAACGATAGAAAATCATGGATTATATAATTCAAAAGATTCAAATAATAATATAAAAATTTCTTCTAATAAACTTTCAGATTCACAGATATATGAGGCAGAGTCATATGCTGGAGGGTTGTCAGATGCAAATGATTTTATAGGAAGAACTATGGAAGATGCTAAAAATAGCAGTAGACCAACTATTGTTTATGTTTGGGGGGATCATCTGCCAGCTTTATCTGCTTTTAATAATCTAGGGTATTTAGATAATGTTTATAATTTATTTGGTACACCATTAGTTGCTTATTCTAATTATAAAGATATAAATATTGGTAATGATTACATAACACCAAATCAACTAGCACATCAAGTTCTTAAGGATGCAGGTATTTCTTATAGTAGTTACTTTGACTATATATATGATTTAAGAAAAAAATATCCTATAGTTCATAAGAGTTTTAATATAGATGCAAATGATGAAATGATAAAAAAATATCAGCTAATGCAATATGATATGTTATTTGGGAAACAATATATTTTAAAATAGCGTTATGTTTTAAGTAAGTTGGGAGAAATATATGAATACAATTAAACAGAGAATATTTTACTTAGATTTTATTAGGGCAATAGCAACTATATTAATTATAGTTTGGCATTTTAATTCATCATTAAGAGAAAACTATATAAGTCAAAATGGGATTTTACATCCTTATAATGCTAATGGATATATGGGAGAAATAGGAGTATCATTATTTTTTATTATTTCTGGGGTTGTATTAATGAAAACCTATGAAGAAAAATTAGATATAAAGGAATATTTGAAAAGAAGATTTATTGCTATATATCCAATGTTCTGGATTGCTTATTCTAGTGCACTTTTATACTTCTTTTATATAAATAAATCAATTAATCATGATATACCAAAATCCAGAATTTTATTAAGCTTTTTAGGATTGGATGGTTATTTGTTACCTATAATACCTAATTTCTATATATTAGGGGAATGGTTTTTAGGATGTATAATAATATTCTATTTATGTTTCCCTATACTTAGAATACTATTGATAAAATGGCCAAAATTGTTGTTAGGTTCAATTTTTATATATTATATAATAGTTGTTAGCACATATAATTCTACAATACCAATTGATTGGAATATTTTAACTAGAATATTTGATATTGTATTAGGAATGTATTTTTTTAAATATATAAAAAAGGTACATAATTATCAATTTGTTATTGCATTAATAGTTAGTGCAATAATGTTATACGTTCCTATAAATATAAATCATATGTATGAGATAACAATTACCGGAAGTGCACTTTTTATAGTATTATCATATTTAGGGCAACAGATTACGCAAAATAAAGTAAAAAGTTTATTTACATTAATAAGTAAGTATTCATATGCAGTGTTTTTAACACATCATGTTGTAATAAATCAAATTCAAAGAAGATTTGTTGGAATAGAAAGTACAAAAACAGAAATGTATTTTTTACTTTTAATATCAATTATAGTTATAGCTATCATGTCAAATGTGCTATATAGAATTAATAAAAATGTAATATCGTATATAAAAAAATAACACAGTTTTTCTGTGTTATTTTTTTATATATTCATTAGAAATAATGTTAACTGTATTAGATAGAACATTATCTATTGAATATTTGTTAGCAAATTCTTTACTTTTAATTTTCATATTATTTTGTAGTTCTTCATTCTCATATAAACTTTTAATATAGTTACAAAATTGGTCTATATTATCATACTCGAATAAAAATCCATTTTTATTTTGAACAATCAAATCACTGTGCCCTTTAACATTAGATGCAACTATAGGTAATCCAACAGACATAGCTTCCATAATATTAAATGGTAATCCTTCAATTCTACTTGAAGATACGCATACATCTGACATTTGATAATACTTACAAGTATCTTTGGTATATCCAGTAAAAATTACATTATTATTAATACCTAATTTTTCAGCATAAAGTTTGAATTCATCAAATAATTTACCATCTCCTAAGAGCAATAATTTAATGTTTTTGTTGCCATCATCTATTAATTGTTTCAAAGAATTTAATAAAAATATTTGATTTTTACGTTTAGAAAATTCAGCAACATATATTAAAATAAAATCTTCACTTGAAAAATCATGTTCTTTTCTCATAAGCATTTTTTCTTCATTAGATATTGAAGGGAAACGTGATAAATCAACTCCCATACCATTTATTAGATATATTTTATATTTAAATAACTTATGTTTTTTAGCAATATTATAATCGGAGGAGTTCATTACCATAATAATGTCAGTAACACATTTTGTTAGCTTTTCAGCTAAAAGCATAATTGTTTTTTTAAAAAAAGAAGTATCATCATCAAATAAGTATCCATGAACAGTATTTATAACTAATTTAGGTTTATTTAATAACATCATTATAGAAAGTCTTGTAAAAAATGCAGCTAATGTAGTATGAAGACTTACTATATCATAATTTTCAGATTTAATAATTTTTAATATTTTGATTGAATTAGAAAAATTATTAATTGAAAACATACTTTTTTCAAATGAAACAGGTATAACTTTATCAGCATATGGAATATCTGATTTGTTATTTGTTTTACCCATAACATGTACAATATACCCTTTATTTTTAAATTGTTCTAAATATGGTAGATGAAAATTTTCTATATGTGATAAGGTTGATGCTACAAATAATATTTTCTTCATAATTGTGCTCCATTATCTTTTATTTTATTGCAATTTAAACTTTTATTATTTTGGACTATTGTTTTTTCTTTTATTATTAGCTTTTCATTGTTTTTAAATCCTTTAAAAGCTGTTTTGAATAATATTCCTATATCCATAAGCATGTCCCAATTTTCAATATAATGTATATCATACTCAATTCTCTTTTTAATAGAAGTATCACCTCTATATCCATTTATTTGAGCTAGTCCAGTTATGCCAGGTTTTACTTGGTGTTTTACCATATAAAGAGGTATTTCATTTTTAAATTCATCAACAAAATGAGGAAGTTCCGGTCTTGGACCAACCAAACTCATATCACCTTTTAATACATTAAAAAATTGAGGTAATTCATCTATAGAGAATTTACGAATTAAAGAACCAAATTTAGTTTTTCTAGGATCGTTATTTGTACTCCAACCCGTTTGTTCTTCAGGATTAACCCTCATAGATCTAAACTTGTACATTGTAAATATATTTTTATTTAAACCAACACGTTTTTGTTTAAATATAGTAGGGCCTTTAGAAGTACATTTTATTATTAATGCAGTAATTATCATTATAGGGCTTGTCAATATAATTAATGTAAGAGAACCAATTATGTCTAAAGCTCTTTTCATAAAAGCATTTCCAAAGTTATCAAGAGGTATTCTTCTAACATTAATAAGAGGAATACTGCCTATTTGATCAATGTATGGTTTACTAGGAATATACTTATAACAAAAAGGTATTATAGAAATTTTGGTACCACTTTTTTCACAAGCAGAAACTATACTTTCTATATATTTTGAATCATCTATATCAAGTGCACAAACAACTTCATCAACATTATATTTATTTAAAACATCAAACAAATTATCATAGTTTCCTAATTTTTCACCTTCAAAATTTGAAGAATTAGCTACATATCCAGCATAGCTATAACCAAAGCTTTTGTTGTTTTTTATTACATTTAAATATTCACCAGCAACTTCACCAGCACCTATAATTATTACATGCTTTAAATTCATTCCATTTAAACGCATCCTCGATAATGATTTCCTTAATATTAATCTTTTAGATAAAACTAAAGTAATGTTTATAAAATAAAAGATTACAATAACAAATCTAGATATATCTACAAATTTAACAATGAATAGTAAAGATAATAAAATACCTGTTAATACTGTATTTGCTCTGATTATATTAGAGCATTCTTTACTAAAATTTATTGTTCTAAATGAATGATATAAATTGAAAAAATTATAGATAATAAGGTTTATTGGAATAATTAAAATCGTAAATTTTATATAATTAATTAATTTAATGTAATATTCATCAGGAGAAAATATGTAAAAACGAATTAAGTAAGCTAAGATAATTGATATAAATAAGATTACAATATCTGAAAATGCATTAATTTTATTTAATAAATTTTGATTTTCTTTTATCATAAAGTGTTCTCCTTTAATCTATATAAATTTAAGTTGGTAATTAAGTTATTAAAAAAATATTATATTTTAACGCTATGTCTTAAAAATAATTGTTTAGCTAAATTTTCAATGTTAAATATAAGCTTTATGATATCATTTTATGAAAAAAAATTCAATTTTCAAGGAAGGTATTATCAACTAATGCAGATATTTCACTAATTGTTTATTTATTGAGGGTAATGTGTTAAAATGAGAAAGATAATATGGTATTATATAAAGCTAAATAAAGTGTGTTATAAAATAATTTATTATTTAATTAAATTATAATGTCAATTAAAAAATAATGAGTCAAGAAAAAATTGATTTGTTATTTTTTTACATAATAAATGTATATATAATAAGGAGGTGTAGAATTAATACTGATGATATCTGTAATTATGGGGGTATATAATATTGGCAATAAGGATATACTTAGAACTTCTATTGATTCTATATTGAACCAAACATATAAAAATTTCGAGTTTATTATATGTGATGATGGATCTAATGATAATACATATAAAGTTTTGCAATGTATAGCCCAAAAAGATAAAAGGATAAAATTGTTGAGAAATAATATAAATTTAAAAGCAGGTGTGGCTAGAAATAGATGTTTAAAAGAGGCAAAAGGTGAATTTATAGCTATAATGGATGCGGATGATTATTCAGCACCGGAAAGATTAGAAAAACAAAAAAACTTTTTAATAAAAAATGCTGAATTTGATTTTGTAGGATGTAAAGGAAAATATTTTAATAAAAAAATTAATGATACTAATGATGAATATTGGTTTTGTAAATATCCTAAACCAAAAGACTTTTTAGTTACACTTCCTTTTGTACATGCATCTATTATGTTTAAAAAAGAAAGTTTACTTAAAGTTTCTGGATATTCTACAAGCAAAAAGGTAATGAGGTCAGAAGATTATGATCTATTAATGAAATTATATGTTAATGGTTGTAAGGGAGCTAATATTTCTAATACTTTATATTATATAAGACAAGATAAGAATACTTTTAAAAGAAGAAAATATAGATATCGAATAAATGAATCAATAGTAAAATATAAAGGATTTAAGGCATTAAAGTTAATGCCAATAGGAATTGTTTTTGTGATTAAACCACTTATTGTGGGGTTAATTCCAATAAAATTATTAAATAAAATTAAAAAAATATATTACACCAAAAAAGAGGGAGACAAGTTAATTAATGAACAAATTTAAAGTTATGTTATCAGGATTATATAAATATAAAAATCTGTTATATGAATTAGTTATAAGAGATATAAAAATACGTTATAGAAGATCTGTACTAGGATTACTTTGGACATTATTAAATCCAGTACTAATGATGACAGTTATGACAATTGTATTCTCACATTTATTTAGATTTGATATAGAAAACTTTCCAGTATATTTTTTTACTGCAAATATACTTTTTACTTTTAATACAGAGGCAACTACTAATTGTCTTTATGGAATTACAGGAAATGCTAGTTTGATTAAAAAGGTATATATTCCGAAATATTTATTTCCAGTATCAAAAGTACTTTCAAGTGTTGTTAATTTATTTTTTGCATTTATTGCTATGTTAATAGTTATGATTGCAACTAGGGCACCATTTCATGGAACAATGATTTTAAGTCCATTAATAATATTTTATACAATATTGTTTACAACTGGATTGGGATTAATATTATCTGTATCAGTAGTATTTTTTAGAGATATAGCTCATTTATATGGAGTTCTTACAATGGCATGGATGTATTTAACTCCAATTTTTTATCCAGTTTCATTATTACAAGAAAAGGCTAGTTTAGTACTTACATTAAATCCGATGTATCATTTTATAGAATATTTTAGAAATATAGTATTATATAATCAAATTCCAACATTAGGTCAAAATATAACGTGTTTATTAATAGGTAGTATAACATTAGTATTAGGATTAATATTTTTCTATAAAAATCAAGATAAATTTATTCTATACATTTAATTAAAGACTTTGCATAGGAGTGAGTAAAATGGATAATAATGCCGTTGAGATTAATAATGTTTCAATGATGTTTAATAAAAGTAGTGAGAAAATAGATAATATAAAAGAATATATAGTAAAGATAGCTAAAAGAAATCTTATGTTTGAAGAATTTTGGGCATTAAAAGATGTATCATTTAGTATAAAAAAAGGTGAAGCTATTGGCATTGTGGGACTTAATGGTTCAGGAAAAAGCACATTATTAAAAATTATTGCTCAAGTAATGAAACCAACAAAAGGTAGCGTTAATGTATATGGTTCAGTAGCACCCCTTATTGAATTAGGTGCAGGTTTTGATATGGATTTATCTGCTAGAGAAAATATTTTTTTAAATGGAGCGGTATTAGGTTATAGCAGGGCTCAGATGAAAGAAAAGTTTGAAGAAATTATGGATTTCGCAGAGTTATGGGATTTTGTAGATCTACCTGTTAAAAATTATTCATCAGGAATGGTAGCAAGGCTTGGTTTTGCAATTGCAACTGCTCGTATTCCAGATATTTTAATTGTAGATGAAATTTTAGGGGTTGGAGACTATAAGTTTCAAGAAAAATGTGAGAAAAGGATGAATAAGATTATCTCACATGGAGCAACGATAATATTTGTATCTCATACGATAGAACAAGTTCAAAAATTATGTAATAAGGTTGTATGGTTATCAAAAGGTGAGATGGTAATGATGGGTGATGTAGAAGAAGTATGTAAGCAATACATGGCATAGTAGTAGGAGGAAGAAAATGAAATTTAATTTTAGTAATGAACCTGGGAAGGTGCTTTTTGATAGAGATATAAATAAAGGCGAAATTCCTTTAATAAGTATTATTACACCTTACTATAATGCAGGTAAATATTTTGAACAGACATTTAATTGTGTACTCAATCAAACATTTCCATGGTTTGAATGGATTATTGTAGATGATGGAAGTACCGATAAAGAAGATATAGCAAGATTAAAAGTACTTGCTAAAAAAGATGTAAGGATAAAAATAATAACACAACAAAATAGAGGACAGGCAAATGCTAGAAATAATGCTGCATCTAATAGTACAACGGAAATAATTGTTCCATTAGATGCAGACGATTTAATTATTCCAACATATTTAGAATGTATTTATTGGGGACTTAAACTTAATCCAGGATATAGTTGGTGCTATACAGATAGTGTGGGTTTTGGAGAACAAGAATATGTTTGGAAAAAAGAATTTTCTTCAGATGTAATGAAAAAAGATAATATACTTACTTGTACAGCAGCTATTAGAAAGCAAGATTTTATAGAGGTTGGGGGATATGACGAGGTTTCTAAACACTATGATGAGGATTGGAAACTATGGTTAGATTTATTAGCAAAAGGTAAAAAACCAGTACATTTAGATCAAATAGCCTTTTGGTATAGACGTACTAGCAATGGAATGGGAAGTCAAGTTAGAAAAAATAGTGACATTTTAAATCAGTCACAAAATATTATTAAAAAAGCAGCACAGAATATAACGAATACAATAGAGGCAAAAGAATACCCATTAAATCAAAGTAATAAGTTTAATATACCAGAAAATACAGAATGGAATAAAAGAATATCTAGTAAACACGATAAAGTGAATATTATGATGATTCTTCCTTGGATGGAGATGGGGGGAGCAGATTTATTTAATTTAGATGTTGTAAGGAAATTGGATAAATCAAAATACCAATTAAGTATACTTACGACAGTGCCAGCAGAAAATACATGGAGATCATTATTTGAAGAAAATACACAAGATATTTTTGAACTACCAACTTTTTTAGAAGTAGATCAATATGCAATCTTTATTAGTTATTTTATTAAATCAAGACAAATAGATATTGTATTTTTAACTAATTCATATTATGGATATTATTTGATACCATGGATTAGAAAAGAATTTCCACACGTAGCAATAGTAGATTATGTACACATGGAAGAATGGTATTGGCGAAATGGTGGATATGCAAGAACAACGGGAGCATTAGGGGAGATAACTGAGCGTACTTATGTGTGTAATAATAGAACGAGAAATATCTTGATCAACAATTTCAAACGAGAAAAAGATACTGTAAAAACGATCTATATTGGTGTAGATAAAGATAAGTATAATAGCAATAATACACCAAAATCAAACGTAAAAGAAAAACTAGGGATAAAAGAACAACGTCCAACTATTTTATTTCCATGTAGAATACATCCACAAAAAAGACCTTTTTTGATGCTTGAAATTGCTAAAGAGACAAAGAAACTAATACCAGATATAGCTTTTATAGTAGTCGGAGATGGGCCACAACTAAATGAATTACAAATAAAAGCGAAGGATGCGAATCTAGAAAATACTGTTTATTTTGCAGGCAGACAAACGGATGTTCGAAAATATTATAAAGAAAGTAAATTGACACTAATTTGCTCATTAAAAGAAGGGTTAGCCTTAACTGCATATGAATCATTGTCAATGGGAACACCGGTTATCAGCTCAGATGTAGGCGGACAAGCAGAACTTATCGACAATGAAGTCGGTGCAATTTTGCCACTTCTTCAGATTGAAGGAGAGGCCTTAGATTCAAGAGAATTCTCAAATGAAGAGATTATGCAATATGTAAATTCAATTTGTGATATTTTAAAAGACGAAGAAAAATATCATAGGCTATGTGATAATTGTAGAAGCAGAATAGAAGAAAGTTTTTCAACTGATATGATGATAGAGAATTTAGAAAAAGAATTTAAAGAACTTATGTCGCCAGCTTGTTTAGAAAAACGTCTTAAAGTATCAAAGGATTTAAAACAATATGAATGTCTAATAAATGACTATTTAACACTTTATACAGAATATGAACTTTTAGAAAATTCATTTAAAAATACATATAAAGCAGATACAAAGAATGAATTGATGAGACTCGCAAATTCTAAGTGGGGTTCAAGAATTATTAGATTAGCATTCAAATTAAAATTAAATAAATTGTTTAAATAAATATTGATTCAAGTTATTGCATAAAGAAAACTCTCTAGAAAGAGATTCTTATGCTAACTTGAATTAAAAATGTGCAATGAATATACTTGTAAATATTTGAGATATGAAAAGGATTCAGCGATAAGACTATACGTATTGCACATATGAATTAAAGGAGACGGGAAGATAAAATGAAGTTAGTGAGTGTAATTGTTCCAATTTATAAAGTAGAAAAGTATCTAATTAGATGTGTTGAATCAATACAAAAGCAGACATATAAAAACTTAGAAATTATTTTAGTAGATGATGGATCACCAGACTCCTGTGGTGAGATGTGTGATAAATTGGAAAAAAAAGACAAACGTATAAAAGTTATACATAAAGTCAATGGTGGACTGTCAGATGCAAGAAACGTAGGAATTGAATTAGCCAAAGGTGAGTACTTAGCATTTGTAGATAGTGATGACTGGCTTGATTTAGACATGATAGAGCTATTATATAATTTATGCGAACAAAGAGATGCAGAAATAGCAGAGTGCAGTTACAGAAACCTTTATATGGACGGAATTATAGAGGAAACTAAATGTACAGCAGAAATAATCGAAGCAGATAGAATTTTGGCTCTTGAGGGTATGCTAGATTGGAAATATTTCAAACCAGTAGCATGGAATAAACTTTATAAAAAATCAGTATTTAAAGATGTACGCTATCCAAAAGGGAAAATACATGAGGATGAATTTACGACGTACAAATATATATATAATGCCAATAAAATTGTATACGTAGATGTATCAAAATATAATTATGACAGAAGAAGGGTAGATAGTATAACAGGAGAAGATTTTAGAGAAGCCAATTTATATGCCTCTTTAGCATTTAGAGAACGCGTAGATTTTTTTAAAGAACATAACATTAAATCATTACAAAATAAGATGATTAATATATACTGTTGGCATGTACTAGAAGCTTTATATAACTGTTATTTAAATAATATATCTGGAGATTTAGTTGACCAAGTAACAAAGTTAATATTAGATGATTTTGAGTGGATAAAAAAAGAAGATGTAAATGAAGAATATATAAGACGAATAACTATACTAAAACATGGATTAGCGGAATATGGAGAGTATAGAGATACTAATATAATAAAAGAAAAGTGGGGGATTAGTGAATGCAAAAAGTAAGTGTTATTGTTCCAGTATATAACTCGGAACAGTATGTAGGCTATTGTATTAATTCAATACTTAATCAAACATATCGTAATATAGAAGTGATTCTAATAGATGATGGATCTACTGATGGTTCTTTAAAGATATGTAGAAATTATGAAAATATTGACAAACGTGTAAAAGTTATAACAACCCCCAACAAAGGTGTTAGTAGTGCAAGAAATATAGGGATTAGCACGGCAAGTGGAAAATATCTACAATTTGTTGATTCAGATGATACAATAGCACCAGAGATGATTGAAAGATTAGTAGTGGCCATAGAAACATACAAGATGGATATAGTATTTTGTGGAATGAGTATGATCACATTGGATGATAATCAACGAGTTAAAAGTAGAATTGATTTTTCGTCAAAGGTAATGGGGAAAGAATGTGTTTTAACGAATAAAGTATTTATGGAAAAATTGCCATACATAATGTTAAATACAGTATTACTAGAAGGTCCGTGTAATAAAATTTATAGAAAAGATATATTTGATGAATTAAAATTAGAATTTGCCGAAGATGTCTCTTTAGGTGAAGATTTTTTGGTAAATATGGAGTATTATAATGCGTGTAATGGAGCTGTATTTTTAGAAAAAAGTTATTATTATTATATGCAACAAAATTCAGAGGCACTTACAAAAAAAATGCGTGAAGACCGATTTGAGAATCAGATGAAACTAATCCATGCGTTTGAAAAACTCATGGATGATAATAAGGCATGGACTCCAGAAGGCGAAAAACATTTTGCAAGCTATGTAATAGGATACATGTTACGTTGTTTAAAAGAACTATTTAGAGAAGAATGTGAAATGACAGAGAATCAAAAGAAAGCACATATAGCAAGAATGTTAAATGAAGATATGATTAGAGATAATATTGAAAAAGCTATATGGATAGATGAAGGTTTTAGGTGGATAAAAGATGCTATAGAGTTTTCAGATGTTGAAAAAGTTTATTCTCGATGCAAAATAATTTGCAGTAAAAAATACTGCCAAGAACAGCTAGAAAAAGTGACTCAAACAATCGAAGATAATAATATTATTAGGCCAGAAGATAGAGCACCAGGAATCATTAATAAAGTATTAGTTAAGTTAGTTGCGGGATTGGTGAGGATTACAAAGTCGGAAAAATTATGGCAAGTAAGAGAAAACTTAATTAATTGTGGCATTAAGAGAACAGTAAAAAAAATAATAAACTATAATAATAGATAAAGAACGGAGTTAACTTATGCAATTAGAGAAAAATAAATATATACAATTTTGGAGATTTATTTTTACAATTACTGTAGTATTATTTCATATAAGTAATAGTACAGCTTTAATATATCCTCAGTTCTTTAAGGGGTATTTGGTTGTAGACTTTTTCTTTATATTATCAGGATATTTATTAATGAATACATTTAATAAGATTGATTGTAGAGGCAATATATGGAATCAAGCAGTTCGAATAATAAAAAAGAAGATATTTAATTTTATGCCCTTGTGGTATATCACATTATTTATAGTATTTTTTTACAGAGTACACATATACAATAGCATATATACAAAACAACAAATAACAGAATATATAGGAGGAGTTGTTCCAGAGTTTTTTATGTTAAATGGAATTTTTACAGTACAACTCCATGCTAATGGACCAAGTTGGTATATTTCTATTTTATTAATATCAAGTTTTTTAATACTTATTTTATGGGCAATTATGTCAAAGTATAAATTAAATTATTATATTGCTTCATTAATGATAGGAAGCTTTGGTGTAATTCTAATAAATAAACATCTAGTAGGTTCAGGTCTAAATAATTTATTAAATGGTATTAGCTTTATGCTATTAGGGGGAGCAATAAGAAGATTTGTAGAATGGTTTAAACCTAGGGCAGGTAAATATATAATATTAATTAATTTAATAGAAATAGGATTAATTATAACGTTATTTTTAGGATTATTTAATCCGGATATACAAATATCTAGATATTTGTGGACCATAATATTTATGGGAATTATAATAATTTCATTTTTAAATTGCACTATTTTATCGAAATTACTATCAAATAATATAAGTGATTATTTGGGTAAAATTAGTATTGGGATTTATCTAGGCCATATGTTGATTATGGTTAAGTTTGGATTTTTATCTCCATGGCCATTAGCAGAAACACCTATTATTTCAACAATAGCTATTGTATCCCTTTGTATTTTATATGGAGTATTTTTAAAGCAACTAGACACTTTTGTAAAGCAAATGTGGCAAAAAAGATCTAAGTTTAAAATGGTTACTACTAATAAAAAGTATACTATATTAATAATTTCATTTACTTTAATAACAATATCATTTTTTACTGAAAGAAAATTTTTTGAATTCAAAGGATTAAATGACAACCAAAAAATAACATATGTTTTATGTAAAATTTTGTTTTGTATTACTGTAATAGGGATAATAGCATTAATAAGTCATATGATAAAAATGATTAGAAATGGTGAGGAAAAATATAAAGTTTTTATTAGATTTTTTATATTAATTATGATTATTTATGGTATTTTAGTTTATACAACATGGCCAGGAAACTGGAATAATGATGAAATATTTATATTAAGTTGTGTTAGGTCATTTAATTTTGTTTTCCATCAAAGTATTTTTACCAATATATTTTATGTTTTATGTCTAATGTTAATGCCATTCGCAGGAGGGATTGTATTAGTTCAAGCAATAATATTTGCAAGTATAATATCATATATTATGACACAATCATTTTATCGATTTGGTAAAAAATCATGGTTTATATTACCAGTTTTCTTTTCTATCCCGACTCTATATTTTATGCTGTATCCTTTAAGAATAGGGCTTTATTCAATAATGTTTTTATTATTATTATTTGAGTTGTATCAAATTTTTGAAGATAAATACACATCGGCTAAAAAATTATATTTTATAGGTATTTTAACAACTATAGTTGCCTATTTTAGAGGAGAGAGCATATGTCTAACAATACTGATACCTATAATAATGTTGATATTTTTTAGAAAATACGTTGGAAATAAAGTAATTGCTAAGACTATTTGTATAATAATAGTATTAGCTACAATTTTTAATTGTATAAATAAACAAGCGGATAAAGAACTAGAAAAAAAGGCAACATTATGGTCTTTTATGACTGGATTTAGTGTTCTTTTACAAGATGATAATCTTCGTTCTAATAATTTAGAAGAGGATTTAAATAATATTAACAATATAATGCCAATTGATCGATTGACTTTAAATGCGAGCACTACAAATGTAGAACTTTTACAGGAGACAGTTGGTCCCCTCGAGTTTACTGATGAAGAGTATAAAAAATTTATAGGCAGTGCAATAAAGCTTATTATAAATAATCCAATAAAATACATTAAAGTAAAATCAGATATTTTTATTCAATCTACGGGAGTCAGCACTCAATATAGATGGGTTCCGCCAGTTCCAAATGAAGAAGAGCTAAAAGGGGTTTTAAGGGCATATAACATATCTGAGGATATAAGTGCATTTTTAAATTCATTTAATCAAATGCAAAGAAGTAAAATTATATATGCTTTAACAGGTATGTATAGAATTAACAATGGAAATGGGCCAGTTGCATTTTATATTTACTGGAATCAGTTAATACCAATTATTTTATTATTTCTTATGTCAGTTGTAAGTTTGATAAAGAAAAAATTTGGATTTGTTATAATAAGCTTAATATATTATATTCATTTAATATTGGTATACCTTATGGTTCCAACTAATCACGTTATGTACTTTTATCAATTTTATTTACTAGGATATGTGCTATCAATTTTATATTTACTATCTATTATAGGAAATAAGAAGATAAGTATTAATTAACAAAACATTATTCCTGTTTATAAAACATCAGATAAGCAGGAATAATATATTGCTATATGTATAGGAGAAAATGAATGAATTTTAAAATGGATAAAGAGGGGAAAATGAATGAATTTTAAAATGGATAAAAAAGGATTAATAGTATCTATAAGTATATTTTTAATGAGCTTTTTTACAGAAAAGTTTTGGTTTGACAAATCAGTACTACGAGCCGATAATATTAAATATTTTATTGCAAAAATATTGTTACTGATAGTTTTATTACTTTTAGGACAATTAGCGTGCTATATTATCAAAAGATGCTTATCTAAAGACAAAAACATGTTATTTGCAATGGCTATTTTTGGAGGGTATTTTATAATAATGATGATGGCGCTATATGTAACGTGGCCAGGTGTATGGCGTTGGGATGAATTTCATATTTTGGATGGAAGTAAGTACCTCTTACTAAATTCATACCAACACTATTTTACATCTTATTTTTATATAATTGTATTAATGATATTGCCATTTCCAACAGGTGTTGTAATTGCTCAAGTATTATTAAATTCACTTATTCTAAGTTATATAATAAAAAATATTGATAAATATTATATAAGTAATAGGAAAAAAAGTATACTAATGATAGTACCATTTATATTACTTCCTGTAATTGATAGTAATTTATATCCTATAAGAAGTTCAATATGTTCTTTTATAGAGCTTTTATTTATATTTAATATCCTTTTTGAAAAGAAAAGGCTTAGTGAAAATATAGGTAATCAATGCAGCAATGAATTTTACATAGGATATATTGTATTAAGTATTATATTAGCTGTATGGAGAAGTGAAAATATATATTATTTATTGCTAGCACCATTACTATTTATTATAGTATTTAGAAAAAATATATCAGTGCGTAAAAATATCATATTAGTAATATCCATTATTTTATTATCATGGATAGGTATAAGTTATCAAGATAACTTATTATCAAAGACTATAGGAGATCAAAACACGGTTATAACTACTCTTGATTATATTGAAAACGTAGTTAAAAATGAAAAAGTTGCTTCCGCAGAAAAAGAGGTATTAGAAGATGTTGATAAAGTAGTAGATCTAGCTATTTTGAAAGAATTTGGAAGTCAAGTAGTGTGGAACGATGTTGGATTGATAAGAGATAACTATACATATAATGAATTTAAAAAATATATGAAAGCATATATGGAATTGGTTATAAAGCATCCTATAACTTTTGCTAAGTGTCAGATTCCAAAGTATATAAATGCAAATGGAATGACATTAGGTACACCATTTATTTTTAGTACAGAACAATTGTATGATGAGGGAGTAGAATTATACGATAAAGAAGTGGTACAAAATATGTTTTTTAAACAAAAATTTACGAGACCTACATCTATAGATTTAAGAAAAGAAGTTATAACACTAATAGAATTATTAGATTCTAAATATATAATTTTAAAGAGTTTATTGTATAATAGTTTAATTCCGACTATATTATTGATTATTTGTGCTATTTATCAAATTTTAAATAAGAAATACCTATTAGCTGCAATGGGAATATTAGTATTAATTAAGGTGCCAATAATTTTTGCTACTGCACCAGGAGGGTTATTTATGTATTATTATCCAATATATCTTATTGGTTATAGCCTGTTTCTATTTTATGTTTTAATAAACCAAAATATAAAAGAGATAGCATAATATAAAATATAAATAGATTATTTTAAATGGTCTATTTGTAAAAATATATAAGTAAAAAATTCTTATAGGGAGAACGAGATATGAAAGATAAAATTTTACTATTCATACCATGTTATAATTGTGAAAAGCAAGTAGTACGTGTTTTAGGCCAATTAGATAGGCAAATAAGTAAATATATTAACCAAGTTATTATAGTGAATAACAGAAGTACAGACAATGGAGAAATGGCAATACAAGACTATTTGCAGAAGCATAAGACCTATGTGGATATTAAATTACTAAGAAATAATGATAATTATGGCTTAGGAGGGTCTCATAAGGTAGCATTTCAATATGCAATAGATAATGGCTTTGATTATGTTATTGTTTTACATGGAGATGATCAAGGCAATGTTCATGATTTTGAAAATATATTAAAAAGAAAAACATATTTAAAGTACGATAGTATATTAGGAAGTAGATTTGAAAAAAAATCTAAACTCATTAATTATTCAAAGATTAGAATATGGGGAAATCATATATTTAATGTTTTTATGACAATAATGCTACAAAGAAGAATTACGGATTTAGGATCAGGATTAAATATGTATAGTGTTAAGTATTTAAAGAAAAAATTCTATATGAATTTTCCGAATAACCTAACATTTAATGTGTATATGCTTAACTATGGTGTAATTACTAAAAGTAAGTTTAGATTTGAGCCATTAACATGGCGAGAAGAGGATCAAATAAGTAATGCTAAATTTATAAAGCAATCTAAGGAGATTGCAGGTTTGACATTTAAAACAGTATTTGCACCTAAAAAAGTATTTAATGCTAAGGAAAATGAGTACTCAAAAATTAACTATGATTATGAAGTAGTATATGAATATAAGGGGGAAAATCATGAGTAAAAAAGTACATTTGATAATGCCAATGGGCGGTGGTGGAACTAGATTTGGAAATAAAGGATTTAACCTGCCTAAGCCATTGATTGAGTTACAAGGAAAGCCTTTTTTCTACTGGGCAACGCAATCTATTGTGAAATTTATGGAAGTGAAAGACATTACGTTTGTAGTTTTAAAAGAACATATTGAAAGATTTGATATAGTGAATAGGATAAAAGAGTATTATCCAGATGCTAAGATACAAATTGTACCAAAAGTACTTAATGGAGCAGTTCTTACTTGTATGGAAGGAATAAAAGTTATTGAAGATGATTTGCCAATAGTGTTTAATGACTGTGACCATGCCTTTATATGTAATTCATTTTATGATTTTTGTAAAACAGCGGTATTTAACCAAATGGATGGTGCAATGTTAACATTTGAATCAAATGATTCTAAATATAGCTTTTTGGGGTTTGATAGTACAGGGAAAGTATGTAGAACAGTAGAGAAAAAAGTAATTAGTAACGAAGCAATATGCGGGGCATATTATTTTAGAAATAAAGATATTTTTAAAACAGCAGTAGAGAAGTATTTAATGGCGTGTAGATATAATGAATTTTTTTTAAGTGGCGTATATAATGAGATGGCTAATAGAGGAGATATAATTAAAAGTTTTAGAGTAGATGAACATATTTCTTTTGGGACACCAGATGAGTATGACGAGGCTGTTACAAACAGCAGATTAGAGGCATTATTGTAATGCGATATATGTATTTAATTATAGCCATAACATTAATTTGCATAGCTCATTATATAAGAGTACTTCGCTGGAGATTATTCGTAAAAATATATGAAAAACCTAAAGATAGAAATCTTGTACAAGCTTTATCTTTAGGATACTTATTTAATTTCTTTTTGCCATTTAAACTTGGAGATCTGTTTAGAGCATGGTATTCAGGAAGAAAAATGAAAAACGGAAAAACTTTTGCACTATCCACAGTAATAGTCGACCGTTATTTAGATATACTTGTGGTAGGAATAATATTCTTTGTATTTACATTAACAGGTATTAATAGTGATAATGGAATTAAATCTACTTATTTTTATATATTTTTATCTGCTTTCATTATGCTATTAACAATTTTTGCATTTGTGTTTAGAGGGTATCTAAAAAAGATACTTAGAAAAATTGCCAGTATATTTAATGAAACAATAGAATGTAGCTTATTAAAATTATGTTGGTCTTTAATATGTAATTTTAAAGATATCTTCTTGAAGATTAATAAGATTTTATTAATTGTTACAACAGTAGGAATGTGGTTTTTTTACCTAACGTCATATTATTTCTTTGCAGAATTCATATCTAAAGAAGGTTCAACATTTTTATGGACAGATATTTTTACAATTTTATTTGCTAAAAATAGCATTGAAATGGGCACGTTAGTGATATCTAGAATGTCAACGCAATTATTGGGTTCATTTCCATTTGCAATGGCGATTTATATGATTGCACCACTTATTATAATATTAATTATTTCTATATTTCAAAAAAATTACACTGGAGATATATCTACTGGAGATGAATCTTATTTAAATTTATTACCGCATATCGATAAAAAAGAAAGATTAAACTTTTTAGAGGAATATTTTTCAACAAATAAAAATGAGTATTTAAAGAATTATTTAAAAATTAATCAAGATATATCAATTATTCGTGATTTTTCAGCAGGATCTAATGCAACGACAATGTTGTGCATGAATGAGAAAAGTACTTTTTTTAGAAAGTATGCTTTTGGAGATGATGGTGATAAACTATATCAACAGGTCCAATGGTTGCAGAAATATAAATCAATGTTACCTCTTCCACAAATTACCAAGTATGAGAAAGAGGAAACATATTGTTATTATGATATGCCGTATTTAGGAAATGCAGTAGGGCTATTTAATTATGCACATTCTATGCCGTTAGAAAACGGATGGAACATGATAAAAGGTGCATTAGAGTGTTTAGAAGCATCTATTTATAAGTGCAATGTAAAACCGGCAGATAAAAAGACAATAAAAAAGTATATCGAAGGTAAAGTTACAAAAAATATTGATAGAATACTTACATCTAAAAAAATTAATTCATTACAAGAATATGATGAAATTATTATTAACGGTGTTGGTTATAAAAACTTAAAATATTATGAAAAATACCTTTCGATTGAATATCTTAGCGAAGTATTTGCAAAAGATATTTATTCAGATATTCATGGAGATTTAACAATTGAAAATATTATATGTACAAGAGATTCTACTGGGAAAGATGACTTTTATATTATTGATCCTAATACAGGAAATATTCATGATTGCTCAAACTTAGATTATGCTAAATTACTACAATCCATTCATGGCAACTATGAATTTTTAATGACTACTAAAAAAGTTGAAATAAACAAAAATAAGATTAACTTTCTATTTACAAAATCTCAAGCTTATATTAAATTGCATATGATGCTTAAGCAATATATGGAAGAAAAGTTTTCAAAAGATAGGGTTAAAAGTACATATTTTCATGAAATTATACATTGGTTGCGATTAATGCCTTATAAAATAGAAAAAGATGAGGAAAAATCAATACTGTTTTATGCAGGATTATTAATTGTGTTACATGATGTAATAGAAATGTATGGAGAAGATGATTAATGAAAGATAAATTAGCAATATTTGATTTAGACGGAACTTTATTTGATACTAGAAATGTAAATTATTATGCTTATAAAGAAGCTTTAGAGCAATATCATTATACATTAGATTATAATTATTTTGTAACTAAGTGTAATGGAAGGCATTATACAGAATTTTTACCTATTATCATGGGTACACCAGATAATATAGAAGAGATTCACCATCTTAAAAAGAATGTATATAAAAATTACCTTGATAAAGCCATTGTTAATATACATTTATTTAATATGATAAAATATATGAGTGAAGAATATTATATTGCATTAGTAACAACTGCTTCTAAAAAAAATAGTACAGAGATATTGAAACAGTTTGGTAAGTACGATTTATTTGAATTAATAATTTCTCATGAGGATGTTATAAAGGTAAAGCCTAATCCAGAAGGATTTTATAAAGCTATGGAATATTATAATATTGGACCATCGAATACTGTCATATATGAAGATTCAGAAGTAGGCATAGAGGCAGCATTAAAATCTGAGGCAACAGTTATAAAGGTTGAAAAGTTTTAGTAAGAAATAAATTTATTAATGAAAGAAGGATTATATGAAAAGGGCAGGAAGGCTTGAAATAACAACCAAAATAGGATGTAGTTGTAATTGTGTATATTGTCCACAGCAATTATTAATTAGTGAATATCTTAAAAAATGTAAAAATCCGAAGACTGACATGATGTTATCGCTAGAAAGATTTAAAACTTGCATTAATAAGTTACCACAAAATACAAGAATTGACTTTTCCGGAATGGCTGAACCGTGGCTTAATCCAGAGTGCACAAAAATGGTGAAATATGCATATGAAAAGAAGTTGCCTATTGCAATCTATACTACGTTGGTAGGGATGAAAATGGAGGATTTTAATCAAATTAAAGATATACCTTTTGAGGAATTTGTAATTCACATTCCAGATGATAAAAGTAATACTCACATTAATGTAACCAAAGAATATATTAACTTACTAGAGCATATTACGAAGTATGAGAAAAATGGTAAAAAACTTGTCACAGGGGTTTCCTGCCATGCAGGAATTCATCCTGATATATTAACAGCAATACCAGAAGATTCCAGATTAATTACAGAGATTCATAATAGGGCAGGAAATGTCAATGAGGAAAATGTTGTTAATAAGAAGAATGTTGGTGAAATTGTATGTATTAACTGTGAACTAGATTTGAATCACAATGTGTTACTTCCCGATGGGACACTTCTATTATGTTGTATGGATTATGGTATGAAACATGTATTAGGCAATTTATTAGAACAATCATATGATGAAATTTATGAGAGTGAAGAATCTAATTATATAAGATGTGGTCTTAAAGATGAACAAAAAGATATCCTGTGTAGAGATTGTATAAATGCTAGAAATATAAATGAAATATATGATGACTATAGGCTATACATTGAATGGAATAAGCAATTACAGGAACAAATTTTACAGTTTAAATCTGAGAATGAAAAAGCAGAACAAAGATATAATGATAGGATAAAAGAAGCTAAAGATTATAAGAATTGGGTTGAAAATCTTGAAAAACAAGTACTAGATTTACAAAAAGAATATGATAAATTGACACAAGTATATAATGAGCGTGTTGAAGAATTAATGGTTTATAAGAAGTGGGTAGATAATCTACAAAATAAACAGGATAAACACAATAACGAAGATTAGTAAGGATAAAATAGATGTATAATTTAAATAAAATAGTAAAGCAATTTTTAAAGTTTATTCTAATTTCAGGAACAGGGTGGATTATTGATTTCTCAATATATTATATAATTACAAGTAAGTTAGGTTTATATGTAGGAGTAGCAAATGTAATTAGTGCAATTCCAGCTATTACATTTGTATTTATAGTATCAACAAAAAAAATATTTAGTAATACCAGTAGTAAATTTAGCTTGCCTCAGAAATACTTGATTTATTTTTTATATCAAATAATATTAATTAGTTTGATTTCAAGTTTGGCACAAGTAATTTTCAATAGAGTGAGTACGACAACATTAATGAATTATTTATTTATATCTAGTAATTTAGAAATGCTTGTTAAAATTTTTATAACACCAGTTACAATGCTAATAAACTTTTTTATAATGAAAGTTTTGAGTGAAAAATTATAAGAGTATAAATATATACACCATTCTTGTTGAAATTTATTTTTGTAATTATTACATTAAGAAAAACAGAAGGTGTATTTTTATTAATTTTTATCTAATTTGGTTTTAACACTATTAGTTTATGTTATATTTACATTTAACATTTAGGAACAGATACGTATTCTAATCTTACTAGTGTAGATGCACAGATTTAGTTAAATAATGAAAGAATATTAGATTGGATTATCTGCAAATTTATGAACTACTTCGGAATAACAGTAGAAAAATACCATTTTATTTTTACAATGCTGTTAATTATAGTTGTGTCTTTAGGTATTACATTAATTGTTAAAGAAATTTATAAATATATAGTTGATAAATCTATATATAAATTTATAGGTATAAATTTGGCAGTTAAAATAGGATTTTTAAATGTACAAAGTGATTTAGGTAAATAATTGGATTCTTTGGCTGATCTTGTTTCTTTTGTAGTTACACTATCTATATTGATATATATTATATTCGAACTTTCGAATTTCGGATATAATGGAGTAATAGGTTTAACGATTTTATTATTGTTTCTAATATGTGGAGCATATAGATTATCAAAATTTAATACAATTCCTTTACTAGGGCTTTTACAGGAGTTCCAATAACCATAGTAGGTTGTATTATGGCTATTTTTGTATTAATTAATATTAAAATCGCAATTCCAAATTACATAATCGTAATTTTGATGATTATCGGTTCATACTTAATGATAAGTAAATTAAAATTAAAAAATTTTAAGGTTAAACAAAATTTATAAATTATAATCGGGAGCAAAAAAACAAATATGAAGAATACATCTACGAAAAATAAATTATTTATACACGATATATTAAAAAAAGATTTATGGATAAAATAATTAATATAAATCCTATTATTATAGGAATAATTTTGTTCATAAAAAGCATAATATTTCTTTCAATATTACGTAGCAATAAATTTGACACTATTGATATTAAATATATTGTTACATAGTATAATAAAATATTATTTGCACCTCATTTTGCTATAGTTTTAGTAATTGCTAGTTTAGGTTTTTTATTCAAAGATAAAAAGAGAACATACATATTATTGGGAATAAATATACTAATAAGTGTGCTATTTTTATTTGATATGAGTTATTGGAGAGTTACAGGAACCGTTTTATCTTTAAAACATGTAATAAATCCTAATTTATTTAATCCATTAAATAAATCAATGATTAATTTAAAATTAATTGATATATTATTTATAATTGATATAATATTATTTTATATTTAATATTTTTTAATAAAAACATTAAATATAAATCACAAAGAGGAATTAAATATTTTATATTAATTTTAATATTATGTACTTCTATAATATTAAAGTTCCATTATGTATTAGATAAACAAAATATTACTAAAAATGATTCTGTATTATTTAAAGATGCTTGGGTTGAATCAGAAGCAATGTATAATATGACTCCATTAGGATTTCATGCATATGATGTATTTATAACTTTAAAAGAAAAGCGCTTTTGTTATAAACTGCAAAGAAAAGGACTTTCAGATGTAACTGAATGGATTGATGAAAATAGGGAGAATTTACCTGATAATAAGTATAAAGGTAAATATAGTGGGAAAAATGTTATATTTCTTCAAGTAGAATCTTTAGAAAGAGTGGCTATAAACCAAAAAATAAATGGACAAGAAGTAACCCCTAATTTAAATAAATTATTAAAGAATAGTATATATTTTGATAATATATATGAGCAAAACGGTAGTGGATCAAGTTCTGATTGTGATTTAATGGCCAATACTTCTGTATTGCCAATATCAGATGGAAGAACATTTTTTGAGTATCCAGATACAAAATTTACTACAATGGCATCACTTTTAAGGAAAAATGGACATACTACAATATCTTCTCATCCTGAATTAGACCATTGTCTTGGTGGTTTGAATTGGCAAGAAGCACATAAAGCAGCTTTAAATTTTGATGAAATTTATGATGCAACACAATTAGATTCTGACAATGAAAAGATCGTTCTTGGATTATCAGATAAATCTTATTTAGAAGCAGTTGTCAGAAAAATTGAAAATCTTAAAGAACCATTTTTTAATTATTCGATTACACTAACAAGCCATGGTCCTTTTGATGGATTACAAGATAAATATAAATATTTGGATTTACCTCAAAATTTAAATAAAACATTATTGGGAGGTTATCTACAAAATTTTAGATATACTGATGAACAAATAGGGAAATTTATAGATAGTATTGAAAATGATTTAAATTTTAAAAATACTGTTTTTGTAATATATGGTGATTATACTATTTTACATAAAAATTACCACAATGAAATAGTGGACATTAAGACTGAGGAAAATTGGTGGAAGGAGCCGAAAAAAGGATACCTCTTATAATATATACCCTAGGTCAAGAAGCAGAAGTAATAAATACTTATGGAGGACAAATTGATATACTCTCAACTATAGCCTATATGCTGGGTATATATAGACAAGAATTTGAAACTACGATTATGGGAAGAGTATTGATTAATACGGAAAGAAATAGTACTATTTTAAATGATGGTACTATAAAAGGTGAAGTTAGAAACGATGATGAGAAAAAACATTTAGAAAATTCATTACAAATAGCAGATAAATTTGCAAGAGGTAATTATCTTAAATGGTTAGAAAATAATAATTAATATAAATGGTTTTAAAGCAAAAATAATATGTAGATTAGTTGAAGTAGATAAGATGGAGATTAAAGTCTTATCTGCTTTTTGTTTTAGGAAGATTATATATAGGTTGTAGAAGTATAATTTATGTATGGATCATTAGATAAAGATTTAAATTATATTATGTATGGTTTAAGTAAGTTCAAGGAAACAGAGAAGTCGGTAATTTTTAAAAGTAGAATAATAGTGAATTATAAAAAGGGGTCAGATATTGATTTGTCAATATTAGGAGGTGAAATAAGTGATGATATATTAAGAGAACTTTATGAATATTTAAATGAAGAATGTCCTATACCATATTTTTTTGATTTATTGCATTATGAAAATATAAGTAATGGAAAATTAAAACAATAGATAAATGATTATGGGAAAATTATATATAGTAGAGATTTATAATTATGAATTAATTTAAAGAATAGGTTATTTTATATAAAATTTTTAAATAGTTTAAACTGTTGTTAATTATTATATTAGATAAGATGTAAAAGTCTTATCTATTTTTTATGTTATCATACCCCACCCATACTTCAGGGGTACCCCTGGAGTATAGGTGAGGTGAAAATTAAAAATTTATATAAATAACGTTAAAGATTAATTAATAAGTAACGATAAATTTAGTATATATTGTTTAATAATGATTAAATTTGAAAAAATTACACTTGCATTAGGCACATAAAATAAAATAATAGACCAAAGAGGCCTTGTATATTCTGTGTTAGACAAGACAGTAAGTACAGTTAATAGCTAGTTAATAGCTGAATTTGCTGACGTAGTATGACGTAAAATATACGAGCTTACTGGTAAATTATTTTTTAAAATGTGCCTTATATATTTTATTAAACATATAAACAAAAGAAAAACTACACAAAAGATAAGGGGAATAACTGGTGAAACAAAAGAAAATAAAATTAATAGTAATGTTAGCACTAGCGTTATGCATTAATGGCATACCAAAAGTAGCATTTGCAAGTCAAATCATAAATTCTCAGGAAACTAAATTAATAGAACAAGATAAAACATTAAATAAAAGCAAAACTTTAGTAGTAGATAAATCTTCAAAATCAGATAAAACTTTAGAAGAGTCTAAATCTTTAAAAATAAATAAAAATTTAGATGAAAATAAAATTTTAAATAAAGATGATTTTTTTGATAAAGATGAAACTAAAGAGAGAAACAAAACTTTAACTGAAGATAATTGGTTAAATAGGGAAGTAGCAAAACAATTAAATTTAGAAGTAAGGGATCTTGATGAAAAAGATTTTTTAGCTATTAAAAAGATTGATTTATCAGATGAAAGAATTAATGAAGAGATACCATCATCTATAAGCTTTTTAAAGAATTTAGAGTATTTAAACTTAAGTTCTTGTAAAATTGAAGGGAAAATAGATGATTCTATAGCAAAATTAGAAAAACTGAAATATTTAAATTTAGCAGATAATAAAATTGATGAGTTAGATAAAGAGTTTGAATCTAAAATTATAAATGGTAAATATGAGTATTGTAATTTAGAAGAAAATAAGATTACTTTTAAAGAAGGATGGCACTATTTAAAAGGTAAATGGTACTATTATGATAAAAATGGGGACACGCTAAAAGGGAGCCATGTAATAGATGGACAAAAGTATGAATTTACAGAAGAAGGATTAACTTTAACTGGATGGTATAAGAGAAATGATTCTTGGTATTATTATGATTCAATAAAAGGAATGCTTAAAAATACTTGGAAAGATTTATCTGGTAAATGGTATTATTTCAATAGTGATGGGATAATGCAAAAAGGCATACAAAACATCAATGGAGTAAAATATCATTTTAATAATAGTGGGGTAATGTCAATAGGTTGGCAGCTTGAAAATAATAAGTGGTATTATCTTTCACAATCAGGAGCAATGGAAAATGGTTGGAAAAAATTGAATGGAAAATGGTACTATCTAGATAAAAATACTGGTGTAATGTTATCAAATGAAGAAAAATTTATAGATGGAAAGAATTATAAGTTCTATTCTGATGGTACCCTTGCTGAAAATGTATGGTTGGATAACTATAAATATTCTCAATATAATGGGGAATGTGTAAATACATATAATAATTACTCTCATTCATATAATAATTATAATTTATTTAAATATATGACTAATACGGACAACCAAGTAAGTGTTCATAATAGAGCTATAAGTTTACATGGAGGAGAGGAAAGTAACAATTGTGTATATTTTCAATCAGAACTTTTAAGAAGAAATGGTTTTAGTATTCCTACATATACTGCAAATGTAGGTCAATTAGAAAGACAATTACAGAGTATGGGGTTTGTAGCCTGTTATGATTTAAATCAATTAAAACCGGGAGACATTTTATTTACACGAAATGATTCTCATGTATATCTGTTTATGTGTTGGGCTGATGGATGGAATGCTTATATTGCAGATAATCAAAAAAATAAATTTGGAAATAGTGTAGTCCATAAGAGAAATGTTAAAGACTTTGATCCTTATTATGATACTGATCCAGCTACACGTTTTTATTATTATCCATATTAAAAAATACCCCTGGGGTGAATCAAGGGTGGATCTGGGGTACCCTAGGAGTAAGCATCTCAAAAAATATTATAAAATTAGAAAAGTAGGTAAGGCACATGAAATAAAATAATAGATCAAAGAGAGGAGCATACTGGTCTATTATTTTTTTGAATGTGCCTAAGATTAATTAATAATTTTACTTGCTTTTAGTTATATTAATACTGAAGGGTTAAGTATATAATAGTTAATTAATTTTACTTAGTTTTTAATTATTTTAGTTTTATTTAAATTTGGACTTTCTGAGAAACTTTAGACACTACCAATTAATTATGCGGATTATAAAAAAACTCTACTTTATTTTACTTAATAGACAAAAAGTGGTATATTAAAGAAGGTTAATTTTGAAAAATATATATAAGTTCCAATAAAGTTTGTTTATTAATATAAATATTAGAATATTGATAAAGGGTATGGCTCACTAATATAGTGAGGGACTTATATAGAAAATTTATGATATATATGCTTCTAACTAGATATTGTTAATTAAAAATAGAATTTTCTATAAAAATTCTATAAAAGATTATAAATGTAATAACTTAATTAGAGCATATATATTAAAAAGTTTAAAAAAAGAAATGGGGATGAATTCTGAAATGGGAAGATTAAAGAAAACAAGAATTGTAGCATGTGCTTTAGCATTTTCACTTTTTATGTCTCAAGCAACATATGTTAAAGCAGCAGAAGTACCAGTAAACACAAGTAATAAAATAGTATCAGATAGTTTGAGGTTACAGGACGATTTTTATAGTGTAACTAATAAAGATTGGCTAAATACTGCAAAGATTGCAGAGGGAAAGGTGGCTAATTCAACATTTGAAGAAGTTAATAATACATTAATTGAACAAAAAAAAGAGATAATAAAAGATTTATTAGCAAATGAAAAAAATTATTCAAAAGATAGTGATGAGAAGAAGATAATTAATTTATATAAAAATATGTTAAATACAGAAGCCAGAAATAAGCAAGGAATAGAACCTATAAAGGATATGTTAAATAAGATTAAAAATATTAAAACTTTAGATGATATTACAAATCTTAGTAAAGAGGATATAGCAAATCCTATAGTAAACATTGGATGTAATGTTGATTTTAAAGATGCAACTAGATATGCAGCATATATTTACTCAACTGGTCTTAGTTTAGGAGATTCAGATGAATATGTAAAACCAAAAGAAAATACCCCAAAAAATAAAGGTTTAACAGAGAATTACTATAAAAAACTTTTAACTTTAGTTGGATATACTCCTGAACAAGCAAAAGAAAAGGTTGATAATTTATTTAAATTTGAATATATGATAGCACCATCAATGAAAGGAAAAGAAGAAACTTCAAAGAATCCAAATGCAATAGATGAAATATATAATGTTTATACATTAGATAAGCTTGATGCTTTAGCACCAAATTTAAAAATAAGTACTCTTATGAAAGATTCAAAATTAGATAATGCTAATAAGATAATCTTAACAGAACCTGAATGGTTAAAAGCATTAAATGATATTTATACTGAAGAGAACTTACCTCTTATTAAAGATTATATTGAAATTAATAATATAGCTGGAGTAGCAGGATTATTAGGAGATGATTTTCAAGAAGCAGCAAAAGAATTTTCTAATGGATATTTAGGAACAAAAGGTGAAATTCCTAAGGAAGAAAAGGCTATAAATGCAGTAAATGGTTTATTGGCAATGCCATTTGGTAAAATATATAGTGAAAAATATTTCTCAAAGAAAACTAAAGAAAATGTTCAAAATATTACAGATGAAGTTATTAAAACTTATGAAAAGAGAATAAATAATTTAGACTGGATGAGTGAAGAAACTAAAAAAAGAGCAACTGATAAGTTAAATAAAATAGGTGTTCAAATTGGATGTCCGGAAAAATGGGATGATTATTCTAAATTAGAGATAAGATCTTATGAAGAAGGCGGATCTCTTTGGGAAAATGTAAAAAATATAGGTGACTTTTTTGAGGAAAAACAAATAAGTAAATTAAATGAGCGTATAGATAAAACAGAATTTAACTGTCCTCCTCAAACATTAAATGCGTTTTATAATCCAACTAAAAACACAATTACAGTTCCAGCAGGAATTCTTCAAAAAGGATTTTATGATGAAAATGCTTCAAAAGAACATAACTTAGGTGCAATTGGAGCTATTATAGGTCATGAAATTAGTCATGCTTTTGATAATAATGGAGCCAAGTTTGATGCAGATGGAAACTTAGATAGCTGGTGGACTGAAGAAGATTATAAAAAGTTTGAAGAGAAAACTAACAAGGTTAGAAATTTTTATAATAATGTAAAATTTGATAATGGTAAGAACGTAAATGGAGATACTACTGTAGGAGAAAATATAGCTGATATTGGAGGAATAGCTTGTGTATTAGATATATTAGATAAAATGCCAAATGCTAATTACAAAGAATTCTTTGAAAGTAATGCTACTGTATGGCGTGAAATTAATACAAAAGAATACAATGAACTTAGGCTTCAAAGAGATGAACATTCACCTAATAAAGTAAGAGCTAATGTAGTTTTAGCACAATTTGATAAATTCTATGAAATATATGGAATTAAGGAAAATGACCAAATGTATATAAAACCACAAGAGAGATTACAAATTTGGTAAATGAACATTATATATATATGTTGCAAATTTAAATGTACAGCAAAATATTATGCAGTTCTTTAATTTATTGAATAATTCTTATTACAATATATATTTAGGTGCAAATTATTTTAGAAGAAACTTATAAGATAAGGTAGATTAAAAAAGCAAATGATTTAAATTATAGTATTTAAGTCATTTGTTTTTTTATATCCAGGATATTACAGAATTTTTTTAGATAAAATATTGATAAAATTTAGTGTTAGAGATTTTTGATTTAATAGATAGTTATTATTTGAAATTGGATAACACCTATATTTTTATAAATGTATTAATTTAATTAGGAAATATATATTAAAATATCGATGATATTTTAACAGAAAAAAGCATTCTATGAATAAAAATATCCATTAGGAGTAAATATTTACAGGAAAAGTCCGATAAAATAAAGGTAACTTAAGACTAGCTTTTTCTAAGACTATCTAATTACCAACTAGTCTGGAAAATATGTAGATTAAATAAAAAATGGAGTGATTATTAATGTTTGGTAAATTCTTTGGTAAGAAGAAAAAGAGAGAACTTAAAAGTGGAACTATCAAGAAAGATATTTCTTATATTATGGCAGTTCCTAAAAATGTAGAAGAGATAAAAGATCCAGAAGTATGTATAGAGCGTTTAAAGAATTCAACTTTATTTAACCTTATAGGTATTAGAGTAGAAAAAAATATTGTTGCACAAATAGAATATAAAGAAAAAATTTATGAGATTGAATTAATTCCAGAAAAATTTGACATATCTGAGATGTTTACAATTAATCATCATTTTACAGATGAAAATTATAATGCAATGATGAAGGCAGATTATGGATTAACAACAGCTATGAAATTTAGGGAATCTAATATAGATTCGTATCACCTTCAACTTAAGGTTTTATATTCTATGTTACCTGATATGATTGGATTAGTTGATTTTTCTACAGAAAAAATAATTTCAAGTGTGTGGTTAAAACTAGCAGCTGAATCTAATATTCCACCATCACCAGATTATATTTATTCTGTACAAGCTGTATCAGATGAAGATGGCACTGTATGGCTTCATACTCATGGACTTAACCGTTGTGGTTCAATTGAATTTGAAATATTAAACTCTAATAAGGATACATATAAAAATCACTTTAGTATATTGCAAACAATTGCTAAAAGAGTAGTTTCAAATGGTGGAATCGCTGATGAAGAGGAGGCTTTTTTAATTGCCTATCTTAATAATAGGCAACCAGTAATAGGAACATGGATTTCATGGACATTAGCTACAACATTTTATGATAAGAATATAATTGGTTCTATGAAAGATCGAATAGGAGAATTTAATGGACATAATAGGGATACAGGAGTACTTTATTTATATCTATCTCCAAAAGATTGTGATAATAAAAAATTTCATCATGTTTCTTGTATAGATAAGTATCTTTCTGACAATCCAATACTTATGATTACAACAGAAGAAACAATTCGTATGAGTAAATTAGCAAAAGAAAGATTGAATTACTTTAAAGAAGCAATTAAAGATTCAGATATACATGGACTTATGAAGTTTGGATTATTAGTTGATGAAGAATATAGAGATAAAGATAGAGCATCAAATGGAGAAGAGAGAGAACATATTTGGTTTGATGTAAAAGAAATGGATGATTCTAAAATTATAAAAGGAATTCTTACTCAAGAGCCCTATTATATTAGTAATCTAACTGTTAATAGTGAAGTTGAATTAAACTTAGATGATTTAACAGATTGGATTCTTTATACACCTAATGGTGAAGTAACACCAGACAGTGTTTATCTACTGGAAGAATAATAATACCCCACTGGAAGAATAATAATACCCCAGGGGTACCCCTGGGGTATTATTATTTTATATCTGTCACTTTAATCATCTTAAAACCTTTTTCTTCCAAAATGGATATTAATTTTTTTAAAGTTGAGCTATCTTCATATTTAAATGTTGGCAATCCATTAGAATCTTCAATTAATGAAATAAATTTATCTTCTAATCTAGGGTGATAAAATACACTGCCCATATTTTTAATATCAGCATTCTTAATTCTTTCTAATGCAGCATCTTCTTTTCCTTCAGGAAGATAATCTAATGGAGTTGATATATAATAAGAAGATTTGTTATAGGAACTTAATTGAGGTTTAGTTAAATCTATTTTATCAAGTCCATAATCTTTAAATGGATAATAGAGTATCTTAAAATATTCTTCTGCAATTTTGTTTTGTTTTGAAGTTATTTCATAATGTGGAACTTCAAAAAAGTCTATTGGTATATTTAAATACTTAGCAGTTTCAATAGCTTTTCTAATCTTTTCTCTAAATATAGCTTCAGATGGTTCATATTTACCAAATTCGAATCCAATGGCAGATTCATGATTTCCAAACTGATGAGTATATCCATGTAGTCCAATTGTCCCATTATGTGTTTTTAAATAATCAAGGGTATAAACCATCTCCCCAAGTTCAAAATTGTTCTTTGTTAATGGATCATTATCAATATTAAGTTTAGGGTTAACATAACGAGGGATCCAAGCAATATGATAAGGAATATTCTTTTGATTTAAGTACATTCCAATTACTCTAAGATTCTCAAAATAGTTTTTGTCGTAAGACATAGAAGTTAAACATATATCTTCAAGTCGTATTAATCCTATTTGGACATTTTTAGAATTATTTTGAGTGTTATTTTGTACATAATTAAGATTATTAGTATTAATTGAATTATCCTGTGAACTATTAATATTAATGAATAGTTCTTTATTATTAGTTATGTTAATATTCTTCTCTGTATTAATACTGGTTTTATGAGCTACATTATCAGAATTTGTTTTACAAATAATTATTTTCTTATCTTTATCCCATCTTGTATATAAATCAAGCATATTAGATAAATCAGAAAATCCAATGTAATAAATATTATCTTTAGTTAAAAGTTTTTCCTTTAAAGAGAATTTTCTATTAGGGCACTTAACAGTATTATCTGAAAGGTTAATAGAATAATTTACATTATTAATAGTTATGTATAGTGAATTATTACTTTTTTCTCCTTTTCCATTTGTATCATATATAATTTCATTTAAAGGAAAATAATATCTATTTTTATTTAAATATATTGGTAAAGTAAAATCTAAAAGTTTACCATCAATTTTAAGATTAACATCATCTTTACTCATATCAAAACCAGTAAATTTAGAATAATCACTTTCAAGCTCAGTATTTATATCATTGCTAGTATCATTATTTGTTGAAGCTTCAGCTTTTGACTGAAGATTATTTTCAGGTTGTGTTTTGTTTTTTATAGTACAAGCTGTTAAAAAAATTACAATAAATAATAAAAAAATATAAGTACAAGTTTTTTTTAACATTAAGTTTAATCCTTTCATTAAGTAAATTTAAAAAAATATAAAATGTTCTGAGGTAAAGTTTGAAAAAGCCAAATATGAAATTTGGATTCTCACTTTTGAATTCTCACGTTTAGATTCTCATTTTTAGCCTCGAACTCTTGGAGTTTCATTTTATATATTTTCCTTTAGCATTTCATAATATTCTCGAATAAGGCACATGAAATAAAATAATAGATCAAAGAGGCATTGTATATTTTGTGTCAGACAAGGAAGTAAATTTAGTTAATAGCAAGCTATTAGCTAAATTTGCGACGCAGTATCACACAAAATAGATGAGCATGCTAGTCTATTATTTTTTTGAATGTGCCTAAATTTAAAAGAAGTTTACTTTTTAAAAATTATGAATAGATAACAATATGTTTCAAGAAGAGGTTTAGCACGAAATGTTAACTACTGAATCTAAAAAATAATTATGTATTTTTATTTACTTTACATTGAGATTATTCTTTTGGTACTCAGAAGTAAAAAATAAATAAAAATATTTTAATTTATTTTTTAAAAAAAGGACCCTAAATAAAAAAAAGTACTGTATTGTATAACAGAGAGTTTAATGGAATTAAAAACCACAAATAGAAAAATAATAATAAGATATAATATGTTTGAAATTAAACAACATTATACCAAAAATAGATTGACATGGACAAGTATTTTGATATAATGATAAAAGTAGGTTTTTAATGAAAAAAAACCCAGTAAAATAAATGTAATATTGTAAATAATATTTAGGATAGAGAATATCTAACTTTACAATAATATGTAGGAATGGTATAATTTATCGTGAATTAGAAAAATTAGGAGGGAAAGAAAATTATGTTTAAAAGAGCAAACAAAATGACAGCTTTATTAGTAGCTGCTGCTGCTGTAGTTTCATTAGTTCCAGCAACAGGAGTTAATGCTGCAGATTACAAAAGAATAGAATCTAAAGAAGGTAAAGTTTATAATGCAATAGCTTATAAAGATGGTAAGTTCTACATTGATGGGGATGCACAAGATAAGGATGATGAAGATGCTTACTACTTAAAAGACGGTAAATACTCTAAATTAGAAAATGTTGATACAGGTGATTCAGCAGAAGCATATGGTGCAAAATATGTTAATATATCTGAAGGAGATTACTTTGTTGATTTAGACAATGGAAAAGTATCAGATGATGATATAAAAGAAGATAATAAAACTGATGCTGAATCAGCTTTAAAGAAAAAAGTTAAAGACAAAGCAGATGATAGATATGCCAATCATGAAACAGAAATTGATTTAAAAGAAATATCAGGAAACAAATTCGCTGAAACTTGGTATGAAGGTGTATATGAAAATGAAGATAAGAAGACTAATGGAGGCAATGCTTTAAGAGTATATACTGATGTAAAAGGAAACTACATTGATGCTGACTATAATTTAGGAAAAATTAAAGTTGGAGTAGTAGCAACAACACCATCTGCAGTTAGAGATTTAGATAAAACTATAAATGTAGAAAATACTGATTCAAAGAAACAAGTTGCTAGAGTTGATGTGGAAGGTAAGGAAAAAGGAGAAAAAATAAATGCTACTGCATCTGTAAAACATATAAAGACAATAGGACAAGATGATAAGAACATTTATAGATTAGCTAGAGTAACAGTAAAAGTTGGTACTGAAGATGGAAATGCATATGGTATTGCCATTAAAGAAATTGGTGGAAAAGAAATATCTAAAGACAATAAAGATGGAAATATTACTGCATTTAAGGAAAAAGATGGAAGTGAAGTTTCATTCAATGTTATTCAAAAGATTTCAAAAGAACAAGCTTCTGATACAATAGATGGTGCTAAGTATGCTAAAACTGCAGGAACTTATGTACTTTCTACAGATGATGGAAAATTATTAAAGTCTAAAGGTGGCAATGAAGATGTTGCTAATTTTGGAAAATTTATAACTGGTAAAGATTATACATCAGATACAGAATTTGAAGAAGTTGCTGATGGTATTCACTTTACAGTAGCTAATAATGGAACAGTTATTGCTTATGGTAAAGAGAATGGCGAAGAGAAAGTAATGGCTCAAGCTTTAAATCTAAAATCAAAGAATGGAATATACTACACAGATGTTAAAGGTGATTGTAGTGAAGATGTAGAAATTAATGATGATAAGATGGCAGTTGACGTAGATGTTGACGGAAATCTTTGGAGATTAGATGGCGGTTATATTTATAAATTTGATAATGATGATGGTTGGGATAAAGTTTACAGAGTAGACGGAGCAATGAATGAATTATCAGTTTATAATAAAGATAACCTAGTTGCTTGGAGTGAAGATAATGAATCTTATTCACTAGTTGGTGGAAAAGAAGAAAAAGAAGAAGATAAGAAAGATGAAGCAACTCAAACTAAAGGATGGGTACAAGCTACAGATGGAACTTGGACTTACGTTAACGATAATGGAGTTAAAGCTGCTGGTTGGACAAACTTAGCTGGAACTTGGTATTACTTAGATCCAACAACTAATATTATGAAGACTGGTTGGGTACAAGATGGCGGAAATTGGTACTACTGTAACAATTCAGGTGCTATGCAAACTGGATGGGTTAATCCAAATGGTACTTGGTACTTCTTAAATGCTTCAGGTGCTATGCAAACTGGATGGGTACAAGATAACAGCGGAAACTGGTACTTCTGTAATGGTTCAGGAGCTATGCAAGCTAACACAGTTGTTGATGGTTACACTTTAGGAGCTAACGGAGCTTGGATTAGATAGTCTGATAAAAGTTAAATAGCATAATAATTGTAATGTACTTTTAAGTACAAATAGCAATTGATTAGGAGACTCCCTTAATGGGGGTCTCTTTTTAGTTTTTTATATATTTAAAATGAGTGTTTAAATTATTATAATTTACCCCCTTTAAGTAGATTGTTATTAGTCTACTTAAGGATATTTTTCATGCTTTATATGAAAATATTTTACATTAATGTTATAATTATATAAGAAGTGCATTTGTATGGAAAAAATATATCACTGTGCTACCACAGGCGTATATGAAATGATAAAGGTAATGGAAAAGATAAGGGGGAGATAATTAATGAAAAGAAATATGCATGCAAAGACATTAGCATTAGTTCTTGTAGCGATAACAGGAGTACAGGCAAGTGGAATTGCACAAAAATTTGAGGGAGTTAATACTAAGGCTTATGCAGAGGATATTAATAATAATGAGGTAAAAGAAACTGAGCAGGTCACAACAATATGTTCTAAAAGTAAAGATTATGAAAAAGCAGATATAAAAGTTCAGACTACAACATCTGGTGCGGTAAATATAATAGTGCCTAATAATTTTACTAAGGAGAATATTACAGCATTAGAAAAATTAAAAGGAAATGATCAATCAACATTTAATAAAGCTTATATAGTAATTCAATTTACTACACCCAAAGTTACTACATCTCCAGCAGTTAGTATAAGTAAAATAAAAGATTTATTAAAAAATAGTGATAATATTTATAATTTATCAGGAAATTTAAAATTATCAAACAATGATGAGATACTTGATGGTAAATACATTAAATATATAGAAGTAGCAACTAAAGATAGTAAAGGAACTTGGATACCTAAGAGTGAAGGAATATTACCAACTTGTAAATATGAATGGCTTAATGATGGTAATATCGTTTTGGCTAAAACTGAATTAAAGGTAGAAATTCAAAAAGCTTTATCAGCAAAAGTATCAATTTCAGGAAGTGAAAGAGTTGGTAAGACTTTAGAAGCTGATGTAACAGCTTCTAAAAATGGAAGTATTGTAACTCCAGATAAAGTAGAATATGAATGGTATAGATGTAAGAAAAAAGATGGAGATTTCGATAGTATTTCTGGCGAGCGAGATAAGAAGTATAAGATAGTTAGTAGGGATGAAGATAAATATATAAAAGTAATTGCAAAAGTCACAGTAAATGGTGAAACAATAGAGGTTAATGATAGAACTGGCAGTATTGATAAAAGAAGTTCCCACAGATCTCATAGATCATCAAGTAGGGGTTCTGGAAGTACTGCTGATACTGATGAAATCAAGGATGAGATTAAGGATGCCAAAGATGATGAGGCTTCTTATGATGTTTCTGATTATCCAAAGGTAGAAAAAGAAGTTTTCGAATATTTAAAGGATAAAGATGATAGAACTTTAGTACTTGAAGGAGATGACTACACTTGGACATTTAAAACAAAAGATATTAAAAATGTTTCTGATATGGATGGTAAATTGGATACAACAATTGAAACAACATCTCCAAATGAATCAGAGATAAAGAATGTTTTAAATGGTGCAAACGTTGTTAACTTATACTTTAAATATGATGGAAAATTACCGGGTAAAGCAAAAGTTAAAGTCGACATAGGATCAAAATATAATGATAAGAAAATGTATGTGTACTATTATAATAAGAACTCAAAATCTTTAGAATTGATAGATTCAAATATTAAAGTAGATGATGATGAAATAGAATTTTCAATAAATAAAGTAGGAGATTATGTTTTAAGTGAAACTCCACTTTCAGCTTCACTAGCAACAAGTTCTGGAGAAGGATGGAAGATGTTTAATGACGGGAATTGGCAATATATTTCATTTGGAAATAATGTTATAGGATGGAACTTTATTGATGGTAGATGGTATTTCATGGATGCACTTGGAACAATGCAAAGAGGATGGGTTAATTTAGATGGCTCATGGTATTATTTAAATTATAGTGGAGATATGGCAACAGGATGGAAGCTTTTGGGTGATAAGTGGTATTACTTAAGAGATGACGGAAAAATGTTAACAGGTTGGGTAGATGATATGGGTACATGGTATTATATGTATTCAGATGGATCTATGGCAAGAAATACAACTGTTGATGGATATAAACTAGGCTGGAATGGAGCTTGGATAAGATAATCTAGAAGTTAAAAAGAGTATATATAATTGACTTTAGTTGCGAAGAAACTACGCTTAAGAGTTTCTATCATTTGTTTAATCAACTTAGCTAAAATAACTAAACTCACCTAAAGGTTCAAACAATAGTTATTTCTTAACGCTAAGCAGTTTAAACAAATAATGAAACACTAAAAAGCTTGTTTCAATGCACCTTCGTCAATTATATATACTCTTATATTTTTCTATGCAGATTATCTTTTATACAGATTATCTTTGACAAAATGAGTTGCATAAAAATAAACTCGTGCAAGCACTCAAACAGTAACAATATTCTTAACGTAAAACTTATATTAAAATTAAGAAATACTAAAGCACATTTTTCTTGATACATCATTTCGTATTAATTGTTCTTTTTTTATATAGATTATCATTGAAAAAATAATATGTATATGAGGATGTTTTGTTAAACCCATCTAAAGGTTCAAACAGTGACAAATTTTACTCCAGAAATGATGAAACACTAAATCAAAATTTACAATGTATTACTACGCAAATATATCTACCATTTTAGTTTAAACTATAGATTATATTAGAAGGATAAGATAAAAAATAAAAAATCTTATCTGCTTTTTTATTTCATTAATATATATATATTGGAATTTAAATTCTACATTTATTTAAAGGATCTTGTTAAAGGTAGATATAAATTAAACTTTAATTAGGTTATTGTGAGTTAGTCAAAGTATTCAAATATAGATATCTTTTAATTAAAATTGTACATTTTATAATTCATAATTTAGAACGAAATTTTTATATAATTTTTAAATTAAACTATTGCAATTAAGTATTTATTTATTCAAATTTACAAAATATTTATTTGTTATTTATAAAAAACATAAAATGCAATATAATATAAAATGTTGTGTATTATTAATATTTAACAAAAAATGTTATCAAAGGAATAAAAATTGTAAAAATAAATTGGTAAAGTAAAAAAATACTAAAATTATAACCAATTATATTTGTGCAAAATAAATATTAATTAATTTTTTAAAACTTATTTTGTTTGAGTCAATTAAGAAATAATAAATCTGTATGCTAATATGTTTTGTATGCAACTATGCTAGACTTTATTTTATATTATAGCTTTTTATAAAATATAATCTTTTTAGTTGATGCAGAATATATTTATTATTTTTAATTTATTATTTTATTTATATTATGGAGTTGAATAAAAATATTTTTAAAACAGAATATGCTTTAAATAAATATTGATATTTTAGTGTAAACAAATTTATAAGTTTTACTAAGAAATTGTTATTTAGGAGTGTGTAGCTGTTAAGTAATTTACTAATTTTAGATAGCGTATAAAGTTAAGTTCGCGGACAGAAAAAAATACATACCAGTTTACACTTACACTACAAATAATCAATACTGTTTTAAAATTTAAAATAAAAAAGAAAAGGGAGGATACATAATTATGTTGAAAACAGCAAAAGTAAAAACAAAATTAATTGGTTCATTTTTAATAGTAGCAATACTTGTCTGTGTAGTAGGAATGATAGGTGGAATAGCACTTGAAAAAGTGTATAAAAACAGTGAAGAAATGTATACTATGAATTTTAAAAGTATTGATAGACTTTTAAATATAAGAAAAAGTTTAGGTGAAGTAAAAGGTGAAATTTTAGTTATCTTAAATGAAAAAGATCCAGCTAAAATTGCAGAGGCAGAAAAAAATATTAACAATATAGCAGAACAAACTAACAAAGATATTGAAGAGTATGATAATTTACCTTTTATAGAAGAGGAAAAAGAATTTTGGACAAACTTTAAAGGTGATTTATACAAGTATAGAAAAATAAGAAATAATATTATTAGTGCAGTAAAACTTAATGATTATGATACAGCTCAAAAAGAGTATGACAATATACAATCAGTTAAAGAAAGCATGATGAATAATCTTGAGAAAGTAATACATATTAATGAAAATGATGCTAAAGAGGTTAATGATAATACATATTTTGTATATGTTAAATGTAGTACTTTAATGAAAATATTAAGTATAGTAGGTCTTTTAATTGCAATTATAATAGGATATTTTATATCAATAGATATAGAAAAACCTTTAAACAGAATGAAAAAATTTGCAGAAGAATTAGCAAACTATGATTTTTCAACTCCAATTACAGTTACAAGAAAAGATGAATTTGCACAAACGGGTATTGCTTTAAATAAGGCACAAAAGAATGTAAGAGAATTAGTTAAAATAATCATGAACAAGTTAGAAGAAATAAGTGCATCTTCAGAAGAACTTTCAGCTACAGTTGAAGAAGTGTCATCAAAAGCAGAAGAAATTGATGAATCTATAAATAATATTGCTTCTGGAATACAAGAATCAAGTGCTACAACAGAGGAATTAAGTGCATCAATTCAGGAAGTAGATTCAAGCATAAATATGTTATCATCAAAGGCTACTACTGGAAGTAATAATTCAAGTGAGTTTAAAGAACATGCCATAAAAGTTAAAGATAATAGTCAAAAAGCTATAGAAGAAACAAGAAAAATATATGATGAAAAACAAAAGAATATGGAAAAAGCAATAGAAGATGGAAAGGTAGTAGATAGTATAAAAGTTATGGCAGATACTATATCAGGTATTGCTGAACAAACTAATTTACTAGCATTAAATGCAGCTATAGAGGCAGCAAGAGCAGGAGAACAAGGAAAAGGATTTGCAGTTGTAGCAGACGAAGTAAGAACACTTGCAGAGCAGTCATCAGAAGCAGTAGCAAGCATTAAAGAAACTATTGAAAAAGTACAAAATGCATTTAAAAGCAGTGTTGGTACAGGTAGTGATATATTAAAATTTATAGATACAAAAGTCTATGAACAATTTGATGCTTATGGACAAACAGGTAATGAGTATTACAATGCTTCAAGCTTTGTAAGTCAAATGTCAGATGAAATTGCATCTATGTCAGAAGAAATTACAGCAACAGTTGGACAAGTAAGTGGAGCAATTCAAAATATGGCTGAAACTGCTCAAAAATCTAGTGAAGAAATTATTGCAGTAAAAGATGGAGTACATGAAACTGCAAAATCAGTAGAACAATTAGCAATAACAGCACAAAATCAAGCAGAATTAGCACAAAAAATTAATGAAATGGTCCAAAAATTTAAAGTAAATTAATTAATTTAGTTAACATAATTATGAAAATACCTCTGGGATGCTCCAGAGGTATAATTTTATACCCAAAATTTATTTCATTAAGTAGTCAAATGTGTTAAACAAGGCTTTAAGACATAGTTCTAAGAATTGTGATATCAGAATTAAATTTAGCATTAAATGTTTTGAGTTTAGTTTTAATACAACAGAAAAGAACGCTCCATCTGACAATGATTAAGCGTTCTATTTCTATTCAAAAAATAAAATCCAATACCCCTAAAACATAAAAATGTTCCAGGATTAACTTAGTGTTACCAACACTAAGCTTTTCTTATTTATATTATAATAAATTAAAAATAAACATTTATTTTATTTTCTTTAATTGGAATACATAACCTTTAGCAATAGTGTAAACTTTACCGTTTTTATCGAATAATACATATACTTTTGTATTAGAATCTTTGTTCTTATATATTGTTATATAATCAACTGAATCACCTTTTATACCTATGTTTTCAAAAGTCTCATTCCAAGTATCTTTAAAATCAGATGCACTTAAAGTCTCTGATTTAAATACAGGTCCATCAAAAGAATAAATAGATGCCTTTATATTATCTTCTTTTATAGTAACATCTTCACCAATAACTGTAGGAACCATTGGTTCTATATCTTTATCTGCAGCTATATTTGATGGTATATATCTTGCAATTTTCCAAGTACCAAATACTTTTTTATAGCTTACAGAATCGTCTTTATCTTTATCTTTAGATGAACTTCCAGAACCACCAGATCCGCCTGATCCACCAGATCCGCCTGATCCCCCAGAACCACCTGATTTACCAGATGAGCTTGTACTAGAATTATCAGCATTTGAATCAGTAGATGATGCATTGTTTGAATTTGTATTAGTTGAATTTTCATTTGAAGTTATTTTTTCACCATTAGCTCCAAATGTATAAGTTTGACCATTAATTGTAACATTACCAGTTTGCATTACTCCACTATCATTTAAATAGTAAGTTTTATTATTTATTTCAACTAATCCTTTTTGCATAACACCAATAGCATTTGTATAATACCAAGCGCCATTATTGTTTATCCAACCAGTTTGCATTAATCCAGCAGGACTTAAATAATACCAAGACCCATTGTCATTTAACCAACCAGTCTTCATTGCACCAGATGTTTGAGCATAGTACCAAGCCCCATTGTCATTTATCCAACCAGTTTGCATAGAACCAGAAGCACCCATGTGATACCAAGTACCATTATTATTTACCCAACCAGTCTTCATTGCACCAGATTGATCTGAGTAGTACCATGAGCTTCCATCAAGAAACCAACCAGTTTTCATTGCTCCATTAGCATCAAAGAAATACCAATTATTATCAATAGAATTCCAGCCTCTAGCTAATGAATTTTCATTTGTATAACCCCAACTTCCATTACCGTCTTGTCTCCAAGCAGCTGAAGCTTTCTCAGAAAAAGTAGTTGTCATAGCTACTAATGTTACTAATGAAGCAGCTATTAACTTTTTTAGTTTTAAACTTTTCATTTTTAGACTCCTTTATTTTAAAAATTTTATGATGTATTTTAAGTGAATGCTGATACTGTAGTTACAATATCAACATAGATTTGGCACGGAATTATTACAATTAAGCCATTTTCAAGTAACTAATCCCCAAAAAAGTAAAATATTTATCATATTATAATTTACCATTATAATACCATAAATGTAAAGTATGTATATTTATATAAAAAATATCCACACATTACCCCTGGGGTACCCCAGGGGTAAAAAGATAGAGAGAAAGGGAGATATAATGAGGTGTTGAAATATATCACAAAAAGTTGTAATATATTATAGTTGAGGTAAAATTTAGAAGGAGTAAGTAATTTTTCAAATTTATCTTTTGAAAAGATTGTAAATATTATAAAAAGAATAAAAATATAAGGAATAAAAAGTAATATATATAAAATATAACAAAATATTAACATAAGTTATTATAAATGTTACAATATTACAAGAATGTGTTTAAAATTACAATTTACAAGGAGCGAGGGAATGAGTGAACAAATTATACAAAATGAAGAAATCATAAAAATTGAAGACATAGTAAATATACTAATGAAAAGATGGAAAATGATAATTTTAATAACAATTATTGCAACATTACTATCAGGAATCATTAGTTTTTTTGTGATTGCACCTAAATATGAGGCAAGCACTAAGGTGTTCATAGGAAAAGAAAACACCCAAGATCAAAATTATAACAATAATGATGTCCAAATGTATCAAAAATTATTAAAGACATATGCAGAAGTTATAACTACTAACGATTTAGTTAAATCAGCACTTAGTAGCAATATCAATATAAACATATCATCAGAAGATGTACTTAAAAGTTTAACAGTTACGCCAAGAGCAGATACTCAAATTCTAGAAATTAAATATATAAGTAAAGATAAAGAATTATCTAAGAATGTAGTAGATTCAATTACAACAGAGTTCATTAAATCATCAAAAGAGCTTATACCAAATGGGAATGTAAAAATAATAGAAAGTGTAAAAATGCCAGATAAAGCAGTAAGCCCTAATAAAACAATGAATATAGCAATAGCATTCTTACTTGGATTAATGGTTAGTGTTGGACTAGCTTTCTTATTAGAATTTATGAATAATACATTTAAAAATAAAGAACAATTAGAACAATTAGTAGGTTTACCTGTACTTGGTGCAATACCAGATGATTTAAATTAAAGGGGGATAGTGAAAGTATGTTTAGTAGAAGAAAATTAGAAAAAGCAGTTCAAAGTCAAGAATATAAAGGATTTATAGTTGAGCAAAAACCTAAATCTGTAGTTTCAGAAGCATATAGAACATTAAGAACAAATATACAATATTCCTCATTTGATAAAGAAATAAGAACTATAGTTGTAACAAGTTCTGAAGCAGCAGAAGGAAAATCAACAGTATCAGGAAATCTTGCCTTATCATTTGCACAAAATGAAAAGAAAGTAATCATTGTAGATTGTGATTTAAGAAAACCTGCAGTACATAAAAACTTTAAGATATCAAATTTAATTGGTCTTTCAGAAGTACTTATAGGTAAGGCAAGTTTAGAAGAAACAATACAATCACGTAATGAAAACTTAGATATATTACCTTCAGGAAAATTACCACCAAATCCATCAGAAATGTTATCATCAAAAGCTATGAGTGAACTATTAAAAAGACTAAAAGAAAAGTATGACATAGTAATTTTAGATAGTGCGCCACTTCAAGCAGTTACAGATGCACAAATTTTATCAACAAAGGTAGATGGAACAATACTTGTTATAAGAGCGGAAAGAACAAGGATAGAATCAGTATTAGAAGCTAAAAATCTTTTAACTAAAGTTGGAGCTAATATAATAGGAACAGTACTTCATGCAGTAGAAAACACTAAGGGTAAGTATTACTACTACTATGGAAATAATGAAAATTAATAGTTATGTTTTAATGTGGAATTGATATTATAGTATAAACAGAATTCTTAGCCTTCAGAAAAAGTTGCACTTTGAATGAAGGGTTAGAAGTCGTTATCCAGGAGCGTGTAGCTGTTATGAAATTACAGATACTAGCTATCGGATAGAGCTCATGGACAAGGGAAGTTGTTTTAATAACTCCAAAAATAAAGATTAGTCCAATTAATGCATGTTCCCAATCAAAGATTGCTGACAAGCAATTAATTGTGAAACTAAAATGAAACTTGACTCATGTACATTCGTCCAGTAAGTTCGAAGAACCAAATATAAAATGCACTCTGTGAAAGTTCAAATAACCAAATATAAAATTTGGATTTTCACTTTTGGATTCTCACTTAGGAGAGTATAAAAAACAAATTCCAATGCCAGTTCGCTCTTATACTACAATATCAAAATTCACTTAAAACATACTAAAAAAGGTGGGACTAGTAGCTTTTATGAAATTACAGATACTAGCTATCGGATAAAGCTCATGGGCAGGGGAATTTAAAGGTGAAGCGAGGAGTAGTTATGATAGATATTCATTCACATATAATACCAGGGATTGATGATGGTTCTAAGAGTATGGAAATGACTTTAGATATGCTTAAAAATGCAGAAAAAGAAGGCACAACTGATATAATTGCTACTCCACACTATTTACTTGAATATGGAGAAGCAAATATAAATCAGGTTAAAGAACATGTAGCTAAAATTAATGAAATAATAAAAACTAATAAATTAAATATATCTGTTTATAGTGGACAGGAAGTTTATTTTACTGAAAATATAATAAAAGATTATATGGAAGGAAATATAGGAACCTTAAATGACTCAAGATATATGCTTATAGAATTTTCAATGAGAAAATTTGATGAAAACATATTTGATATAATTTATGAACTTCAAATCAGAGATATTGTACCAATCATAGCTCATCCAGAAAGATATAGAGAAATTATAGAAACCCCTTCACTTATAAATAAATTCATAAGTGAAGGATATTTATTTCAAGTAAATGCAGGAAGTTTAGAAGGTAAATTTGGAAATAGGGTTAAAAAAACTTCTGAAATTCTTATGGAAAATGGGATATATAGTTTTATTGGATCTGACGCACATAATAATACTAATAGATGTACTGGATTAAGAAATGCATTAAATCTGTTAGGTAAAAAACAAAATGTACTTGGAGAAACATTTAAAAATAATTCAGTGAAAATACTACTAAACGAATCAGTTGAATTTTCAGGTGAAAAAATTAAAGAAAAGAAATCAATATTTTCATTTTTAAAAAGATGATCATTGTATTTTAAAACGTGAGTTAAAAATAAAGTTATAGTACCAATAAAAATCTTAGTCTCATATAAAACTTTTTAGCTGAGACTAAGAAATTAATTTATCACAATTAACCATTATTTAACATAAATAGTATTTATGCTAAAAGTACGTTGATCAAACTTTAATATATCAATAAATTTTTAAAAATGTTTCTATGATTAATTTAATTTAATAAAAAAGTAATAAATATTAACATAAAAAGAAAAGTGTGTTATAATATTTCTATAAAAAAAGGATATTATAGGCAAATATACTATAAAATATAATAAATTAAGTTAAAATACAGAAATATAAAAAATATTTAAAAAGGGGAATATAAGGAATATATAGTTAGAGACATAGTATTAAAATCCTTATTTTATAAAAGATTTTAATATGATGTGTTTTCGCGCCCTAAAATAGGAAATTTGCATAATCTGTACAGGTATATTATGTACAAGCCTATGATAATATTTGTCTTGATTTAATTAAGGCATTATAAAATAAATAACTAGTTAAAAATTTGTAAGGTTTTTTGAACTAGAAAAGCAAGTAAATGTAGTTTACTACTGATATTAGCTGCATTTGATGATGCAGCATAGTACAAAAAAGATAAGGATACTGATTAGTTATTTATTTGGAGATGCCTAAGGTATATGAAAGAAATAATAGTTTAAAGATGTACTGTATATTTTGTTTCAGATAAGAAGACAAAATCAGTTACTAGCTGGGTATATAAACCAGAGTATGAAGCAAAAATATATAAACATACTAATCTAGTATTTTTTTGAATATGCCTAAATGCTTAAAGGGGGGAGATATGGTGCAACAATTAAATCTCGGGACAGAAGAAGTTTTGTTTAAAAAACAAAGAAGAGAAGTTAGTATAGGATATTGTTTTTTAAAGAGAACTATAGACATAGTTTGTTCCTTGCTAGGGTTGATAGTATTAAGTCCATTACTATTAATAGTAGCCGCATGCATAAGACTAGAATCAAAAGGACCTATTATATTTAAACAAAAGAGAGTCGGAATTAATGGAATTATATTTAATATGTACAAGTTTAGGTCAATGGTTGTAAATGCAGAAGAGCTAAAAAAGAAGCTAAGGGACAGGAATGAAATGACTGGTCCAATGTTTAAAATGAAAAATGATCCTAGAGTAACAAAGATTGGGAAGTTCATAAGAAAGACAAGTGTTGATGAATTACCTCAATTATTAAATGTATTAAAAGGGGAAATGAGTTTAGTTGGACCAAGACCATCACTTGAAAATGAAGTCATTCATTTTGAAGAGTGGATGAAAAAAAGATTCTATGTAAAACCGGGATTAACATGCTACTGGCAAGTTTCAGGAAGAAACGATATTGGATTCAAGGAATGGATGGCTTTGGATGTTAAATACGTAGAAGAAAGAAGTACATTAATTGACATAAAGTTAATATTTAAAACATTCTTTGTGTTGTTTGGTGATGAACATGCTAGTTAGGGGGATAAGTAAATGAAAATAGTTGTTGCAGGAACAGGATACGTAGGGTTAGTTACTGGAGCTTGTCTTTCTGAAATGGGACATAATGTAACTTGTGTTGATATAGATGAAAGAAAAGTTCAAACAATGAAAAAAGGAATTTCCCCTATATATGAACCAGGATTAGATGAATTATTAAAAAGAAACTATAAGGAAAATAGATTAGATTTTACAACAGATTATGTAAGTGCATATAAAGATGCAGATTTAGTATTCATAGGGGTGGGTACTCCTGAAAGAGAAGATGGATCTGCAAATTTAGATTATGTATTTGGAGTATGCAAACAAATTGCTGATAATGTGGAAAATGATTGTTTAGTTGTAGTTAAATCAACAGTTCCAATAGGTACTAATGATAAAGTGGAAGAATTTTTAAAAGAAAATGTTAATAATGATGTACATATAGAAGTTGCATCAAATCCAGAATTCTTGGCACAAGGAACAGCAGTTAAAGATACTTTATATGCTAAAAGAATAGTAATCGGGGTTGAATCTAAGAAAGCAGAAAATATTTTAAGAGAAGTATATGAAAGATTTAATCAACCAATAGTTGTTACAAACAGAAGAAGTGCGGAAATGATTAAATATGCTTCAAATGATTTTTTAGCTCTTAAGATTTCTTTTATGAATGAAATAGCTAACTTTTGTGAAATAGTTGGAGCAGACATTCAAGATGTAGCAAAAGGTATGAGTTATGACCCAAGAATAGGAAATAAATTCTTAAATGCAGGAATAGGATATGGAGGTTCTTGTTTCCCTAAGGATACTAAGGCACTTCATTGGCTTGCAAATGATAATGGATATGAACTTAAGACAATAAAAGCAACAATTGAAGTAAATCAAAATCAAAAATATAAATTATTTAGAGCAGCTAAACAAAGATTTGGAAGTTTAAAAGGATTAAAAGTTGCAGTACTTGGATTAACATTTAAGCCAGGAACAGATGATTTAAGAGAAGCACCATCAATACCTAATGTAAGAAGATTATTAGATGAAGGTGCAGAAATAGTTGCATATGATCCAGTAGGAGAAGAAAACTTTAAAAAGATATATCCAACAGAAATAGAGTATGTAAAATCTCCAGAAGAAGCATTAAAAGAAGCAGATTTAGCATTCATATTTACAGAATGGGGTGAAATAAAATCTTTGAATCTAAATATATATAGTGAAGTTATGAATACTCCTATTATATATGATGGGAGAAATTGTTATGCAATTAATAATGTAAAAGAGAAAAGAATTGAATATCATTCTATTGGAAGAAAGGCAGTTTTAAATTTAGAAGAAGCTAGAAGTGAAGTTGCAGCGACAAGAATGTAATATGAGGGGGGGAAATTTAATGCTTTGTGCTTTAATAATGGCAGGGGGTAAAGGTACTAGATTTTGGCCTTTATCAACAGAACAAAAACCTAAACAATTTTTAAATTTAATAGGTGAAGAAACAATGATACAAATGACAGTAAATAGGGTGAAACCTATTATACCAATAGAAAGGATATTTGTATGCACTGGAGAATTGTACATTGATTTAGTTAAAAAGCAGCTTCCAGAACTTCCTGAAAGAAACATAATAGTTGAACCAGAAGGAAGAAACACAGCACCTTGTATTGCTTTATCTGCTTTAGTAATTGATAGATATTATAAAGATTCAACTATGGTAGTATTGCCATCAGATCATTTAATACAAGATGAAGATTGCTTTAGAAACATAACTCTAAAAGCAGATGAATTTGTAGAAGAAAATAATAAGGCAATAGTAACTCTTGGGATGAAACCAAGTAGAGCAGAAACAGGTTATGGTTATATAAAATATAATGAACAAATCACTAAAAAAGATGATATTAGTGTATTTAAAGTAGATAAATTTGTTGAAAAACCAAATGAAGAAAAAGCTAAAAGGTATTTAGAAGATGGTTCATATCTTTGGAATGGTGGAATGTTTTTGTGGAAGACTTTAAACATATTAGAAGAAATAAAAAAATATTCTCCTGATACATATGAGGCAATTCATCAAATAAAAGAAGTAGATGAGGAAAATCTACAAGAGCTTATCAATAAAACTTATCACAAGACAGAATCAATATCTATAGATTACGCAGTTCTAGAAAAATCAAAGAATATATATGTTATTCCAAGTGAGTTTGGATGGGATGATATAGGAACATGGAAATCAGTTGAAAGATACAAGAAAAAAGATATTAACAATAATATTATTGAAGGAAACGCAAGAGTTATTGAATCAAATTCTAATATAGCAATTAATAACGGAAAGAGAGTTGTTATGATTGGAATTGATGATGTCATGACTTTAGAAACAGAGGATAGTATCTATATTGTTAATAAAGAATATATGGATAATCTGAGAGATTATAAGAGTATAGTTTAAATATTATGTATGTTTGAATTTAAAAATAGAAAGACAATATTATGTAGAGCTAAAGGAGAAAAAGTATGAGTAAAGTAGCATTAATAACAGGAATAACAGGGCAGGATGGGTCTTATTTAACCGAATTATTATTAGAAAAAGGGTATGAAGTACATGGAATTATAAGAAGACATAGTACTATCAGTACAACTAGAATAGATCATTTATTTGAAGATTCTAAAATAGGAAACAAAAAGCTATTTTTACATTACGGAGATTTAACAGATTCAAGTAATTTAAATAGATTAATAGAAAAAATAAGACCAAATGAAATATATAATTTAGCAGCACAATCTCATGTTGCAGTATCTTTTGAAGTTCCTGAATATACTGCAGAAGCTACAGGGGTAGGAACATTAAGACTTCTTGATGCAATAAGAGAAAGTGGCTTAAAGTGTAAATTTTATCAAGCTTCAACTTCAGAACTTTTTGGAGGACTTCCAGATACAGCACCTCAAAGTGAAAAAACTGCATTTTATCCAAAGAGTCCATATGGTGTAGCAAAACTTTATTCATATTGGATAACTGTTAACTATAGAGAATCATATGGTGTATTTGCATGTAACGGAATATTATTTAATCATGAATCACCAAGAAGAGGTGAAACATTTGTAACAAGAAAAATTACAAGAGCAGTAGCTTCAATAATGGCTGGTAAGCAAGAAAAATTAAGTCTTGGAAATATGGATGCAAAGAGAGATTGGGGATTTGCTGGAGATTATGTTGAAGGAATGTGGAGAATACTTCAACAAGATGAACCTAAAGATTATGTTTTAGCTACAAATGAAACTCATACTGTAAGAGAATTCGTTGATCTTGCTTTTGCAGAAGTTGGAGTTGAAATAGAATGGCAAGGAACTGGAGTAGATGAAAAGGGAATAGATAAAGCAACTGGTAAGGTATTAGTAGATGTTAATCCAAGATATTTTAGACCAGCAGAAGTAGAACTTTTATGGGGTGACTCTACTAAAGCAGAAAAAGAACTAGAATGGAAGAGAAAAGTTAGCTTTAGGGATTTAGTTTCAATGATGGTTGATTCTGATATGAAAGAAATAGCAGGCATAGGATCACAAGAATTTATAGCAAAGCAAGAAGTTGCAGTTACTAAGTAATGAAAACAATAGCATTTTATATTTCAGACCATGGATTTGGACATGCTTCAAGGAATATACCTATTATTAGGTATATTCTTGAGGTTTATAAAAACATTAAAGTAATAATAAAAACAGGAAAAAATCAAGGAGAATTTATAAAAAATTTATTAAATGAGTTTCATGATAGAGTAGATTATTACTTTGAGGATATGGATGCTGGTTTGGTTTTAAAAGAAGGAAGTTTAGATATTGATAAAGTTAAATTAGAGAATAATGTATTAAAGTATATAAATAGTTTTGAGGAAAAAGTAACCAAAGAAAATGAATTCCTTCATTATTATAATGTAGATTTAATTGTTAGTGATATTGTTCCTTGGATATTTAAATGTAGTAATAAATTAAATATACCGAGTATATTAATTTCAAATTTTACATGGGTAGATATTTATAAAGAACATTTAAGTGAGGAAATTTGTGAGAAATATAAGCAATGTTATAAACTTGCAGATAAAGCATTTTTATATTTGCTATATATTGAGACTATGAAAAGTTATTTGAATAATTTTGAACAAGTAGGATTATGTTGTAGAAGCTTTAATGAGGAAAGTATCAATAATATCAAAAAAGAACATACAAAGAAAATAATTTTTATTAGTGTAGGAAGATCTGTTGAATTAAAAAATAGTATTAATGTTGAAAATTTAAATTATGATTTTATAGTAACAGAAGGAATAAATATTGTAGGAAGTAATGTAACATATTTACCTAAAGAAATTACTAATACTCAGGATTATATTAAAGCAAGTGATTATGTTATTACTAAAGCAGGATGGGGAACGGTAGCAGAAGTTTTATGTGCTAATAAGAGATGTGCTGTTTTATCAAGAAATTCTATTGCTGAAGATAGAAAGACAATAGAAAAATTAAAGAGTATGAATTTAGCAGTAGAAGTAAAATATGAAGAAAATTTTAATATTGAAAATATATTAAAAGATTTAAATAAATTAAATATTAACAATAAAGATTATAAATTTAAAAATCAATATAAAGATATTGCCAATAAAATAATGTCTTATATAGGAGAAAGATAGATTATGAATAAAGATAGTAAAATTTATGTGGCAGGACATAGAGGATTAGTTGGTTCTGCAATTGTAAGAGGACTAGAAGCTAAAGGCTTTACTAATATAATAGGAAGAAGTCATAGTGAGCTTGATTTAACAAATTCAATTGAAGTTGAAGAATTTTTTAAAATAGAAAAACCAGAGTATGTATTTTTAGCAGCAGCTAAAGTAGGTGGAATTCTTGCAAATAGTAATTATCCAGCAGATTTTATATATGAAAACTTACAAATACAAAATAATGTTATAGGAATGGCAAAGAAGTATGAAGTTAAAAGACTTATGTTTTTAGGAAGTTCTTGCATTTATCCTAAAATGTGTCCTCAACCTATAAAGGAAGAATATTTACTTTCAGGATATTTAGAAGAGACAAATGAAGGATATGCTTTAGCTAAAATATCAGGACTTAAGATGTGTCAATTTTTTAATAAACAATATGGTACAAATTACATAAGTGTGATGCCTACAAATTTATATGGACCTTATGATAATTTTTCAGGAGAAAATTCTCATGTAATGCCAGCGTTAATTAGAAGATTCCATGAAGCAAAAGAAAATAATGATCCAGAAGTTGTAGTATGGGGAAGTGGAACACCTCTTAGAGAATTTTTATATTCAGAAGATATGGCAGATGCATGTATTTATTTAATGGAAACATATGAAGGTAATGATTTTTTTAATATAGGTACAGGTAAAGAAATAACTATAAGAGGACTTGCAGAAATGGTTAAGGAAGTTGTAGGTTATGAAGGTAAATTAGTATTTGATTCTACTAAGCCAGATGGAACTCCTAGAAAGCTTCTTGATGTAAGTAGACTTGAAGAAGCAGGTTGGAAATATAAAGTTGAACTTAGAGATGGTATTGAAAAGGCTTATAAGTGGTTCGTAGAAAATTATATTAATAACTAAAGGAGATTTTGTAATGGAAACTTGTAATATACTTGGTGTAAATATAGCCGTTACTAATCTTAATGAAACAGTTAATTATATTGAAGAAAACTTAGAGACACTTAAAGGAAACTATATTTGTGTTTCTAACGTTCATACTACTGTTACAGCTTATGAAGATAAGGAATATAGGAAAATTCAAAATGGAGGTGCATTAGCACTTCCTGATGGAAAACCTCTTTCAGTTTTAAGCAAGAAACTAGGATTTAAAAATGCTCAAAGAGTAACAGGACCAGATTTGATGGGAGAATTATTTAAAGAGTCAGAGGAAAAAGGTTATAATCATTATTTTTATGGGAGTACAGAAGAAACCTTAGAATTGCTTAAAGTTAAACTTAAAGAGAAATATCCTAAGTTAAATATAGTAGGAATGTATTCACCACCATTTAAGTCAGAAGTATCTCTAGAAGATGAAAAAATTTTAAATGAGATAAATAGTGAAAAAGTAGATTTTTTATGGATTGGATTAGGTGCCCCTAAGCAGGAAAAGTGGATGTCTATTCATAAAGGTAAAGTTAATGCAATAATGTTTGGAGTTGGAGCAGGCTTTGACTATTATGCTGAAAAGATAAAAAGAGCACCAATTTGGATGCAAAAATGTAGTCTTGAATGGCTATATAGATTAATGCAAGACCCTAAGAGATTATTAAAAAGATATGTAACTACAAATAGTAAGTTTATGTATTTAACACTGTTCAATAAAAGTTTTATGAAAGGACTTGATAGGTAATGAATAAAGAAAAAGTTTTAATAGTTCATAATTATTATCAAGTGCCTGGTGGAGAAGATACTGTAGTTGCAAATGAGAAAAAGATGCTTGAAGATAATGGACATGAAGTATTTATCTATACAAGACATAATGATGAGATAAAAGAAAGTGGTATATGGGGAAAGATAAAGTTGCTATTTGAAACTATATATTCTTTTAAGACTATTAAAGAAGTAAAAGAAATAATTAGAGAAAATAATATAGATATAGTCCATGTGCATAATACTTTGCCTTTAATAAGTCCTTCGGTTTATAAAGCTGCGAAAGATTGTGGAGTCAAAGTAGTACAAACTGTACATAATTTTAGATTACTTTGTCCTGGAGCTACTTTTACTTGTAATGGTGAAATATGTGAAAAGTGTATGAGTAAAGGTCTTAAGTGTGCCATTCAAAATAAGTGTTATAGGGATTCTGCAATTCAGACATTAATAGTTGTACTTATGTTGAAGATAAATAGAATTATTGGTAGTTATGATAAAGTAGATGCTTATATAGCTTTAACAAAATTTTCGAAAGAGAAAATTAGTAAGTTTATTCATAAAAATAAAATATTCGTAAAACCAAATTTTACTGAAAATATCAATATGGATATTTTACCAGCTGAAAATCGAGAATATTTTGTATTTTTAGGAAGAATAGATCAACTTAAGGGAATTAAAGTTTTATTAAATACATGGAAAAATATAAAAAATGAAGAATTGTTGATTATTGGAAAAGGACCTGAAGAATTATATGTAAAAAAATTTATTGAAGAAAATAATATTAACAATATAAAAATACTTGGATTAGTAGAAAATAAAGAAGTGAAAAAGGTAATATCAAAAGCTAAGGCTTTAATTGCACCGTCAATTTGGTATGAAACTTTTGGAATGGTAAATATAGAAGCATTTTCAGTAGGAACACCTGTTATTGCAAGTAATATTGGAGCTTTTTCAGATGTGTTAAATGATAAAAATGGAATTAAATTTACAGTAAACTCAATAGATGAATTAGTTAATTGCATAAATATATTTTCAGATTATAAAATCTTAGATAAATATATTAATGGAGCGTATGTTGATTATAAAAAGAAATATACAGTGGAAAAAAATTATAAGATTTTATTAGAGATATATAAATTATAGATGGTTCTGGTTTGTTACGGCATACTTTTTATTTTTTTAAAATTTCTCATTTTATTTAGTTAAATATACCATGTTTACAGAGTAGGAGATTTTGACCTTTGAATAAGCTGTAAATATGACAATAATAATGACAAAGAATAGTTTAGTAGTGTGATTATGTATAATAAAAAAAGTAGTACTATATATGATATAAAGTGTTATATTATATGGAGATTAAAATAAAGCATTAAGTGAGAGAAATTACAATTAGTGGGCATGATTGAAAAGATTATGTTCAGATGTTGATACAACATGAAATTCCAAAATTAAAGAATATATATTTAAAATAGAACAATGACTTTCAGTCTAAGGTATTTATACCTTAAATTAACTTAATTTATTAGGGAAACAGTTTAATTAGAAATGATTTATTATATAAAATATAGTTTTAAGGAGTATATAAATTAATTATGAAAGTAGCAATAATAACAAATATACCATCACCATATAGAATTGATTTATTTAATTATTTAATTAAAACTTATAAAGAATTTGAGTTTAAAATAATATATTCAAGTAAAAATGAAGATAATAGAAAGTGGACTATAAAGTCACAAAGTTTATTAAACAGTATTTTTCTAAAATCTGTTACTATGAAAATAAAAAAAAGAAATGATAACAAATATATACATATTCCATTCAATACAATGTCAGTTTTAAATAATTTTAATCCAGATGTAGTAGTAGCATCAGAATATAATCCAACAGTATTACAAAGTTTAATATGGTGTAAGCTTAGAAAGAAAAAATTTATTAGTTGGTCTGATGGAACATTAAATTCAGAAAAAAATATTAATGTAATTCAAAAAGTCTCACGAAAAATAATTATATTAGGAGCAGTAGCTTACATAGCTAGCAGTACAAAGACAAAAGAAGCGCAAATATTTTATGGAGCAGATGAAAAAAAAATATATATTAGTTATTTAACTGTAGATATAGATAAATATTTATATAAGAAAGATACATACAATAATTATAATCTATTATATGTTGGAAGCCTAATTAAAAGAAAAGGCATAGATTTATTGTTTAGTGCATTAAGTAAAGTGAAAAATGATTATAAATTGATGATAATAGGAGAAGGATCGGAAAGAAAAAATTTAGAAAAACAAGCAAAAAAATTAGGAATTTTAGAAAAAATAGAGTTCTTAGGATTTAAGCAGGAATATGAACTTAGAGAATACTATAAGAAATGTGATATATTTATATTGCCTACGAGAGAAGATTGTTTTGGATTAGTAGTATTAGAAGCAATGTGTAATAATTTGATAATAATTTCATCTAAGTATGCAGATGGAAGTAAGGATCTTATAAAAGATGGAGTAAATGGATATATAGTAGATCCTTATGATTCAATTGAATTTAGTAATAAAATAAAAACTTTAATAAATAATAAAGAATTATGTAAAAATATGATTGAAAATAATGTGAATTTTTTAGAAAAATTCACATTGAAAAATGTAAGTTTACAATTTGTTAATTCAATACGATTTGCTTTAAATAAATTATAATATAACAATTATATTGAAATGAGGTTTAAAATGAAAATTGCATTTTATATAGATAATAAAACTATAGAAAACATAGATTGTTCAAATATATATAATGGAAATCCTGGAATAGGAGGAACAGAATATATGTTTTTTTTACTAACATATTATCTTAGTAAAAAAATAGAAATAATATTATTAACTAGCAAATTGCAAAAATTACCATATAATATAAATAATATTCAAGTAGAAAATATTTATGGAGCAATTGCTTATTGTAAAAAACATTTTATTGATATATTCATAATACGAACAATTAATGATATGAAAATTTATAGTGAAATTGCTAGAAATAAAGTGAAAACTGTATTATGGAGTCATAATTTTATAACAAATAGCAAAATTTTAAAAGAGATATATGCAAATAAATATATAAGGGCAAATGTATTTGTTAGCAAAGAACAATTGCTGTATTATATAGATGACAATATTTACAAAAAGTCTCTCTATATATATAATCTATTTGATACTGATAGGTATAAAGAAAATATTGTAGAAGCAGAAGCAAAGAACAAAATTGTAACTTATATAGGAAGTTTAACTAAGGAAAAAGGATTTCATATTATTGCAAAACAATGGAAGAAAATTATTAAAGATATTCCAGAGGCTGAACTTCATGTAATTGGTGGAGGAAATTTATATGACAGAAATGCTAAATTAGGTTCATTGAAATTAACTTCCGAAAAATATGAAAAAATGTTTATAAAATATATAACCGATAAAGATAATAAGTTGTTACCATCAGTTGTATTTCATGGAATTTTAGGAGAAGAAAAAAAATATATTATAAAACAAACTAAGGTTGGAATATCTAACCCAAGTGGAAAAACAGAAACATTTGGACTTACAGCACTAGAATTTCAAGCAAGTGGGGTGCCTGTAGTAACCAAAAAATGTGTTGGTTATTTAGAAACAGTAAACAATAAAAAGAGTGGATATTTAATTAATAATGGATATAACTTAAGAAAGAAAATTTGTGATTTATTAAACGATAATGAATTAAATAACAATTTTTCAAAACAAGGAATAAATTTTGCGAGAAATAAGTTTGATATTTATAAGACATTAGATGAATGGTTAAATTTATTTAATTTAATATTAAATAATGAAAAATATCCTGAATGTAAAATAACAAATATATTTTTTGGGTTTAAATTTTTAAAAGTTATATATGGGAAAATTAGAAATGGAAATTCGTTTGCAAATAAATTGTACAGTTATTCATATTTAAAATTATATGTTAAAGAAATTATTAAAAATATTATTAAATTAACAAAGGAGTATTTTATAAAGTGAGATTTTCAATTATTACAGTTTGCTATAATTGTGAAAAATTAATAAAGCAAACTATAGAATCAGTAATGAATCAAGAATTTAAAGATTATGAGATGATTTTTATAGATGGAAAATCAAAAGATAGTACTTTAAAAATAATAGAAAATTATTCAAAAAAATTTAAACATTTTAAATTATTAAGTGAAGAGGATGATGGAATATACGATGCAATGAATAAAGGAATATATTTGGCAGATGGTGAGATACTATTTTTCTTAAATGCAGGAGATATTTTTTACAATAATATGATATTAGAAAAAATAGATAAAAAGTTTAATGATTGTGATATACTATATGGAAATTATAAGGTTAATAACTTAATTATAAATAATGATAAAGAAAAAATTAATAAACTTTTTTTTATAAGAGAAAAAATGCTTTGTCATCAAACTATTTTTGCATCAAAGAAATGTTTTGAAAACAACTTATTTGACTTGAATTATAAAGTATGTGCAGATAGGTATTGGTTAATAAATAATTTTAAAAATAATAGATCATTTAAATATATAGATGAAATTATTAGTGTATATGATTGTACTGGTTTTAGTACATCGGAAGAATCAATAAAATTAATAAGTAAAGAATCTATAAATATATTAAAAAAGCAATTTAATAAAAAAGTTGTAATATTAATATATATAAAAAGAATATTAGGAAATATAAAAAGAAGATTAAAGTCACTAAAGGATGTTAAAAATGTATAAGTTAATTTTAAATGGTATAAACGTATATCTTATTATTGCTCTATTTCCTATTAATAGAATTTTATTTGAAAATGAATATATTTTTAATATTGAAAATATAAAATTAGTTGTAATAGTATTAGGTATTATATCAATATTAGATATTATATTAACTAATAATATTAAAAAATTTTTGCAATTTAAAAGTGTATTATTATATCCTATATTACTTCTAATTATAAGTTCATTTAATTCAATAGATAAATTGCAAAGTATAAAGTTAGCTATTGTATTAATTTGTATGAGTGTATATATAATAAATATCATTATTAAATGTATAGATGGAAAGATAAATATATTATTTAACATTAATTTTGGTTGCTTCATATTTTTAATTTTAAATTATATATATATATATATATATCCCAATAAGGTTGAATATATAGATTTTAGATATGGCATTACTTTACAAGGAATAACAGGACATAGAATTCATTTATCTATATGCTGTGCTTTAATAATAATAATATCATATATTAATCTTATTAATAGGATTAAAGGTTTTAACAAAATAATTTCAATATTTAATATTATATCATGTATATATTTTATAGATAAATCTAAAAGTCAGACGGCTTTTATTGCATTATTAATAGTTGGATTAATAGTGATTATTAACAATAAATTTTATATAAAAGGATCCATAATAATATTTATTTCAAATATTGTATCAATAATATATGTTGCTATGATACCTATAATTGAAAGAATTTCTATTTTAGCAAATGTAAATCTAACTTTAACTGGTAGGACGAGTATTTGGAAAGGAATAATGGAAATGATTGATATGAGAAAAATAGGATATGGGTTAGGGACATTTTGGGGAACTAATTCATATTCAGACTATTATAATTATAAGTATTATAATGGTGGACATGCACATAATGGAATCTTAGAGATGATATTAGAGTTGGGTATAATTGGAACAATTGTGGTGTGGATATGTTTATGGAATAATATTAAAAATTTAAGGGAAAAAAAACTATATAATTATATAGATATAAAATTTTCATATATCACTTTAATATTTATATTTATTATATCATTAGCAGAGCCAATACTTTTTTCGTATCAATATGTAAATGTATTTAATTATATACTTTTAATTAGTTTAAGTTTTATTTCTACTAAAAAAAATAATATAATTAAATTGATAAAATGATTCTGTTAGGTTGTTATGAAAAAAAGTTTAATATTTCGTAGAATTACTCATTCTTTTAAAATTGTATAAGTTTGATTAATTTATTGTATAGCAAATAAGCCTTCAATGAATAAAGGTTTTTGCAGGCCAATCAAAGCTATCAATTTTAAATTTAAGCAGTAACTTGGTTATATGATGATAATCTATCAGTAATAAAGTGCATTGGTTTACCAACTGATTTAGCTTGATTAGTTAAAATGAATGAGGAGTCTTCATTGTGAGATTTAGTTAGATGAAATACTAATATAAATCTAATTTATCTTTAAATGAATCAGCTTTTTATTACTACATTTATAACAAGTGTAGTATTCATAAGAGTGATAAAGAAAAGTTGTTTTATGACAATTAGGATATATAGGATAATTTAGTTTGGGTAATTATAGAATATTGTTTACAATAAATTATCATCTATATTGATATTTTTGATTAGTCTGTTTGTCTAAACCAAACTTATACAATTGGTCAGAATTACAACGAGAACAATTTACTGTTGCTGTTCTTCTCATTTCAAGTGGGGAATTCGGTTCTAATCAAACTTATTGTATTTCCTAAGATAAAGAAGATCAATATTCGGATAACTTAACGAATGTATAAAATAATAAGGAGAATAAATGTGAAGGGTAACTCTCTAAAACAGAATTATATATATAATGTAATATTAATGACTGCAAATATGATTTTTCCACTTATTACATCACCCTATTTATCATCAATTTTAGGGGCAGAAAATATAGGAAAAATAAATTATGCTACATCAATTATAAATTGGTTTATTTTATTTGCCACATTTGGTATACCGAGATATGGAGTGAGAGAAATTGCCAGGAATAGATATGATAGAAAAAAAATGTCAATGTCATTTTGGAATTTAATTATTATACAATTAATACTATCCATAATAGCATTAATTTTTTATTTAATAATAATTTTTAGTATAGAAAGTTTTGAAAACAATTTTAATTTATATATGTTGATGATTGTAATGCTGATTTTAAATGTATTCTCTATTGATTGGTTTTACCAAGGGATAGAAGAGTATGGTTATATAACTATTAGAAATATTATAGTGAAATTAATTAGTATATTATTAATTTTTATTATGGTAAAGCATAGAGAAGATTATTTAATTTATGCATTAATTAATATTATTGGATTAAGTTTTAATAATGTATTAAATTATATACATACTAAAAAATATGTTGATAATAAAGTGTATAAATTTAAATTACTCTATTATTTTAAACAATTAAAAGTTTATTTTATGACTACGTTAGTAGTAGCATTATATGCTACTTTAGATCAAACAATGATAGGAATTAAATCACAAGTAGATTTAGCATATTATCTTAGAAGTAAAACTATTCAAAGTATAGGTTTTAATATAACTAGTTCTATAGTTACTGTATTTATTCCAAGAACATCTTATTTAATACAAAAAAATTATTGTGAATATAAAAAAATAATACAAAAATCAATTAATTATATTTATATACTTGCATTACCATGTATGGTTGGAATATTGTTACTAGCTAAAGAAATAATGTTACTCTTAGGAAAAGAAGAATTTCTATTAGCAACACCATCACTACAGATAATAAGTTCTTTAATATTGATAACATCAGTTGGTTCATGGCAAGTAAATCAAATACTTATTCCTAATGGGTTAGAAAAGTTAGCATTTAGGATGCAATTAGGAGGGGCAATATTAAGCATAATTTTAAATATGTTATTAATAAGTAAATTTTCATATATAGGAGCTTCAATTGTTTGGGTTGTAACAGAAACTAGTTTAGCAATTGTTGGTTTAATACTTATAAAAATTAAATGTAAAAATATAAAAATAAATTATATTAATAAATCTTTTATAAAATATATGATATCTGTGATAATAATGGGAATAGGAATTATTATTTTAAGAAATATAATAAATAATTGTTTGTTGCTCATTATATTGTCAATTATAATTTCGCCAATTGTATATTTTGGAATGATAATTATTTTAAAAGATGATATATTAGTTAATATGATTTTAGGATTAAAAAATAATTTAATATCAAAAAAGTTTTCAACACATTAACATATTATAGCTAATTGAAATGAGAAATTTGATAATAATATGGTTAAATTGAATTACTAAAAAGATTAATATAAATAAGGAGTATAAGTATGTTAACAATAGTTATTATAGCATTTAATAGATTAGATTCACTTAAAAGACTTTTATCATCAATATCTTTAGCAGAATACGCTCAAAAGGCAAATCTAATAATTAGTATTGATAAAGGAAATGATAATCAAGATGTTTTAGAATATTCTAATAAATTTATATGGAATAATGGTGAAAAAATAGTTATATATCAATCAGAAAACTTAGGACTTAGAAAGCATGTTTTAAAATGTGGAGATTTAACTTACAAATATGGAAATATAATAATGTTGGAAGATGATTTATTTGTTGCACCAGGATTTTATAATTTTGCTCAAAGTGCTATAAAATATTACGAAAACAATGATAAAATAGCTGGAATATCATTATATTCTCATAAAAGAAATGTTCATAATAATAAAATATTTTATAATTTACGAGATGAATCGGATATTTTCTTTATGCAATTTCCATCTTCATGGGGACAATCTTGGACATGTAAACAATGGGATTCATTCAAAAAATGGTATAAAAATAACTGTAATGAATTAAAAAACAAAAAGAATATTCCAGATAATGTTTTAAATTGGCCTGAATCATCTTGGTTAAAATATTTTATAAGCTATATGATTGAAACCAATAAGTTTTTTGTTTATCCTAATGAATCATTTTCTACAAATTATGGTGATAAAGGAACACACTTTTCAATGGATACAGGCATTTATCAAGTACCATTAACATCCAGAAAAGATGTAAATTATAAATTTAAGGACATAAATGATTCAATATCAATTTATGATGCTTTTTTTGAGAACATGAAAATTATAGATTTATATAATAATAAAATAAATAAAAAACAAGTATTAATAGATTTTTATGGTCAAAAATACAATAAAATAAAAACTAAGTATTTATTAACAAGCAAAAGATTAGATTATGAAATTTTAAAAAGTTATGATGGATCGTTAATTCCGTATGAATTAAATATTATTAATCAAATTAGTGGAAATGATATTTTTTTATATAATATATCAAAAGATGTAAGCAATAAAAAGATTTTTACAATAAATTCAAAGATAAAAAGTTTAAATAAAATAGTTAATTATGCATCAACTAAAGATTTAATTCAAACCTTGAAATATAATTATCTGATTAAAATAAAGAGAAAAATAAGGAGAAAAATAAGTGATTAATTATATTAAAGAAATTTTTAAAAGTCCAATTAGTGATTGCATACTTTGGAAAATAAGAAAATTAAAATTAAAAAGATTAAATATTTCATTAGGATATATGTCTCAACTAAATGGATGCAAATTAGAAGAGAATATATCCATATCTAAAAATTGTGAATTATCAAATGTAATAATGGGACAATATACATATGTAAGTGAAAAATGTAGAATGTTTAATTCAACAGTAGGAAAATTTTGTAGTATAGGACCAAATGTAACCTTAGGAGGAGGAAATCATCCAACTAATACATTTGTATCAACACATCCAGCATTTTATTCAATACGAAAACAATGTGGAAAAACATTTGTTGAAAAGGAGTACTTTAATGAAATTCAGCAAATAAATATTGGAAATGATGTTTGGATAGGAGGCAATGTTTTTATAAAAGATGGAGTTAATATAGGAAATGGAGCAATAATAGCAGCCGGAAGTATTGTTATAAAAGATGTAAAACCATATGCAATTGTTGGCGGAGTACCAGCTAAACTAATAAAATTTAGATTTAAACAAGCAGATATAGATTTTTTAGAAAGCTTAGAATGGTGGAATAAAGATGAGGAGTGGTTTAAAAATAATAGTAAATTAATGAGAAATATAGATGATTTGAAAGATAATTATTAGCAAATGAGTGTATGCCAAGCAAGAGCGTTAGCAAGTTTGGGAATATTTCTCTCACAAAGGGGTTAGATTTTTGTGATAAATTACTAGGTATAGGTTTAAGCAAATATATGGATAAATATAGCAGTTGATAAACTAAATTATTTGCTTATATTATGAAAAAAATAATTTAGTAGGAATTAAAAAATGAATAAAAAAATAAGAAAAGCAATAATCCCAGTAGCAGGTCTGGGGAAAAGATTACTATTATAATACAACAGAAAAGAACGCCCCATCATCGCAAGATTAAGCGTTCTACATCTGTTAATCATATAATATTCAATAGCCCTAAAACTTAAAAACGTTCTAGGATTAGCTTAGTGTTTGCCGCACTAGGCTTTTCTTATTTATATTATAACAAATTTAGTAGAAAAATAAACATTTATTTTATTAGTCATATGAAAATAAATAATAAGTTTAAAGTTGCAATTGATATTTTTGATTGTGCTTTATAGGAATAGATAGAAGATTTTAAATTCCATCTGTTTTTGTTTTAAGAAGATAAAATATGGGTTATAATTAAGATAATAAATAGTAGGAGTGATGTTTTGAAAAATGGTAATGTGCATCATGAACACGATGTAGGATATAAGCATATATTTTCACATAAGGAAACTTTTTTAGAGTTTTTAAGAAGTTTTACTAAAAAAGAATGGGCAAATTTAATTAAAGAAGAAGATTTAATTTTAGTTGATAAATCCTATATACTTTCAGATTTTGAAGAAGAGGAATCTGATATTTTATATAAAGCAAATATTAATGATAAAGAAGTTATATTTTATGTATTATTAGAATTTCAATCAAAAGTTGATTTTCAAATGCCTATGAGATTGTTATTTTACATGACAGAAATTTGGAGAGATGTACTTAAAAATACTGATAAGAATAATAGAATAAGAAAGAGTTTTAAATTACCATCAATTGTGCCACTAGTCTTATATAATGGAAAGAATAAATGGACTGCAAAGGTTAGTTTTAAGGAAATATTAAGTGGTTATGAATTATTTGAAGGTAATATATTAGATTTTAATTATATGTTATTTGATATAAATAGATATTCTGATGATGAATTATTAAACATATCAAACATGATATCAGCAGTATTTTTATTAGATCAAGAGATAGATGAAGAAGAACTAATAAGAAGACTTAAAAAGATGATATATATATTAAAGAAAGTTTCACCAGAACAGTTTAGTGTATTTAAGCAATGGCTTAAAAATATAGTTAAACCAAGAGTTAGAGATGATTTAAAAGATGAAATTGAAGATGTTCTTGAAAATAGTAATCAAGAGGAGGTTGATTTTATGGTTCATAATTTAGAAAAAACTTTAGATAATATAGAGAAAAAGGGTATAGAAAAACAAGCAAAAAAAACAGCAATAAAGGCAATTAAAATGGGAATGACCAACGAAGTAATAAATGAGTTAACTGGGTTAAGTGAGAAAGAAATAAATGATATAAGAAAAGAGCAAAATCATTAGTAAAAATTAAGCATTAAATGTTTTGAATTTAGTTTTAATACAACAGAAAAGAACGCCCCATCATCGCAAGATTAAGCGTTCTACATCTGTTAATCATATAATCTAATAGCCCTCTTAAAAACGTTCTAGGATTAGCTTAGTGTTTGCCGCACTAGGCTTTTCTTATATTATAACAAATTTAAAAGAAAAATAAACATTTATTTTATTAGTCAGATGAAAATAAATGACAAGTTCAAAGTTATAATGGATATTTTTTATTTTTGATTATGCTTTATAGAAGCAGATGAAATGTTATTTTAGGGTTTATCTATTTTTGTTTTAAAAATGAAAAATTATTATTTAGAATTATAAAGAATATTATTGTTATTTCGTGTGCCTTATGTAAATAAAATAATTGTAGTTAAAAAAAGATCCAATCTCTAAATAAGGGATTGGATCTTTTTTTATTAGTTTAATTCATATTTAGTAACTTTTCTTTCAGTTAACTTAGCCCCATCTTTGCTAACTAAAGAACCAGAATTCATGAAAAAGATATCTTTTTCAATTATAGTATCCATCAAAGAACTAGCCTCTTCTTTAGTAAGTTCAGATTTAACTCCACCTATATTTATATTTACCTTTTTTCCTGTAGAAGTTAAAAAAGTCATTGTTAATGTATATTCCATAAAATATTTCCCCCTTAAATATTATAAATTTTTATATTTTTTAATTCCCAAATTTTTAATCAAATTTTGATACTCTGATATTGTAAAAAAACTAATAATGATCAGAATTATTACAATATCAAAGTTTTTTAAATTTTAAGTTATTTAATTTATTCTTTTAGGCATATGAACTTGTTATTTTTTGATTATGCCTTATTATCAGATTCAGATTATTTATTCCTTATTACTTATTTTTTATATAATTAAGCTTTCATTAGTTTTGAAGATACAGTGATAAAAGTGTTTCTAGTATCCTCTTCTATAACCTTTTTAATAGCTTCAGCTACATCGTAGATGTTTTGTGCATCTGCATCGTCTTTTATACTAGAAAAATTCTTCTTAGAATAAATTGGATCACCTGATTTATCCACCCCCTTTTGCACCTCAATGCTCATAATAGTTTCCTTTACAATTTTGTTTACAGCCATTTTCATTTCCCCCTTTTTTCTTTGTCATATAATATATATGGTTAAATCCAAAAGTTAACATAAGTGAGAATCAAAATTTTATATTTTGTTATTCGAACTTACTCAGCGAATGCAATGAGTCGAGTTTCCTCTAAGAATCAAAATTTTATATTTTGTTATTCGAACTTACTCAGCGAATGTATTTTTAATTATCTTCAGAGCTATCAATAACCATACCAAGTTTAGCTGATATTATGGTGTTTAATTTATTAATAGAATTAGATAAAGAATTCAATTGTTTTTCCAAACGTATGAGCAAATAAGCACTCACAGCAACAGGAAAACCAACATTACCAACAAGTCCTATCAATTCATTAACAGTCATAACCTCACCTCCTTAAAAACATAACTGACTTCGCAGCTTTTGAATTAATGCTCTTTTTTTATAATTTGCTGTTGAATAACACATGTTTTTCCAATAAGCGTAACTTCTTAAACTATTATTCTTAAAGAAAACAAATAAAATTAACTCTTTTTCTTCATGATTTAAAGTATCAACTGCTTTTTGCAATTCCTCATAATCTGACCTATTACTAAACATTTCATCTAAACTAGGAGAATCAGAAGTTAGCACATTTTCTAAATTATCAGAAAGTATAAGTGCCTCTGATCCTTCAGAAGAACTTCTATTTTTACCTTTTTTAATCAAATCATTAATACAATTTTTAATTCCAATGGTTGCATAAGCAACAAATCTATGCTTTTTTATGTCATATGCTTCAACGCATTTAAAGAGTATCCTATAACATTCGTTTTGTATATCGTTTATATCATAGCCATCAATAAATGTTTTTTTAGAAAGGTTTAATATAAATGGAGTAAACTCTTTAGCTAATAATTCTTTTGATAAGTTATTTTTGTCTTTAGCTTGTGAAACTAAAGATTCAATTTGTTTAAAATTCAATTTTATACCCTCCTAGATCTTTAATATATTTTTATCTCTTAGGCATATGAAGAAAAATAATAAGTCCAAAATGCCATCACTATTTTTCATTAGCCAAGAAAGTAGATTAGTCTGATAGCGATCCTATTAGCAAATCTACTGATGTAGTATCACATAAAATAGATGAGCATACTAGTCTATTATTTTTTTTGAATCTGCCTTAAATAAGATATAAAAGTATAGACCTTATTTGCTTAATATATATGTGTTAAGGGAAATTCTAACATATTAAATTGTAAAAAAATAGAATAAAATTATCTGGAATTACAGCTTTAACGTCGTTATATATATAAAACGTATTATAATAGCGAAAAGGTAAGTATAAATAAAGTTATTGCATTAAAATAATAAATATAAAGAAAATACGAACTTGTGTTCGTATAAAAATATGTATAAAATTAATATATGTTAAATATTTACAAAATATAATTAAATTAATCTTTTAGTTACGTTTTAAAAATAGTGTTGATATTGTAGTATAAGGGCAAATTGGCATTGGAATTTGTTTTATATTGAAATATAAACATTTACTTAAAATATACTAAGACAGATGTATAAGGGGGAAATGGTAATGAAGGATATACTAAGATTAGCTCAAGAAAGTTTTTTAAACAGCAAGCCTTGTGAAAGAATAGTTTATTTAAGAAGATATCTTAATATGACTCAAAAAGAGTTTGCTGAAAAGTGCATTATAAGTGAAAAGTGTGTTTGGAATTGGGAAAAGGGACATACATTTCCGACAAAGAGGAATCAAAAAATAATAGCATCAGTATTAGGGGTTAATGAAAAAACTATTTTTGGATCACCTAAGGAATACAAGTTTTGATATAAAAAATTTTAAACAAGCAAAAATAGATAAAACTAAAGTAAGAAACAAAGAATATAAAATAACTTAACAGAATATAAAAAGGGTAGTGGAGGAGTTTATGATAGAAGGGAATTTGATTAAGGGATGTTCAATTAGTGGAAATTCAATTAATGAATTTTTAAAAGGAATTGATGGGTCTGATATTGCAATTATTATGGGGGTAAATAAAACTAAAACACCCTATGATATATATTTAGATAAGATTAACTCTAATAAGGAGGAGTTAAATCAAAAAGATGGACTAGTAAAATCAAAAGAAGCTAATTATTGGGACAATACTTTTAAAGAAATTATTGCAAAAGAATTTTCAATAAGAAGTGGAAAAAAGGTAAGGAAAGAAAATAAAAAGTTAAAAGATGAAGAATATGATTTTATGGTGGGAAGTGTGGATAGAAAGATTGTTGGGGAAAATTCAATATTGATGTGCAAAACTTCAAATGTAAATTTTCCAATAGAGTGGAATGGTGGGAGTATTCCAGTAAGTTATATACTTCAGGCACAACATTATATGAGGATTTTTAAGGCAGATAAATGTTATGTGGCATCATTAATTGAAGGCAAGAAATTTGTTTATAAGGAAATTTTAAGAGATGATAAGTTGATTAATATGATTATTCAAATAGAGAAAGATTTTTGGTTTAATAATGTTTTAAAAAATATTCCACCTAAACTTAGCTAAGAAAATTAGAGGAATTACCCCTGGGGAAAAATAATAAAGTTTGCCTAGGGGTAAAAAAATATCTTTATAAAATACCCCAAGGGTACCACAGCAATATCAAAGGCTTACCCATGGGTAAAACAAAGATGGAAAAGTAACTAAAGGAGGGAAATTAAATGGGCAAAATTGTATGGATTAAGGTAGAGATAGATATGTTTGATGATGAGAAGATTAAATTGATAGATTCTATGAATGATAGAGATAGTATTCATTATGTATGGATGAGATTACTTATTCAAGCAGGGAAAACTAATTCTGCAGGTAATATATTTTTAAATGAAGATATTCCATATAGTAACGAAATGCTTTCTATAATATTTAATAGGCCAGTTAAGGTGATAGATGATTCGTTAAGGATTTTATCTGAATTAAATATGATAGAAATAGATAAAAAGAATTTTATAAGGATTATAAATTGGGAAAAACATCAAAATGTTGAGGGTATGGAAAAGATAAGGGAACAAGCAAGAAAAAGGGTTGCAAAGCACAGAGCAAAGAAAAAATTAGAGGGAGAATCAATGGAAGATGATAACTCTAATAATAGAGCTGGTGATAAAGTAAAAGAAGTTTATAATTTAAATAATGAATATGAGTGTGATGATAAAAATTTGCACAGCAATAATGCATATAATAATGAAGAGATTTTTCAGGAAGAATTACAAAAAAATGCTGTAACAAACTGTAACGTTACTGTAACGCCACAGAATAAGATGGAGAAGAAGAAAAAGCTTAAGAATAAGAAAGAGATTAAGAGCATAGAAGATTCAGAAGAGATTAGATGTATTAGAAATAATATAGTGACTAAAGAAATTAAAGATATTGAAGGTAGTAGGAGTATTGGAGAGGTTGAAGGTAGTAGAGATAGTAGTGGGATTAGAGATATTGAAAGTATTGGAGATAGTAGAGATAGTAGGGGGAGTGGAGAACTTGGTGGGAATATAGATAGATCTTCTGTTTGTGAACTTCAAACATCAGGGTCAATAGAAATGAGTTCAAATGGATTGATGGACAAATCTTTTGAATGTGAAAATATAGATATGGATTTAACTGAAGATTTTAATAAAAGCGATATAGTTAAATATATTAAAAGTTTAGGTGTAAAGATTATTGGGGGTAATGAAGAAACGGTAAAACTAGCAGTTTCTATTTATGGTGCAAGTAATGTGAAATTGGCTATTCAAAAAGCGTTAGAAGTAAACAAGCCTAGAATGAACTATGTAAATGGAATATTAAAAAATTGGAAAAGTGAAGCAGAGCAATCAAATAATTATAAAGATTCTGTATGTGGTAATTTAAGAAATGATTATAGTAAGACAAAAATATTAAAATTTAATGACTTTGAAGCTAGAAGTTATGATTATGATAAGCTTGAAAAGTCACTACTAGGCTGGTGAATAAAGAGTTTTACACCTGGGGTACCCCAGGTGTAAGACTTAAGAATGATTAGGATAAATATGTAAGGAATATTTATTTTGAAGACGTTTTATGTTATATTAATAACTGTACTATAATTTACATAAAAAATGATATATAAGAGATTTTTTATGTGAAATGTTGATTTAGTCTAGCTTATTTTGTGTTATAAAAAACTATTAGTTAATATTAATACAGAACAGATGAATGTGGATTTTTTAAGTACAATATTTTTAAATAAAAATCTTTAAAATTAATAATTATTTTATAGGAGATACATATGAATAAAAAGATAAGAAAAGCTATAATTCCCGCAGCAGGTTTGGGGACAAGATTTTTACCTGCAACAAAGGCTCAACCTAAGGAAATGCTTCCTATAGTAGATAAGCCTACAATTCAATATATTATAGAAGAAGCTGTTGCTTCAGGAATAGAGGAAATACTTATTGTAACAGGTAGAAATAAAAAATGTATAGAAGATCATTTTGATAAATCTGTTGAACTTGAGATGGAACTTGAAAAGAGTAATAAGAAAGAATTATTACATTTAGTTCAAACTATATCTGATATGGTTGATATTCATTATATAAGACAAAAAGAACCTAGAGGATTAGGACATGCTATTAATTGTGCTAAAACTTTTGTTGGGGATGAACCTTTTGCAATTCTTCTTGGTGATGACATTGTATATAATGAAGGAACTCCTTGTTTAAAACAACTTATTGATTGTTATGATGAATATAATACAAGCATTTTAGGTGTTCAATCTGTAGCATCTGAGGATGTATGTAAATATGGAATTGTTGATGGAATAGAGATAGAGGAGAGAGTATGCAAAGTTAAGGGATTAGTTGAAAAACCTTCAGTTGAAGAGGCACCATCTAATACAGCAATATTAGGAAGATATATAGTTACTCCAAAAATATTCGAGATATTAGATAGAACTAAACCAGGTAAAGGTAATGAAATTCAACTTACTGATGCTTTACTTGAACTTATTAATGAAGAAGCTATGTATGCTTATAATTTTGAGGGAAGAAGATATGATGTTGGGGATAAGCTTGGATACTTGCAAGCAACTGTGGAATATGCATTAAGAAAAGAAGATTTAAAGGGTGATTTTACAGAATACTTGGAAAGTATATTAAAGAATCTTTAATATTGTCCATAGTGGTACCTCATATATAACCCCACATCTATCCCAAGGGTATCTCTGGGGTAGATGTGGGGTTTATAATACCTTGGTTATAAGGAGGAGGTTTGATATGAGAAAAGGGGTATTTTTAAGTCTTTTATGTTTTTTGAGTTTAGGATTTATATTTTTTAATTCAAGTCAAACAGGAAGTTCATCTAATGAAAGAAGTCACAACTTAGTAGATAAGGTGGTTACAGTAATAAATGAAAGTAAAGTTAATAATATATTAAGTAAGAATTTATTCAGTGATGAATTAGTTGATAATCTAAGTGATAGATTGGCTAATAAATTGGATAATAAACTTACAAAGGATGAACTTAATCTTATTATTAGAAAATGTGCTCATGGATTCGAATTTTTTCTATTATCTATTGTACTTGCTCTAACATTTTATTCTTTTCATGTTAAGAAGAATAATGTCATTATCTATAGTTTATTTATAGTCTTGCTTTCAGCAGTTTTAGATGAGTTTTTTCAATTATATATTCCAGGAAGGAATTCAAATGTCATTGATGTGATTATAGATTTTTGTGGTGGAATTATAGGGATGGTACTACTTCATATTTTTAAAAGGGAAAGATAAAGAAATTTTATTATAAATTTATATTTTATAAAGCTATTGAATATAGCTTTATTTTTTTTAGAACAGTTTTCTTTGTTTATAATAATTTATTTAATAATACTTTAATTAAACTACATTAAATAAACAGATTATAACATAAGTTGTAATTAAAATTAAAATAGTATAAAATATGTATATGTAGAATTAAATTACAATAGGAAAATTTTGTGGATTTTTGCTTTGTATAAAGCTACATATTTTATAAATTGGAAGGGGATAGAATAAGGATGAAAATGAAAAAACTATTATCAATAGGAGCATTAACATTAGCTATGACTTGTTCTGTATCAGTTACATCATTTGCAGCAGAAAATGTAAAAATTAATGATGCAGAAGTAAAAGTTGAATATAATGATTTAGCAGTAATGAGAGAAGTAGCTAGAAAAATAATATCAGGCAAAACTGTTAAAGTAAGTGGTATAGAAGTTAGTAAGGATAAAACAGTTGGAGATTTTATTAATGATACAGATGCCGTAAAAAAAGAAATAAAGAAATATCATTATTATGAAACATATAAAAATGATCCAATATTTAAGAAGTATGTAGGCATGATAGCTAAAGATGGAAGCATCGCAAGTAATGGAAATAAAATGTTAGATCAAATGACTCAAAAGGAATATAAACATGTTATAGAAGTTACTGAAAATCTTATAGATGAAATTAATAATAAAAATGATGGTGAATATAGACGTGATAAAGAAAAAATAGCTTTAGGTTTAGTTCAATATACAATGTTTGAAGGATATAATGTAAGCTTTGGTAAAAATAATGATGATTCAACAACTTTATCAGTTGAAGATAAAGAGGGTAAAATAATTGGTCAAGTTACTTTTAAAAATGTTAAGGATCTTTTAACTATTCTTAAGAGTAAAAATGTTGAAACAATAAAAGCTTTTGTAAATGGATCTAGAGCTAAATAATGCTAGGACTTAAGGAGGATTAATACATAGGATGAAAAAAAATAAGAGGTGTATTAATTTTATTTTAGGAATATTATTAATGTTTAGTATTATGCTTGGAGTTGTATCTATATTTGTAAATAATATGGTGTTAAATAAGAATACTTATGTAAATATATTTAACGAAAATGATATTTATAAAAAGGTTACAGAATCTTTATATAAAAAAATAGATTCTATATTAAGTGCTAAGGGAGTAAGTGTTGATATTAAGGAATCTATATTGACAGAGGATGATATCAAAAATGAAGCTGATAATGCAATTGATAACCTTATATTATATTTAAAAACTGGAGAGAATAATACTTCTTCTGTAAATACTGATATATATAAGGAAAGAGTAAGGGATGTATTAAAGTCTTTTATTGGTGAGAATACTTCACTTGATAAGGACTTGTCTTTTGTTGTCCCTAATATTATAGGGGATAATAGTAATTCATCATTTAGTAATCATATGAAGTCTTATAATACAATTTGTATTAAAGGTAAACCAAATTATGAGGGGATAATTAACTATAATCAAAAGTTAAATCTTGATAATATGGTTTATGGTAAAGAATCAAATTTTGAAAATTTGACCTATGTTAATAAAGAGGCAAGATTTGATAATATGGTTGTTAAAAAAGAAAAATCATCATGTAAAGATGATTGTGTAGTAGCTGAAAAGTTAGCATCTCGAGCTGAATTGGAAGCACAGGGAAGAGCTATGTTAAGAGAAAAAGGTTTATCTGAGGCTCAGGCAAGACAAAAGCTTGCTGAAAAAGGATTAACTGAAGATGACGTATGGAGAATGTTAGCAGAAGAAGGATATCTTGATGAGAATAATTCATCTGGTAATAAAAATGATAAAGCATCAGGAGAAAAAGAAGGACAAGAAGCTGGAAATTCTGCTGGAAATAATAATTCAGTAAGTGAGAATAACAAAGAAGTTTCACAATCTAACAATAAATTAGATGATGAAAAAAATGCAACTACATCTGTACAAGCTAAGGTTGATGCAATAGCAAATAAGTTATTAGATGAAGCAGGGGCTATTATAGATAAAGAATTTGAAAAGATAAGTATAAATGGATTAATGAAATCTAATGTTATTAGAGTTGCTGCTAAAACAACTTCAATATTTAATACATTTAATTTGATATTTATATTATCTCCTATTTTATTTATAGGAATATTAATTTTAGTAAATAAAAGGGACATTAATTCTATATTAAAATATACATCTATTGGAGCAATATTGGCAGGGATACTTTTATCTACTGTATTTTTTGGTATATATACTTCAAAGGCTTATGAAATGGTGAATATTAATACTATATATTTAAAAGAAGCGGTTTCTAGTATAATGAGTTATTTTTTAATAACTTTATCTAAATGTGGTCTTATTTTATTTATTTTAGGATTAATTTTAATGATACCTAATATTGATAATATTTTGGGTAAAAGTTTTTTTAGAAGAAAAATAAAAAAATAGTTTGATAATAATACCCCAGGGGTACCCCTGAGGTACCCCCTGGGGTATTATAATGAGGAGGATTATATAATAATGAAGAGTTCAAGATTAAAGAAGATAATAGCAGTTGCAGTTGCAGCGACAACTATATCAACTATTTCTCCAGTAGCGGCTTCAGCAGCATGGAGACAAGATAATAGTAATAACTGGAGCTGGACTGAAAGTGGAACAAAAGCTACAGGATGGAAAGCTATTGACGGAGAATGGTACAAGTTTGATGAAAATGGTACTATGCAAACAGGTTGGGTAAATGATAATGGAACTTGGTACTACACAGAAGCATCAGGAGCTATGAAGACAGGTTGGATAAATGATAATGGAACTTGGTATTATGCAAATGGCTCAGGAGCAATGCAAACTGGTTGGGCAAATAATAATGGGAATTGGTATTACTTACAACCATGGGGTGGAATGAAGACAGGTTGGATAAATGATAATGGAACTTGGTACTATGCAGAAGCATCAGGAGCAATGCAAACAGGCTGGATAAATGATAATGGAACTTGGTATTATACAAATGCATCAGGAGCAATGCAAACAGGTGTTGTTGATGTTAATGGAAAAGTATATGTATTAGCAACAACAGGAGCAATGTTAACAGGCAATGTAATGATTGGAGATAAGGTTTATACATTTGGTGCAGATGGTGCAGCAGTTGGAACAGCTCCAAAAGTAGACAATGCATTTGATGGAGCAGGTAATTCCGTAAATAAACCATCAGAAAAACCAGAAGAAAAGCCTGCAGAGAGCGAAAATAAGGCAGAAGAAGAAAGATCACATGGTGGTGGAGGTGGTGGTGGATCACATCATCATAATGATTCATCAAGTGATAATAAATATGCTCAAGATTTAAAACTTACTATCAACGCTGATAATAAATATAATCTTCAAAAAGTTTCAGAAAATAATTATACAGCAAAATTTGATGGTGAAAAATGTGAATTTAATACAGGATTTAATTCAGAGTTTCAATATAAAGGTGAGCAAGACGAATATTATGTAACAAAAGATTTATATGTTACTAATGCAGATGGAACAGATGCTTATTTAAAAGTAAAGAATGGAACTTGTACAGTTACTGAACCAGGTAAAATAAAGGTAAAAGTAGTCATTCGTAAGTATAAAGATGGTACAGTAGAATATGAAAAACCTATCACATATACAATAATAGTTTCTAAATAATATAATACCCCAGGGGTACTCCTGGGGTATTTCTATTATTATGTTAAGTAATTTTGGAATAATTTACAACATAAGGGGTGCATTTTTTTCCAGTTTGGTATTATAATTATCTATATAGGTTATTTATTCTATATGAAAACGTTTGTATAGAATTGGCGTTGTAAAATACTCTTATTTTTCAATTAGGAAACTAGAGACTCATTTAATGTATAAAGGATGCATGTTTCAGAATAATGATTTCTAATTTTTAAAGGAGGGGGAATTTTTAATTTAAGAGCGAGAATTCTGTTTATGTAAAGGGGGAGATTTGAGTTATGAGAAATTTGAGAGGAAGGATGCACTTAAAAACAATTGCGATTGTTGTTTCTACAGTTACAGTTGTGCAATTTAGCAATTTGGGAAATATAATTGGGAATATTAGTTGTAAGGCTTATGGTGATGTGACAAGTGATACATATGCTGCTAAGAATGTAAATTTAGATATGTATCAAAATAAATGTGTAAATAAAGATATACATTCAGATAATGCAGTGGATTTCAGTTTAGAAAAAAGCCTAAGTGGTAATAAAAATGATAATAAGACTTGTCAAATAAAGAGTGGTTTAAACAAAGAGGAGAGTACTAGGACAGAATATCAACATAATAAATTTTCAGATCAATATAATAGAAAATATTTTGGGGAGAATTTAGGACAAACTTTAAATGGAGATTCTACAAAAAATCCAGATGAAGGTTCAGGACAAGCATCAAATAATAATGGAGAGGGAAATTTATTTAAGGTTCCAGATGAGAATGATAAAGAAAATCCAGAAGCAATAGGTGGGAAAACTTCAGGAAGTAATGATGAGAAAAAGAATAATGAAGATAATCAAGGGGGTAAGACAGGAGACAATAATGGAGAAAATCCTAGTGATAATGGTGAAGAAAATCCAGGTAATGTTCCAGGAGAAGATATAGAAAGTGGAATATTAGGAGCGCCTATAATAAATACCTTTTCCTTAGATAAGGGAGAAAATTATAAAAAACTTAAATTGAGTGAAGTTACTGGCAGTAATCATGAATATCAAATAACTGTTACAGCTAGTGAAGAACTAAGGGTATGTGAAAGATCAAACACTAACAAGACACTTAACAAATGGTTTGGTCTTGTAATTAAAAATAATATTAAAGGTAATAATCAAATATCATACAGTTTTACAGGAACTAATTTTATAGATCTTAGTGAAAATACTGGGACAATAAATTATTTTATGGCTGCAAATAAAAATGGTGCACCTAAATATGACGAAGAGGCTCGTGATAGTAATATTTATTTTAAATATGTAGGTGCAAGTGATGATTCTGCAATTAAAATAACAATACATTATGTACCATTTAAAGCAGGTACTAATCCAGGGACTGGTGGAGAGCCTACTGATCCTGGTGCATCAACAAGTGCATTAAAATCAGTTTCTATATCTGGAACTGAAAGGGTAGGAAAGACTTTAACTGCGAAATTAAATTACAATAGTAATAAACCATCAGTTAAACCTAAAATATCTTATCAATGGTTAAGATCAAGTAAAAGGGATGGGGATTACAAAGAAATATCAGGAGCAACTGATAGTGAATATAAACTTAAAAGTGCTGATGAGGATTGTTATATAAAAGTAAGGGTAACACTATCAGGGAGTTTAAATGAAACCAAAACAAGTGACAGGACATCTTCCATTGATGAAAAGTATTCAAGTTCTTCTTCAGAGTCAAAGAAAAGTGATTTTGACGATGATTTTGATAATGGTCAAATTGATTCAGATGAATTAAATGAAGAAAAAATGTATGTCAATGCCTCATATAGTCCAAATGTTGATAAAGAGATGTTTTTATTGGTTAAGGAATATTCTTATAAGAGTTTGGTTATAGAATCAGGTAATTGTACATGGAGTTTTGATACTAATGATTTAATTAATATATCTAAAATGAAGACGAAATTTAACTCAAAAGTAGAGAGTAATTCTCCAAATGCATCAAAAATTAATAGACTAACAAATGGTGCAGATGTTGCTAATATTTATTTTAACTATAATGGTATGTTACCAGGAAAAGCAAAAGTTGAGATTAATGTTGGGGAAGAATTTGATGGAAGTAATAGATATTTGTATTACTATAATCCTTCAAAAAATGTGTTAGAATCAGTTTCTTCTAATGTTAATGTTAAAGATGGCAAAGCAGCATTTACAATTACACATTGTTCAGATTATGTTTTGAGTAAAACTCCAATTAATGGAGCTGTTGCAAATTCTGGTTTTGATGAGAGTACAATTAATGCAAATGACGACATTAATGGAGATATTACTTCTAATGATTTAATGACAGAGGGAAGTATATTAGGTAATTATGATGAAACAGGTAATTTCCAAGGAAATAATGGCAACCCAGGAATGATAGGAACAGATGCAAATTATAATAAATATACTTCAGCTAATATAAAATGGAAGCAGTTATCAGATGGTAAGTGGCAAATTTTATACAATGGATTGATTGTAACTGGATGGGCAAGTGTTGATAATAGATGGTACTATATGGATGAATATGGAATAATGCAAACAGGGTGGTTAAAGCTTGATGCAAAGTGGTATTACTTAGGTGAATATGGAGTAATGCAGACTGGTTGGATGTACTTAAGTGGTAAATTATATTATTTAAAAGATACTGGAGAGATGGCTACAGGATGGCAAAAGATAGATGGAAGATGGTATTATATGTATCCAAATGGGACTATGGCATATAGCACAAGTGTTGATGGATATGAAATAAATGCATCAGGAGAAATGTATTAAAGCATACTCTAATAAAAAATACCCTAGGGCAAGAATATACCCCAAAGGGTATTTTTTTATTATATAAAAATTGTGTAGAGATTTTCACTAAAATTGTTAATTATTAATTGAAATGTGGATAGGTTAATTTGTTTCTATATTAATCATAAATTTTGTTAGTGAAAAGATTGTCAAATTATAATTGCTGTGTGATAATTAGGTGTATATTTCAGGAAAGTAAGTATTATTCATTGGAGGTGGGCTGTATATTTACATTAATCAGGATATGTGCATTAGTTTGTATTATTATATATATTTATAAAGCATATAGAAGTAGAAATCGTAAGGATAATATAAATCAATGTGCTAAGATTAGGGTTATAAATGAAGAATTAAATCATGAAAGTGGTAATTTTAAAATTTCAGGCAATGAAGATGATTTTATTATAGTGAAGGATGATAGATTCGAATTTGAAGTTAAAAATGGAATTATTATTTCATGTAAGGATATTAAAAGACACAAAAGATTTATTAAGTATTAGAGAGGAATATTTATGGGAATATTGGATTGGGCTAGTGATAAGGTACAAACTTTTACTGGTGAGAAGGAAAGAAGAGAATTAGTTCAAGAATTTAAAGAAATACATGAAAATCATAAGGAAAATGTAAGCTTAATAATAAATATAATAAATAATAGCATAGCTATCTTTAATGATACGATAGAAACGTTGAATGAGATAAGGGAGAAGAATTTAAGACCTAAGATTAACAAACTTTATAATTTTCTAAGTAAGTTTGGTAATATTAAAAATACAAAAAATTGTGTTAAAGAAGATGATAAAAGTAGAATGCATGTTTCTTTGAAACAATTTGAAAAAGCTGAAAATTATATAGAGGATATTGATTGGTCAAGTGACAAGGTATTTAATGATACATTTTTTACTACTATTTTTGGAGCTAGAATTAAAACTAAAAGCCATAATATAGATATGAGAGCTGAAAGGGATAATTATAAGCTTGAAATAAAAAGTAAGGAAAATAATTTATATTTAAAAGATGAAGAAGTGAAAATGCACACTGACATTTCTAATCTCTATCAAGATACAGTAAAATGTATTGATAATACAATAGAAAATTTGGTTATACCAGAAATGGAACTTATAGATGCAATGCTTAGTGTTGAGGTTATAAAAAACAATATTATAGCTAATAGAGAGTTAAATTCTAAGATGAATTTAACTAATGATATAAGATGTTTAAAAGGTACGATTTATGAAAAACATTATAATTTTATAAAGAATGCATTTATGTTTTATACTATATCATCAAAGATATATGATACGCCTATATTAACTAGGTTAATAAATAATGACTCAAATAAAGATGATTTAAAGCTTTTATCAGAGCAAAAGCAAATTGTACATATTAAAGAAAAAAGGTTACTTGAATTTAGTATAAGAGAAGACTAGCTAGCTTAGATTTATTTATTATCTGATATTAATATTGTAGTAAAAGTCTGGTGTTTTACAGTTTTAACAAAGACTGGGATAGTTAATATTAAAATTCAAGTGCAAGCAATTATTTATAGGGGATAGGAGAAGGGCATGGAATTAAAGCAGGCTATAAGAATAAGGGAAGACTTATTTAATGAAGAAAAAAAGTTGTACATAAATTCTATAAATATTCTTAATACAAAACATAAGGAATTAATTGATGTCAATTATGGTTCAAAACTAGTTAATAATATAGCAAGGGATATATCTGGAGAAGCTATTAGGCGTTTTTTTGATTTAAGTGATTTATATATAACAGCAGATCAATTAGCAGAAAGAATTTTAAAGTTTGATTATAATAATGAATATGATCCACTTAAGGATCAACAAGCTATTATTAAAAATGTATATAACTATAGTGATTCAAAGGAATTTTCATCTTCAATAAATGAGATAAATAAGGTTAATAATTTAAATACAGTTAAAGTTTATCAGGATGAGAGAAGTGGCACTGAAAGTTTTTATGATGGCGACAAGAAGTATAATACAAGAAGTGATTATAAGAATAGTGAGCTTGTTTCAGATGATAATAAAGTAAGGGATAGTTTAACAGGGAAAATGGTTGATGGATCAAGTGTTCATGGTGATCATGTTAGGGCTATGAATTCAGCTACTTATAATTCAAAATATATGGACGAGTCTTATGTTGAAGAGATTGATAAGATTTATAATTCACCTAAAAATATGCAGTGGATAGATGGTAGAGCAAATCAATCAAAAAGTGATATACCAACTTATGAAGGCACAATTGAAAGATGGGAGAATGCAACTGGTGAATTAAAAGAACATCTTCAAGAAAAGGGTTATTTAGATAAGAATGGGGATGTGCCTAGTGATGTTAAAAAGAATTTAAAGAAAAACTTTAATTCTATAGAAAATACTGAGAGTCTAAAAGCTATAAAGCATGCAAAATATAATGAAATATCAAAAGAGGCTTTTAAGGATACTAAAAAAGGTTTAGGAAAAATATTTGCAGGACAGATGTTATATTATGCTCTTCCACCTTTAGTTTATGAGATAAGAATATTATTAAAAGATAAATTCATAACATTGCAGAATTTTTTATCTAAAATTAAAGAATCATCTAAAAGAATAATTAATTATATTAAAACTAATTTAAAAGATATAATGGTGGCTTTGGGTGTAAATTCATTAAAGAAGTTTTTAAAGGTATTCTTTGATATATTATTAAGTTTGGTTAAGGGCGCAGTTGAAAAGGTAATGAAATTAGCTAAATCACTTGTTTTAGCTTTAGTAGATTCAGCAAAGATATTACTTAATAAAGATGCTACTAAAGTCCAAAAAGCTGAAGCTATATTTAATTTGATAAGTATAACAATATCAAATGTTGTTGTTCAGGAAATATTAGAATATGCAAAAGCTATTCCACTTCCAAGTTGGTTATGGGAAGTAATTGAGATTCTTGCTATTGTGTTTACAACTAATATAGTAATGTTGATTTTAGAAAAAATGGACTTGTTTAATACTAAATATGGACTACTTGTTGCAAATATAGAAAAAGCCTTTGAAGAAACTAAGGAATCTTATTTAGCTTCTTTTAGTTCATTAAATGAAAATGCAAATGATAAAATTGATGAAATATTAAATGGTGTTGAAGAAGAAATATCAATAGTTAAGTTTAGATTAAAGAATTTAGATATGTATAATGATAATGTCCAAGAAGATTTAGAAGGCATTAATAAAATATTTGATATGAATATAGATTTTGATTCTGAGTGGAATGAATTTATAGGAGTTTTATAACGTAGGGGAGGAAAGATTATATGGGTATTATTGTGATTTTAGGAATTGTAATATTTTTGTTATGGGGATTTGCTAAATTAAATAGTAGATAAAAATAATATACATACCCCTGGGATAGCCCAGGGGTAAAAAATAGAGTTCATATATATTATCAGTTTCATTTAAATATATAAGCTCTAATAAACTTTATCTATTTTTTCCATGTTTTTATTTGTATATTAACATTAGTTAATATGATCATTTTGGTTAATATGATCATTTTGATTAATAGTACTATTTTTAGTTTCATCACTATTTGGGATAATAGGTTTACCTTTATCTACAAAAGACTTAAGCATTTCTGCAACATCAAGTCCAGTTAAATCTTTTAGTACTTCAAAACCAGTACCAGCAACATTTGTTACTGTTTTTGCAACTTTTGATGCTCCAGATTTACCGTTCCCGGTATCTATAACTGTAATTTTATCTATATTAGACATTGGTTTAGCTACTTCACTCATTATTTCTGGTAGTCTTGAAATAAGCATTTCTACTAGTGCAGCATCACCATATTTAGCCATGGCATCTGCAAGTTTATCTTTAGCTTCAGCATCTGCAATACCTTTTGCTTTAATTGATGATGCTTCTGCTTCTCCACGCATTCTTATAGCTTCAGATTCAGCCTCAGCTTCTATTTTTCTAGCTTCAGCTTTTGCAATTGCTTCAATTCTGATTTTTTCGGCCTCAGCTTCAGCTTCTTTTATTGCTTGAATTTTATTTGCTTCAGCGTATATTTCAATTTTACGTTTTTCAGCATCAGCAGGTTTTTCAACTTTAGCAATAAGTTCTTTTTCAACTCTTATAGCTTCTTGTTCTGCTAGAGTTGCTTTTTGTATTTCAACTTCTGATTGTTTTTCTATTTCTTTTAAACTATAAGCTATATCAGCTTCAGCTTTTGCTCTATCTTGTTCTGCTCTAAATTGCTCTACTTTTATGCATTTATCTCTCTCAGCAGCAGCAACTTCAGCATCAGCAGCAAGCTTAACTTTTTCTCCTTCTCTAGTAGCTTCAGCTGTTTTTATATCTGTATCTCTTTTTCTTTCCGCTTCAGCAACTTCAGCATCTGCTTTAGATTGTGCTACTTGTGGTCTAGCTCTATTTTCAAGATATCCACCTTGAGTTGAAATTTGTAATATTGAATAAGAAATAAGTTCAAGTCCCATTTCACTAAGTTCACGTTTAATATCTTCTTCTACTTTTTTCTCAAATGCAGAACGGTCATTATTGATTTGTTCAACTGTCATTGTAGAAACTATACCTCTTAAACGTCCTTCAAGAACAGGTTCAACCATTCGTCTTATTACACCAGTGGTATTATCAGCATTTCCATTACAAAATTGTTCCACCGCTTTATATATACTTTCAATTTGATTTTCAACTTTAACAACAGCAGTACCAGTGACATCAACGAAAATGCCTTGCTGAGATGGCGCTTCCTTTACATCAGTTGTCATTGAAATATTCTCTAATGAAATAATACATGAAGTTTCAAGAAATGGAATTATAAAACCACCTTTACCAGTTAGTACTCTTTTTTTAATACCTGTTATAACCATGGCTTTATCAGCAGGAACTTTACGCCAGAATGAAAGAATTAGGACTATTATTATTACAATAGGAATAATAACACTCACTTTTGAAAAAATTGTGCCTATGGCATGCATTTTATTTATCCCCCTTTAAATATCAAATCATATATTTATATTTAAGTATTAGTAAAAATATACCCCAGGGTCACTCCAGTCTTACCCCAAAGGTATATTAAAATTACAAAAAAGTTACAACTTTTCAACAAATGCGAGTTGGAACTTCCTTAATTGAGGCAAAAATGGTAAAATTGTAGTATGACATGTATTAAGGGGGATAATTATGAATAAAAGATTAAAAAGAATAATAGCAATTGCACTTACAATTAGTGCTTTTTCAACAATAGAGCCAACTAAGTATTTTAATATGACAACTACAAAAGCTTATGCATCTAGTAAAAGTAGTAGCAAGCTTAGTGAATTACAACTTAATAAGAAAGATGATAATAAGAAGGAAATTAAATTATATACAGATGATGATTATGATACAAAGGCTCAATTTAAAACTAGTAGAAAAGACTATTATACTAAAACAACATTAAAAAGCGTTAATGTAACTTTTGATTTGGAGTCTAGTAATTATGAAGCAAAGATTTTTGCTGATAATAATAAACGATCTACTGCATATGATAATGGTGAAGAAATTAAATTAGATAAGAGTGGTGTTACAACACTTTATGTAAGAGTTTATAAAGATGGTAAATTTGATAAAAATGATGTTAAGAGTAATGCTGTAAATGAATATAAGATTTATGTTGATAGAGGTGGATCAAGTAATTCTAAAAAAGATGAGGATAGACAAGATAAAATTTATTTAGAAGATTTAACTTTAAATAGGGGTGATGATTTTAAATTTAGCAAAAAAGTTACTTCATATGATATAAATGTTGATGAATCAGATGATTCTATAAGAATTAAAGCTGAACCAGAAGATGAAGATTATACAGTAAAAATTGATGGTGATGAAGTTACTTCTGATGATAAATATAGAAAAGATGTTAAGTTAAGTAAGGGGAAGAATTTAATTAGGGTTATTGTTGAGGATGATGATGATAATAAAAGAACTTACAAATTAAATATAAATAGAGGTAAAAAGGATTCAGATAAAAAAAATAATAATAACAATTCAGAATCAAATACTTCAACTCAAACTAACAATACACCAGGAAATGCTATATTCCCAAATAAAACTGATAATTCTAATTCAGGAACAAATGAAACTAATGTAGCTCCAGGAACAAATACAACTAATAATTCAACTTCTAATAAGAATAATTGGATAAAAACTTCAACAGGTAAATGGAGATATTATGATGAAAACGGAAATCTTTTAAAGAAAAAGTGGTTTTATGATAATAAAAAATATTGGAGATGGTATTACTTAGACGAAAATGGGGAAATGACAATAGGTTGGGCAAATGATGATAATAAATGGTATTATTTAAATAGTGATGGTTCAATGGTTACTGGATGGATAAAACCAAATGGAACATGGTATTACTTAAATGCTGATGGTTCTATGAGAACAGGATGGCTACAAGAAGGAAATAAGAAATACTATTTAAATGGTGATGGTTCTATGCAAATAGGAACAAAAACAATTAATGGACAAACATACAATTTTGGTGAAAATGGGGAATTAAAATAAAACACAGAATAAAAAGTATATGATGCTAAGAATTTAATGAAGCAAGGTGTACTTGTTAAATTACAAGATTTAAAGATACATGTACTGTTTTAAATGGAACATTAGCATGGGATTTAGAGGGTATATATAATGAAAGTACCTGTTTAGATATAGATCCTTTTGAAATATATGAAAATTCACCAGATGTTGATGAGTGTTACTAAATTATATTGAGTTTAGGAAAATTAAAAATATCCGAGGATGTAAATTAAAAAAAGTCACAATAATTTATATCCCTTGGGTATTTTTTGTTTTACAACAATTATAGAACTTTAGAAATTCTGCAAATTTTAAGCTTAATTTTTTATTATAATTTAAAGTGCTAAAAATAGCATTATATGTTGTGTAAATGTTTAAAATTATTAACAACTTTTTATACAAATATAGAAAAAAATGTTGATAAGTTTTCAAATTTGTGACTATATGTGCTACAATATTCTTGTTATAGTTTGTACACTTAATAATGTCTTTTTACTCATAGGGTACCTCTGAGCACCACTGGGGTAAAAAAATATAAATATATCAAAAAATATTTTAAATACTAAATTTAATATTATATGGTTTTGTTATAAAGTTTATGTAAAAGTGTACGAAAACTATAATATTATGGGAATTTTTGATTAATCACATTAAAAAGAGGGGAGGAAAATTGCCTATAAATGGCAATTGATAAAAATGAAAGTATATTTCAAAAGGTTTATATCACAGCTTTTAGTATTGGCCTTAATGATAGCAACAGTACAAATTGGAAATATTAAAGGGGTTAATGCGGTAGACTTAGATTTAGGTTTTACTGTCGAAGCAGGTGGAAGTATAGTAGACATGAATAAGAGTGGTTCAAGTTACTTTACTGATGAAATAGATATGTCAGTATCAACTATTAATATAAGACCAAGTGATACGTCATACTATAACATTGAAAGTGTAACTACAAGTGCTAGTGGAGTGAAGATTGCTACTTCAACAACCAATGGTGTTACTTCTGCAAAAATAGCTGTAAGTAAATATAATGATTTTGATGCAACTATAAAAGTTAGAGATTTAGGAACTAAAGAAGTTAAATCTTATACTGTTAGATTTAAATTTAAAGAAGAAAATGCTGAAATATTTAAATTTAACAAAATAGTTATAAATGCATCAGGTAATGGTGAAAATGTAAATTTAGATTTAGATTATAGTGCTAATACTGATGAATATAATTTATCTAATTTAGATGATACTTTAGATACAGCTAGAGTTAGTATTGTTGATGAGAATGGGAAACCTATAACTACAGGCGTTAAAATAACTATGGATGGTAAAACAGGAGTATTTAAATTATCTGGAGGAGATAATGAGATTACTATAAGTAGGACTGTAAATGGTCGTACTAAAATATTTAAATTAATAATTTCTAAAAAGGGGACTGCAACATTAAAATCATTAACAGGTGTTACACTGTCACCAACATTTAAATCAGATGAGTATGATTATACAGCTACTGTACCAACGGCAACAACATCTATTACTTTAAAGCCAACAGCAACTGATAATTCATCTACTATAAGAGTTAATGGGTCTACTGTAAATAGTGGAGCAAATAGTCAACCTATTAAATTAAAAGAAGGTAAAAATAACATTACAGTAAGAGTTACTACTAAAGATGGACAAAGTAATGTTTATAGTATTGAGGTTACTCGTACTGAAGCACCAAGAAGTTCATATTTAAAGTCAATTAAATTAAATACAGGAACTCTTATGCCATCTTTTAATAAGGAAACTTTTGAGTATACAGGAACTGTTGATAATAAGGTTACAGCAATTACAGTTACACCTACAGCTGAATATGCAACATCTACTATAAAGGTTAATGGTAAGAGTGTTGCAAACGGAGGTACAACTGGATTTATAAGTTTAGATGAAGGTTCTAATGAAATAGAAGTGGTTGTTACTGATGATAAAGGGGATAGTAGTACTTATACTCTTTATATAACAAGAAGATATGGAAAAGATAATGTAAGACTTGGAAGTCTTAAAACTTCAGAAGGAACTTTATCTCCAAAGTTTGATCCAGAAACTTACCTTTATACAGTTAAGGTGGATAGAGCTACTTCAAAGATAAAAGTTACATTTGCTGCGCAAAATGATAAAGCAACTATTAAAATAAATGGTAAAGAATATACAAGTGCTCAACAATCAGATTATATTGATTTAAAGATTGGAGCAAACCTTATTAATATTGAGGTAGTGGCTGAGGATAAGAAAACAACAACTAGTTATAAATTAAGCGTAATAAGAGACAAGGTATCTGCTGTTAATGAATGGGTTCTTTCAGGAGATGATTGGACTTTTTATGATGCAAATGGAATACAAGTTAAAAACAGCTGGGTTATCTATGATAATAAGTGGTATTTTATAAATGTAAGCGGATATAGAGAAAGCAATGGCTGGCTTTATGAAAGTGGAAATTGGTACTATTTAGATAAAGATGGCGTTATGCAAACTGGCTGGATTAAGGATAATGGATATTGGTATTACCTTCAAGGTGATGGAAAAATGAAGAATACTGGTTGGGGACAATATGACAAGCAGTGGTATATATTTAATGACAATGGAATGATGCAAACTGGGTGGATGTTAAGAGATGGATACTGGTATTTCTTACAAGACAATGGAACAATGAAAAAGGGATGGCAATATTATGATAAAAACTGGTACTATCTAAATGATGATGGAACTATGAGAAATGGATGGCTATTCACAGGAAAAGATTTCTATTATTTAGATTACCATGGAATGATGAGAACTGGCTGGCAAGAAATTGGTGGTCAATGGTACTATTTTGACTTTAACGGAAAAATGAAAACTGGAAATCTATTCTTAGATGGAAAGTGGTATCTTTTAGGTTCAGATGGTTCATTAGTAAGATAAAATTTTAAATATACCTAAATTTGATATTGTAGGATAAAGCGAATTTCAATGTAAGTTTGACTTTATCCTATAATATCTTTTTTTTATACTATTTTATGATATTATCTATAATCAAAATTACAAAACATGAAAAATGTATATTCTTTATAATTAGTTTTATATGATAAAAAACGATATTAAGTAAAAAAATAGAAATGCAATAGTTAGATATTAAGTAAAAATAGAAATACAATAGTTATTTTAGAGACTTTTTAAGTATTAAAAAAGCAGAAAAGCAAAAAATCATTAATTAAACAGTTATTTTAGAGGTTTTTTATTAAGAAAAATTAGTTAAATATTATCTATTTTTAACAAGTATACTAGCTATTATGGCTATAGTTATGGATATAAACTAATAATAAGGATACTTAAGAATAATATGTAAATGAATAATATTACAGTGATGGTTTTAAATATTCTAAATACATTTTAATGTTTTTTAAGGAAATATAATTTAAGTATAAATTTATAAAAAACTATTTGCAAGTTTGTCGAATGGTGATAGAATAAAGTCATGGCAACCGAGGTATAAAAAAATTACTTAAAGAAATAGCAATTAAGAAATAACAATTAAGAAATAACAGTTCATATTTATTAAAAATTTATTAGACTTCTTATTTTAAGTACGCCCTAATAAAAAGAATAAATGCAAAAACTAATTAACTAAGTTAGATAAGAGTTCTAAATTAATTAATAAAGATTGTTTCTAAATTAAAAGTAAGTTTTTTATACAGACAAGCCGTACTTAACAAAAGACAAGCAATTATTTATAAAATAGTTTAATTAAGTTAAAACAAAGGGAGAGAAAAGAATATGATAAAAAGAATGAACAAATTAACAGCTCTATTAGTAGCAGCTACAGCAGTAGCTTCTATAGTTCCAGCAACAGGGGTTAACGCTGCAGATTACCAAAGAATAGAATCAAAAGAAGGAACTGTATATTCAGCAGTAGCTTACAAAGATGGAAAATTCTTCGTAGATGGAAATGTTAAAGATGGAGATACTGACGCAGCTTACTACTTAAACGGTGGAAAATATTCTGATTTAGAAAATATTGATACTGGAGTAAGTGTTGACGGAGCATACTCAGACAAATACCTTTCAGTTGAAGGTGGAGATTACTATATTGATTTAAGTAATGGTAAAGTAACTGACGAAGATGTAAAAGATAATAACTTAGATGATTTAGCAGTAGCTTTAAGAAAACAAATCAAAGATAAAGCTGATGACAGATATACAACTGAACACGCTACTTTAAAATCTGCTTCAGATTTTACATTACTTGAAGGAGCTAAATTCACTGACAGTTGGTATGGCGTTAAATATGATGGAAAGAACCTTTACACAAATGTTAAAGGAGACTATATAGATGCTGACTACAGTGTAGGAAAAGTAAAAGTTGAAGTTACTACAGGAACATCTGCTAAAACAGTAACTTTAAACAACACTGAAGATAAAGAAGATTCAATCACAGCTGGACAAAAAGTTGGAGCTACAATAACAGCAGCAGACGTAATTGGACAAGATTCTAACTACATCTACAGAACTGCAACTATCCAATTAACTGCAGGAACTGATTCAATATCAAAAATAAACAATGTTGCAGTAACTCCAGGATCAACAGTAAGCTTCAAAGTTATTCAAAAAATATCAAAAGCTCAAGCTTCTGATAATATAGATGGAGCTAAATATGCTAAAACAGTAGCTAACTATGCTATCACAGATGAAGATGGTGTAGATGCAACTGCTAAATTAACTGGTATGTCATTCAACGTAGTTGACGGAAAATTAATAGCTTATAAAACAACTACAGCTAGCGGTTTAACAACAGTTGAAACTAGAGAAGTTAAATTATCAACTACAAAAGGATATACTTACACTGAAATCGAAGATGCTACTACTGAAAAAGATGCAATAGCTTTCGATAAAGACGTTGATGGTAGCATGTGGATGTTAAAAGGTGGATTTGTTTACAAATTCGATAACGTAGATGAATGGAACAAAGTTTACAAAGTAGACGGTTCTATGAACGAAATGTCAGTTTACAACAAAGACAACATGGTTGTTTGGAATGAAAAAGATGAAGTTTACTCAGTAATCGGAAACAAAGAAGAAGAAAAACCAGTTGAAGTAACTAAAGGATGGGTACAAGCTGCAGATGGAACTTGGACTTATGTTAAAGAAGATGGAACTAAAGCTACTGGTTGGTTAAACTTAAACGGAACTTGGTACTTCTTAAATGCTTCAGGTGTAATGCAAACAGGTTGGATCAACAACAACGGAACTTGGTACTACACTAATGCATCAGGAGCTATGCAAACAGGTTGAATCAATGCAGGCGGAACTTGGTACTACACTAACGCTTCAGGAGCTATGCAAACTGGATGGGTTAATGTAAACGGAACTTGGTACTTCTTAAATGCATCAGGAGCTATGCAAACAGGATGGATCAACAACAATGGAACTTGGTACTACACTAACGCTTCAGGAGCTATGCTTTCTAACACAACTGTAGATGGTTACAAATTAGGAGCTAACGGAGCTTGGATCAGATAATCTAATAGAAATTTACACCCCAGGGTGGAAAATTAATACATTAGAAACTTCCCTTATCTGGGAAGTTTCTTTTTTTTACACTTGATGGGTAGTAAATGAAGTGAAAGACAGGAAGGGTATAGATATGATTATAAATCCAGATGCGTTAAAGATAATTGATACGAATTATACAGTTGATAGAATAAGGATAAGTAAAAAAATAGATAAAATCATGTCTTTTAGTAGAATAGTTTATATTTTTGCACCAATTGGTTGGGGAAAAAGTATTACAGCAGCTAATTATGTTAAAGATTCTTTTTCAAGGGTTATTTGGGTTAAGTTTGAAAAAGATGATGATGATTATGAAGTTTTAAAATCAATATCAAATATTAAAAAAAGTGTTACTGATAATTTAAAACGGGTAATAGTATTTGATAATTTTGAACGTATAAGTAATAAATCAATTTTTAAGGCATTAGTAAATTTAATTGAGGATATGCCTAACAATTGTAAGTTTATATTTTTAAGTAGAAATAAGGTTCCTGTATATTTTAGTCATTTTATTGCAAATAGTGAACTTAAAATAATAACTAAAGATGATTTAAAATTTAATGCACAAGAAGTTAAGGAGTATTGTTCTAATAGTAAAATTGATATTAATGATGATAATATTGAAAAATTAATCCATAACACTTATGGTTGGCCATCGTGTATAAACATAGCTTTTTTATATTTAAAAATGGGTGAATATTCAAACTTAAATGAGATGTTTAAAAATAATGAGTATTTGACTTATTTTTTTGGAGAGAATATTTGGACTAAAATTGATTATGAAACTCAAAAACTTCTTATGGTTATTTCTTCTTTTCAAAATGTTGAATTAGAATTATGTTTAGACATGACAGGTAATGATAATTGTAAAGATATATTAGACGAATTTTTAATATTACAAGAAGATAGTACGTATAAGTTTAATCCTATATTTTTAAATTTTTTAAAGTCAAAATACAATGAGTTTAATCAAAAAGATTTATTAGAATTTTATCAAAGAGCAGGGTTGTGGTTTGAAAAGAATAATAGATATTTAGAGTCCGCTCATATTTATTACGTCTCAAAAGATTTTGAAAATGAGATTAAAAGTTTGGAGAAATTTTGTAAAGATAATAACATCATACAGTTTTTTAATGTAGAAAAATATATAAGAGAATTACCTGATTTTAGGTTGGAAAAAAACGCAACTTTATGTACTGTTATGGCATTTATTGAGGTGATATTATATAGGCCAAAGCAAGCAGAAAAATGGTATGAAAAATTAATAAAGATAAGGGAAAATATTTTAAGTGAAATAGAAATTTTATGTAAAGATAATGATAAAAAGCATAAGAATATTTCAAATAAAGAAAATAATTTAAATTGTAATGATATTAAGAAAAACGAAGGGGATATTTTACAAAAAAATAATTCTAATAATAAGGAAACTAAAAATGGCAAAGTCACAAGTGTTAAAGAAGATAATTTTTATATTGACAATTCTTTAAACAAAACAGATTTAAAGAATCAGCTTGAAGATATTGAAAAAAAGATTTTCTATGTATATATGAGTTTACCACAGGTTAGTAATCAGAAAATGATGGACAAATTTAATCAGTTATATAAAGAAAATAAAGATATTAATAAAATCCTTAATAATTTAAGTATAACAGGAAATAATCCAAGTCTATTAAGAGGATTAAGAGATTTATCTAATATATATGCTGATTATGAAAAATTTTTAAATGATAATAATGAGTTAAATGTAACTGATGGTAGTGAAGGTATACTTGGACTAGTTAATATTACTTCTGCTGAAGTTGATTATGAAAGAGATGATATAGAAGTAGCATTAGTTAAATTGGCTGGAGAAATAGCAAAGTATAAGATAGAGGGAAATATTGATATTTTATTTGTAAGTTATATAATCTTTGCTAGGTGCATGTGTGCAAATGGCTATATAAATGAAGCAAAAATAACTATTAGCAATATAAAAAATCTTATAGAAGAAAAAAATGCTCTTTATCTTATGAAAAACCTTGAATCTTATGATATAAGATTTAATCTTTTAATGGGAAATGTAGATGAACCTAAAAAATGGATTACTAATCCTTCTAATTATCGAGAGATGAATTATAACTTTTTAGAAATGTATCAATATATGGTAAGGGCAAGAGTCTTTATTCTTAATAAGGAATATAAAAAAGCAAATTATTTTTTAGAGAATTTATATAAATTGAATTGTAAGTATAATCAAACATTAAATATGGCAGAGTGTTGTATACTTCAAGCAATAGCATTAAATAAGGATGATCAGGAGGCTTTAGCATTAGAAAAAATTGAAAAAGCTTTAAAGATATCATCACAATTTAAATATGTAAGAGTTTTTGCTGATGAGGGAAAGCCCTGCTATGATATATTATCTAAATATGAAAAAATTAATAAATTAAATAAGAGTATAGACAAAGGATATTTAAAAAATATATTAAGAAGGACAAAAGAATTTGGAGAATTATATCCTAAATATCTTGATAATGATAAGTTATTAAAGGTTAATCTTACAAAGTCAGAGATTCAGGTGTTAAATTTATTAAATAAAGGAATGTCTAATATAGAAATAAGTGAACATTTAAATGTAACAAAAGATACAATTAAGTTTCATACTAAAAATATATATAGTAAACTTAATGTGAAAAATAGAATTAAAGCAGTACAGGTAGCTAAAAATATTGGAATTATTAATAAATAACTTTAAAAACAGTAGTGATGATTATTTCGCAGAACTATGAAAATTTCACTGGATTTATCTAAATGAAAAGTTGCCCCCATTCCTACTTGTTCCAAAGGTTAACTTTAGACAAGTAATTAATGAATATGACAAAAAGGAAACTTGACTCATTTACATTCGTCCAGTAAGTTCGAAGAACCAAATATAAAATTTGGATTCTTACTTAAGAACATCAACAGTTTATTTTCAAATGTTTGCTGCAACAACATCACTACTATTTTTATTTATTAAGTATATAAGTTCCAATAGAGTTTGTTCATTAATATAAATTAAAAAATATTTATAAATGATATTACTAATCATTATAGTGAGGAACTTATATAGAAAATTTATGATATATATGCTTCTAACTGGATATTATTAATTAAAGATATAATTTTCTATAAAAATTGTATAAAAGATTATAAATGTAATAACTTAATTAGAATATATATATTGCAAATTTAAATTTTCAACAAAAGAATATATAGCTATGTAATTTATTGAATGATTATTATTGCAATGTATATATTTAAAATATAGCTGATTGACAGAAGCAAAATAGGAAACTTGACTCATATACATTTATTTTTATTTTAAATAAATTGTTTTGTATAACTATAAAAATTTAACTATGTTTATTGTATTAAAATTTGCACTTGAAAATTTTAATACAATATTATAATAAAGCAACAAATTATAACATGAGAACTAAATTTAACTTATACATATTTGTTGATATACGGGATTTTTATCGGAAAAGTTAAGGAGTAATTCCTCTTATTAATTCATTACCATATATTTAAACAGATGATGAAAAAATTACAAAGCTAATTAAAAATGCAACCTACCCTTTGGGGTAGTTACAGAAAATATTACACTTGATATAATTTACTTGAAGTTAAGACATAATCACAAAATGATAAGTTCATCTGTAAGCTTATTTTACATTATACTGCATTAGCAAATTTTATCAATAAGTTTACTATGAGAAGAATCTACTTCCTTGCCTAAGAAAAATAATTAGGGCATTTTGGACTTGCTATTTTCAGGCATATGCCTAAATATGATCATATTTTTTTACTATTAGCTAACTATTTAATTATTGAATAGACAGCATATTTAACCCAAATTTTAGCTTACATTTAAATTTGGATTAAAACTTTTAGATTAAATTTGTGGAATTGAATTAAAACTTTTTATTTAAGAAAAGTATAGGTAGGCATTATAAATATTAAGAAATTTTTAACTTAATATTTTTAGAATAACATTAGGCATATGAAAGAATTTAATAAATCAAAAACATATTGATATATTATTTTTTGAATAGGCCTTAAATACAAACACTAAAGATTAAGGGGGATTTTGTTAATGCAAACAGCAGAAATTACACATGAACCAGTAGACAATAAGAAACATATTGGATGGGAATATATTGATGGAAAGTGGCACTTTTTTAATGAAGATGGAGAGATGCAATTTGGTTGGATTCAAGATGGACATGCTTGGTACTATCTAAATGATGATGGAGAAATGCAAACTGGTTGGTTTAAAGATGGAGAGGCAGATTATTTTGCTAATTCAAAGGGAGTAATGCAAACAGGATGTATAGAAGATTGTGGTGCACAATATTATACAAATAAAAATGGAATGATACACACAGTAGGAGCTTAAATTAAAAAGATAGTTAAAAATTTATAATTAAAAGGCTATGTTTTAAGTGAATGTTTATATTGTAGTATAAAGCTCATGGACAGGGGAATTTCTTTAAGAACTCTAAAATAAAGCTTAGTCCAATTAATGCATGCTCCCAATCAGAGATTGTTGACAAGCAATTAATTTGACAAATCTTCATTAAGAGTTCTAAAAAATAAATTCCAATGCCAGTTCGCCCTTATACTAAAATATCAACACATAGCCAATTAAAAAAATTGCACTCTTGGGGTGTGATTTTTTTGAGTTTCTTAGAAAATTATATTGCTTGACAATCTGAGGAGAACTTTATAATATTGTATTTTAAATATATGATTAATACTCCTAAAGTATAAAAAAGTAGTGACATATATTGAATTATTCTTTATATTTATATGTAATGTTTAGTATATTATAATTTCATTAATATAAAGTAAGAATTTTGAAATTTGTATTATTTAAGATAGTAATATTTATCTTATGTTTAAGTGTTATAAAAATAATACTTAAATAAATTTAAGATATAGCTTAAATTCAAAAATTTTACTTATAAATACATAAAGGTAGATTAATATTAAACGAAAGATAAGTATATAGGTTCTAATTAAGTTAATACATTTATAATTTCTTATTTAATTTTTATAGAAAATAAATATATGTATTAATACTATTCAATTAGCATCATATATGAAGAATTTAAATAGGAAAGGATGTACATAGTATGGATTTTTATAAAAATTTGAAGGTAAAAACAAGATTAATGATATCATTTTTATTTATGGCAATGATTGTAATATTGATTGGCTATGTTGGAAGCACAGCTTTGGTAAAAATAAATGATAATGGAAGAGATATGTATAATGTCAATTTACAAGCTATGGATAAAATTTTATCTATGAAGGCCAATTTAGAGATGATAAATGGAAAAATATTACTAGGGATGCATAGTGATCATCAGGATATGTTACAAGATGCTAAACCAGAGATAACTAAAAAAATTAATGAAAATAGTGCACTTATAGAAGAATATGAAGGTTTAAATGTTTCTGATAAAGAGAAACAAGCATGGGATAAATTTAAAGAAAATTTAGTAGAATACAGAAAAGAAAGAGAAAACGTACTTACTTGTATTTATGAAGGTAAATTTGAAGATGCTGAAAAAAATTATTTAAATTTACAACCTATACAAAATAAAATGGTAAATAGTTTAAATGAACTTGCAGATATAAATCAAAGTATTGCAGCAGAAACTAATGAAATCAATAAAAACACCTTTAATAAATCTAAATTATATATTGATGTTATAACTATAATATCAATTGTAATTGCAATTATACTTGCACTAAGTTCATCACTTAGTATTTCTAAGTTATTAAATAAAATGAAGGATTTTGCAGAAAAATTAGCTTCATATGATTTCTCAACACCTATTGATATTGGTACTACTAATGAATTTGGACAAACTGCTGATGCTTTAAATAAAGTACAAGGAAACGTAAGAGAATTAGTAAAAAGTATAATGAATGATTCTCAAGATATAAGTTCATCTAGTGAAGAACTTTCAGCTACTGTTGAGGAGTTATCAGCTAGTGCTGCACATATAAATGAAGCAGTAAGTGAAATTTCAAGTGGAATGTATGAAACGAGTGCAGCATCTGAGCAAATAACAGCCTCAGTTGAAGAAGTTGATGCCAATATAAATGAGCTTTCAGCTAAAGCAATGCAAGGTAGTGATAATGCAAATGAATTTAAGAAAAAAGCTACTGTAGTTCAAGAAAAAAGTAAAAATGCTATTGAAGAAACTGAAAAATTATGTAGTGAAAAAGAAGAGAGAATGCTAAAAGCTATTGAAGATGGTAAGGTAGTTGAAAATATAAAAGTTATGGCAGATACAATTGCAAGTATAGCAGAGCAAACTAATTTACTTGCATTAAATGCAGCAATAGAAGCAGCAAGAGCAGGAGAACAAGGGAAGGGATTTGCTGTTGTTGCAGATGAAGTTAGAAAACTTGCAGAACAATCTTCATTATCTGTAGTTGGAATACAAGAAACTATTAATGATGTTAATAAAGCATTTAAAATGAGTATTAATACTGGTAAGGATATGCTTGAATTTATTAATACAGATATACAAAAACAATTTGATGCTTATGGGGATGCTGGACACCATTATTACAATGATTCAGATTTTGTAAGTAAAATGTCAGATGAGATTTCATGTATGTCTCAAGAAGTTGCAGCTACAATTGGTGAGGTTAGTATGGCAATTCAAAAGATGGAGACAATTGCTCAAAATTCTAATGAAAAGGTAGAGTTAATTAAGCAAAGTGTTGATGAAAATACAAGAGGAATAAATGAGATAGCTATATCAGCACAAAGTCAAGCAGAGCTTGCACAAAAACTTGCTGAAATGGTACAAAAATTTAAGATTTAGGAACATGAAATAAAATAATAGATCAAAGAGGCTTTGCATATTTTGTGTCAGACAAGAAAGTAAATTTAGTTAATAGCGAGCTATTAACTAAATTTGCTAATGCAGTATCACACAAAATAGATGAGCATACTTGTCTATTATTTTTTTTGAATGTGTCTTAAATATGTTTTACTAATAATAGTGATATTATTTTGCAAGACTATGAAAATTTCACTGGATGTTTCTAGATGAAAAGTTGCACCCAATCCTACTTACTCCAAAGATAAACTTTGGACAAGTAATTAATGGATATGACAAAAAGGAAACTTGACTCATTTACATTCGTCCAGTAAGTTCGAAGAACCAAATATAAAATGCACGCTGTGAAAGTTCAAATAACCAAATATAAAATTTGGATTTTCACTTTTGGATTCTTACTTAAGAACATCAACAGCTTATTTTCAAATGTCTGCTTACCAATATCACTACTATTTTTAATTGAATTTATTTTTAAAATAGAGATCATGGACAGAGGAATTCTAATGACAGTTCGTCTTATTCTACAATATCAAAATTCACTTAAAGCATAGAGTATTTTTAAAGAGAATCTATAATGTCACATCTAGTAAATATTAATTTTTTAACCCTATCTTTATACCAATCAGGGCAATTAAACCAGTTTATAGTATCTAATTTTAATCTTAGAATTTTAGTTTAATAATAGCTAGATCTATTAGCATAAATTAACAATGAACGTTGGTCAATTTTGTATTTAAACTGGTCAGTATAAGTGGTATAATATTTTATATCAATATTATTGTGGATTTATTTCCTGTATTTTGATTTTATGATGTAAAATATAATTAATTAAATTTAATATGTAATTATGGAATTTACATGACAGACAAGCTATAAATTAAAATTTTAATCTTATAGTTTAAATCTTAAACTTCAATCTATACCCCTGGGGTACCTCAGGGGTACCCCAGGGGTATAGATTTTTTTATTTTAAATCGCGGGAATTATCAAGGGGGAAGAAATATGATAAAAAGAATTAAGAAAGTGATGGCATTAGTATTAGTAGCAACTTCAGTTGTGGCTATAGCACCTAAGGATATATTTACAGGAAATGTTTCAGCATATGCAGCAACAACATCTGCAACAGGTGGCTGGACAGCAACAGATGAAGCTAATGTACAAGTGGGATTAAAAAATTATTTGAAGAGCAATGTATATAATAATGCAGATGATGTTAAGCTTACATTTATGAAATATGTTAAGGTGGATTTAAGTAAACAAACAGCAGAAAAGATAGTAACACCAATGGTAACTAAAGAGGTAACATCTAAGGTGACAGCAATGGTAACAGCACAGGCAGTTGCTACAGCAAAAGCAGAACATCCAGAACTGGCTGCATTACCAGATGAAAAAATTGCACAAATGATTCAACCTAAAATTGATGCCAAAGTTAAAGAAGTAGTTGCACAAGTATTACCAGGTGCAATTGAGGCAGCAGGCACACAATTACAAAGTGCAGCACAACAAATACCTGTATATCAATATTCAGCAGTAAAGAATGATGGTACAGTAGTAGGAATGGGAATTATAGCTGGTGGACCAATTACAGCAATGTTATTAAAATCTGGAGAAAAACCTATATATGTTGATACTACGAAGTTAGGAGCTGTAGGGAATGCAGCTTTACCTGAGTTAATTGATAAATTAGAAGAGGTAATAAAAAATTTAGGAGATAAAATAAAAGGTGACGTAGATGGAATAATAGGAAAAATAGGCAATATTACAGGCTCAATTACTGATGGGTTAGATGATATAGCTCATTCTGTAGATAAGGTTACAAATTCAATAACTGATTTATTTGATGAGTTAGATGACCATACTGATGACTTCTTTGATAGAATTAACAAAGATGAAGGATGGGACAAGACAGATGGATATATTTATTACTATGATGAAGATGGTATTAAATATAGAGGAGTGCATGAAATAGAGGGTAAAAATTATTACTTTAATAGAATTGATGGAGCTATGGAAACAGGCTGGCAAATTGTTGATGGTAAGAGATGTTACTTCTCTCCAAAGCAAGGTTATCAATTATATGCTCAATGGATAAAAGATGGGGACAAGATATATTGTCTTGATGGAAATGGTGAAGTAAGAAAATCACAATGGGCTCAAGATGGTGGTAAGGCATGTTATTTAAAGGCAGACGGAACTTTGGCTACAGGCTGGTTTAAGGTTGATAGAGAAGATTGGTATTACTTTGATAATTATGGTCATATGGAAAGTTCAGCTTGGAAATGGGTTGATGGAGAGTGGTACTATTTAAAAGAGAATGGTGCAGCAGCTATAGATTGGAATTTAGTAAATGGAAAATGGTATTGCTTTAAAGATCCATCAGGAGCTATGTATACAGGTTGGTTTAGACATGATGGAAACTGGTATTGTGTAGATGAAAATGGAGCAATGAAAACAGGATGGGCATATTCAAGTGATGGATGGTGCTACTTAGATGAACAATCAGGTCAAATGAAGAAAAATGAATGGGTTTTAATTGATGGAAAATGGTATTACTTTAATATAAATGGTATTATGATAACAAAATCAAGATATATAGATGGAACTAAGTACTACTTCAATGAAGATGGAAGTTTACAATAAATTTTAAAATAATATTGATATTGTTGAATAGAAATCATGGACAGAGGGATTTAAGTAAATTCCTATGCCAGTTCTCTTTATTCAACAATATCAATTTTTATTTTCAGGAATATGAGAATTTTATTAAATTTATTTTTAAATTATATGAGTTTCAATAAAGTTTGTTCATTAATATAAATATTAAAATATTTATAAACAACATCACTTACCAGCATACTGAGGAACTTATATAGAAAATTTATGATATATATGCTTCTAAGTAGATACTATTAATTTAAGATATAATTTTTTTATAAAGATTTTACAAAAGATTATAAATGTAATAACTTAATTAGAACACATATTGTAATATGATTTTTATTTTTGACTTGAGGGGTATTAAATTTCTCTTAAGAATTATTTAAGATTAAATGTATTCATAAAACCTCCCTCGTGTGGTAAAATTATACTTATATTGAATGAGGGGGAAAGAACATGAATAAACGTTTAAAACACATTATTGCAGCTACACTTGTTATAAGTGCATTTACTGCAGTAGCACCAGCAAGTGCTATTAATTTTGGGACAACTACAGCTTATGCTAAATCTTCTAGTATTAGCAAAGATGACATTGAGGATTTTAAAGTTAAGGGTGATAGTGATGACCTTAAGCTTTACAGTGATTCAAAATGTAAAGATAAAACAAAGTTTAAATATAGCACTACAAAATATTATGTAAAGCCAGGTAAGGATGATAAAAAAATTAGTATAGATGCTGATGTAGATGGTGATTATGAGGCATATGTTTTTAAAGGTAGTAAAAAGGATAAAAACGAATTAGGTGATGAGATAAAAGTAAGCTCAGGTGATACTCTTTATCTAAGAATATACGAAAAAGGCGAATTTGATGACGATAATGTAAAAAAACATGCTGAAAAAACTTACGAAATACATGTATATGATAAGTCTGATTCAAAAAGAGATAAAGATGATGATGACGATGAGGATTCAAATGATAAGATTTATTTAGATGATATTACATTAAGTGAAGGAAAAATAGATTTTTCAAAGAAAACAAGCTCATATGATATAACTGTTCCTGAATCAGTTAAATCTGTAAAGATTAAAGCTAAACCAGCAAATGAAGATTACACAGTTGAAATTGATGGACATGAAGTCAATGATGATGATAAATATAGAAGAGAAGTTGATTTAGAGAAGAGTAAGAATAAAATCAAAATCACTGTTGAAGATGATGATGATAATAAAAGAACTTACACATTAAATATAAATAGAACAGACAAGACTTCAGAAGATAAAAAAGATAAAGATAAAACAAATAACAATACAAATACTACTAAACCAAGCAATAATACAAACAATAATTCAAATAACCCAGGCCCAAGTGTACAATTAAAATGTAATCAATGGGTAACTGTTAATGGAAGATGGCAATATAATGATTCAAACGGAAGAGCAATAAAGAGTAACTGGTATAAAGATATGTCTTCAGGAAAATGGTATTTCTTAAATTCAGATGGAAACATGGAGACTGGTTGGTTAACTAGTGCTGGAACTTGGTACTATCTAGATGAAAGTGGAGCAATGCAAACAGGCTGGTTAAGTAATGGAGGTAAATGGTATTATCTAAGTGAATCAGGAGCAATGAAAACTGGTTGGATAATAGACAATGGTAAGTACTACTACTTAAGTCAATCAGGAGCAATGTTAAATAATACAACAATTAATGGATACAAATTAGGCTCAGATGGAGCATGGATAAGAGGATAAATTTTTAATAACAGAATATATAAAAAAGTAATTTATATTTTGAGCAAATATTGGATTATCATGGTATAATATCAAAATACGTTTAAAATATAGTTAAGAAGATAATTATATATTTTATAAATAAGTATATGTAATTTCCTAAATATGGGTTAGTTACATATACTTATTTTTTTAAATGTCTAGAAAAGTATATAATTTCTTAAGCCTAAAAGACTGATAAAATCTAAGGTAAATGGGATATTTTGAATTCGCAATGGACAATGGACGATTGACAATTCAGGATTGGATTACCTTATGATTTCTAAAATATATAATTTAAAGAAAGCCGAATGATTTCAACCATAATTGTAGATTATCAACTGTCAATTGTCCATTGAAATATTGATATTATTAGTAAATTTCCAAATATTCACGAAAAAGGTACCAATATTTTCAAAGAAAATTGTATATATTAATGAGATTCAAAATCATAACTATTATTATCATATCTAATTTTGAAATTTCATATCAAATATTTGATAATTATTCAATTAAGAATATCTTAAGGTTATCTTAATTTACAGTTTAATAATTCCATGGTAAAATGTATGTTAATAGGGGGAGGAGTGGTAAAATGAATAAAATATTCAAAAGAGTAGTTGCTACGCTACTTACTGTATCAGCATTTGCTACAATTGAACCAGCAAAATATATTAATTTAATGACTACACAGGCTCATGCTGCAGATACAACAAATGATTCTAAAACAAATTTCAAAGTAAAAGAGATAGAGGTAAAAAAATCATCTGGTAGTAGTGAATTACAATTATATGACAGTAAAAAATGTAAAAGTAAGGATAAAGTTGATTTTGATGAAAAAAACACAAAATATTATGTCAATATAAAATCAGGTAATAGGGTATATATAGATTTAGATGTTGAGGGAACATATGATTATAAAATAAAAAAGGGTTCTAAGAAATATGATGAAAATGAAAAGATACCTGTAAGTTCATCTTCAACTAAAATATCAGTAGAAGTTTGGCCAAAAAATGAAGACTCTAAGAGTAAAACTTATACAATATATGTTCAATGTGATAAAGATAGAGACGATGACGACGATGATGATGACGATGATGATGGTGATGATATCTATTTAGATAAGCTTAAAGTAGGCGGAGAAACTATAAAATTAAAGAAAAGTAAAACTTCTTATAGCACAGATGTTGATAGATCAACTTCATCAGTTAAAGTAGTAGCTAAACCAGAGGATGATGAGGTTGAAGTTAAAATTGATGGTAAAGAAGTTGATGAAGATAATGATTATAAGAAGACTGTAAATTTAAAAGAAGGCAAAAATGAATTTGAAATAAAACTTAGAAATGATGATGATAGAAGAAAGTATACATTAACTATTAATAGAGGAAAATCTTCAGATAAAGATAGTGATGATAAAGAAAGTACTGAAGAAGCAAGTAAGCCAGTTAAGGCAGATCAATGGGTAACTGTTAATGGAAACTTAATGTATAATGATTCAACAGGAAATCCTATTAAGAATTCTTGGTTCCTTGATAGAAATTTTGGAACATGGTATTTATTTGATGGATATGGATATGCTAGAAAAGGTTGGGCATATACTGGAGGAACATGGTATTACTTAAATCCATACACTGGACAAATGCAAACAGGTTGGACATATGTTAATGGAACATGGTATTACTTAAACCAATATAGTGGAGCAATGCAAACAGGTTGGATATATGATAATGGAACATGGTACTATTGTAATGGTTCAGGAGCAATGCTTTCTAATACAACAATAGGTGGATATAGATTAGGCTGGAATGGAGCTTGGATAAGATAATCTATAAATAAAAAAGAGTATATATAATTGACTCTAGATGCTAAGAAACTACGCTTAAGAGTTTCTATAATTTATTTAATCAACTTAGCTAAAATAACTAAACTCGCATAAAGGCTCAAACAATAGTTATTTCTTAACGCTAAGTAGTTTAAATAAATGATGAAACACTAAAAGCTTGTTTCAATGCATCTTCGTCAATTATATATACTCTTATATTTTTACATAGAGATTATCTTTGAAAAAATAGACTATCAAGCACTCAAACAGTAACAATATTCTTAACGTAAACCTCCTATTTAAATCAAGAAATACTAAAGTTCATTTTTTTTATGCATCATTTCGTATTAATTGTTCTTTTTTAGGCAGAGTATCTTATAGAAAATACAGAAATAAATTTTATTTAATCAACTTAGCTAAAACAACTAAAATCGCCTAAAGGCTCAAACAATAGTTATTACTTAATGCTAAGTAGTTTAAATAAATGATGAAACACTAAAAGTTTGTTTCAATACATTTTCGTCAATTATATACTCTTGTATTTTTACATAGAGATTATCTTTGAAATATGGTATATAGAAATGAAGGTTTGTTAAACTTAAAGATAAAATTGGATTAATAGTAAAAAAATATAAAGGTTTACAAAAAATATTGAATAAAGTTTTAAATATGTTATAATAAAGTTAAGTTTTAATTATATCGACAAATTATTAAAGAGAGAAAAGTTGTATTACTATATTGTGGTAATACAACTTTTTTTTATATAGAAAATTATGTGGATTTTTAAGTCAGAAAATCAGATAAAATATAAGGAAAAAGTAAATTTTTAAATTGATGATGTGTATATGGAAATTTACAATTTAATATCTTCATATTAGTTAGATTTATATTTTTGAGTTCACAATGGATAGTATATAATAATAAATTGGTAATTATATTGTGGGAAATATTACATATGAAGTATGTGCTTAATTTTGGTATTATAAAATTATTAAAAAATATATAATTTGTAGAATTTTTAATAATTAAAATTTTATAAATTCCGTGCATTTACTATTTTAATAATTATTATTTTAATAATTTATTATATATATATTGGAATAAATACATTATATTTGTTATACATATGTTATTTTGCTATAATTTAAATATATAAGTTTCAATAAAATTTGTTCATTAATATAAATCTTAAAATACTTATAAATAACATTACTTACCAGTATAGTGAGGAACTTATATAGGAAATTTATCATATATATTTTTTTAACTAGATAATATTAATTATAAGGCACATTCAAAAAAATAATAGATCAGTAAGCTCATCTATTTTGCGTATTACTTCGTCAGTAACTTGCTATTAACTGAACTTGCTTCTTTGTCTGACACAGAATATACAACGCTTCTTTGGTATATTATTTTATTTCATGTGTCTAAATATATAATTTTCTATAAAAATTATATAAAAGATTATAAATGGATCAACTTAATTAAAAAATATATATAAATATAACTAAAGAATATTAATTAAAATAAGAAATAACTAAGGTATAAACATAAAAAACAATATAGAATAATTGTGTAAGAATAAGGGATGTTTGCTTCTATATCCTTCTTTAAAAGTTAATCTTATATTAAGGTAATATTAATTTACCTTATAGTAATATAGTGGTAAAATTATATATTATATCAACTATATAAGGCGGATAAAAATAATAGACCAATATACTTATATATTTGAACTATTATTTTATTTTATGTGCCTAAGGGGGGATAAATTTTGAAGAAAAGCTTAAAAAATATAGTTACATCAATCTTGATTATTAATGCTTTTAATATATTTTGGCCGACAGATTATTTGAATTTAACAGATACAACAGCTTATGCTGCAAGCAAGGTATATTTAAAGAGTATATCTTTAAGTGATGGATACGATATTAATTTTTCTGAAAATAAATATTCTTATATTTTAGATGTTGATAAATCATTAGATGAGATAATAGTTAGAGCAAGACCAGAAGATGAGGATGATAAAGTAAAAATTAATGGAGAATTATTAAAAAGGGACGATAAGTATAGAAAGATACTAAACTTAAAAGAGGGAAAAAACAAAATAGAAATAGAAGTTAGAGATGATAATAGTGCTAATACAAGCTTATATACTTTGTACATATATAGAGGTGGAAAAGATACTATATATTTAAAAGATATAAATATTGATTCTAGTAATATTGGATTTGAAAAAGAAAAATCTTCTTATAATATAGAAATTGACCATGATACATCAAAGGTACTTCTTAATGCTGTTACTGAGGATGAAAATTATAAGGTATCAGTTAATGGCACAGAACTAGATGAACCTAATTTAATAAAAATAAGATTTGGTGAGATTGGGAAATATATCATTAAAGTTAAAGTTACTGATATAGAAACTAAAAGATTTAAGGAATATACATTAAATATGTATGTAGGGATTCCTATATCTCCGGATATATCTAATTCTATTAATTCTGTAATTAAACCAAATCAATGGGTAATCATAAATGGTAGGTGGAGATATAATGATTCATTAGGAGAATGTTTAAACGATACTTGGTTTTATGATAGATACTATGATAGCTATTTCCATTTTAATAAAAGAGGTAATATGCAAACAGGATGGATAACTGTAGATGGTAAATGGTATTATTTAGCTATCCATGGTGCAATGCAAACAGGATGGCTTTTAGAAGATGGGGATTGGTATTATCTTGATGGAAATGGAGTAATGCAAACAGGATGGCTTTATAATAATGATAAGTGGTATTATTTAAATGAAGCAGGAATGATGAAAAAAGGTTGGATACAAGTTGATGGTAACTGGTACTTATTAGATAATTCTGGAGCTATGGTTACAGGATGGGTTATATATGATGGAAAAAAATATTTTTTAAATCCATATGGCGCAATGGAAGAAGGATGGCTTCAATATAAGGGATACTGGTATTATTTAAATAGTGATGGTTCTATGAAAAGTGGAGAATGGATGTATAATAATGGAAAATGGTATTATATAAATTACATTGGTACCATGAGAACAGGATGGTTATCTCAAAATAATAAATATTACTATCTAAATGAAGATGGAACTATGAGTACAAGCATTACAATTATTGATGGATATACTTGTAATTTTAATGAAGATGGATCATTAAATTTTAATTAGTTGCAATAAAGATATGATTGATTAAATATATAAGTTAAGATTATTTTTTAATTATTATGTAATTAATATGTGATTAATGTACTTTTTCAATTATATCTTTAGTTTTAATAAAATAGAATTAATAATAATATTGATTTATATTTGGAGGAATTTATATATTTAATTAAGTAAGGTGTTCAGCTTTTTAACTTTTCTTAGCTTATATTTAAGAAGAGTTTGGTGGTGCTGAAATGAATTTGGCAAAAGATTATTAAATGTAACTAAGGAAGAATGAATTTAATATTATAATAATATTGATTTCAATAATAAACTATATGAGAGGAATCGATACCATTTTTTATTCTTATTTTAAAGTTTGACTATGTTTTAAATAGTGTTGATATTTTAGTATAAAGGGGAATTTATCTTAAAATATCAACATTTTCAGAATCAGAAGTTAAGTTTAAATAGATAGTATTAATAAGTCATATTTTTTTAGTTCATTAAGCAAAAAATTAATTAATTTAAATATATGGATATATTTAAACATGATTAATATGGGGGGTAGACATGAATAATTATCCTGAATTGGAGGAGCATATTAATAATTTTAAGCAAGATGAAAATTATATTGAGTATTTTAAAAGCTTGGCTATAGAAAATATTAAATATAATCCTAAATACGTGAAAGATATAATGGATCGCTTACTACAAATTTCAGAACAAAATAATTATGAATATAGTAAAAACTGGTGTTTTGTCTATATTGGCTGGTACGAAAGTATGAATTGTAATTTTAGAAAAGCTATAGATTTCAACTTGAAAGCAAATGCATTTTTTGAAGATACTGGTAGTGCAAAAGGACGTATTATAACATATGCTTTACTTATTTTAGAATATGCAAAACTTGGGAAATTTGATTTGGCAATTATGAATGGTTTAAAAGGAATAAAATTAGCAAATCAAATAGAGGATCCAAATCTTTTAGTTGAGTTATTAATAAATACAGTGCATGCATATATTGAGAGTAATAATTATGAAGAAGCACTAAAAATAATTGATAAGTTAGAAATTTATGAAAATAATTTTAGATTAAGTGATAAAATTGAATTCTATATAATATTAGCAGAATGTAAATTAAAATTTAAAGATTTGGAAAAAGCAAAAGAGTATTGTGATAAAGCTTTAGATTTAATAAATGAAAATAATAATAATATTTATAAGATTAAAATATTATCAATTAAATCTGAGATTATTTATAGATTAGGTGAATATGAAGAAGCAGTAAATAAATTTAATGATGTAATTAATATATGTAATAAAAATAATAGAGAATATTTAAAGATAAAAACTTTAATAAGATGGGCAAAATGTGATGCCAATTATGAAAGATATGTTTTTGCAGAAAAGAAATTTCTTGAAGCATTAGAGTATTTAAAAAATTCAGAGTTTATTATTTTAGAATCTAAAGCATATAGTGGATTAAGTGATATATATAAAAAATTAGGACAATATAAACAAGCCTGTGATGCTATTGAAAAGTTTAATGATTGTGAAAAGATTATTTACAATTCATTTAATAGTGTTTGGTTTACAATTTTAAAATATGAGAATGTAGTAGAAGAAGCAAAGTTGTACAAGGATTTATATAAAAAAATGGATGTTATTTCAGAACTGGGCAAAAAAATAACATCAACTTTAGAAATAGACGAAATGTTTAAGGTAATTTATGCTGAAGTTGGAGAGAGGGTTGAAGCAGATATTTTTGGAATTGCTTTATATGAAGATAAACTTAAACAATTAAATTATAAGTTATTTATAGAGAATAAAAAGACGGTAAATTTGGAAATTATAAAGATAGATGATAAAAAAAATCTTTCAAGTTATTGTTTTAGAAATAAAAAAGATTTATTGATTAATGATTTTTTTAGTGAATATTCAAAGTATACCTCGATAAAAAATGCTAATGATATAAAAATTAAATCTAAATCAATAATTTATGTACCTATTTTAATTAAAGGTAACCCTATAGGTGTAATAACTATGCAACGTTATAAAAAGAATGCATACAACAAAAATCATGTTAGTGAACTTAAAGTATTAGCATCTTATATAGGAGTTGCTTTAGAAAATAGTAGACTTTTTAATAAGGTTAAATATTTTGCAACCTATGATTCATTAACTGGAGTTTTTAATAGAAGTGTTATATTAAAGGAAGGCAAAAAGATTTTAAAGTCTAGTACTAGAAATAAAAAGAAATTTTCTATAATAATGATTGATATCGATTATTTTAAGAAAATAAATGATACTTATGGACATAATACAGGAGATATTGTACTTAAAGAAGTAACTTCTATAATAAAACATGAAATAAGAAAAGATGCTATTATAGGAAGATATGGTGGAGAAGAATTTTTAGTTTTATTACCTAAGGTTGAATTAGAGGCAGCAAGAATGATTAGTGAAAGAATAAGAAAAGCTGTTGAAAATCATAGTTGTTGTATAGATAATAAAACTTTTAATAATATAACTTTAAGCTTAGGAATTTATGAATTTAAAAAAGATGAATGTAATTTTTATGAAGGCTTAAAAAAAGCTGATAAGGTTCTTTATATGGCAAAAACGTTAGGAAGAAACAGAAGTGTAGCTTATATGGAGAGAGAAGAGGCACAATAGAAAATTTTATATTAACGCTATATTTTAAGTTAATGTTGATATTATAGTATAAACAAAGTTCTACCCCTCAGTGAAACTTGCTTTCATCTGAGGGGTAGAACTTGTTATTCAGGAGAATTCAGCTGTTATGAAATTACAGATTTATAAACTAGTGATAATATACTAGCCTATGAATATCCTGTCTATAAGAAATGTTTCATGTTATATTATAAAATAATATTTAATTTTTTTTTAAAATAATACATACTCCAAGCAAAGCCATAATTAAACCTAAAATATTTTTTAAATTTAAAATATATCTAGCTGTTCCGTCAAATAATAAGTGAATATTTTCTGGATTTTGTACTGTTTTTCTAAGATAACAAGCACAAAATACGTACCCCAAAAAAACTATAAATTGAATTATAAAAAAATGTATTTTTCTCATTAAATACCTCTCAAATTAATAATAATATATGGTATTATCTATATTATTTTACTATATATATTAGACATCCTATCTAAGATTTTTTGTATTTTAAAGAAAAAAATATAGAAATATCTAAAAATAACATAATTTTTTCACGTAAATTTCACATGATTTTTATAAAATAACTTGTTACATAATAGCTAACTTGATAATAATAATTATAAGGGGGGATTTATGTGGATATAAAAGTTCTTATTGCTGATGATGATAATGTTTTTAGGGAACTTGTATGTGATATTGTAAGGAAAGAAGGATGTATTCCTATAGAAGCTTGTGATGGACAACAGGCTATTGATACATATTTTAATTTAAATGATATTGATTTACTTATATTAGATGTAATGATGCCTATATATGACGGATGGGAGGTTCTTACACAAATAAGAGAATATTCTGATGTACCTATAATTATGTTAACTGCATTAGGTGATGAAAAAAATGAGGTTATGGGATTTAAAAATGGAGCTGATGATTATATTTCAAAACCATTTAGTTATCAGGTATTTATTGCTAGACTTAATAGATTGTTAACTAAGATAAGAAAAGAGCGTACTGATGATATTATAGTTGGAGATATAAAAATAAATCAGAAGGCACACAAGGTAATGATAAATGATATAGAAATTGATTTAAACAGAAAAGAATATAATCTCCTTATTTATTTTACTCAAAATAGTGGAAGAGTATTAACTAGAGAACAAATACTATATAGAATATGGGGACATAATTTTGAGGGTGATATTCGCACTATAGATACCCATGTAAAGACTTTAAGAGCTAAATTATTAAAATGTGGTGATTATATAAAGACTATAAGAGGATCTGGATATATGTTTGAGGTGGGTGATTTATGAGGAGCATAAGGACAAAGATTTCTTTAATATTTGCTATAGCAATGTTTTTTATGATTATTTTAGGTGTAGTTATAAATAATTTATTTTTAGAAAAATATTATATCTATAAAAATAAAAATATTTTTATAGATATAAATGATAAGATTAAAGATAAATATGTTAATGATAGAGAAAATTTCTCTGATTATATAAAATTTATTAATGAAATTGAAAATGTCAATTGTATAGTTACTGATAGCAATCTTCAAGTACAATATACCTCTATTACTAGAAGAGGAGGATTTAATCCATTAAAACTACCTAAAGATGTTGAAAAAATTTTTAAAGATAATGAGGAAAAACTCTCAAATACATATGTATATTCTATTATTGAAAAATCAAATGATCAGGAACCTAAAGTAGTATTTTTATCAAAGATGGATAATGGAGAACTTATTATTTTAAGAAAATCAATGAAAGGCATTAGTGAAAGTGTATCTATTTCAAATCAGTTTTATATTATTGTAGGGGGTTTTATAATATCTATAGGAATTATAATTATATTTATTTTTTCAAATAGAATTACTAAACCAATCAGACAAATTAGTAATATTGCTGAGGATATATCTAATCTTAATTTTAATGAACGTGTAGTTTATGATTCACAAGATGAAATAGGAAGTCTTGGAAAGAGTATAAATAAGATGTCGGAAAAATTAAAAGATGCTATGGACGTATTAAAACATGATGTTGAACGTAGAAAACAACTTGTCAGAAACATATCTCATGAATTGAAAACACCTATAGGTGTGATTAAAGGATATGCAGAAGGATTAAAATATGGTGTCGCTAATGATAAGGAAAATAGAGAAAAATATTGTATGGTTATTTCAGAAGAGTGTGATAGGATGAACAGAATGGTTAAGGAGTTATTAAATCTTTCAATGATGGAATCAGAAGTATTTGAATTAAAAAAATCTAAATTTGATATAGAAGGACTTATTAAAAATATAGTAGATAGGTTTAATCCTACATTTGTTGAAAAATATATAACTTTAGATTTGAATATTCAAAAGGATTTAGTGGTATTAGCTGATTATGGGCTTATTGAACGTGTTATAAACAATTATATTATAAATGCTTTACATCACTTAGATGAAAAGAAGGTTATAAGAATAATTGGAGAAAAGAAAGAATCTGGAGTAAGGGTATCTGTATTTAATAGTGGTAATCACATACCAGAAAATGAATTGAGAAATATTTGGGATGTATTTTACAAAGTAGATAAAGCTAGATCAAGACAATATGGAGGACATGGAATTGGACTTTCTATAGTAAAGTTAATAGCAGAACTTCATGGTGGAATAGCTGGAGTAGAAAATGTAGATGATGGAGTTTTATTTTTTATAGATTTGCCATAGATTCTTAAAATATAGTATTGATATTGTATCATAAATTAAGTATGTGTTAAGTTATATTGATAAATTAAAGGTTATATTAGAGGTTATAATTGATAGGACGAGTTATGCTCATGAAGATAAATGAGAGTGACTCGTCCTTTATTATTTCAGAAAAATATTTAAAAAAATTATGTTAGACAAATCACTGAGAATTTATAACTTTATAAAAATAACCAATATCAATCAACACTCACTGTTAATTTATAAGTACATAAATTACAACCTTAAAATTAACTTAGACTTTATAAATATTTTTACAAATTAAAGAAATAACAAAAATCTGTAACAAAATAGCTACAGATTAAACTTTTTTAGAATGAAAACTTTTAAATAGATAAGAAGCTATAGATAAGAAGTGGATAATTTGAGAGATTTTCGCCAAAAAAAAACTTATAATTGTCTTGTATTAATGAGAGGAGTTGTATTTATGTTAAATTCTAAAAAAATTAACCGTTGTTTTGCAATGGGAGGTCTCGGGCAAAATTTAGTTTATGCTCTAATGTCGGCATTTTTATTTTTCTTTACTGAAGGAGTTGGTTTATCAGCAGCTACTATTGGTACACTTTTATTTGTAGTCCGTATTTATGGATTGATTGTTGATCCAATTATAGCTGTAATAATAGAAAAAACAAACACTAAATGGGGGAAATATAAGCCGTATATTATTTCTATGCCTCCTATTATAAGTATTTTACTTATTGCACTATTTTTTAGACCAAATTTAAGTTCAGGAACTCATATTATTTATGTATACGTTGTAACAATACTTTTTTGGACTGCTTACGCATTCTTTGATATTGCTTTTTGGTCAATTATTCCCGCTATTACTAAAGATGAAAATTTCCGCTTTAAACTCCTACAAAGTGTTAAAACGGCTTCAGTTTTTGCGATATTTGGATTTGGTATAGCTCAGATGCCATTAGTTGATATATTAGGTAACGGAAGTTACTTAAAAGGTTTTTTTCTTTTAAGTGTAATTTTAGGAAGTTTATTTTTAATTTTTGGCCTTATGTTATCTAAAGAATTATTTTCAAATGAATCTCTTAAGGACTTGGGTTTAAGTAAAGCTTCTGAAATTAAAGATAAAAAAGTCAAGAAGAATAATAAACTTAAACTATCAGATATGATAAAAGCTCTTTTAGCTAATTCCCCATTGATTAATGTAATTTCAGCTAAATTATTCATATACACAGCATTGTACATAAAGACGAGTCTATTAATTTATTTTTATAAATTTTCTCTTGGAAATGATAAACTTGGCTCTTTTTCAAATTTAATTGCTTTACCTGTGACATTAATTTTAATAGCTATATCTCCTAAACTATTAAAGAAATATGGTAATAAAAAGGTTATGTCATATTTTTTAGGTATTAGCGTAATAATTTCATTTATATACATAATTAATTTTAAGGTGTCTTATTTCTATATTATAATTGATGGATTATCAAGTGCTATTGTAGGTATGTATTCACTAGTTATTACTAATATGGTAGTTTCTACAGTGGAGTATGGTGAATGGAAAACAAACACAAGACTTGAAAGCATAATTCTTTCTACTAATACTATTAGCTCTAAATTAACCTCAGGTATGTCAGCTGCTATTAGTGGATGGATTTTAAATGGAATAGGATATATACCTGGTAAGGTTCAAAGCATGGAAACATTATCTAATCTTCATAATGCAATTGTATGGATACCTGTTGTAGGTTATGGAATAGCAATTATTATTTTATCAAGGTACAAGCTTACTTCAGAAATGTATAACAATATAGTTAAAGACTTAGAAATCAGGAATAAGGAGAGTAAACAAGCGTGTTAGATTTAGAATTATTAAAAAAACAACCATTTAATTTGGATAAAAATCAAATTGAAGGTATTAAGGATAAATTAAATAAAATGTCATTAAAAGAAAAAGTAGGCCAATTGTTTTTTCTAATGCATAACATTGAAATTACAGAAGAACAACTTATTGAAACTATTCAAAAAATTCAACCTGGTGGAATCATGTTAAGGCCTGTAACTAAAAATTTAGCAAAAGAAGTTATAGAAATAATTAATAGTAATAGCAAAATAAAGCCTTTTATTTCTGCTAATTTAGAAAATGGTGTTAATGGTATTTTAAGTGAAGGTGAGAGTTTTGGAAGTGCTATGCAAATTTCAGCTACTAATGATTTAAATCTTAGTTATGAAGCTTCACACTATATAGGATTAGAAAGTTTTAAATTAGGTTTAAACATGACTTTTTCGCCTGTTGTTGATTTAAATGTTAATTATTTAAATCCTATTACTGGGACTAGAGCTTTTGGTGATAATACTTCTCGTGTTAAGTCTTTTTCAAAGCAGTTTTGTAAAGGATTAGAAGATGGTGGGGTTATTCCAGTAATTAAACACTTTCCTGGAGATGGTAAAGATGATAGGGATCATCATGTGCTACCTTCAGTAAATGATATGACTTTAGAAAAATGGAATGAAACTTATGGAAGTATTTATAAAGAGTTGATTGATTTTGGTGTTCCTTGTATAATGGCAGGTCATATACTTCTTCCTTGTTTTGAAAGAAGTATAGATAAATCTATAGAAGATAAAGACTTAAGACCTGCTACATTATCTAAACATCTCCTTAAAGATTTATTAAGAAAAGAGTTAAATTTTAATGGATTAATTATTACGGATGCAACACTTATGGGTGGTTTTAATTCATTTGCGACAAGAAAAGAAACTTTAATCCAATGTATTAATGCAGGATGTGATATGATATTATTTACTAAAGATTTAAAAGAAGATTTTTCAGCTATTCTTGAAGGTGTTTTAAGCGGTGCAATTTCAGAAGACAGACTAAATGAAGCGGCTCTTCGTATTTTAGCAACTAAGGAACAGTATAAAAATTTAAAAAAAATTTCTAATGATAAAATTAAAGAGTATAAAAATTTATCAACAGAAATTTTTGATAAATCAATTACTCTTGTAAAAAATAATGAAAATATTTTACCAATCCTTCCTGAAAAATACGAAAAAGTTTTATTTATTCATTTAGGAAATGAAACCAAAAGTAAAACAATTTTCTCAGAGGAACTTGAAAAATCAGGTTTTAAAGTTACTGTATTAGATAATAATAAACTTGACTTAGAGTTAATCATTGGTTCTATTGAAAAATTTAAAAACAAATATGATATTGTAATATATGGAGTTGATTATCAAACTAAAAGTAATCAAACTTCAAATAGAATTGAATGGGGAATGCCTTTTGCTCAATTTATGCCATGGTTTGTTAAAGAAATTCCTGTAGTTATGATATCTCTAGGTAATCCATTCCACTTATGTGATGCACCACGTATACCAACTTATATAAATGCTTATAGTAATCAAAAAGCAAATATTGAATTGGTAGTAAAAAAGCTTATAGGTAAAAGTGAATTCAAAGGAATCAATCCTATAGATCCATTTTGTGGGAGGTTTGATACTAGATGTTAACTAAAGGAGTTATTTTTGATTTGGATGGAGTAATTACAGATACAGCTGAAGGTCATTATAAAGCTTGGAAAAAACTTGCTGATGAAATAGGTGTTTCTATATCGAGAGAATTTAACGAAGGACTTAAAGGCTTATCGAGAGAAGATTCTTTAGAATTAATTTTAAAACAAAATAATAAAAGTTCTAATTATACAAACGATGAAAAAATTAATTTGCTAGATAAAAAGAATAAATATTATTTAAACTGGATCTCTAATTTATCTAAAGAGAACATATTACCTGGGGTTTTAGTTCTTCTAAAAGAACTTAAAAATGCAAATATAAAAATAGGATTGGCATCTGCAAGTAAAAATGCACCACTTATATTAGAAAAGTTAGCTTTAACATCATTCTTTGACATCATTGCAAATCCGGAATTAGTATCGAAAGGGAAGCCTGATCCTGGAATATTTCTTTTAGCAGCAAAAGAATTAAATTTACAGACAAAAAATTGTATTGGAATTGAAGATTCATCAGCTGGAATTAAAGCCATTAATGCTGCAGGTATGTATTCTATAGGGGTTGGAAATTTTGACTATTTAAAAGAAGCCAATTACAATGTAAATTCATTGATTGAAATTGACTTAAAAAATATACCTTAACATTTTTTTATTTAATTATATATAGGTTGAGTATTCTTATTTTTAATATGCATTATTTATCTTAAAGTTGTGATAGTTTCTGCTTTGAACCATTATTAATTTATATTATCTTATGTTATATTAGAAAACTTATTTATTTAGGAGGGATTTTAAGTGTTTTATGAAAATATTGAGATACCATCACACCACAAAATTCCATATAAAGTTTTTATTCATAATTTAAAAATAGTTCCTTATCATTGGCATGACTTTTTAGAGATTATTTTAGTTCTTGATGGATCTATTGAATTAAATGTAGAAAATGAAATTATGGAACTTCATAAGGATGAAGTTTACATTGTAAATAGTTTTTATAGACATTCTGCTAAGGCTATATCTGAAAAAAATATTGTTTATACTCTTCAAATAAAAGAAACTTTGTTAAAAAGTGAAATTAAGGATTTAGATACGATAGCTTTTAGTGTCTTAGAAAATACTAATTCAAATGATCTGTTTTTGCTTAAAAAGTATCTTTCTAAGTTAGCTTTATTAGATATCAAAAAGAATGATAATATTGATCTTTTGCGAAAGATAACAATTTTAGAAATATTAAATATATTAAATATATTAAAGCAACGTTTTTCTATAAATAATAAAGATAAGAAAGTATTATCATCTCAAGGAAAGACTTTAGATTTTATATTATATATTAATGATAATATTTCTAAATGTTTTTCTTTGAATGATATTGCAAAAGAGTTTAATATGAGTCCAGCATATCTATCTAAGCTTTTTAAGAAAGAAACTGGTATCAATATTATGACATATGTAACTATTTATAGATTGCAACTTGCCTGTTCTGATCTTGTTCTTACTAATAAAAAAATTAGTGATATAGCTTTTGAAAGAGGATTTAATTCTATTAGCACATTTAATGAACGTTTTAAAAAATACTTTGAAATTTCTCCTAAAGATTTTCGCAAAAATAATAAACAGGATGTAGTCTTAGAAAAGAATATTGTTTCGTCTGCTTTATTTAACTATATCAACTTAATTTCAACAAATCCTTTTAATCAACTTTTTGAATATGATAAAGAAAATATAATAGAAATACCTCAAAATATACCAGCTTCAGATTGTAAAATGATTACAGTGAACACAGATGAAGAAAAGGGGGTATATCCATCAAATTTAACAAGAATGATAGGAATTGGACGTGCTAGCGATTTTTTAAACGTAAGTATACAGGAACAACTTATTACTGCGAAAAATGAAGTGGGATTTAATCGTGTAAGGTTTCATGGAATATTTTCAGATAACCTAATGGTTTTTTCATTAAAGGATGGAATTCCTCAGCTAAATTTTCGTTATATTAATCTCATTTTTGATTTTTTTGTTTCTAATGATATTATACCTTTTATTGAAATTGGGTTTATGCCTAAAGATTTAGCCTCTGGTAATAAAAGTATATATCATTGGAATGCCAACACATCTGCTCCTAAAAATTTAGAACATTGGATATATTTAGTGGAATCATTTGTTAAACATCTTATTAACCGTTATAGTAAAAATAAAGTAGAAACTTGGGATTTTGAAATTTGGAATGAACCACATTTAGATGGATACTATTGGCACAAATCACAAGAAGAATATCTTGAATTTTTTAAAGCAACATATATTTCTATAAAAAATGTAAATTCAAACCTTAAGGTTAGTGGGTTTAGTGGTACTAGTTGGTCTGTTTTAGATACTAATTGGACACAAAATGCCTTTAATTTCTTAGAAAAAAATAATATTATTCTTGATAACTTTACATATCATCTATACCCAATTCAATGGAATATAGATGAAACTTATTTTGAACATTGGGATGCTAATAGAAAAGGAAGGTATTGTTATGCAGAATCTAGCTATATTTTAAAAAGTGTAGAGAAAATTAATCAAATAGTTAGAAATTCTAAATGTATTAAAAATAATAAGTGTATAATAACTGAATGGAATTCTTCTTCAGATCCAAGAGATTTATTACATGATACGGCTTTTATGGGATCTTTTATTATTAAAAATATAATTGATTGTATTGGATACGTAGATATTATGAGCTATTGGACATTATCTGATATATTTGATGAACATATATTATCTTCTGATACTTTTCATGGTGGATTTGGATTAATGACAGTGGAAGGAATAAAGAAGCCTGCTTACTATGCTTTTAAGTTTTTAAATGATTTGGGACCTATTATTCTTTATAAAGATGATAATATGATTATTACAAAAGATAATTATGGAAGTTTTCAAATTTTAATTCATAATTTTCAAGAATATGATCAATTATATAAAAGTTTTAATACATCTCATATAAATTTAAAAAATAGATATAGTGTATTTACAAATGAAAAAAACAAATTTGTTAAAATAGTTCTTAACAATATCTTTGGAAAGTACTCTATAGTAAGAGAAAGAGTTAATAGAAGTTTCGGATCTGCTTTTGATAATTGGATCAATTCAGGAGGTGAAAATTTAACCTTAGAATATGAAAAATATTTAAAAAATATATCTATTCCTAAAATGGATTTTTGGGAAACAACTATCCAAGGTGAATTGAGTCTCACTGTTGATTTAGAAGTACATGAAATTACAATATTAAAATTAACTCCTATTTTATAAATATTTTTTATTAAGTACATACTAAAAATCTGTAACTAATTAGTTACAGATTTTTTTACTTAGTGTATTAATTCTTTTATATTAATGTTGACATAACTTTATACTACAATATAAAAGCTTGATTAAAATATAGTATTATTCTTAATAAATATATTTTGAGGAAAATATTATGTATATTTCACAAAGATTTCACAAAAGGGGTTTATTATATAAATATAACGAATTAAAGTATATAAGTTTCAATAAAGTTTGTTCACTAATATAAATCTTAAAATATTTATAAATGATCTAACCACTATTATGAGGAACTTATATAGAAAATTTATGATATATGGGTTTTGAAACTAAGGTAAAAAGGGAGAGATTAATTATGATAACTAAAAAGGTAATTGCTATTGTGGCTATAATGACTATGGTAAGTTCAGTTCCAGCTTTCGCTGCTGAAAAAGGTGCTAAGAATTCTCCAAAACAAGTTGTAAAGCAAGAAGCAAAAGCAATAAAACAACAAGAAAAAGCTAAACAAAAAGAAACAAAAGAATTAAAGAAACAAGAAGTAAAGACAGCAAAACAAGAGGCAAAAGTTGAAAAGCAACAAGCAAAACAGTTACAAAAACAACAAGAACAAGAACTAAAAAGACAACAAGTTCAAGCTATGCAACTTGCAAAGCTTAAGGAAAGAGCTACTAAACTTGGTGTAAATATAGATGGGCTTACAGTTGAACAAGCTAGAGTTAAATTAGCAGATGAAATCTCTAATAGATTAGTAGCAAAAGCAGCAGCTTTTGGAATAGATACTACTGGCCTAACAAATGAACAAATTAAGGAAAAAATAAAGTTAGCAATTGGAGATAAAAAAGAACTTATCTTTGATAAGCTTGTAGAGAAAGCAAAGCAATTAAATATAGATATTACTGGTCTTTCAATAGATCAAATAAAACAAGCAATAAAAGAAGCAGAACAACAAGCAATACAACCAGTGGTAACACAACCAACGGAAGTACAGCCAACAGAGGTTCAACCAACGCAACCAGTGGTAACACAGCCAACAGATGCGCAACCAGTAGAAGCACAACCAACAGAAACAGTTAGTTAGATTATTCCTCTTAATTTAAGAGTTATATAATAAAAGCGTATATTAGTGTTAGTCCCCCTAATACAATATAGATAAGCTTTTAAAATAAATTTATATTCTAAAATAATGTTAATATTGTAGGATAAACAGAATTCTTAGTTTCACATGAAGCTTGCCTTCAAGTGATAGTTAGAAGTTGTTATCCACTAAAGTAGTACCCCACTCAAGAGTGTGTCTGTTATAAAATTACAGATACTAGCTATGGATAAATAAAATACTTAGTTTAAGGTTGAGCTTGTCTTTAACTAAGTATTAAAAATCATCAATCAATATAAATTTTACCTCTCTACAATATAAATTTTTATTTAGAATATAGTAAATAAATAGAAGTCTATCCCAAATCTATAAAGATGTTTTGGGATAGGCTTTTTATTTATTGTCAACTGTAAATTGTTTATCAAAACATGTTATAACTAGTCTTGCATTAAAATTTATAATTCTTAAATTTTAATTAATTCTTTATGGTATAAATTGTAATTAAGTGTAAAAAATGATAGTATTTAAAAATGAGGGGAAGGGGAGAAGTGTTATGAAAAATAAGAATAAGATAATTGCTTTTATATTTGCCTTTGCAATAATGTTAGGATTATTTCCAAATATAAAAGTACAAGCTATTACTAATGATGTTTACATAATATCAGATAGTGAAGTTACTGCAAAACAAGCAAAAAAATGGGCTAAATCTAGAGGAGCAACTGAAACGTTTATTGATTTAGCAGATCTTTATTTTAAGTATTCCGAAGAGTGTGGAGATGTTAATCCTTCTATTGCATATGTTCAAGCAGCTAAGGAAACTAACTTTGGAAAATTTACTGGGGTACTTAATGAAAGTTTTTGTAATCCTTGCGGGCTTAAGACAGCAAAATCAGGAGCAGATGATGATAAAAATGCTCACAAAAAATTTGATAGTTGGGATGAAGGAGTACAAGCTCACATGGATCATTTAGCTTTATATGCAGGAGCAAGTGGTTATCCAAAGAGCGATACTTATGATCCAAGACATTTTGTAACTATTAAGGGAAAAGCAACTACAATAAAAGAGTTAAATGGAAGATGGTGTCCAAGTACTACATATGGAGATGAGTTATATAGTTTATATGATAGTTTACTTGTTTATTCAGGACTTAAAGAAGCAGATAATTCTAATAAAATAAACAATAATAGCAGTTCAAATGTAGATAAAAATAAAGAAAATAATCAAAATACATCTAATAAAAATGATATAACTAAAGTAAATATTCCTAATTCATCAAATGCAAGTGATGTTATTAAACAATCAGAAAATAATACCCCTAATATTACATCAACAAATGGATGGAAAATAGAAAATGGTGATTGGTATTATTACAAATCAGATAATACAAAGGCAACAGGTTGGATTAAACCTGATAGTAATTGGTATTATTTAAAAGATGATGGAAAGATGGCAACTGGGTGGCTTAATGATAATGGTACATGGTATTATTTTAAGTATTCAGGAAATATGACTAAAGGTTGGATTCAATTGGATAATTCATGGTACTTCCTTCAAGGGGATGGATCAATGGTTAAAGGATTTAAAAGAGTTGATGATAAATGTTACTTCTTTACTGATAGTGGAAAGATGAAAACTGGATGGGCTATGATAAATAATGCTTGGCATTACTTTAATAATGATGGAAGTATGGCAAGTGGTTTTATAAATGATGGAGGCAAATATTATTTGAACAACAATGGAACAATGGCAACAGGTTGGATTAACATAGGTAGTGATTCATATTATTTTGATCCAGTTTGCGGAAAAATGGTTACTAATATGGCAGTGGATGGTCATAAAATAGGTCCTGATGGTAAAAAAGTGATTATAGATAATGATTCAGATAAAGAAAAAGATAGTAAGTCAAATCCTAATGATAAAGACAAAAATAATAAAGATAGTAAAAATGATAGAGATAAGAAAGATAATGATGAAAAAATAATAGTGGTAGATGCAGGACATGATTATGGTCCAGATTATGGTTCTCAAAATACTATTAATGGAACAACTTATAAAGAAACAGTTTTAAATATTGAAGTTGCATCTAAACTTAGAGATGAATTAGAAGATATGGGCTTTGATGTAATAATGACAAGAGGAAGTGATGAAAGACCATCATATGAAAGTTTAAATGCAAGTCTTGCACATAGAGTAGATTTAGCAAATAATGAAAATGCAGATTTCTTTATAAGTATACATCATAATTCAGCAGTAGAAACTGCAAAAGGAGTTGAAACTTATTATAGTACAGCTCCTAAGGATGATAAATATGGTGGTGGAATAGATCAAAACAGACTTGAAATAAGCAGAAAATTAGCTAAGGCTATAAATACTAGTATTGTAAACCAAGTTGATACAAAAGATAGAGGTGCAAAGAGTGATTCAGAACGTACATTATTTGTCCTTAGAAATACTAATATGCCAGCAGTGTTAGTAGAGTGTGGATTTATAACAAATAAAGAAGAAGCAGAAAGATGTGCAGATTCACGTAGTCAACGAAAAGTAGCAGAAGCAATTGCAAAAGTTATTAAAGAAAATTTTTAATTTTAACTTGCCTCAGCATTACCTCAGGGGTACCCCTAAGGGTAAGGCTGGGGTATTAAAATCCACAATGTTATGGATTAACATTGTGGATTTTTTGAAGTGTTATATTAACTATTTCTGAACGGCTACCTATTCTTAATGGTGGCCCCCAAGTTCCGTAACCAGAAGAAACTACTATATTAAAGTTATTTTTTCTCATGTAACCATAATGGTTTTCAAAAATACATTTAGTTATAAGATTAAAAGGGATAAGTTGACCTTTGTGTGTATGTCCTGATACTTGTAAATCAATGTTTGATTCTAGACTTTCATTTATACTACTAGGGTTATGGTCAATCAGTATTATAGGTTTACTATTATCTATATCATTAATTATATCTTTTATATATTTTCTTTTCTCTTTAATTCTACTAATAGATACATCATCTCTACCCACTATATAAAAACTATTATTAATAAGTTTATAATTATCTCTTAAAACATTAATTCCTTCATTTGTTAGTAAAGAAGATAATTGTTCAATTTTATTGTCAAAAATATCATGATTACCTAATGAAAAAAATGTACCATATTTACTTTTAATTTTGCCTAATTGAGAAGCCATATTATTTTCAATAAAGGGTTTAATAGAACTATCTATTAAATCACCAGAAATTAATACTATGTCAGGATTTAAATTGTTTATTTCAGAAACCATATTTTGAAGTCTGGAATTTCCTATAATATCACCAAGATGTATATCAGATATTAGTACTATATTGAGTTTTTCTTCTTTGAAATCTTTATCTATTTTAATATCATAATTTTTAACATAAGAATTATTAGCATTAAAACTGCCTATGGCTACTAAAGCTATTATTAAAATGCAAAATATTAAAGAAAAAAGTAAGCTCTTATCTTTAATATTAGGGAAAAAGTTGAACTTTTTGTTTATTATCAAGAAAATATCTGTAATAAAGAAAAGTATTAAAAGATAAATAGATATAGCCATATAATGAATTCCTATATACATAATTGGACTGGATAAGTATTTAGGAAAATATTTATTTAATAAGGCGTAAACTATATAAGAAAAGGCTATAAACCAAAATAAAATCCAAAAAATTTTCTTATTTATTTTATGTAGATTAGAAATAGTTGAAAAGATACGTTTGCCTATATAATAATTTAATACTATAAATATAAGGAGAAAAATTATTATAAAGAATATATATTTAAAATTACGCATAAAACCCTCCATTAATTGAACTATTATTAAAGACTTCATAAATTTAATATGTTATTTTTAGTAAAGTTGTATTTTACATATGAACTTTGGCTCTATTGCTATGTTTTACTTATTTTTAAGTGTTTATACCTGTTTTAAAATAACGTTTACATTTTATCAATAACATGTATATAATGAGAATATATTACAAAATTAATATATTTTGAGAGATTGATATATGTATAATGATAACACATATATAAGATATCAAAAGTATTAAATTATTTGTAAATTAGAAATAAAAAGGTGATTGAGAGGGGTAAATATGTTAAGAAGAAATGCAACAATAGCGGGGATTATGGCAGTAGTACTTAGTACAAGCTTAGTAAATACTAAGGTGACTTTTGCTACAACTACTGCAATGGGAGACGTTAGTTCTAATAAAGAAGAGACAAGCTCGAAAGATACTAATAAGGATTTAGCTATAGCTTGGAAGGCAGATGAAGGAATAAAGTTTGATTCTGAAAAGAAATGTACTATTAAAAATATTATATTTAATGATATAAGTGAAGGAAATACTCATGCAGTTTCTGTAATCGGTAACACAATAAATGAAGAGCAAGCCGTAGCATTACCTAATTCTGTTGAAGTTGATGGAACAATTTATAATGTAACAAGTATAGGGGATAAGGCATTTTATTGTTGTGAAAAGTTAACAGGTATAACAATTCCGGATGGTGTAAAGAGTATAGGAAAAAATGCATTGTATAATTGTATTGGATTAACAAGTGTAGAAATTCCAAATGGTGTGACAAGTATAGAGGAAGAAGTATTTCAAGGTTGTAGAGGATTAACCAATATAACAATTCCAAAGAGTGTAACAAGTATAGGTAAACATTCATTTGATGGTTGTTGGAATTTGGAAAGTATAGTTCTTCCAGATGGTGTAACAAGTATAGGAAAAGGTGCATTTTATAGTAGTGGATTAAAAAGTATAAATATTCCCAATACTGTAACCAATATAGAAAACTATGCATTTTATAATTGTAGACTAACAAGTATAGTTCTTCCCAATAGTGTAACAAGTATAAATGAAGGTACATTTTATGGAAGTAACTTAACAAGTATAACAATTCCTGAAGGTGTAACGAGTATAGGAGCACAAGCATTTTATGGTTGTAAGGAGTTAAAAAGTTTAACAATCCCAGACAGTGTGACAAGTGTAGGAGAAAAGGCATGTGGAGATTCAAATATAACAGTAATAAAAGCAAGTAAAGAAACTATGGATAAATTAGATATTCCAGAATTTAATAAGGTATATTTTTATGATGAAGATAATTCAATGATACTAGAAGCAGGTTACGTAAAAACATACTATTCAGCAACAGGACTTATAGAGAATCCAACTAAACCAGGTAAAACTTTTAAAGAATGGGTTAATACAGATGCTGAATCAAAATCAAAGTTTGATGATGTTCGTAGTGAAACAAGCTTTAAAGCTACCTATGAAGAGGCTAAAACAACATGGAACGCTGAGAAGAAGTGTACTATAGGTAATATTACATTTAAAGATATAAGTGAAGGAGATAATAATACAGTTTCTGTAGTTGGTAACACAATAAGTGAAGATACGTCAGTAGAATTACCTAAGTCTATTAATGTTAATGGAAAAGATTATAGAGTAACAAGCATAGGTGAAAATGCATTTTATAATTTGGCAAAATTAAAAGGTATAACAATTCCAGACGGTGTAACAAGTATAGGTAAGAGTGCATTTTATAATTGTGAATTATCAAGTTTAATAATTCCAGAGAGTGTAATAAATATAGAGGAAGAAGCATTTGATGGTTGTAGAGGATTAAAGGAATTAACACTTTCAAAGGGATTAAAAAATATAGGAAATAGTGCTTTTAATTTCTGTAGTGGATTAACAGAGTTAAAAATTCCAGATACAGTAGAAAGTATAGGAAGCAGTGCATTTTATGGATGTAGTGATTTAAAAAATATAACAATACCTGATAGTGTGACAAGCATAGGAAAATACGGATTCTATGGATGTAGTGATTTAACAAGTGTAGAAATCCCAGGAAGTATAAAGAATATAGAGGAAGCTACATTCTATAATTGTGGTAGATTAAGAGAGGTAACACTTACAAATGGTCTAGAAAGTATAGGTAAAAATGCATTTTATAGTTGTAATGGAGGGGATTTTGTAACACTTCCAGATAGTATACAAAGAGTAGAAGAAGATGCATTTGCAAATTCAACCCTAAGAAGAATAAAAGCAAGTAAAGAAACTATGGATAGATTAGATATACTAGGTTTTAATAAAGTATATTTTTATGATGAAGATGGAACTACAATGTTAGGTTTTGGTTATGTACAACAATATATGTCAGCAAAATGCCTTGCAGATGAACCAACTAAAACAGGTAAAACTTTTAAAGGATGGGTTAATACAGATTCTGAATCAAAATCAACATTTGATACTGTTGTAAGTGAAACAAAATTCAAAGCTAGTTATACTGAAGATATTAAGGGTAAAATAGAAAGTATTTTAGAAGAGTTAAAGGTTGATAATAATACCACTTTAGATGATATTATAAATCAAGTTAAAGAAAGTACAGGAATTATAGTAACTATCTCAGACTTTAATAAGGAAGAAGCAACTGAAAATAAAGAAGGATATATAGAAGGAAATATTAATGCAAAAGAAAGTGATGGAAGTGCAATATCTGTTCACTTTAAGAATATAATAGACAAATTATCTAACAATAATGATTCAGAATTAGAAGATATGATAAAGGAAACTTTAGATGATATGTCTGTAGATAATGATACTACTGAAGATGATATTGTAGAGACTGTAACTCAAGTTACTACAGGTTCAGCAGTTAAGATAAGCGTTTCTGATTTTAAAAAGAAAAAGGCAACTGAGAATAAAAAAGGATATATAGAAGGAACTATTAATGCAGAAGAAAAAGATGGAAATATAGTATCAGTTTGCTTCAAGAAAATGATAGACAAATTATCTAATGAGAGTGGAAATTCAGAATTAGAAAATTTAATCAGAGAAACTTTAGATAAGATGTCTATAAATAATGACACTACAAAGGGTGAAATCCTAGATACATTAACTGAAGTTACTACAGGTTCAGCAGTTAGAGTAAAGATTTCTGATTTTAATAAGGAAAAAGCAACTAAAGCTAAGGCTGGATATATAGAAGGAACTGTTAATGCAGAAGATGAGGATGGAAATGTAATTGATGTTTACTTTAAGAAAATAGTAGCTAAGTTATCTAATAGTGATTCAAGTGGTGGTTCAAGTCATCATAGCAAGAAGAAATCATCAAAGAAAGATAATAGTTCTTCTAACAAAGAGACAACTATTAAAGAACAAACTGGTAATGGAAAAACAGCAGAACCAAGCAGTAAAGAGCTAGAATTAGGTTCAATGTTAAAAACAATAAATGATAACAAAGTTACATTAACCAATAGTTGGGGAGATAAAAACTTAAGTGGAACAATTTCAAATGTAGTAAATAAAGATGGAAAATATGAAGGTTCTATCATAACAGCTTCTGAATCAGGTATAGCTAAATTATCAATAGGACATGATGAAATTAAGGATTTAAAATATATTTATCAATATGATTCTGTAACTAAATTATTTATAAAAGTTCCAGTAGAAATAACTGTTGATGGAAATAATATAGAATTACCAGTAAAGAAAGATCAAACTTATTATATTGCAAAATCACCTGCAGCTGATAATGCTGTATTAAAGGAAGGCTGGAATACAGTAAATGGATCTACTTATAGAGTTGAAGGTTCAGAATTAAAGACTGGTTGGGTACTTGAAAATAATTCTTGGTACTATATTAATGATACTTCAAAAGTAAGAGTAGAGAATAATTGGAATTTAATAAATAATAAATGGTATGCTTTTGATGAAAAAGGTGAGATGAAAACAGGATGGCATTATAATAATGGAAACTGGTATTTCCTAGATACAACAACTGGAGATATGAAGACCGGTTGGAAACAACAAGGAGATACTTGGTATAATCTTGAAAGTAATGGAGCTATGTCTACTGGTTGGAAGAAGATAGATGGATCATGGTATTACTTCAATTCCAATGGCTCAATGGCATCAAATACAGTAATAGATGGATATGAATTAGGAGCTAATGGAGCTTTGACTGAATAAACTTATAAGATGAAAACTTTAAACAGTAATATAATTTAAAATTAAATCAAAATAGATGAGATTATATTAATTAATGATAACAATTTAGCGTGTAATATAAAATGGTGTGTAATTTATTTAGGGTAAACCTAAGTGTAAATTGCACACTTTTTATTAATTTTACACAGAATAGATGGAATAATATTTAAATTATATATGTTGTATATAGTACTTATTCAATAAATCAAAGAACTGCATACTCTTTTGTTGAAGATTTAAATTTGTAACATATAATAAAATAATTTACTTTAGATTGAAGTAAATTATTTTATTATATAATCTTTATTCTATGGCTAGTAGCTATAATTATATAACAACTAAACAGTTCTTAAGATGTTGTTTATTTAAGAGTAGAAAGACTTATTTAAGTATTAATCTAAAAGACAAGCTTTGCTTGAAGATTTACAATTCTATCTATATTATAATATCTAAACTTTTTTTAAATATTAATTTTAAATATATTAAAACTTGGCATAATAATTGCTCTATATAAATAGTGTAAAAAAGTATAATAAAGTACTTTTAGCTTCAGAAATTATAATCTGAAAGCGTGTAGTTGTTATAAGAATCTTAAAGTTAAATAAAGTGTGAATTTGCTTAAAATTTAAATTAGATTCTTCAATTAACAATAAACAAATTATATCTTAAGAAGGCTATGTTTTAAAATAATGTTGATATTCGCTGGTCCATGATCATTAAAGTACACTCCTCTTTTAATGATTGTTATATATGAATATTAACACTTAATTAAAACATAGCCATTAAAAAAGTTGCTTTATATACTTGTGTAAAAATATAAATAAAATTTTTAATTAATGATGTTATATTTTTTAATATTGTTAAAATTTTAGTATAAGGGCGAACTGGCATTAGAATTTGCTTTTTAGAACTCTTAATGAAGATTTGTACAATTAATTGCTTGTCAACAATCTTTGATTGGGAGCATGCATTAATTGGACTAAGCTTTATTTTTAGAGTTCTTAAAGTAAATTCCTCTGTCCATGAGCTTTATACTAAACTTTCAACAGTAATTTTAAATTAAAAATATGGAGGGATTTTTATGGATAATAAAAAGATAAAAATAGTTACTATTGGAGGGGGTTCAAGTTATACTCCAGAATTAATTGAAGGATTTATAAAACGTAGTAATGAATTACCTATTAAAGAGATATGGCTTGTTGATATTGAAGATGGAAAAGAAAAGCTAGAAATTGTAGGTGCTATGGCAAAAAGAATGGTTAAAAAAGCCGGGTTAGATTGGAAGATTAATTTAACTTTAGATAGAAGAGAAGCGTTAAAGGATGCAGATTTTGTATCAACTCAATTTAGAGTGGGACTTTTAGATGCAAGAATAAAAGATGAAAGAATTCCTTTAAGCCATGGGTTAATTGGACAAGAAACAAATGGAGCAGGAGGAATGTTTAAAGCATTTAGGACAATCCCAGTAATATTAGGTATAATAGAAGATATGAAAGAGTTATGTCCTAATGCATGGCTTATAAATTTTACAAATCCATCAGGAATGGTAACAGAAGCTGCAATTAAATATGGTGGATGGGAAAAAACAGTTGGACTATGCAATGTTCCTATTAATTGTATAAAGCAAGATAGTAAAGCTTTAGAAACTCCTGAAGAAGATTTGTTTTTTAAGTTTGGAGGAATAAATCATTTCCATTGGCATAGAGTTTGGGATAAAAATGGTAATGAAAAAACATCAGAGTTAATAGAATTATTATATAACCCAGAAAATGCTGATTCTAATAATGAGGCTGTAGTAGCTAATATTAAGGAATCAAAATTTTTATATGAACAAATAAAAGATTTGGGATTATTACCTTGTCCATATCATAATTATTATTATGCTACAGATGATATGTTAAAAGAAGAATTGCAAAGCTTTTCAAAAGGAGAGACAAGAGCAGAAGTTGTGAAGAGAACTGAAGCAGAATTATTTGAATTATACAAAGATGTTAATTTAGATTATAAGCCAGAACAATTAACTAAACGTGGAGGAGCTTATTATAGTGACTCTGCATGTGAAGTTATATCTTCAATATACAATGATAAAAAGAAAATAATGGTTGTGAGCACTCTTAATAAGGGATCACTTTCAGATCTTCCATATGATTCAGTGGCAGAAGTTTCAAGTATAATAACATCTCATGGTCCAGAGCCAATAAATTTTGGAAGATTGGATGTAGCACCAAGAGGAATGGTTCAATTGATGAAATCAATGGAACAATCAACAATCTTAGCAGCTATTAATGGGGATTATAATGAAGCACTTCATGCATTTACAATAAATCCTTTAGTCCCAAGTGGAAAAGTTGCTAAGGAAGTATTAGATGAATTATTGTTAGCGCATAAAAAATATTTACCTAAATTTGAAGATGTGATTAGTAAGTTAGAGAAGTAAATAAGTGCCACCTATTAATTGAAACACCGGGCAGCCACTTTTATTTATGTATAGAAAAATATAGAATTTCTGAATACTGAAAGAGTGATAAAATCTAAGGTAAATGAGATATTTTAAATGGACAATGGACGATTGACAATTTAGGATGAAATCACCTTGTTATTTCTAAGAAAAAGGAGGATAAATATGGAGATAGTTGATTCTTATTGGAATTCGGAATATTCTTTATACATTATTGCAAAAACATTAATGTTTATATTGCCAATAATCAGCATAGTATTGATTGGTATATTCATAAAAATAAATAAAATATCAAAAAAATAAAAAGAGCCATAACTGTCAATTGTCCATTGAAATGTTATTTTTAAGAATTGGCTATGTTTTAAGTGAATGTTGATATTATAGTATAAAGCTCATGGACAGATGAATTTACTTTAAGAACTCTAAAATAAAGCTTAGTCCAATTAATGCATGTTCCCAATCAAAGATTGTTGACAAGCAATTAATTGGACAAATCTTCATTGAGAGTTCTAAAAAGTAAATTCCAATGTCAGTTCGCCCTTATACTATAATATCAACACTGTTTTAAAACATAGCGTAAGAATTTAATAAAGGGGAGAATTTGATGGGGGTAGTAACTAGAAAAGAAACGGTTATGAAACATCTAATTGAGTTTGAAAAGAATAAAAAAGGAGGAGTAACAGCATCAGAATTAAGTTCGTACATGGGTTTAGATCGTACTAATGTAAGTAGATATTTAAATGAATTATATAAAGAAAAAAGAATAAATAAAAAAGAGGGTAGACCTGTTATATACAGTAGTATTGGAAGCTTAATAGAAGATGAAGTTTCAATAGAGAAAAATAAAATAAGTAAAATCAAAGATGATTTAAAAGAGAATAATTCTTTAAATAGAAATAAAGAAAATTTAGTATCAATCAATAAAGATAGTTTAGAAATGCTTGTAGGTGCTAAACATTCACTTAAGCTACCTATACAACAAGCTAAAGCAGCAATATTGTATCCACCTAGAGGCTTACACACTTTAATTTTAGGCGAAACTGGTGTTGGAAAATCATTATTTGCTGAGGTCATGTATTACTTTGCTAAAGAGTCAAATATGATAAGTGAAGATGCACCTTTTGTTAGGTTTAATTGTGCAGATTATGCAGACAATCCTCAATTAGTTGTGGGACAGATATTTGGGGTTAAAAAAGGAGCATTTACTGGTGCAGATAGCGATAAAGAAGGATTATTAAAAAAGGCAGATGGTGGGATATTTTTCTTAGATGAAATACATAGGCTATCTCCACAAGGACAAGAAATGCTTTTTACTTTTATTGATAAAGGATATTTTAGACTACTTGGTGATACAGAGAAAAAAATAAAAGCTGAGGTACAAATTATAGCTGCAACAACAGAATCTCCTCAATCATTTTTATTAAAGACATTTACTAGAAGAATCCCAATGACAATAGTTTTGCCCCCATTACGGGAAAGAAGTTTAAAGGAAAGATATTATCTTTTAAATGAATTTATAGTAGCAGAGTCTTTAAGACTTGGAAAGAGTATATATGTAAGTAAAAATGCAATTATATCATTTTTATTATATGATTGTCCAAATAATATTGGTCAATTAAAGAGTGATGTACAACTTTCTTGTGCCAAGGCATTTTTAAATTATAAAATAAATAAGGATAATTATATTTTAATAGATCAGGGAGAATTACAGCCTAGAGTACAAAAAGGGCTAATGAAGATTCAAGAGCATAGAAAAGAAATAGAATCTTTGGTAAAAAGCATGACAGATATTTTAAGATTTTCTACTGAAGATAATTTATCAAGAAATTTTGAATTAGAAGTTAGTGAAGAAGAAAATTCTTCAAATAAAAGTTTTTATTCAACTATAGAAAAAAAGATAGAAATATTAAAAAATCAAGGCATGGATGAAAAAAATATTAATGATATTTTAAATATTGATTTTGAACAGTATTTTAAAAAATATATAAACACAATAAATACAAGCTTTAAAAAAGACGAAATATCTAAAATTGTTGGTTTAAGAATAATAAGAGTTGTTGAGAAGATGTTGGATGTAGCATCTGAAAAATTAAAGAGAGAATTTAATCAAAAGGTTTATTTTGGATTATCACTTCATTTGCAAGGAAGTATTGAAAGAATTACATCCGGTAAAAAGATATATCATCCTAAACTTAATGTTATTAGAGTTCAGTGTAGAGAAGAATTTATTGTAGCAATGGAAATAGTTAAAATTTTGGAAAAAGAGTTTGATTTAGATGTTCCATTAGATGAGATAGGGTATGTTACTATGTTTTTATCTGCATGTGATTATGAAAGTAATGAGCAATTAGAAGAAAAAGTTGGTGTACTTGTTATGATGCATGGAAGAAGTACAGCTAGTAGTATGGTTGAGGTAGCTAATTCATTGATAGGCGAAGAATATATACAAGCATTAGATATGCCACTTACAATGAAAGCAGAAAGTATGCTTGAAAAGGCTAAGGAAACAATTAAACAAATGCATACTAAAAAAGGCTTATTGATTTTAGTTGATATGGGATCATTAATTAATTTTGGAGACATTATTAGTAATGAATTAGATATTAAAGTCAAAACAATTGATAGGGTAACAACATTAAGTGTTATTGAAGCTGGAAGAAAGGCAATAAACGGTAGGAATTTGAAGTCTATTTATAATTCATGCAAGGAGATAGGAAGAACATCTATCCAAATGCCAAAGGAAGATTACACTGGTAATAAAGAATTTATAATAATTACAACATGCTTTACAGGAGAAGGCGCAGCAGAAAGAATAAAATCTAGAATAAATTGCGGACTTAAGAATATAGAAAAAGTAAAGATCATACCTTTAGATATTTTAGATAAGGAAGATTTCTTAAAGAAGGTAGGTTTATTAAAAGAAAAATATATAATTTTAGCAGTTGTAGGAACAGTAAATATATTTATTGAAGGAGTTGCATTTATTTCTGCCCAAGATATTTTTATGGAAGAAGGAATAAAGCATTTAGATGAATTAATAGATATTGAGAGTGATTTTTTAAAAGTAAGAAAAGCGCTTACAAACGAAATAAAGGATTTAAATTGTATAAAATTAATTAGTGATATTAGAGAAATGATAAGGCAAATAGAGGAGAGCTTAAATGTTAAAATTCAGCATGATGTGCAGGTGGGAATTTTAATTCATGTTAGTTTTTTAATAGACAAGGTTAAGCGTGGTATAAATCAAATTGAATTTAAAAATTTAGAGGAATATCGATGTAAACATTTTAAAGAGTTTATATTAATCAGAAAGAATTTAGACGTTTTAGAGAAAATTTATAAAATAAAAATTTATGATGATGAATTAGCTTATATAGTTAGAATGGTTATAGAAAATTCTAATATAAATTAAGGTATTATTTCAATTAGTTAAATCTAATCTTTTTATTTTTTGTACAAGAAAAGTATAGAACTTTTAAAGTCTTAACTATTGATAAAATCTACTATTGAAAATCCAATTAGAGTAGCATCATTTTAGCAACACTTAGGATTTATTTATCCTAGGTGTTTTTTCATTCCTGTTTGTTTTTAGTCTTAATAGAATTATAAGCATTTTATATCTTTAAATATAATTTAAGTAAAGATAACCATGGATTAGATCATAATAACAAATATAGTTGTAAAAAAGATTTAAATAATAGTTTTTATGTAAAACAATATTCAAAAAAGGCAGAGATAAAATCTCTGCCTAAAATATATCATTTAAATTCATTTTCAAATTTGAATTGATGATTTTTTATAAAACTTATTTAGAATTTTGTTAAGTAATTTTTAAAATTAGTATATTTTAAAATGTGTCTTAGTTTGAGAATGTTTGTGTTCCCATATATTTATTATTATCTTTATCATAAATTACTCCTACACCAACTTTGGTATATGAAGGATTCATCATATTTGCTTTATGTCCTGGAGAATTCCACCATTGGTTAAATAATTCTACTGGATCATAAGTATTGTATGCTATATTTTCTGCTGTAGCAGTGTATTTATATCCGATTGCTTGTAACCAGTTTGTCCATTTAGTTCCGTCTGGATTTGTATGATCAAAAAAGTTATTTTGAATCATATCATCACTCTTATATCTAGCTACTTGTAATAAAGTATTATCCATAGTTAATGGTTTTAAGCCAGCTTGTACTCTTTTTTCATTCATTAATTGAAGAATCTTATTTTCTGCACTACTTTGAATACTTATAGAATACTTTTCTGGTAATTTACTTAATCCTGCTACATTTACAGAATCACCAGTTGTAGTTGGCGCATTTTCTTCCTTATTTACTGGTTTTTCAGTTGTAGTTGTATTTTGATTTCCAGTATTGTTTGGAGCTTTTGAATCATTTGATCCATTATTAGTTTCAGGTGCAGTTGGAACTTTTGTATCATCTACTTTTTTGTTATCTGTTGATGTATTTGGTACTTTTGAATCGTTTGATCCATTGCTAACTCCTGGTACTGTTTTATCATTTGATTCATTATTAGCTATTACTGAATTATTAGTGTTAGTTGGATTTGTCATCCATCCAAATTGTAGGTTACAGCTTGTCTTATTATTTTTTATATAATTATTTAAAGAATCTTCTAATTTTATTTTTCCATTTGAATCTAAGCAGAACCAAGTTCCATAAACTTTGCTCCAATTAGTAGTAATGTTACAATCGTTAGTATTATTTTTTACTGCTGCGGATACCCCTAATGGATTTAGGCTTGTAATTGTTGCTACTGCTACAAGACCTCCTAATATTCTTCCTAAAAAAGCTTTCTTCATTAGTTTCTCTCCCTCGCTATTTATTTTTAGATGTGTATTTAAATTTAAATATATTCATTTTTGTTAAATGTTTTTGTATATTCAAATTTGTTTCGCCATCCATGTTTCTTATACTAACATATATACGACATTTTTCAACAAACAAATAAGAGCATTTAAACAAATTAGCTTCTTTTTATCATGAAATTCTTTAATGATTCTAAAGAATACTCCTTAATTTTATATTTAATTTTTAATTTAATTAAATATATTTAAAAAATACATTTAAACTTATTGTTTTTTAGGTTATGTTTTAAAACAGTGTTGATATTGTAGTATAAGAGCGAACTCCCCTGTCCATGAGCATTATACTACAATATCAACATTCACTTAAAACATAGCCATTTTTTAAAATTCTAATCAAGGCTTAAGTATAAAATTAAAGTAATAATAAAAGCATTGATAGTACCACTAACTATCCAATTAATATTGAATTTAGACAACATGATATATATTAAAGTATGAAAAAGAATAATTAATGATAATATTATAAATTTTATTATCTATATATACTTATACTTTTAATTTAACAATATTTACATTACAATACTAATCTTAAATAAAGAAGTAACCCCTTTAATGTTATATTAAATTTATTAGTATTATTTTAATTGGAAGAAAATAAGTGTGATATTTTAGAATAAAAATATTATTATTAATGATTTTAAAATAAGAGAAATAAACAAAAATTAACTTCTATATTAACCAGTTTAGCTATGGATTTAACTGTAACTTAATTAGTAACTAAGAACATAACATAAATCGATACTAAATAGGTTACTAGTTATATTAGGAATTGTGTTACAAAATAATGTAACATAATTAATACTTAAACTCTTGAATATACTTGATTTAATAGTAAATAAACTAATATTAATTTATAAAAATAAATAGAATAATTTAATAATTTTAACTAAATAAAAAAGAGATAACCTAAAATTTAGATTCTCTCTTTTTACCTTAAGCAACATTGAATTTTTTGATTTCTCTTTGAGTTAATTGTGCAGAATCAAATTTTTCTAATAGTCCACCATTAACAAAGAAAGCTTTCTTTTCAATCATAAGATCTAACATCTTCATCATTAATATCTTATTAAAATATAGTTAAGAATATCAATTTAAATTTATATTAAAGTATTAACATTTACTCTAAATATAGCCAAAAATAACAAATTTAATTCTAAGAAAAATTAAATTTTAAATTCATGAAAAATGTATAAATACTAGATTAATTTAATTTTTTAAATAAATTGAAATTGTTTTTTAACACCATTTATAAATGTGTAATATCTATATTGATGAATAGAATGTTCAAAAATATAGATTGATAATATATATTACATTATTGAAGATTTAAATTTGCAACATATATAAATAAACTTCATTAAAACTATAAAAATTGTATATTTTTGCACCAAAAACATTTCACAAAATAATAATTTAGCGAAATGTTTAGTTGTGATTAGATATTATATATATTAAAAGATAAGAGTATCAGTTTTTATATATTTTGATATTTTAGAATATATTTACAAAAGCTTAAATTACTACTACGTTTTTTACAAAAATAAGAGCGGTTTTTACTAATAAGATGAAATTTTAAAACAATTATTATATAGTTTTTTTGATATATTATATTTTCAAAATTATGTCATTAAAAATAATATAATTAACTTGGGTGATGAGAAATGATATGTAAAACAAAATGTCAAACGAGCCTTATAGAAAAATTGGTAGAAGGAATTATAAAGAGGGTTAATGTAAAGGTAAAAAAAGAAGGTTTAGAACTTGCTAAAATGAAATTAGGATTAGAAATACTTCTTATAAATATAAGTAAATTTTTTATAGTATTTTTAATTGCAAGTTACTTTAATCTTTTAAAAGAATCGTTATTTATGACATTGGTTTTTGCTACTATAAGATCTACTGCTTTTGGACTTCATGCAAAAAATAGTATAGTATGTACATTAATAACAACTATTATGTTTGTAGTGGGACCATATGTAAGTTATCATATTAAATTAAATAATTATATAGTATTATTAGTATTTATAATTATGAATTTTTGTTTTTATAAGTATGCACCAGCAGATACTGAAAATCATCCTATATTAGGAAAAGATTTAAGACTAAAACTTAAAAAAACAACTGTTTTGAAATCCTTATTATTTATGGTTATTACGCTAATTATTAAAATTGAAGTAATAAAGACTATGATAATATTGGCAGTAGGCTTTAATATTATAAGCATATTGCCAATTACATATAAAATATTAAATAGGGGGTATAAGAATTATGAGAAATATGAGAAAACACATTGCTAATACAGGGGAAAGATTAGGTGATAAAATAATTAATGAATTATGCACCTTTTCGATAAAAGTAGGTGAAAAATCTAGAGGAAGATGTGCTGCATTTAGTGCATATGAACCTAAGATCCCAATGGAATTATTAAGAGAAGAAAAGTAAATAAGGGCATCTTAAAATGATTTTTAATCATTTTAAGATGCTTTTATTTTATGCTTTAGCATTTAGAAAATCATCTGTTAAATTGGGTAGTCATCAGTAATCAAGCAATTTACATAAAATTGAGAATTTTAGAATAAATGTATAATATTGTGATATAATGTAATAAAATAGGATAAAGGGAGGAGATAAATAAAAGTGAATACATATATAGCAGCTTTGGGAGCAAGTGTTATTTTATTTTTATTGATGCTAAATTTAAGCTCTCTTAAATTTAATATAAAAGAGTTTATTGGCATAATTTCTTTAGGACAATGTTTTAATATGATTATATTACTATTAAATTTAAGTGAATATATAGTAATGATACCTATGATTGTTGTACCAGGTTTTTTCATATATAAAAAAAATAAAAATATAGCTATAAGTGTTGTACTTTCTATAACTTCAATACTTATATATATACTTTCTGATTATATAATAACAAACTTTTTTATTTCATTTGGTATTGGTCCAAAGGCAATAAGAGAGAGCATTAAATTGTATTTAATCTTATATGCTTTAGAATTCCCGATGGTATTTTGTACGAGCAAACTTTTAGGAAATTTAATTAATAAAAAAATTAAAACTTCAAAGTTATTTTTAAACAGAAAATTTAGTATTTTAATAATTGCAAGCTTAGTTTTAACTACAATTATTTTTTATACTAATATTATATTTGAACATAATACCAATTTAAGAATAGAACTTATAAAAGTAAATGGAATTCTATTCCTGTCATATTTTATACTACTTATTGTAACTATATATATATTAATCACAAGTATTACTAAGGAAATAAATTTAAAACATAAACACATTCAATTTGAAAACCTACAAGAATATACAACTAATTTGGAAAAGTTATATACAGATATGAGGAGCTTTAGACATGATTATATAAATATAATATCATCTTTAATAGGATATATACAGAATAAAGATATTGATGGACTTGAAAAATACTTTGATGAGCATATATTACCTTTAAGTAAAGGCGTTGAATCTAATAATTTTAAAATAGGCGTTCTTAAAAATGTGAAAATTACTGAAATTAAAGGTATTTTATCATCAAAATTAATGAGAGCACAGGAATTAGGGATAGACACATTTATAGATATTGTGGAGCCTATTGAAAAGATAAATATGGACATTATTGATTTAAGTAGAGTTATAGGAATTTTTCTTGATAATGCTGTAGAAGCTGCATTAGAATGTGACAAGCCTTCTATAAAATTTGCTATTATAAATAAAGAAAATTCTATACTTATAGTAATAATAAATAGTATAAATAAGGAAATTCCAATATATAAAATTTTTCAAAAAGGTTTTTCTACGAAGGGTAAAAACAGAGGATTAGGCCTTTATAATTTAAAAGAAATTACAAATAAATATAATCATGTTTCTCTTGATACGTTAATAGAGCATGGAGAATTTAAACAACTTCTTCAAATTGGAAAGGAGATATAAAAAATGCTTAAAGTATTTGTATGTGAAGATAATAAAGAGCAAAGAGAACGATTGTCTAAAATAATTGAGAATATTATTTTAATTGAAAATTATGATATAGAACTTGGTTTAGTTACAAGTGATCCAAATGAACTTATTAATTATATAGCAAATAATGATTTATCAGGGTTATATTTTCTTGATATAGATTTAAAAGCGGAAATTAATGGGATACAGCTTGCAACAAAAATAAGAAAATATGATCCTAGAGGATTTATTGTATTTGTAACTACTCATGCTGAGATGAGTTATTTAACCTTTATATATAAAGTTGAAGCTATGGATTATATAATTAAGGATAATTATAATAATATAAGTGAAAGAATACATCAATGTATAGAAGATGCCCATACAAAATACTCTGCAAAGTCAACAGAGCTTCAAAAGATTTTTTCTATAAAATCAGAAGATAAGATTGTAAACATAGAGTATAGCAAAATACTGTTTTTTGAAACATCGCCCAAAATTCATAAAGTTATAGTACATGCTACAGATAGACAGATAGAATTTTATGCAAAGATGAAAGAAATTGAAGAAAAGCTTGATGATAGATTTTATAGGTGTCATAAATCCTTTATAGTTAATAAAGAAAATATTAGAGAAATTGACTTAAATAATAGATGCATATATATGATAAATGGAGAACAGTGTCTTATATCAACTAGACTTATGAAAGGATTAAAAGCTTAACTTTGAAAATCCCTTGTGTACATTAAAATGTTCACAGGGAATTTTTTTACTTAAAATCTAAAGATATAGATGAAAATGACTAAAAATTTGGCGAATATTATAAATTTAATATTTAAGCTTAAATTCATGTTATATTCTTTTTATGCCCATAATAAGGTTAATTTTAGTAACAGTAAAAGGGGGGATTAGATTATGTTATCAAAATCAGATCCTTGTGATGAGATTAAAGAAATCATCAATTCAATTTTAATTAATAGATATTCTGCTTCAGTTACAACAGTTATTATAAATAATTTATTTAGAAATATATCAGATATTGTATTTAATGAAGAAGAGTTTTTTAAAGATATTTTAGCTCATTTTAATAAGTATAAAATAGAAAAGAATAAAATTGAAAAATATCTAAATTTAATTATTAAAACTATGAATTTAACTAAAAAAAAATTTCCTCAATTAGAAAAAGAGAAACTTAAAAAGAAAGGATCAAAAATTAAAAGAATTAAAGTATTATTAGATAATGAAATATCTATTTTAACATTTACAGATGGTAGTAAAATTTTATTTTTAGACGAGAGCATTTTAAAAAAACATTCTCTATTTAATGAGATTATTTGTTATTTAAATAAAAAAATTGCTAAAGAAAATTATCTAGATGTTAAAAAGATTGTACATTGTAAAAAATACGGTTTTTTAGGAGCTTCAGCATTTGTTAACGATAAGGATTTAGCTAAATATTATTTTAAGTCTGGAGAATTGCTGGCAGTATTGTATTTATTATGTTGCAAAGACACAAAGAAGCTATTCTCTTTAACAAATCCTATTATTCAAAATAAATTTTCAGCTAGTAATGTTGCCAATCATATATTAGAAGTTTCTGTGTATACAATTGATTTTTTGCCTTTTAACAAAAGATATTTAAATCACTATGATATAGAGGCTATAAAGTCAGGATTTGAGTATATGTATAATGTTATGGTAAGTAATAAGATTGATTTTATATTTTTTATAAAAGATATATTTATTAATGATATTAAATACCTAGGTAACGTATTAACTAAACTTAATATACTTAATAAAGAAGACTTAAAAATGCAATTGTATCTTATAGATGTTAGATTTTCAGAAAATGAGTTTTATAGAGATCAGATTATTTTTTCAGATGATGAAAACACTGGAATAATAGATAGAAAAAAATTTATTAGACTTGCTGATAGTCTAGGTGATTATTTAATAAAAAAGAGTATAATTGGGTATAACAATGAGAATATAAGCAGGACTTGGATAAATTCAATACTATATGGTTTGGGTAAAAAAACATGTAATGCATATAACATAAACAATGGAATAGCATTATTTTTTGTATACTTAGGTGAATTAACAAAAAAGAAATATTTTATAAATGTAGCTTTAGAAATCATGCAGGAATCTATAGATTCTATAGATAACATGGGTGAATATTCCAAATTTTTATTTTATGAACTTTTTACTCTTTCCGAAATATATTCTATTACTAAAAGTAAAACAATAAAATCTACTATAAATAAGGGCATTAAAATAATTAAAGAAAGTAAGAAAGAACATATTTCAGCTAGTAATATGGTAGTAATATTAGCTATTTATAATAATATTGAATGTAATAAAATTCAAGAATTAATATTAGATTTAGCTAATTTATTATATAAAAATATAAAGTTTGATGATCAGTGTGAAGAAACTTTAGCTTTTTTAATAAATTTTATGAGTATAACGAAAGATAAAGAAATAAAAAACACTATAGAAAAATTATTAGACTTTCAAAGAAAGAAGTCTTTAGATAAAAACTACTTTAAGATGTTACTTAATAGGATCAGGTTAAAAGAATTAGAATATGATGATAATTTAATAAATGAAGAAATAAATGAAGGTTTAAACTATATAATTAATAATGGATTTGATGATAATTCATTGTTTATTGATGAGATTGTAAATATAGAGATTTTGGAATATGCTGCAGAAGTATTAAACAATAAAGAACTTAAAAATAGATGTGTTAATACTTTTAATGATATGGTAAATAAGATTATAGAGCCTGCTATTTATGATGAAATACATTATGGAAGTAAACCTATATCATTAACAAAAGGTATAACAGGATATGGATATAGTTTAATAAGAAAATGCAGTAATATAAATATAGATCTAATATTTATATATAAATCATGGAAAAGTATAACATAAAAACTTTATTAAACAGACAGTAATGATAAAACAGATAATATCTCATTATGTCTAAATACGGTTAAATAAAAGAGTAAAAATTCTACACCTATATTAATTAGTTAGGTGTAGAATTTTTACTTTTTTTATTCTTTAGGAAATTATAATTTTTTAGTTTTGCCTTATATGATAATCAGTTAAGTATACAAAAAATAGAAAAAATTGAATAAAGTGTTCATATAATGTAATTTTTGCTAAATAGGTCTAATTTTATCTCATTTAATATAAATAAAAGAGATTTTATTATAGTTTAAATATAATTAAGAACACATATGTTACTATTTTAGCATAATAAAAACATTTATGATTAGTTAAATTGTACTTAAGTATTTAAGTATAAATGATGCTATGTGAAGAGTAATTAGGAGGTAAATACTAATGACAGATAAAACAAATTCATTTTTTTTAACAGCTCCTCGTGAATCGGATAAACTTCGTATTTTTTGTTTTCCTTATGCAGGTGGGGGAGCATCAATATATAAGAATTGGGAAAAAAATCTACCAGTAGGTGTAGGGGTATATCCAATTCAATTACCAGGAAGAGAAAATAGGATAATAGAAAAAGCTTATACAGATATGAATGAGTTAACAGATGCTATAGTAAAAGCAATTATTCCCTATCTTGATAAAAAATTTATTTTCTTTGGACACAGTTTAGGAGCAAAAATTTTATATGAAGTAACTTGTGAACTTCGTGAAAGATGGAGATTAGAGCCTTGTCATATTATTGTGTCAGGAAGTCGTGCGCCTCATATTTCTGAACCAAGACCATTACATGAATTATCAGATGAAATGTTTATAAAAGAATTAAAAAGATATTCAGGATTGAGTGAAGAATTCCTTCAAAATGAAGCATTAATGAAGCTATTTTTACCTATATTTAGAGCAGATTTTACTTTAGATGAAAAATATATCTTTAAGAAGAGAGAAAAATTTAACTTTAAGATTACTTCATTTAATGGTGATTCTGATATAGAGACAGATTCAGAATCTGTGAAAGCATGGGATATGTATACAAATGTAGGGCTTGATGAGAAAGTTTTTAAAGGCGGACACTTTTTTATTAGTACAGATGAAGAAAGTGTACTTCATTCAGTTTCAGACATAGCTATTCAGTATTTATAAAGAGAAAAATGAAATATTCACATAAAGATGTTCCTAAAAAATTATTAATTAAATATTGTAATACTGAAGAAGTGTTTGAAACTTTAGACATTTGTAAAAATGAAATTCATATATGGGTAGCAGATATGAATAGATTACGAGGAAAAGTTAAATATTTTTTTAATCTGTTGTCATTTAATGAAAAAGAAAAGGCACAAAAATTTAATTTGATCAGAGATAGAGAACGATATATTATTGCACATGGATTTTTAAGAATACTTTTATCTAAATATCTTAAAATTTCTGCATGTGATTTAGTTTTAACTAAAGGTAGACATGGAAAAATAGAACTTGATAAAAATCAAAATAGTAAAAAAATATCGTTTAATCATTCTCACTCAGAAAATAGGGTTGTACTTAGTTTTACAAAATTTGAAGAAATCGGTGTAGATGTTGAAAAAATTAGAGAGATTCCAAATTGTGTTGAATTAGCACAAAATTTTTTTTGTAGAAATGAGAGTTTGAAAGTTGAACAATCCAAAGATGATAAAAAATTGGATGTTTTTTTTAAGTTATGGACTATAAAAGAAGCATTTGTAAAGGCAACTGGTGAAGGATTAAGTCAGTCTTTAGATTCTTTTTGTGTATCAAGCAAAAATTCTTTTAAAATATTTGAACTTAATAACTGGTTAGAAAAATCAGAGTGGGAATATTTATTACCCAATATAGATAAAAATTATGCTTGTGCTGTTGTTATTAAGAATAGATAGAATGTAAGACTTTGGAGGCAAGAAAGTATGTATAAGAAAAAAACATATAATTGTATTGATCATAAGACAATGAATGAGTGGCTTAGAGAGTGGACTTTTAAATTCGGTATGAATACAGCAATAATAGATGAAGGAATAAGATATTCATATAAGGAGTTAGAATTGTATGTTAATAAACTTGCAAATGGATTGCATAGTATTGGAATTAAAAAAGAAGATAAAGTTATTGTACAATTACCTAACAGTTTTGAATTTGTAATGAGTTGTTTTGCACTTTTTAAAATAGGTGCTATACCAATTATTGCTGTTCCAGGACTTATGAAAAAAGAACTTGAAAAAATAATTGAACATGCACAGCCAGTGGCATATATACATCCCATAAATTATATGGGATTTGATTATTTAGATATGACAAGAAATTTAAGCAGAAGATATTCTTCAATAAGTTATACATTATCAGAGAAAGACATTATGAATATTGCAAAGTCAAGTTCTAAATTAGAAAATATAGATTTTGCAGATCTATCATATGATGATATCGCCTTAATTTTATTATCTGGTGGTACAACAAATATCCCTAAATTAATTCCAGTTACTCATGGAGCACTTGCTTATCATGCAAGAATGGCAGGAGAAAGATGTAGATTAACAAGTGAAACTAAGTTCTTAGCAATTTTACCAGTTGAACATAAGTTAACATTATTTAGTCCAGGAATAATGGGTACGTTATTTGCTGGAGGAACAGTAATAATGAGTAGAAGTGTTAGTTATGAAGATGTTTTTCCACTTATAGAAAAAGAAAAAGTTAATATGACAGCACTTGTTCCTACTTTAGCAAAGATATGGCTTGAAGTTTTAGAATGGGATGATACTTTTGATATATCTAGCTTAGAATATGTTATTGTGGGTGGAGCCTTATTAGATAAAGAAACAGCAACAAGACTTATATCTACTGTTAATTGCAAATTAATTCAAGCATATGGGATGTCAGAAGGATTTTTAAGTCTTACAGATCCTGATGATTCAAAAGAAGTTATATGTAATTATCAAGGAAAGCCAATATCTCCATATGATGAAATAAAAATTGTTGATGAAAATAATAATGAGGTAGGTGTAGGGGAAGTTGGACAGTTACTTGTGAGAGGTCCTTATAGATTTGAAGGTTATTATGGAATAAATAACAAAGGATTTTTTACTGATGATAATTTTTTCTACACTGGAGATAAGGTTAGGATTAATTCTGAAGGTTACTTAAAAGTAGAAGGCAGGATTAATGATCAGATAAATAGATGTGGGGAAAAAATTACTCCTTCTGAGATAGAAAAATATTTAAAATCATATGAAAAAATAAATGATGCAATTGTAATAGGAGTGGCTGATGAATTACTTGGAGAGAGATGTTGTGCTTGTATAAAAACAGAACATAAAGTAATACAACTATCTGAAATACATAAGGTATTTACAGGGTTAGGAGTAGCACAATATAAAATTCCAGATCAAATACTATTGGTTGAAGAATGGCCTTATACAAAAATAGGAAAAATAAATAAGAATAAGTTAAAAAAATTGGCTCTTATGTAATTTTGATATGAAAGGAGAAATAGATTAATGGAAAATATAAAAAAAATAGATTATGAATTGTTTTGCAAACAAATTTGTGAGTTTGTGCCTTTTGATAAAGATTTAGATAAAGAAAGGAACCTATTGGAATTAGGATTAACATCACTACAAATGATGAGATTAGCAAATAATTGGAGGAGACAAGGATATAAAATTTCTTTTTCTCAAATGATTTCTTATCCATATGTATCAAAATGGTGGGAATTATTAAACTTTGAATATAAGAAAGACGTACAAGAAGAAACAGTTAATAGTGTTAAAGATATAGAAGGTCCTTTTGAACTTACAGATGTTCAATATGCTTATTGGATTGGACGAAGAAGTGATCAAGTTCTAGGAGGAAATGGATGTCATGCATATTTTGAATTTGAAAGTCAAGATATAAATATTAAAAGATTAGAAGAAGCTTGGTATCTTTTACAAAAACATCATTCAATGCTTAGAGCAAGGTTTTTACCTAATGGAATGCAAGAAATTCTTGAAAATCCCTATTCAAATAAGTTAAAAATATATCACTTACAAGGTAAAAAAAATATTCCTAATGAACTTGAAAATATTCGTAAAAATTTATCACATAGGATGTTAAATATAGAAAGTGGACAAGTAGCAGAGTTAGGAGTAAGTATTCTTAACAACAACAAAATAATGTTACATTTTGATATAGATTTATTAGTTGCGGATATGCAAAGTTTACAAATTATTTTTAGGGACTTAGCATCTTTATATGTTAATGGAAGTAAGCCAAAAGTTAAAGAAAACTGGAATTTTGCATCATATTTAAATAAAGAAAAATCGATAAAGAAGAAGGATTTAGAATCGTCAAAACAATATTGGCAAGAAAAGATAAATAAATTGCCACTAGCACCAGAATTACCATTAGCAGTTCAAATAGAAAATATTAAGTCACCACATTTTAATAGAAAAAAATATTTACTTGATAATAAACAATGGAATGAACTTAAAAGAAAAGCAGCTAAAAATCAAACTACTCCTGCAATGGTTCTTTTAACAGCTTATATTGAAATACTTGATAGATGGAGCTCAAATTCAGAATTCTTGATTAACGTACCAATTTTTGATCGTGAAACAAGTGAAGAAGGAGTAGATGATGCAGTAGCTGATTTTACTAATGTTTTATTATTTAATGCAGATTGTAATAATAAATGCACATTTTTAGAGAGATTAAAAACAGTTGAAAGTCAATTTCATAATGATATAGCTCATAGTGCTTATTCAGGAGTAAAAGTAATAAGAGATTTATCAAAAATTCATCCAGGTGAAAAGAATATTGCTCCAGTTGTTTTCTCTTGTAATTATGGTAATCAACTTATAAGTGAAGAATTTACTAAAACATTTGGTAAGCTTAATTATATGATTTCTCAAACTCCACAAGTGTGGATTGATTTTCAAGTATTCGAATTAGAGGGCGGATTACATCTTTCATGGGATGTTATAGATTCTTTATTTTATGATGGTATGCCAGATAAAATGTTTAATTCTTATGTTAATTTAATTAAATCATTACTTACTGAAGATAATTGGAATAATACATATGATGTATTAGAAGAACTACCAAAAGTAAGAGGTATAGAAGATATTAAGGTTTTAAATAATAATTCAAATAAGTTATTACACTCATCTTTCTTTGAACAATCTAAAAAGAATAAATCTAATATTGCTCTTATTGATCAAAATGATGGCTTAAAATACACTTATGAAGAGTTATCTACAAAAGCTTTAAAGGTTGCAGCATATCTTCAAAAAGAAGGTGTTTCAGAAAAGGATTTAGTAGCAATTTCTTTACCTAGAGGAGTTAATCAAGTTGCTGCAATTTTAGGAATTTTAGCAATTGGAGCATGTTATATTCCTATTAATGTAAAACAACCATTAGAAAGACGTAAATCAATCTATAAGAAGGCTAATATAAGATATTCTATTACAGATGGAAATTTTCTTAACAATTTAGAATGGCCTTCAGATATAAAAGTAATAAATATATCAGAAGCGAATAATATTGAACCACTTTCTGAAATAGTAGATTATAAAGATAGCAATTCAGCTTATATCATATTTACTTCTGGATCAACTGGAGAACCAAAGGGTGTAGAGATTGCTCACTCAGCAGCAGTAAATACAATTATTGATATTAATAATCGTTATAATGTTAATGAAAATGATAAGATTTTAGCTGTTTCATCATACGATTTTGACCTTTCTGTATATGATATATTTGGAGTTTTAAGCGCAGGTGGTAGTTTAGTATTAATAAAAGAAGATATTAATAGAGATGCAGCTGCTTGGTTAGATATTGTAAATAATGTTGGAATTACATTATGGAATTCTGTTCCGACTTTATTAAATATGCTTTTAATTGTAGCAGAAAGTAATGAAGTGAATATACCATCACTTAGGGTTGTAATGTTATCTGGTGATTGGATTGGTTTAGATATTCCTATGAGGCTTAAAAATATTGCAGAAAACTCACAGTTAGTTGCTATGGGTGGAGCTACAGAAGCTTCTATTTGGTCTAATTATTTTGATGTTACATTACCAATACCATACGAGTGGAAATCAATACCATATGGAAAACCTTTAACCAATCAGTACTATAGAATTGTTGATGATAAAGGGTATGATTGCCCCAATTTAGTTCCAGGAGAATTATGGATTGGTGGAGCTGGTGTTGCTAAAGGATACATTGGAGATCCAAAGATAACAGAGAAAAGTTTTGTTACTTGGAATAAAAATATTTGGTATAGAACTGGTGATATGGGACGTTACTTACCAGATGGAAATATAGAGTTTTTAGGAAGAAGAGATTTTCAAGTAAAAGTTCGTGGACATCGTATTGAGTTAGGTGAAATAGAATCTGCTATGAAAAAATATTCAGGAATAGATAATTCTGTAGTATCAGCTGTTGGTGATGCAAAGGGAAACAAACATTTAGTAGGATATATTGTACCAGAAGAAGGTTATCCTGAAAGCTTATTTAGCAAAAAAGAAATTGATAGTAATGAAATGGAAAATAAGTGGATAGGAATAAATAAGTCTTATAAAAATATACAAGCATTAAATTTTGAGGATGTAGCAGAAAAAGAAAAATATCCTATATTAAACAAATGTATTGACGATATAAGTGTTATTTATATTTGTAGGATTTTTAATAAATTAAAAATTGCATATGAAACTAACAAAATTTATTCTATTGATAATTTAATGGAAAAAGGATGTATAGATGAATCTTACAAAGTATTAATTATGCAATGGATTGATACTCTTGTAAATAGAGGAATGATTAAGAAGTTATCAGATGCAACATATATGAATATACAATCATTATCAGTAGGTGTAACAAATGAATTAGAAATAATTGAGAATAATTCAGAATTTAAAGATGTGTTACATAATCTTATTAGATTTTTGAAGCCATTTGAGGAAAATAGTAAAAAATTATTAACTGGAACAATGGATACGACACAACTACTTCTTTCAAAAGATTATATATCACCTGCTCAGTATATGAGAAGTCTTCCAGGAGAAACTTATAAAAATGAATTAATAAGACAAACTATTGAATATTTAAATAAAAATAAGAAAGATAATGAACCTATTAAGATACTTGAAATAGGTGCAAGAAGTATTGAAGATACAAAAACTTTACTTAAATATTTTTCAGAAAGTAACTTAGAATATACTTGCTCAGATTCTTCAGTATTTTATATTAATTCTGCAAAAACTGAATTAAGCAATTATTCAAATGTGGAATTCAAACAATTTGATATTAATGATGACCCAATTGTTCAAGATATTGCTCTTCATAATTATGATATTGTAATTTCATTTAATTCGCTTCATCGTAGTCAAAATCTTAATAAATCTCTTAAATATACTCAAAACTTACTAAAGGCAGGAGGAATATTACTTTTAGTTGAAGCAACAACTAATACTATAATGCAACAAGTAAGTACTGGAATATTAGAAAAAGGTTTTATAAATTTTGATGATAGTAGAAGAGAAACAAAATTACCTTTATTGACAGCTAATAAATGGATTGAAACTTTAGATAAAAATGGATTTATAAAGAGTGCAAAAATATCAGGCCAAGGTTTAAAGAATGAAATTTACAATCAAAGTGTAATGATTGCTATGTCACCATTAACAATTGAAACATTTAATTCAGAGGGTATTAAAGGATTTTTAGAAGATATGTTGCCATCATATATGATTCCTACATCATTTATGATTATGAATGAACTTCCATTATCAGCAAATGGAAAAATTAATAGAAAGTTATTACCAGTGCCTAATATATCTTTAAAAGATAGTACTAGTGAAACATATATTGCACCATCTACTTCATTAGAAATTTTATTAGCTAAAATTTGGAAAGAGGTACTTAAGGTAGATAAAGTTGGAATGAATGATAATTATTTTGAACTAGGAGGAGATTCATTACTAGCTACTCAATTAAATTCTATAGTTAATAAAGAATTTAAGATTAATGTACCATTAGAAACAATTTTTGAAAAACCAATTTTCTCAGAGCAAGTAATTTATATTGCTTCATTATTAGAAGATCAAGAAGTAAAAAACTTAACATTAGATCAATTACCTAAGGTTATTCCAGATAAAGATAACTGGTATGAACCATTCCCATTAACTGATGTACAACAATCATATTGGATTGGTAGAAATGGTGGATTTGCATTAGGAGATGTTTCTACACATTGTTATTTTGAGATGAATTGTAAGAATGTCGATGTAGAAAAATTAAAATTTGCATGGCAAAAGTTAATAAAAAGACATGGAATGATGCGTGCTGTATTCTTACCTGATGGACAAAATCAAAGGATATTTAAGAATGTGAAAGAATATGAAATCAAAGAATACAATTTAAGGTATTTAAAAGATTCGAAAGCATCAATTGAAATAGAAAAAATACGTAATGAAATGTCACATCAAACATTTAATACAGATTGCTTATTCTTATTTGATGTAAGGATATCAACTCTTCCAAATTCAGATGTAAGATTGCATATTAGCTTTGATAATATTATTTTTGATGGTTGGAGCATGTTCTATATTTTGAGAGAATGGAAAAAATTATATGACAATGAAAATTTAGAATTACCACCATTAGAGTTATCTTTTAGAGATTACGTTTTAGCATATGAAAAAATTAAAGAAACAGACTTATATAAAAGAGATGAGGCATATTGGAAAAACAGACTAAAAGAAATAGCCCCAGCACCAAATTTGCCAGTCGTTCAAAACTCAAAATCTCTTTCATCACAACATTTTGTAAGATTTGAAACAAAATTAAAAGAAGAAAAATGGAAATCATTAAAAAGTATAGCAGCTAAAAATGGGCTTACTGCTTCAGGATTTTTACTTACAGCATATGCAGAAATTCTTGGTAAATGGAGTAAAGCTTCTAAATTTACAATTAACTTAACAAGATTTAATAGATTACCTATCCATGATCAAATTATGGATGTTGTAGGGGACTTTACATCTTTAACATTATTATCTGTAGATAACACAAATGGAACTTCGTTTATGGAAAGATGTAAAAACTTACAAAAACAATTATGGCAAGATTTAGGACATCCATATTATAGTGGGGTGGAATTAGAAAGAGAGTTAAGTAAAAATTACAATAAGCAACAAGAAGTAATAATGCCAATTGTATTCACTAGTGGTCTTGGAATCAAAAAAGGACATGATGATGATGAATATCTTGGAAAAATGGTTTATGGGCTTTCACAAACTCCACAAGTATGGATTGATCATCAAGTTACTGAACAAGATGGTGAATTAGTATTAACATGGGATGCAGTAAGAGAGATATTCCCAGATGGAATGTTAGATGATATGTTTAGTGCTTATATTGAATTACTAAATAGTTTAGCTGAAAGAGAAGAGTTTTGGAATAAACAAACAAAAAATCTTGTAAATACACCAAGACTTGAAAGTAGAATAAAAGCAAACAATACAGAAAAAAATGTTTCTAATGAAACACTAATATCATTGTTAGAAAGATCATTCAAAGAAAATTCAGATAGAAATGCCATTATATCATCTGAAAAGCAAATATCATATTATGACTTGTTTAAATACACTAATGGTATTGCACATATGTTAATAGATGATGGTATTGAAACTGATAATTTAGTGGCTATTGTAATGGAAAAAGGTTGGGAGCAGATACCAGCTGCAACAGCAGTATTAAAATCAGGAGCAGCATATTTACCGATTGATCCAGAAAATCCAGATGAACGAATTAAATTCTTATTAAAAAATGCAAATGTTAAAGTTGTATTAACACAATCTTGGATAGATAAAAAGATTGAATGGCCAATGAATGTTAAAAGGGTATGTATAGATAAATTAAATTATGAGCAAATGAATACTACAGATTTTACTAGTAAAGCAAAATCACAAGATTTGGCATATGTTATATACACATCTGGTTCAACAGGGGTTCCTAAAGGAGTAATGATTGAGCATCAAGGTGCTGTTAATACAATTGTTGATGTTAACGAACGTTTTAATATTGGAAAAAATGATAAATGTATTGCTTTATCTAACTTAAACTTTGATTTATCAGTATATGATGTATTTGGACTTTTAATTGCTGGAGGTCAAATTGTGATACCTAATTCAAAGGAAATTAAAGAACCTTCTCATTGGTTAAAATTAATAAATAAGTATGATATCACAGTATGGAACAGTGTACCAGCATTTATGCAAATGTTTATGGAATATCTTTCAGGTAAACCAGAAAATTCACTATCTTTAAAATTAGTAATTATGAGTGGTGACTGGATACCATTAGAGTTACCAAATAGCATAAAGAAGCATTCACAAAATGTTAGAGTTATAAGCATGGGTGGGGCTACAGAAGCTTCAATTTGGTCAAACTATTTTGAAATAAAAGATATTGATAAAAACTGGAGAAGTATTCCATATGGAAAACCATTATCTAATCAAAAGTTCTATATTTTAGATAATGAAATGAAGGATTGCCCAATTTGGGTTCCAGGCAGATTATATATTGCAGGCAGAGGTTTAGCAAGAGGTTATTGGAATGATTTAAAACGTACAGAAGAAAGATTTATTATTCATCCATATACAGGAGAACGTCTTTATTACACAGGAGATTTGGGTAAATATTGGCCAGATGGAAATATTGAATTTTTAGGACGTGAAGATTCTCAAGTAAAAATTAGAGGTCATAGAATTGAGCTTGGTGAAATTGAAAATGTATTACAAATTCATAAAGATGTAAAAAATGCTGTTGTTATTGTTGAAAAGGACAAAAACGGTTTAGGAGCAGCAGTATTATTACAAGACAATGTAGAAACAAATGTTGAGATATTACATGAATATTTACAAAAGAAATTACCAGAATATCTTGTTCCAAATAAAATTATTATTATGGACAAGTTCCCATTAAATATTAATGGAAAAGTTGATCATAAAGCATTAAGAGAAATTCTTTCTTCTCAACAAAAATATACATTAAAGAATGATAATTATGAAGAACCTAAGGATGAATTAGAAAGAGATATTTCAAAAGTATGGGAAGAAGTTATTGGTGTTACAAAAATATCAAGAAATGAAGACTTTTTCTTATGTGGTGGAGATAGCCTTAAAGCTGTAAAAATTGTTAGTGAATTAAAAGCACGTGGGATATCTACAGATGATTTAGCAATACAAACATTATTTATTGCTCCTACAATAGCTTTACTTGCAGAAAAAATTAGAGAGCTTTCAATAGATAAGCAAGAAGATAGTGATATTGATTATGAGGAAGGTGTATTATAATGATTCAAGATATTGTAGAGAAATATGCTAAAAAAGGAGTAGAGTTTTGGAGTGAAAATAATCAATTGCGATTTAGAGCACCTGTTGGTGCTTTAGATGCACAAGATAAAAATGAATTAAGAATAAATAAGGATGAGTTACTTAAGTATTTTAGTAAAGAGGATAAATCTGCATTAAAAGCAGATTTATCAAATAGATTTGAACCGTTCCCACTTACTGAAATTCAATCAGCTTATTTACTTGGTAGAAATAGTAATTTTGAATATGGTGGAGTCGGATGCCATGCATATTTTGAATTAACTATGCCTGTAATGGATGAAGTTCGCTTAGAAAAGGCATGGCATAAGGTAATTATGAGACATGATATGTTAAGATCCATTATTTTAAAAAATGGAATGCAACAAATTTTAAGGGATGTTATGTTACCAAAGTTAAAATTTTATGACATGAGAGGACTCAATAGAGAAGAGACTGATAAGACAATAAAAAGTATAAGAGAAGAATTATCAGAAAAACAATATGCTACTGATAAGTGGCCATTATATGATTTGTATTTAACAACAACTGAAAAGGAAAGTATCGTACATTTTTCTGTTGATATGCTAATTTCAGATTTTATTAGTATGAATACTATTATGAATGATTTAGATCATTACTATTATGAAAATGACAAAGAATTAGAAAACTTAGAGGTTTCTTTTAGAGATGTTTTACTTTTTGAAAGAGAGCAAGAAAAATTACCACAGAAATTAAAAAATAGGGAAAAAGATTATCAGTATTGGTTAAAAAGAATTGAAAAAATGCCCGAGTCACCTGAACTTCCAGTTTTAACTGAAAAGAAGAGTAAAGATAAGGTAGTGTTTAAGCAATATAAATATTCAATAAATAAAGAACAATGGGAATTTTTATGTAATCAAGCTAGAGTTCATAGAATTACACCATCAGGTACCATTTTAGCTGCATATTCAGAAGTGATTGGAAGATGGTCAAAACAGCCTAATTTTTGTATTGATATCACTATTTTAAATAGACCTAATATACATCACCAAATAAATAATATAGTTGGAGATTTTACAGAAGTAGATATTTTAGAAATTTCTCCAAAATATCCAAGTAATTTCTCAGAACGTGCAATGAAGGTACAAACACAATTATGGGAAGACTTAGGACATAATTCTTTTAATGGTATTAATGTTCTTCGTGAAATTAATAGGCAACATAATAAGAAGGTTATTATTCCTGTAGTTTATACAAGCACAATTGGTGTTGGAGATAAAATTGATAAAAGTAAAGAATTTATGAGAGATGCACAATTAACATATAAGATCAGTCAAACTCCACAAGTATGGATTGACTGTCAAGTGTCTGAACAATCTAATGGAGGTATATTAATTAATTGGGATGTTCGTGATGGAGTATTTCCACATGGAATGATAGAAGATATTTTTAATTCTTTTACACAATTGATACAAAGAATGACTATAGAAAAAAGTGTATGGTATGAACCACAGCCAGTAAAATTGCCAGATTACACTGAGAAGACTCGGAAAAAAGTTAATAAAACTGATAAAGTTATTAATGAGTGCTTACTACAACAGGGATTTCTTAAACAGGTTCAGAATAGACCTGATGCTATAGCTTTAATTAGTGAAGGAAAAAGTTACACATATAAAGAGCTAGCTGAATATGTATCAAGCATTCAACAAGGTTTAATAGATAATAACTGTAAAAAGGGCGATTTTGTTGGAATTGTATTAGAAAAAGGTGTTTGGCAAATTGCAGCTGTTTTAGGAACTCTGTTAACTGGAGGAGTTTATTTACCGATTGATGCATCACAACCAATTGCCCGCCAAAATCGTATTTTAGAAAATGCAAATGTTAAATTTTTAATAACACATAAAAGTTTACATGACTCTGAATGGAAAAGAGATATAACTATTATTTCAGCAGAAGAGCAAAGAAGTTTAAACAAAGAACTTATAAATATTTCTGTAAATCCTAATTCACCTGCATATATCATTCATACGTCAGGAACAACTGGAAAGCCTAAAGGTGTTGTTGTAAGTCATAAGGCAGCAATGAATACAATAATTGATATTAATGAAAAATTTAATGTTACATCATCAGATAAAATTATGGGCTTAGCAAACTTAGCATTTGACTTGTCAGTTTACGACATTTTTGGAATATTTACTGCTGGTGGAACATTAATACTTCCAGATCCTAAAAAGCAAAAAGATCCTAATCATTGGTGTGATATAGCAATAAACCAAAAAGTAACTATTTGGAATTCAGTACCTGCTCAAATGCAAATGTTTATTTCTTGCTTAGAAAGTAGAAATTTAGATGAACAACAATTAGGTTTAAGATTTATTATGTTATCAGGAGATTGGATACCTGTAACATTACCTAAAGCAATCAGAAATCATTGCAAAAAAGCAGAGATTGTAAGTTTAGGTGGTGCTACAGAAGCTGCAATTTGGTCAATATATCATGTAATAGATGAGGTTAAAGATAACGCTACAAGTATCCCATATGGTAAACCACTTTCAAATCAAAGTTTCTATGTTTTAAATGAATGGCTTCAACCTTGTCCAGACTGGACAGAAGGTGATTTATACATTGGAGGAATTGGACTTGCTATTGAATATTTAGGAGATGAAAAACAAACTAAAGAGAAGTTTATTTATCATCCTGAGACTAATCAAAGATTATATCAAACAGGAGATTTAGGACGTTATTTACCAAATGGAACTATTGAATTTCTTGGAAGAAAAGATACTCAGGTTAAAATTCATGGTCATAGAATTGAGCTAAGTGAGATTGAAAGCATTTTACAAAATCATTATTCTATTGAATCAGCAGTAGCTTTAGTTATAGGAGATTCTCCAATAAATTATCGTATTATAGCTTTTGTACAAGGAAATGTTACAGAACCAGAATTAAAGAAGTATTTAGAATTACAATTACCACAATATATGGTGCCTAGTAGAATTGAAGTATTAAAGGAAATTCCTCTTTCTGCTAATGGAAAAGTAAACAGAAAATTATTAAAACAAAAAGCTAATGAATTTAATATAAATGAAGTCAAAGTTGGGGAGCCACCAAGAGATTTACTTGAAAAGAATATCTCCAAAATATGGTGTGAAGCTTTAGATCACAATGTTATAAATAGAGATGATGATTTTTATGATATTGGAGGAGATTCTTTACTTGTCGCACAAGTTGTAGCAAAAATGAAAGAAGTTATTCCAGAAGCAAAGGATTGGGAATGGGATAGATTAATGATTGCTCTTTTAAAAGCTCCAACAATTGCTGGAATTGCTAGAGAATTACGAATAAATCAAAAAGAAAATATTTCAAGTATTACTGATAAAGATAAGAATAAGTCCCCATTAACAATTATTGCAGATGCACCAAAAGAAAATGGAATCATGAAAGTATTCTTCCCAGGTGGAATTGGTACTCTTAGACAGTTTAATACATTAATCCAAAATTTATTAAATGATCCAAATAGAACAGAAGGAATTATGGGATTTAATTATAGTAATGATCCTTTATATTTAAAAGGTGATGATAAAAATCATATAATTAATATAGCACAGCGTTATGCTAAGCATTTAATAAAAAGTGGATATAAGAACTTTAAATTAATTGGATATTGTATGGGTGGTTTAATAGCAATAGAAGTAGCAAGAGTACTTTTAGAAAGTGGCATAGATATTGAACCTGTAGTTACTATTGATACTATTCCTATTGTGTTAAATATTGAAGGCGATATTTTAATGGAGAGAAGTTTTGGGCTTATGACAGGTGCAGACATAGTAAAAGCTGGACATGTTAAAGAAAATAATATGATAAAAGATATGTTAGAAAATTTAAAGAATGAAAAGAATGGGTTGATTACAGAGGATATGATTTTATCATTAGATGGTTCATTGAAAGAATTAGCAGATTGTTATAATAAGCAAAAACAAATCTCACAAGAAACACGATTAAATAATTTAAAAGATGCAATTTTAGCAAATGGAGGTCAATTGCAAGAAAATGAATTAGAAAAATTAGCAACTTTATTTTATATATATAGAAGAAATTATAGATCTTCTATTGGATATATGCCAATGCCTTTTGTTGGAGACTTGCATGCACTTAGTTGTGTTGATAAAGATTCACCTTTTGTACCAGTTATGAAGCCAGGAACAGAGGAATTTTTGAAACAATGTGCAATTGGTGATTTAAAGGTCACACCAATTGAAGGTAATCATTTAATATGTATGCAATCACCATATGCAGAGAATTTAGCTAAAATTTTATAGTTTTATGTTGAAAGGAAAAGTAAGATGTGTAGTAATAAACAATTATCTCGTTTATTAGTTTGTGGTACAAATTTTGGACGAGTTTATTTAAAGGGTATTGAAAAATCAAACCAATTTTCTATTGCAGGAATTTTATCAAAGGGAAGTGAACAATCTAAACAAGTTGCAAATGAATATGGAGTTCCTTTATATAATGATATTAAAGAAATAGATAAAACAATGTTTGATGCAGCTTGTGTTGTAGTACGTTCAACAGTAGTAGGCGGTAAAGGATCAAATATAGCTAATCAGTTACTTAATAAAGGAATAAGCGTATTGCAAGAACATCCAGTACACTATAATGATCTAGTAAAATCATTAAAAATTGCAAGAGAGAATAATTGTATATATAAAATAAATAGTTTTTATCCACATGTTTCAAGTGTGCACAAATTTATTAAATATGGAAAAAAAATATTAGATAAAAGTACTCCTCTTTATATTGATGCATCATGCAGTATTCAAGTTTTATTTCCTATGATAGACATTTTAGGGGAATTACTTAATGGATTTAGACCATGGAAACTTCATGCAGTGGAAAAAGGAATGGAAAGTTCACCTTTTAGTATGGTAGTTGGCGAGATTAAGGGGATACCAGTTACATTAAAAGTACAAAATCAAATTGATCCAAAAGATCCAGATAATAATGGAATGTTATTGCATAGGATTGTTTTAGGAACTAGTGAAGGTAGTTTAATTTTAACTGATTCTAATGGAGATGTATTATGGAATCCACAAATGTATGTGCCACATAATGAAGATGGAGTTTTAGATATGTATGGAGATAATAAATATATTTCTCTCCCAGTTACTGAATTAATAAGTAATACATGTGATATGACATACAAAAATGTTTATGAAGATATATGGCCATTAGGGATTCAAAGAGCTTTATCAAATTTTGAAAAATTAATAAAAGATAAAAAAGCTCAAACTATGCAAATGCAATATCAATTAACAGCTTGTCAATTATGGAAAGAAATTTCAGATATGCTTGGAAAACCTCAATTAGTAGAATCAAACAATAGAAATGCTTTGACAGTTAATGATATTTAGAAAATACACTATGTTTTAAGAACGTGTTGATATTGTAGTATAAAGCTCATGGACAGAGGAATTTACTTTAAGAACACTAAAATAAAGCTTAGTCCAATTAATGCATGTTCCCAATCAAAGATTGCTGACAAGCAATTAATTGTACAAATCTTCATTAAGAATTCTAAAAAGCAAATTCCAATGCCAGTTCGCCCTTATACTGCAATATTAACATTTATTTAAAATAAAGAGAAAATTAAACATTCTTGGTTAGAGAAAAACTAAGATTGTTTAATTTATCATTTTTTCATTAAAGAAAATATATGTCTAAACGGGACTAAACAATGTCAATGTAGAGCGTACAAATTAATTATTATGGTCTAAACTAATATTATAGAGATAATAATTATCATTATCGAATTTCAAAAAAGATTTATTTTATTAAGGGTAATTAATTATTTTATCTATATAACTTTAAATTTATAAATGAAAGTAGAGGCGGTAATATTATGAATTTAGCAGAAGGAAAAATAGATAATACGTATGCTATCGAACAGTTAAATTTGCCATTGAATGTAGAAAAACGTTTGGAGTCTTTAGGAATGATTTCTGGAACCAAAATTGATGTTCTAAATAATAAAAGTAATGGAACAGTAATAGTAAAAGTACGAGGAACACGATTTGCTATTGGGAAAGGAATTACAAGGAATATTTTAATTAGGGGTTGATGTTATGGGAAAGGAACTAACAATTGGTTTTATTGGGAATCCTAATTGTGGTAAAACAACTCTTTTTAATGCTTATACTGGAGCTAATCTTAAAGTAGCTAATTGGCCAGGTGTAACAGTTGAAAAAGTAGAAGGCTCTATGAAATATGAGGATATGAAAATAAAATTAATTGATTTGCCAGGAACATATAGTTTGACTTCATATACTATGGAAGAACAAGTTTCTAGACAATTTATTTTAAGTGATGATGTAGATGTTATTATCGATGTAGTAGATGCTTCTTCACTAGAACGCAACTTATACTTAACGTTGCAATTACTTGAGTTAGGAAAGCCTGTTGTTGTAGCACTTAATATGATGGACATTGTTAAAAAAAGGGGCATGGAAATTGATTTGCACAGATTACCAGAAATGCTTGGTACGCCTGTAATTCCTGTCTCAGCAAGAAAAAGAATTGGACTTGAGGTCTTGATTCATGCAGCAATACATCATAAAAGCGAATCTAAACCAGATAAATTGGTGCACAACCATTCTAATGAAACTAAACATAAGCATAATCATCATGATGAATATACTGTGGTTTATGATGACAACATTGAAGATAAAATAGATATTATTATAGGAGAGTTAAAAAAACATCATGATAATATTAAAAATTACCGTTGGCATGCGATTAAACTTCTTGAAAGAGATAAAGAAGTTTCGAAAAAATATCCATTAGAATTACCAAATGTAATTGATAAAAGTTATGAAACGGATATAATCAATCAAAAATATGACTTTATTGAAGAAGTTATTGAAGAGGTAATAATTAATAAAAATAAGAAAGAGGCAGCTACTGATGCAGTTGATAGAATTCTTACTAATAAGTGGCTGAGTATACCAATATTTTTACTTGTAATGGCAGCAGTATTCTTTTTGACATTTACAATAGGAGATTATTTAAAAGAATACTTTGAAGCTTTTGTTGAATTAATTTCAGGACTTATAACAATTGGATTAAAATCTATAAATGCTGGTGACATGCTAATTTCTCTTATTGTAGATGGAATTATATCAGGGGTAGGCGGAATCTTAGCATTTTTACCTAATATAGCAATATTATTTTTAGCTTTAGCATTTTTAGAGGATAGTGGTTACATGTCTAGAGTTGCATTTGTTATGGATGATATTATGGGTAAACTCGGACTTTCTGGACGAGCATTTATACCAATGATATTAGGCTTCGGGTGCTCAGTACCAGCAATTATGGCATCAAGAGCATTAGAAAATAAGCGTGATCGATTTAAAACAATGCTTGTTACACCTTTCATGTCATGTAGTGCAAGACTCCCAATATATATATTATTTTCAGGAATGTTTTTTAAAGAAAATGCGATTTTGGTTGCTTATTCAATGTATTTAATAGGAATTATTGTAGCATTATTGGCGTCTTATGTTATACACATATTTGATAAAAAAATAAGTCAGGTTAATTTATTAATAGAACTTCCGGAGTATAAAGTACCTAGTGGAAGAACAGTTTCAATATATGTATGGGAAAAAGTGAAAGATTATTTAACAAAAGCAGGAACAACAATATTTGCAGCCTCTATTATTATGTGGTTTATATTGAATTTTGGAATTAATGGATATTCAAGTGATATATCAATTAGCTTTGGTGCATCGATTGGAAAATTTATAGTACCATTTTTCTTACCAATTGGACTTGGATTTTGGCAAATTGCTGTTGCATTGATTGCAGGAGTGTCAGCTAAAGAAGTTGTAGTTTCAAGCTGTGCAGTATTATTTGGTGTAGCTAATATCAATTCACAAGAAGGCATGAATACTTTAACAGGTATACTTAATTCTACTGGGTTTGGAGCATTAAATGCATACTGTCTTATGGTATTTTGTCTGTTATATGTTCCATGCGTAGCTACTCTTGCTACTATAAAAAAAGAATCTGAAAGCTTTAAATGGACAACACTGTCTGCAGTATTTCAAGTTGCTGTAGCATGGAGCATTACATTTATTGTATATCATATTGGAATTATGATTTAGATATACCGAATTGATTATAGAAGGGAGAATAAAGAATGCTTGTAAAGATAATATTAACATTTTCAATATTGTCATACACTATTTGGATTATACAAAGAAAAATTAAAGATATTAAAAGAGGGAAGTTTTGTAATTGCAATTGCTCAAATTGTGCATCTAAAAATTGCAAATAAAGCTTAGTTATTAATTAAAAACTATAATATCAAAATTCACTTAAAACATAGCTAAAAAGTTAAATAAAAAGGAGAGTAAAATGAATAATAGAACAAAATTACTTACAGAATCACCATTTAAGCTTATGCTTTCATTAAGTATACCAGCTGTTTTAGGTATGCTTGTAGTAGGTCTTTATAATTTGATGGATGCAGTATTTGCAGGGCAGATGATTGGTTCAACTGCGATGGGAGCTATCTCAATTTCATATCCATTCACATTAATTAATAGTGGAGTTGCAACGCTTATAGGAGTTGGTTCTGCATCAGTATTATCAAGAGCTATTGGTAAAAAAGATCAAAAAACAATTGATTCAATTATGGGAAATCTTATAATGATTGTATTTATATTATCACTTATAATTACTGTAGTTGGTATTATTTTTACAAAACAAATACTATCAGTTACTGGTGCTGAAGGTGAGATTTTAAATGGCGCTGTTCGCTATCTTAAAATTATATTTATTGGTTCATTATTTGTAAATTTCTTTCAAAGTGCTAATATGGTAATGAGAGGAGAAGGAGCATTAAAACAATCAATGCTGATTGTAGGTAGTGGAGCTGTTTTAAATATAATTCTTGATCCAATCTTAATAAGTATATTTAATAAATTTAATATGGGAATTGAAGGTGCAGCTTATGCTACTATAATTTCACAATTTATACAAGCTGTTATTACTTTAATGTATTTTATAAGAAAAAGTGAAAATTTAAAAATTAATAAAATTAAATTGGCTATGAATATTTTACCTGAAATATTTGCAGTTGGACTTTCAGCAATGCTTATGCAAGTAATGACATTATTATATCAAACATTTATTTTTCATAGTGCTTCAAAGTATGGTGGAGGAACTTCTCAAATTTTATTAGGAGCTGCCTTAAGAGTTCAAACATTTTCATTTATTCCATTATGGGGAATCAGTCAAGGTTTCCAACCTGTTGCAGGTACTAATTACGGTGCTGGAAAATATGATAGAGTAAAAACTATGACATTAGTGTTTATTGCAAGTGCACTTGTATTATCTTTAGTTTTTTATTTACCAGTTGAAATTGCACCAGGAGCAGTTCTAGCATTGTTTATTAAAGAGCCTGATATAATTCAACAAGGACTATCTAATTTTAGAATTATGTTTAGTACTTATATTTTCCTTGGAATTTTCATAATGGTTGTTACGTTATTCCAATCATTAGGAAAAGCTAAAAAAGCAAGTATTGTAGTACTATTACGTCAAGTAATACTTTTTATTCCTCTTATTATGATTTTACCAAAATGGCTTGGAGTTAAAGGTATTTGGATGGCAATTGGTTTAAATGATGGAATACTTGTTTTAATTACTGTTTGTATGATGATGTTTGAATTTAAATCTTTATCATCAAAAACAAATGTTAAAGCAAATCTTGATGCAGTTTAAAATATAGCAACAAATAAAAGTAATTAATTATAGAAGAAATTAATATGTAAGAAAAGAAAACTTTAAAATATAAAATTAAGAAATTAAAAAGAGGAAGGAGAAGCTACTCATTAAAATATTTAAAAATAAATAACAAGTTTTGAGTAGTAGAGTTTATGATGCAGGGGATAGATATTGTTCAAGATCATGAATTTTTAAACAGAGTTTCTTCTGTTGAAAAACTTGATAATGATGATTATAGAACTATATATAAAATGAATTGTAATGAAGGTCTTGGATTAATGACAGTATACAAAGTATTTACGGGTATTGAATTAGTATACAATGAATTTGAAGCAACAACTTGTTTATGCGATTTACCAGTATACGATAATATAATTGAAATAAATCATTGCAAAGAAGGAAGAGGAGAATGTATATTGCTTGATGGTAGTTCTTTATATATGGGGGAAGGTGACCTTTCTATTAATATGATGAGTAACCATGCAGATACAATTGGATTTCCACTTAAGCATTATAAAGGGATTTCAGTTATTATATATATGAATGAAATTATTAATAAAGTACCTGAAATTTTGAAGGATGTTAATATTGATATATATAGTTTGAAAGAGAAATTTTGTAATAATAATAAATGTTTTATTATGAGAGCTAAAGATAAGATTGAACATATATTTTCTGAGTTATATTCGGTGCCAGAATCAGTACAAAAGGCTTATTTTAAGTTAAAAGTTTTAGAGCTTTTAGTATTTTTAAGTATTATAGATCCTTCAGAAGAAGAAGAAAAAGAATATTATTCAAAGGATCAAGTAGAAATAATTAAGCAAATAAAGAGATTTATTACAGAAAATATACAATGCAGATATACAATTGAAGAATTAGCCAAAATGTATTGTATAAGTCCTACAACGTTAAAAACATATTTTAAAGGAGTATATGGAACTTCAATTGCATCATATATTAAGCAATACCGGATTAAAAATGCAGCAATAAGTTTACGACAAACTAAAAATAGTATAGCAGACGTGGCTTTAAGTGTTGGATATGAAAGTCAAAGTAAATTTGCAGCTGTTTTTAAAAAGATTATGGGTATAAGTCCTTTAGAGTATCGAAAAAAATGTTTAGAAGATATAATATTACAGCATTAGTATTTAAGGATTTTAATTAGACGTTATGTATTAACTTTACTCTTATTCTAAATAGCTTGTTCTTATATGTTTTATATAAGAACAAGCTATTTATTTGTTAAAGAAAAAGTAGTTATATCATGTTTTAAGTGAATGTTGATATTGTTTTAAAACATAGTCATTTCTAAAATTATATTTTTTATTTACCCAAATGTCCAAATGGAGCTAAAATTTGTTTTTTTGGAGCAGACAATAAAGAGAAAAATATATATAATATTAGTATACTAGATAATAACTTATGTCACAGAAAGGAGGAGTATTTTAATAATTTAATGGCTAATTTTTTTTGCCCTTCATATGAACGACTGTTCACATGATAACATAATAAAATGACTATATATTAATGCAAATTTAAATTTACAATGGAAATAAAAAGCTATGTTTTAAAATATAGCAGAATAAAAAATGAAGGAGAGATTAGAATGAAGAAAAAATTTAAATTAAAGGATTTAGACTGTGCAAATTGTGCTGCAAAGATGGAGAATGCTATTAATAAAATTGAAGGTGTTAATGAAGCAAGTATAAGTTTTATGGCACAAAAGCTTACAATTAATGCAGATGATGAGAGATTCGATGAAATCATGAAGAATGTGGTTTCTGTATGTAAAAAAGTAGAATCTGATTGTACTATTGTGTTAGAGTAGGGGATAGAGATGAGTAAGAAGCAAAAGGTAATGGTTACACGAATTGTATTAACTGCAATCATATATATTTTATTGATATGCATTCATCATTTTAGTGTACTACCATATAGTCTACCTAAAATTTATATGTCTATTTTATTTTTAATTCCATATGCTTTAATTGGATGGGACATTATATATAAAGCTGTTTTAAATATTACACATGGACAAGTTTTTGATGAAAACTTTTTGATGTGCGTAGCTACATTTGGTGCATTTGGAATTGGAGAGTATTCAGAAGCAGTTGCAGTTATGTTGTTTTATCAAATAGGAGAGTTTTTCCAAGCATATGCGGTTAATCGTTCAAGACAATCTATAACAGAATTGATGAATATATGTCCTGAGTATGCTAATGTTGAAAAAGATGGACAGCTTGAACAAGTTGATCCAGATGATGTTTCTATAGGAGATATAATTGTTATTAAAGCTGGAGAGAGAATTCCATTAGATGGAATTGTAGTTTCAGGAAGTTCAATGGTTGACACTGCTGCATTAACTGGAGAATCAGTTCCAAGGAAAGTTAATGCTGGTGATGAAATTATTAGTGGTTGTGTAAATACTAATGGATTAATAAAAGTTAAAGTTACTAAAGAGTTTGATGATTCCACTGTATCTAAAATATTAGATTTAGTTGAAAATGCAAGCAGTAAAAAGGCAGAAGTTGAAAATTTCATTACTAAATTTGCAAGATATTATACCCCTATAGTTGTTTATTCAGCTTTAATTCTTGCATTATTTCCACCTTTAATATTAGGTTATAATTGGTCAGAGTGGATTGGACGTGCTTGCATATTTCTTGTAATATCATGTCCATGTGCTTTAGTAATTTCCGTCCCACTTAGCTTTTTTGGTGGCATAGGGGCAGCTTCTAAATCTGGAATATTGGTAAAAGGAAGCAACTATTTACAAGTACTTGCTAAAATGGACACTATCGTGTTTGATAAAACTGGAACTTTAACTAAGGGGGATTTCAAAGTTTCAGAGATTAATGCAGCTGGTGTAAGTAAAGAAACGTTGTTAAAATATGCTGCATTAGCAGAATGTTATTCAGATCATCCAATTTCAAAATCAATTAAAGAGGCTTATGGTGAGAAATTAGATCTTGAATTAGTGAAAGATGTAGAGGAGATATCAGGACGTGGCATAAAGGCAAATATTGATAGTCATACTATTCTTGTAGGTAATAATAAATTAATGAGGGATATGAACGTATTTTATTTACAATGCAATAGTATGGGAACGATAGTATATATTGCTCTAGATGGAAAGTTTATTGGAAGTATTGTAATTTCTGATACTATTAAGGAAGAATCACATTTAGCAATTAAGGAATTGAAAAAACTTGGTGTAAAGAAAACTGTTATGTTAACTGGTGATAAAGAAGAAGTTGGTATGGCAGTAACTAAAAAGTTAGGAATAGATGTAGTTTATGCAGAATTAATGCCAGCAGACAAAGTTGAAAAGGTTGAGATGCTTTTAAATCAATTACCATCTAAACAAAAATTAGCTTTCACTGGAGATGGAATAAACGATGCGCCTGTTTTATCACGTGCAGATATTGGGATAGCAATGGGAAGCATGGGTTCAGACGCTGCTATAGAAGCTGCTGACATTGTATTAATGGATGATAATCCTCAAAAAATAGCTACTGTAGTTAAAATAGCACGTAAGACATTAAAAATTGTAGGTGAGAATATTGCATTTGCACTAATTGTAAAGGCTATTGTTTTAATGCTAGGTGCATTTGGACTAGCTAATATGTGGGAAGCAGTATTTGCAGATGTTGGAGTATCTGTAATTGCAATTCTAAATGCTATTAGAGCTTTAAAAATAAAATAGTATATTTTTAGGATTATATATTATATTTTGTAATGTGACATAATAAATTTAGTAGATTATAAACTTTGCTTCTTTTATAAAAATTGAATTTAATAATTAAATAAATAGTAACTAAAAATGTTACTTGAATTGTAATTATTAAAGTAACAAAATAGGTAACAATAAATAATATCGAAACCTAATATATAATAGTATTTACAGTATATAGATCAATAAATATATAAGAAATTTATACAAAAAAATAGTAAAAATGTAACTAAATTTTATAATAGATTTGTACAATAATTTGTAACAAGAAATGTTACTAGATCCGATATATTAATGTATTATTTTAAATACTTAATTAGGTTAAGTTCATATAGAGTATTTTTGTAATTAGTCAAAAAGCAGAATTTAAAACAAAAAAGTAATCTACAAAACTTATTGTAGATTACTTTTTTATTATCAGATCGCTAAAAGCAACAATGAAACAGGAGGTATTTTTACTCCCGATTTAGAGGGTTTACAAAATGGATATAAAAAGCTGTGACAGGAATTTAGCAGTGTTCTTGACATAATTTAAAAACTGTAATACCTTTATAAAAAGGTTACTGATAGGCATTACCTTTTGCCTTGTGCAAGGTAGCTTATATAGTAGCCTTTTACTTTTTTTATTCTTTGGGAAATTATATTTTAAAAAATCTGTGGATAACTTAGATTATATTTTTGCTTAAAGATTAAGAAATAAAACCTAAAGAATAAAAATAATCATATGCCGCACCATTATTCCTGCACTACGTTTGGAAAGGGTGCATAGCTAAAAAAATCGACGCTCCACAGTCGCTTAGCGATTTTTTTATAGATTATGATTATTTAGCTATAAACAGTTTATAAAGGATGAACTATAAGAAAGTTATACAATATTTAAAGGAGTTATGTATATGGAAAATGATAATTCTTTACTTTATGCTTGTTGGATAAATGATATTGAGCTTATAAAGGAAAAACTTGTAGATGTAAAACCATCGCAGTTAAAGAAAAGTATACAGGAAACTGGCACTCCTCTTCATTTGGCAGCACAAAACCAGAACACACAAGCTGTGGATCTTTTATTGGCAGCAGGAGCAGATTTAGAGCAAGGAGATTTTTTGGGAAACAATGCCATGCTTGCTTGCATCAAAAAAGGAAAGTTAGAGATGGCAAGATATCTTATTGAAAAAGGCTCCAATATCAATAGAAAAGGATGTCAAAATAGAAATGCACTAAATCAGTTAATTTGCTATTCATGGAATAAAAGTTTTGCAGAATACCTTTTGAGCAAAGGATGCATTATAAATGCTACGGCAAGACATAAAGAAACTCTATTAGAAAGCGCAGCAAGCTTTAATAATAGAGAAGTGATTTCTTTTTTGCTATCAAATGGTATTGATAGCAGTAGTATGAATAAAGCACTTTGTTGGGCAATTATCTATAATTCTGTTGATGCAGTAAGATGTCTTTTAGAAAACGGTGCAGATTTAGAAGACATGTATACTAACTGTAAAGGCATAGAAAGGTCTTTATATCATAATATTTTGGCACTGAATAATCGAGGGAGCCGCATGGATATAATTAAATTATTGTTTGGAGTAGGAGTAGATTTCAAAAAAACTCCTGTACGAGCCGTTACACTTGGATTAGAAAAAACAAAACTCAGTCCATATGACTATGCAAAAGAGAAATTGCAAAAATACCCAGAAAGTACATTTATTCAAGAAAATCTTTCCTTTGTAGATATGTTGGCAACTCAAAATGATATGTAAAGAGTATATGAAGTTTATCGTTTAAAGATTGCTCTAAAAATAACCTCAGGCGAATTTATATAATGTACAAGGAGAGATGAATTCAATGAATAGTATAATGGAAAATTATGTGAAAATCAAATATAAAGCCGCAAAAAATAATTTCTCAAAAATAATGGCAGATGTTCAGTTAAAATGTGTAAGTACCGTTATCAGCAAAGGTGTATTGTATAATGTACTTCCATACGAAAATGAGCTAAATGGAGATAAGGTAAAAGGAAAAAAGATTGCTGAGCCAATATGCAAGAATGATTGTTATCGATATTCCTTTGATGAGCAAGGGCGTATTATTCTCGTGGAGGAAATGAGTGAGTTTTTGGGACATTTTCACTATGCAACTATGTATTTTTATCATGATGATATGATAGAAACAATGTATTGGGATGCTGATACCCTCTATAATTTTACAGTTTACTTATTAGGAGAGAATGGTCCTATAGAAGTTTATTTTTGTAGTGATAAGAGTGAAGTATACAAGAAATATTACTATGAAAACGCCTGTCTTATGAAGATTGCATCCAAAACAAAACGGGACACAATAGAGATTGGAATTGATTTTAATTTTTTTTATAAATCGAATGGTATTCTGCAAAAAATTATTAGAAGTTGGGACAGTGGTGGCACAGAAGTGGTTTATACTACTGATAAAATTAACTATAAAAGGTTGGAACAAAGGCTTTTGAATGAAATGGAAAAATCTATTTTAGGTTTTACAGAACAAAATTCAGATAAGAAAATTACGTTAATGGCTTTCATGTGTTATCCTGGTCATGGATATCTTTCATTATCTGCTGATACTTGTGATTGCGTGGATAAGGATTCTCCTGCTGATTGGGAGTATGTTGATTTTGCCAGTAGTAACTTAGTAGATATACCATTAGATGATAAAGAAGAAGAAAAGGTGTTGACTACTATTGCAAAGGTTGCAGATGCTATTACAAAATTAACTGTTTTTTCAAAACTATCTAAAGCAGACGGATTCTATTGTACTATGTTTAATCACGATGAAGAATATATTGAGCAGACTAATATCAAATTGAAAAAACTGTTGAGAGACAATCCGTACTTCATTCATAGTAAATAAGTAAACTTAAGATTTAGAAGAAATTCTTAAGTAATATAAAAATAATTACTTATTTTAGAAGCCGTAGAATTAAATAAACTTGCAATATATAACTTGATTATTATTTTATAGAATGATATACTTACCTAGGTAATTGTTACCTAGGTAAGTAATTGGAGGTAGAGAAATGATTTTATATGGTCATAATGTAAATCAATTAGGAAGAAACTTTACAAAGAAATTGAATGAAAAGATTTCTCCACTTGGTTTGTATTCATCGCAGTGGGGAATAGTTTTATATTTGCATAAAAAAGGACAATGCACCCAAATTGAGTTATGTAAATATCTTGGGGTAGAAGCACCAACTATAACTAGAACCTTAGCTAGAATGGAGAAAATGGGACTTGTAGTTAGAACAGAAGGAAAAGATAAAAGGGAAAAAAATATAAAGCTAACTGAAAAGGCAAATGAAGAGTTTTCTAAATGGTATGAAGAGGCTATAAGTGTAGAACTAGAAGCTACAACTAATATTAGTGAAGAAGAATTAGATATTTTTAATAAAGTAGTAGAGAAAATGATGCTGAATTTAAATTAGACGTAAAATAAAAGGAAGAAATAATATGTATATATCTATGATTAAACAGGCATTTAAATTAAATAAAAATCCTTTCCCTTGGGAAAAGGCAATAAGTGCAGCTATATGTGGAGGTTTTCCAATACTTATTGGATTTTTATTAAATCAAACAAAATTTGGATTATTAGGTGCAATAGGAGGATTTACTTATTTATATGTGTTTAATGAACCCTATGCACAACGTGTAAAGAAAATATTTTTTATTGCTCTTGGCATTACTTTTTCAGTTACATTGGGGATTTTTGCAGCACCTTATCCAGTACTTATAATATTAATAGTAGGTTTAATTGGAATAATTGCGACTTTTATATTTGGCATATTTAAAATACCTGGACCAGCAGCCATGTTTTTTGTATTAAGCTTTACTATGACAACAGGGATTAAAATAGAGCAATCTGAAATACCAATATTTATTGGCGTTGTATTTGCTAGTAGCATGTTTTCATGGATAGTTAGCATGTTAGGATATTTTTTTAATCCTCATGGACCCGAATTAAAAAAGATTAAAGGCATGTATTTAGCTTTGGCTGAATTTGCTGAAGCTGTTGGGAATGAAGATATTAGTGTTATTAGAAATCATGTGGTTAATTCCTTAAAAGAATCAGAGGAAATTATTAATGTGGGATATATTTATTGGAAAATTTCATTTTTATTTAATCGCTTAGTTTTATTAAATAAACATGCTAATAAATTATTTTTGGAAATGCTAGAAATTCATTTAAATAGCAATGAGAAATTATCTAAAGAACTAATAGAAATGATAAGAGAATTATCAACAGGAATTGATTTGAAGGATGGGAAAACAATAAAAATAAGAAAATCAAGTGAAGAACTAGATAAAAAGTATTATAAACTAGTAGAGATAATATATGATATTGAATCCATAATTAATTTACCATTAGAATATATTGGACACAATATTGAAATTTCTAAACCATCAATAAGCACAAAACTTATTAAAGGTATCAATAAAGATTCAATAATATTTGTTAACTCAATTAGATTTGGAATAGTACTTTCAATATCAGCAATAGTAGCATTTAATTTTCCATTTGCAAGACCATATTGGATTACCTTATCCTGTGCTGCTGTAATGTGTGGAGCAACTATTATGGCAACTTTTCATAGAGCAATCCAACGTTCAGTTGGAACAATGATTGGCATAGGATTGGCTATAATTATTTTGAGCTTTGAGCCACAAGGTTTAATGGTAGTTGTAGTTAATATGTGTTTAACTGCATTGGTTGAACTTGCTATTTCTAAAAATTATGCACTAGCGGCCATATTTATTACTCCAAACTCAATACTTATTGCAGAAAATTCAACTAAAATCTATAATGTTGAATATTTTACAACAGCACGTATTACAGATATAATTGTTGGATCTGCCATAGGATTAATTGGAACATATATTATTGGACATAAATCAGCATCAAGTAAATTACCGGATCTAATGGTTAAATTGTTACGTAGTCATTTGAGAGTCTTGGTATTTTTGTGTTCAAATAATAAAGGAAATAATACAAGCCTTATAAAAGAAAAGATGGAAATGGATTTTATGAATTTTAAAATGGCTTACAACACTGCTTTAGGAGAGATTCCTAATAATCAAGAAATGCTTGAAATCATGTGGCCAGCATTTTACTCATTAGAACATAGTAGCTATTTACTTACTCAATATTGTATAGAAAAGGGACGTCTAAACTTATCTGACGAAGAACTGGCTCAAATAATACTTGTTTACGAAACAATGGCAAATGATATTGAACAAAAAAATCAAATACAACCTAGAAAAATTAATGACATAAATGAAATATCGGAATTTTGTGAAGAACTTAATACTCTTCAAGAAGCATTAAGTATAAAATGAAACTTTTGATGGGAATATTCCACCTTCAAGATTAAGCCTGCTAAAATCAATAAATGAGATTTTAGCAGGTTATTTTTATATATGTAATTGATTTTGATGAATTACCTTAAACATCAGAATAAAGTTTAAAATGTTTATCTACATAAACATATATCATGCGATTTAATCTACTATTTGTACATGGTATTTCGGAAGTATTATAGCATTTGTCTTTTTTTATCTTTAGGAAAGTAGTAAGTTTTTTTTGAAAGATAATTTAATTCTAGAACTTCATCAAATAAATTCAATTGTTTAGAGTTAATAATAGAAAACATGATGTTTACATCTATTTTGTTATATTTTGTAATGGTAATACTATTTTGATACAATGGAGGAAAATATAAATATCTAATTTAAAAAAGTTAGATAAACCAACACTTACGAAATTCTACAATTGATTATATAACTATAAAAGGAGTATATAAATATGAAATCAAAATTAATAATAATCTTAGTGATTTTATCATTAGGAATTACAAGCATATTAAATGGATGTAATAATACAACAATGGCTACTAATTCAGAAAACAAAACGGATTTATCTGGTAATCAAACAATAAATGAGTCTGAGAGTAAAAAGACAAGCAGTATAGAAAATGAAACTAAAGCTAATACCTCAAAGAAAGTAGTAGAGACAACTAAAGAAAAAGAAACTTCTAAAAATTCAACAAAGAAGTCAAATGAATATGAAATAACAAGTGAAAATTACACTAAAAATAATGTTAAAATTAATTATCCTCAAATAAAAAATTTAAATGATTCTGAAAAACTTAAATTGATTAATAAAGATTTACAAGAAGCGGCATTAAAGATTTTAGATGATTATTCTGAGGATGATCCAAATCTTATAGCCTTAACTTTAAGTATAAATTATGAAGTGAAATTAAAAAATGAAAAGTATATTTCAATAGTTTATAGAGGAGAAAGTAATGTAAAAGGGGCAGCACATCCAACTTCAATTTTTTATACAACTAATATAGATGTGGAAAAAGGAAGTAGTATAAGGCTTTCAGATTATGAAAATATAGATAATATATTAAAGAAATTAAAAGATTCAAAGAATATTAAAGTTATTGCAGAAAGTGATGAATTAGCAGAAGCACAAAGAAATTTTCTTTTAAATATTCAGGATGATAAATTAATTAATATGCTTAAAAATGCTGATTTTTATAAAGCAAATGGAGAGATACAAAGTCCTAAAAAAGGAACATATAGTTATCTTGATAAAGATGGAATAGTAATTAGTGTACAAGTTAATCATGCAATTGGAGATTATGGAGAATTTAAATTGGTTAATTAATAAAAGAAAGAGTATATGGCATAATCAACAACTACAATTTATGTTCATGTAGATGATGAAAAAAGAACTAAGTATTATCCAATTATTATATCATCTTCTGGTGTAGTTTTTGGTGAGGTATTGGAAGTACATTGTTGTTTATATTGTTCTTGTAATACTGCTAGATATTGTTGCTGAGATGCAACTGTTAACATTAAACATCCTATACCAACTATAAAATTTCCAAGAACGTTAATTTCATCAGCAGTTTTGTTTTTTGAAAGTGAAATAGCAATTGCATTAGTTAAAATTAATAAATCTTCGGGACTTAGATTATCTAAACAGGTCATTGTTGCACCTACCTATAAGAATTTTGCATATTACATATTATGATTATTGAATTAATAATATGAGTAGAAATCTACAGATTAGTTTTAAATGACAGAAGAATGGATATTGGTAGCAATCTACAATACTATCAAAGCGTACAATCGGCAGGTTTGATGCAGTAATGAATAAAAAATAATATTCTTTGAAAATAGAATTATGTGATATTTACAAAATTTTATATAAGCAAAGGAAAATAATATTAATATTTGCTTAAGAGAATTTTAAGGACAATTTAACAAAATAATGGTATTTTTTAAAATATAAGGATTTTTTTCACGAAAGAACTCAATAACCTATGATTTTAAAATTAGAATATATAAGTTCTAATAAAGTTTGTTAATTAATATAAATCTTAGAATATTTATAAATAATATGAATTACCAGTATAGTGAGCAATCTATATATATTAAGAGAGGAAATTATTATGAATACAAAATTACAACAAAATATCCAACATAGTTTTACTAGTAAAAAGGTAATACGTGCTATTATTTTAGGAATTACATCAATAATATTAGCACAAGAAATAAGTAGGTTAGTATATAGATTACGATTACCAGATACAATATCACCAATATTATCTAGTATATTGTATATTGTACTTTCATATAATTTTATTAGATTATGTTGCACAAAGATATTACATATTTCTATGAATGAATGTTTTATTGGAAAGCCTAGGATAAAGATAACTTGGTTAATAATTGCAATTGTATTACCAGTAACAGTAACAGCTATTTTATTATGTTTTCCTGGTGAATTAATAAAAAATCATATTAATACATTTCAATCAGCAAGTATAATAGTGCGTGCTATCTTTAGTGCTGGTTTGGGGGCAGGTATTGTTGAGGAAATGGTTTTTAGGGGGATGATAATGAAAGCTTTTGATAAGCGCTTTGGAAAAATGACAGCTATTATTCTTCCGTCTTTTATTTTTGGGCTAATACACTTAATTGGGATGAAAATGGATATTATTAGTATATTATTACTTCTTATTGCTGGCACTAGTGTCGGTATTATGTTCTCGCTAATTGTATATGAAAGTGGTTCTGTATGGTGTAGTGCTATTGTCCATGGAATTTGGAATGTAATTATAATAGGTAGAATTTTAAATATTAGTGGTGTTTATAATGATAAAGCTATTTATTCTTATAAATTAGTGTCAGAGTCAGTTATATTAACAGGTGGAGAATTTGGAATAGAGTCATCAATAGTTCCTGTATTAGGTTATATTGTTGTTATTGCTTTTACATTGTTTTTAATGAAAAGAAAAGTTAAAAACTGTAACAATTAATATTTTTAGAAGCATTTAGGATTTAATTATCTTAGGTGTTTTTTTTGTACAAACTAATTATAGAATTTTTAAAGTCTTAACTCTTGATAAAATCTACTGTTAGAGATTTTTTAAAATTAATAATTAAGAATAAAAATTTTAAAAAGAAAATTAAAAAATAAATATAAAATTTTGATTCTCATTTTAATTGTTCATTCTAAAGTTTTTATTATCACTTATTTTTAGGTGTAATATAATTTAAACCATTTTGTCCCTTATAATCTAATCCAAGTAAAGATAACCATAATTTAGACGATAATAACAAATGTAATTGTAAAAAAGCGTAACAATTAATATATTAAATTATTTTATAACAAAAAGGAGGGGGAGAATTAATGAATAGTGTAATATTAAGTTTTATTCCATTAATAATATTTGGAATCCCAGCTTTAGTAGTATGGGGACTAGGAATTTATGCTCTTGTCTTATTAATTAAAGCTTTGAAGATTTATATCAAGAAAAATTCTTAGTAAAGTAAAAGTATGAATTAAATCAAGTACATTAAAACATAAGGTGATAATTACAAAAAGGAGAGAACATTTTGAGTAATTTAAAACATACCAAAATAGGAATTTCATCATTTATTCTTACATTAACTGTGATAATATTTTTTAGCATTATAATTATACGAGATATTTTATTTCCTATTTCTTTTTCAAAAGCAGAGACTTCACAAATTTCAACTCTGCCATTAAAAATAGACTTAGTAAGAGAAACATTAATAATAACTGCAATTTCTTTTAGTAGTTTCATATTAGGGATAATTTCTATATTTCAAAAAGGTTCAAAAAAAATACTTCCTAAGATTGCTATTATTATAAGTGGATTATTTTTAATTCCAGTGATATTAGGATTAGTTAAAGGTATATTTTTGAGTTTAACTATGTAATTAATCATATAAAATTTAAATTCGAAAATAATTATTTTAATAATAATGCAACTGGTAATGTTACAAGATAGATTAACATTAATCTAAAGTATAGAGAAAAATTTTGTGAATTTAGGATGTGAATAATAACAAATGTAATTGTAAAAAAGCATAACAATTAATCTTCATACTGTAATACATTCATAACAAGGTAAAAGAATATTTTCATATTATTATAATGCAATATTAAAATAGAATTAGTGATAAGAAAGGTGAAATGATGAGAAGAAAATTATTTGGTTTTGGAGGATTTATATTAATTAACATAATGTTATATGTTTATATTTTAAAAGTGTTTTTGCCAGCTTTAAATAATATTGGTGGCTATGAAAATGAGGCAGTAGGTCCCACAAGTTGGCAGGTACTGCAAGCATTAAGCGTAATTGCACCTGCTATTTTGATTTACTTTGTTGCCGTTTATTTGTTTTATTACTTTAAAATTACAGGACTTAATAAATTTGTTTTTCCTATCCTTGTTTTTACATTTTATTTATTATTTATTTTTTTAGGTATTGTCGTATGTGGTGGAGCATTTGGGTGGATAGGATTATTAACATTTATACCAGCTATTATAGTATTGTTGTTGTCAGTTTTTTGGGGTTGGAAATATGATAAAAAATATAAAAATCAACAAAAATATAACTTGTAATATTATCACAAACAAAATGTCATAATGCGAAGCTCATCAAATTACAACTATTGGGTTAGTTTACTTCGTTTCATTCTTAAATTATGAAATAATGGAACTCTTGAAAAGGGGTTCCATTATTATATACTATATTATCAACACTATTCATTAACATAGCCTAAAATAAATATCACAGATATTGAAAGAAGATAACAAACAAAGATATTTTTTTAATGAAAATAAAACAAAAATTAAAGCAAATCAAGGACATTCTATTGAAGTTAATCTTAAATTAGAGGCAATAAAACCTTCGAACATATTATATCATGGAACATCAACTAAAGCTGTTAATGGCATATATTGTAGTGGAATAGATAAAATGAAGAGGCAATATGTTCATCTATCATCAGATATTGAAACAGCTACTAAGGTAGGTAAAAGGCATGGTAATTTAATTATTTTCGAGATTGACAGTCAGCAGATGTATAAAGATGGTTATAATTTTTATTTATCAAAAAACAAATTATGGTTAACTGATTATGTTCCAGTTAAATATTTAAGAATAGTAAATTAGTGTGTAACAAACATAATATAAAATAAACAATAAAAATATTTTAGTAACGCTTTATAGGGGGCTTTTACAATGGAAATAATTGAAGATGAATACATATTTACAGACAACACTACTCTGATTAATTTAGATGAGGTTTGTAACTTATTAAGGCAATCTCATTGGGGTAAAAATCGACCTGTTGAAACCATTGCTAAAACGATTGAAACTTCACTTTGTTTTGCAATTTATCACAATGATATACAAATTGGGTTTGCAAGAGTCGTAAGTGATTATGCTGTCTACAGTCTAATATTAGATGTAATTATTGATGAAAAATATAGGGGTAATGGCTTGGGAAAAAAACTAATTGAATTTATAAATAACCATCCAAGTATAAAAGATACAAGTAAAGTTCTTTGGACAAAATATGCTGAAAGATTATATTTGAAGTGCGGATTTAAAGAAGAAGATTGTTATAAATTTATGTTTAATAGACCTTAATTAAAATACCGTTGCGACAGAATATTTCTTACAGTATGAATCACTAAAAATGAATAGTAAATTGTAAAATTGTATTATTCAAGAGATTGAATTTACGATTTTTTTAGTGCGTAATTCTAATAAGGTATGTAATAGGGAGGATATATAAGTAATAGATTTTTTGGATATATTACTTTAAGTGTAGAAGATATATTTTTAATAAATGTTAGAAATATAATTTCGGTCATAATAGTTTGAGAATATGTTTGTGCAATAACTTTTGATGAAAAAAAATGTTCAATCACTGTTGATAGGGATTGAACATCACAAATAAAAATTTATTTCTTTGTTTATGCTTCAGGTAGAAAGCCACCTTTTGCTTTAGTTTCTACTTCAGTTGGAAAGCCACTTCTTATCTTAGTCCATATTCGTGTATTGTAAGCAAGAGAAGAAGAAACTTGTTGGATTGTCATAGGATCTATTACTTGTAAAGATAATACCCCAATTGAATCTTGAAATGTTTGAGGTACATCAACCCATTGACCTACGATACTTGAACCTAAAAGATATCCAGTAAATATATTTGAAAAGACAGGAGAAAACACGTTAGTAGATGCCCAAAAAATTTGAGTACCAGATCCAAGTGTTACTTGTCTTAAATAAGTCACTGATCCATCGTTACCTTTCCAAGTCCCAGTTAAATCTATATTTTGTTCAATATCAGGCATAAATATTTTACCTCCATTTGTTATAGTAACTTTATTACAATATATTCACAGCATAAATCTTTTGTTACAATGAGAAAAGTTTTAATTATTTAATTGATGTCCTGTGCGAATTGAAAAATCAGCACAACTTAAAAGAAATGAATTGCTGTACATTTCAACAAGCGGATGAGGTGATAAATTAGAGAAAAAACTTGTTAATGCAATATGGCATAAGGATAGTAGAAACAGTAGTGAAAGAATTATCTGACTACTACAATGATTTTAGATTGTATTTAAGACTACATAAGACAGGGTATAAGTTTTATGTGGCTATAAGAAGATGTAAAGAACATGGAATAAATGATAAGTTAAATAATTTGGTATATCCTAAATATTATATAATTGATTAATAATTGTAATTATATAAAATATTAACGTGAATCAATTTAGAGGGTGAAAAATGTGAAAGGTTTTTTAATTAATGAATTTGGACAAGAACAAGGAGAAAAAATATACAAACATCAGCAAGAGAAACTTAAAAGACTTATAAAACTAAGTAGTACAGGAAAAAGTAAAGGACAGTTAGAAACTCTAAAGAATAGTATTCTTCCTAGAATAGCACTTTACAAAGTTTTGCAAGATATCTCTCAATATAAGGAATTAGCTTTGCAAATTGTAGAGAAAGTATTTTTGCTAGATTTACAGAAAGTTATATTGAATCTTCAAAAGATGGAAAAAAGCGAGTGTTTTTTTGAAATTTTACGTATGAATTTTAGTGAATCATTAAAAAGTGACAATTGGGAAAGTACAATTGTACAAAATGATAATAATTCAATGGTGTTTATTATGAAAAAATGTATATGGAATGATACTTGCATAGAGATGAATTGTCCTGAAATGTGTCAAATTTTTTGCAAAGGTGATATTGAATGCTATAGTACTATAAAAAAGATAAGTTTTGAGAGAACACAAACATTAGGGTGCAACGGAAAATATTGTGATTTTAAATTTATAAATAATGAAATCAAGTAAATAATATTTTATAGAAACACTTAAGATTTAATTATCTTAGGTGCTTTTTTATATGCAATTTGTAAAAATGACGTAGCAACTAATAATAATGTTCTTTGAAAATTGAATAATGTGATACTTACAATATATAAATTGATTAGTAATGATAATTAAATGTGAACTAATACTTATTATCGTTAGCTCTAAAAGTATATGAATATTAATATATTTATTACGTAAAATAAAACTGAAAGGTGGGCGAATGATGAAAAGATTTGCTGTTATATTCTTAATTTTTTTATGTTTAACATTTAATGTAATTGGATCAGTATCTGTATTCGCAGTTGGAAATATATTTTCTCAAGGTATTTATAAATTATCTGATTTTGGCGTTCCAAATACCGGTATTTTTACCATTCAAAATGTTTCACAAACCGAAGGTATGTATTTATATATTTTAGATGAAAATCAAGTTGTAATGGAATCAATACGATTAATACCAAGCATACAAAAACTTGATACAATACCTATCAAGTCTAACTATATCATTTTAATAATTGGTAAAGGAGAAGTATATATTACTCCAAGGTCAGCATAAATGGTGACTTTGTTTAACACTTTAATTTAAGGGGATGTATTTATGAAGAAGTTTACTATTTTATTCTTAATTTTTTTATGTTTATTCTCTAATACAATCGGATTAAAACCTGCATTTTCAGTTTCCAATACCTTTAAGCAAGGTATTTATAACTTGTCTGATTTTGAGATTGCATCAGGTAATATTTATACTGTTAGTAATATTTCAAAAACTAATAGTGTCCGTGTGATGATTTTTAATAAAAATTATATTCCAATTCAAGATTTACAACTAGAGCCTAATTCATCAAATGTCGATACAGTACCCATGACGTCTGAGTACACATTTGTAGTAACTGGTGGCGGTGAAGTAACTATCACTCCAAAATCAGCATAAATAGTGACTTTGTTTAACTCTTAATTAAAAATTATCACAGCCTTTCAAAGAAAAAAAGATAAGTTGTATTAGCTATTGGATTCTTATATTTATTGAAATTTTTAGTAAATGAAACTTTAAAGACTATTCTTGTAACATAATAGTTTTATATTATTAATAAATAGAAACAAGTAACAAATTGTAAAATCACATTATTCAAGAGATTGAGTTTGTGATTTTTTTAGTGCGTAATACTACAAGAGTGTATAAGTTAACTAGAATATTAAACATTTTATTTTACCAGCCATGAATTTATATAAAACTCTTTAATCTATTGAAATTACAGGGCTGAAGTGATCTTTGAAAATTTTTCTTAGAATTTCATAATCGGTTGGGAAAGTTTTCTTGAAACCTTGAAATTTCAATACCTTAATGATATTATTGATTTTAGAGAATGGCTATTTTACTTTAGGTTTAACCTTAACATGAGATGTATTTAAATTTATTAAGTTCATCCCAACGTAACCACGCTGATGCTGTTTAACCTTAACATGAGATGTATTTAAATGTAGATTCAGCATTTTTAGCTCTGTTTATTTCAACAGTTTAACCTTAACATGAGATGTACAAGAGAATATCCTTATAGCTATAATTTTGATTTTATAGATATAAGGATATTTCTATTTTTAACTCTTAATAATGTTATAGAACCAGTTACTAGTAATGTTACAAGATAGATTAATATTGTAATCATGACGGTAAATTAGAGGCCTATTTAAGGTCAAAACAATATGATATTTATATGGTGTGGTATAATTAAATTATAATGTTAATATATACCAATAATTTTATTATTCAAGAAAGGATTATATATTATGTTTAATAAAAACGCCAACAATAGAAATTCCTTAAATAATACTATTGTAAATATAGTTGTCTCCATTTTATGGGTTGTATTAATCTGTACAATAATTAGTTCAATTATAATATGGGAAAAAACAAGTGATTTGGTGTATATTATATCAGGAGTTATTGGGACACTAGGAATTTTATTTAATATATGCCTTCTATCGAAAGAAAAATCAAGAAAAAGTAAATAATATTATATTTAGCAGGAAGAATAGGTAATCCTCTAATTTAACACTTTTATTAAATAAATCAACAAAAATAAGTAACAGATTAAAATATCACATTATTTTAGTAGTGTGATATTTTTTTGTTGTGTAATACTAAAAAAGTGTACAATCTGTATATTTGATGTAACAACTAATAAAATAATCATTCACTGGTTTATTATTAGGATGTTTAGAAGTAAGTCAATAATTAGTAAAGAGAAAATATTTATTGCATTAGTAAGTAGCCACCAGATGGTGGCTACTTACTATCTGTAATGAGATATATCTCCATACAATAAGATTTTAGATAACCCATCTTGGATAGATACTTTTGAAAGGCTAGCTGGCTCTATATCTGGATTATTACAAATACTATTTACATCCTGATTTTTAAAATGTGACATAATAACTTTTAACGTAATTCTATGAGTTACAATGATGATTTTTTTACCTTGATTCAAATTAATAATATCTTTAATTTTAGGTATAACTCTATCTTTTAATTCGTGATAAGATTCACCTTCATCAGTTGGAGTATATATTAGAGGATTATTCCAAAAGTCAATCCATGCTTTTGGGTAACTGTTAATTATATCTGATTGTTTCATTCCTTCCCATTTTCCCATATGAATTTCTCTTAGTTCTTTTGCTGTATGCATAGGAATATTTCGATTGCCTTTGATAATATTAGCAGTGTCATAAGCACGTTTGCTTTCACTACAATATATTAAATCAAATTTTTCGTTAGCGAGTCTATCATGTAGTTTTTGTGCTTGATTTATGCCAAGTTTTGTTAGAGGTGAATCTTTATGTCCTTGCATTCGTGTTTGCAGATTCCACTCTGTTTGTCCATGTCTAATTAAATAAATAATAGTTTGTACCATATTTTCCTCCTATATATTTCTTATAAAAAATGCCGGCAATAATTTATAAGAAAAGTATACCAAAGGATAATATATATGTATAATATATTATATTGTTATATTCATAAATAAAATATATGAATGGAGTAAGATATGAATTTACATGGATTAAGATTGTTTTATATAGTAGCTAAAGCAGGTAGTGTAACAGTTGCAGCAGAGCAATTAAAAATTAGTCAGCCAGCGATTACAGCACAGATTAAAAAATTTGAAAAAGAAAATGGTATTACATTATTTTTACCGCAAGGTAGAGGGATTCGTTTAAGTGAAATAGGTAAGAAAGTGGTAGAAGAGGCAGATTTGATTTTTAAAATAGAGAATAGAATAGAAACGCTGATATATAATTACAAACAAGGTAAAAATGGTACTTTGAAAATAGCAGGTAATTATCTTTCAACTAATTTTTTGATACCTATGTGGGTAACAAAATTGAAACAAGAGAATGAGGATGTCAATATTGAAATTAATACCATGAATACTGAAGATGCTATTAGGCATCTTATTTCATACGAGGTTGATGTCGCAATCTTAGGAAGTGGAGCAATGAAATATATAGATAAAATAAATTCTATTAAAATAATGGATGATGATTTATGGTTCGTGGCTTCAACAAATCACAAATATGCCAATAAGAAAGTTAGTTTAGCTGATATTATGTTGGAACCATTCATAATGAGGGAAAAAGGAAGTTATGCAAGAATATTTTTGGAGTCTCTTTGTTATACTTATGGTATTAGATTGCCCAAAATAGCAATTGAATTCAATGGATTGCATGAAACTCTTATGGCTTCTACATTTGGCTATGGTGTTAGTTTTTGCTCATCAATAGCGGCTAAAGAATTTATTGATATGAGGAAATTATCAAGAATTTATATAGATAACATTAATCTTAAAAATAAAATTGTTATTTGTGTACGTAAAAATGAAGAAGTTCCGAGCTTAGTTAAAAACTTTATTTCTGTTATAGACTCTTAGGTGCTAGATAATTTAGTGTTATGCTCGCTTAGAGGAAATAAAAAAGTGATTGTATAAATTTTTTTATAAACTAATAAAAAGAAATAATACTTAAAAATGGAATTAATTAGAAAAAATGTGATATTTTTTGATGCATCATTCTAGGAAAGTGTACAATCTGTATAAAATGGAACATAACTATCATAAATGAAAACACGAGCAATGCCCTTTGAAATTTGAATAATATGGTATTAAAATATGTTATAATTGTTTAAAAACACAGAAAGACTTGGGTTTAAGTGGGAAATGAAATAATAATAAATTTCATGTGTTGAGATGAATGGGGGCATACGAAAATGTTAAAAAAGTCAAAAGAAGTTTATGATTTCTTAAATAGGATGGAGATTAGGTTTAAATTTATTGAGCATAAGGAAGTATATAATATTGATGAGATGATGGAACTTAACTTGCCTGACACCGATGTTATAGCAAAGAATCTATTTGTTAGAGATGATAAAAAACGTGATTATTATCTATTGGTTATCCGGAATGAAAAGAAGGTTAACTTAAAAAAGTTAAAAGAGAAAATTTGTTCAAGACCTCTTAGCTTTGCTTCTGAAAACGATCTAAATTCTATTTTAGGGCTTTCTAAGGGTTCTGTAACACCCTTGGGTATAATCAATGATGATGAGCGAAAAGTAAAGGTAATATTAGATAATACATTTAATGAAAGTCTTATAGGGATTCACCCAAATGAAAATACAGCAACAATATGGTTGAATGTAGTAGATTTAGTGAGGATAATTAAACAGCATGGTAATTCTGTAGAGTTTATAGAGATTTAAGACCTTAAATTTCAGTTTCTTATTCGTACATTATTGAGTTTGAAAATAAATAACATATTAAAATACCGTATTATTCAAAAAATGAATATTCGGTATTTTTATTCGTAATTCAAATACAATGTCAACTAATAACTTGTTATACACTTAAAAGTATATAAAATGAGAGGTGGTGAACTTTAGTAAGAGTTTGGTACTTATAATACACTCTCTTACTAAAGATAAGATATGGAATTTAAATTGGCACTATTAGCAGTCAAAGATGTTAATGTCTCTAAACAGTTTTATAAGGAATTATTTGACCAAAAAGTTATTCTTGATTTAGGTAAAAATGTAACGTTTAGTGGTGGGTTTGCAATACAAGAGGATTTTGCGTGGCTTACAAATTTATCTCCTAATTCTGTTAAGGAGAAGTCAAATAATATGGAATTATATTTTGAGGTAGATAACTTTGAAGCATTTATAAAAAAGATACAGGGGCACAAAAATATTGAATATGTTCATCAGCCTAAAAAACATGAATGGCAACAAAGAGTTGTTCGTATTTATGATCCAGACCATCATATTATAGAGATAGGAGAATCTATGACAGTTATAGCAAAACGTTATCTTAATGAGGGATATTCTATAGAGGAAACTTCAAAAATTATTCAACATCCTATTGAATTTGTTGAAATGTGTAAACAAAGCTGATGAATTCAGTTTATTAAACAATTTGGTCTTAAGGGGGGAATGTTTTATGAATAAGGCAATTATTATTGGTGCAAGTAGTGGCATTGGAAGAGAATTAGCAAAAATTTTTTCAAAAGAGAATTATAATCTAGGATTAGCTGCAAGAAGAAGTAATTTGTTATCTGAGCTTCAAAAAGAATTACCTACAAAATCATATATAAAAAGTATTGATATTTCTAAACAAGATGAGGCAATGAGCAAATTAACTGAATTAATTAATGAAATGGGTGGTGTAGATTTAATAATAATAACTTCAGGCATTGGAGATTTAAATGAGGAATTAGATTGGAATAAAGAAAAAGAAGTAATTGATGTTAATGTATCTGGAGTTACATCAATGATAAATATTTCATTAAAACATTTTATGGAAAAAAACTCTGGCCAATTAGTGGTAATATCATCTGTTGGAGGTCTAAGAGGAAGTAGAGGGGCACCTTCATATAACGCTTCTAAAGCATTTCTTTCTAATTATTTAGAGGGGATAAGATGTAAGGTTAGAAAAAGTAACTCTAATATAACAATAACAGATATTAGACCTGGATTAGTAGATACAGATATGGCTAAGGGAGAAGGATTATTTTGGGTTCAACCACTTGAGAAAGCATCATATCAAATATATGATAAAATAAAACAAAAAAAGAAGATAGCATATGTAACTAAAAGATGGGGAGTTATGGCGTTTATTTTAAAGCATATGCCTGATAGAATTTATTCTAAATTATAAAAATAAATAACAGAGTGTAAAATCGCATTATTCAAAGAATTGGATCTGCGATTTTTTTATTCAATACTAAGAAAGTGAATACATTAACTAGAATATTAAACATTATATTTTACCAGCCGTGAATTTATATAAAACTCTTTAAGCTATTAAATTTACAGGGCTAAAGTGGTCTTTGAAAATTTTTCTTAGAATTTTACAATCGCCTGGTAAAGTTTCCTTGAAACCTTGAAGTTTTAATACCTTAATGGTATTATTGATTTTAGAGAATGGCTATTTTACTATGGTTTAACCTTAACATAGGATGTATTTAAATAGGTAATTAATATATCTATAATCCTACTTATAAGCGTTTAACCTTAACATAGGATGTATTTAAATATATGTTCTTTTGTAGTACAATTGCCTAAACGAATCGTTTAACCTTAACATAGGATGTATTTAAACTTTATAACCATATCTATTCCTTGAGCTTGATTCGAGTTTAACCTTAACATAAGATGTTTTTATTTTTAACACTTAATAATGTTATAAAAATAGTTACTAAAAACGTAACTAGTAATGTTACAAAATAAATTAAGTTAAAATGTTTTAGAGAATATAACTTCTTATCTTCTTATATTCATATTTTTATAAATGTTCTTTGAAAATTTAATAATGAAGTATATACCAAATATGCTATAATTTATCTATGAAAGTAAATAAAGGTGGGGTATTTATGAGTATAGATGAATATAATAGATATGACGTTTATTTAGCAAAGTTACCTAAGGCAAAAGGGAGTGTTCAACAGGGGATTAGACCTGTAGTGGTTTGGAATGTTAGCAATTATGATCCAGCTTGGGATGAATATATAACTACGTTGAATTGCTTTTGTTTGACAACGGAAGAAAAAAAGAAACTTCCGGTTCATTTCTTAATAAAAGCCAATAGAAGTTGCTTGAAAGAAGATTCTACTTTTTTAGCGGAACAAGCGTTAATGCTTCATGAGGAAAATTTACTAGAAAAGTGGGGCACTATTACAGATAAGGAATATAGATATATGATATATAAGACAATATCAATACAGTTAAGTCAATCTCCTAAGCCTATGTTTAAATATTTTTATAAATTTTTAGTAGAAGCAAAAGAATCATCACAGGGCCTAGAAGCAATTAATTTTTTAATTAAAAAAGAGGACTTAAAAGAAGAACTTAAAAATGCATTAAAATCTTATCATGATCCTGTAAAAAATATGGTAAGAGATGTTTGTAAGAAACATAATGTTATAGCAGATAGCTACATGAAAGATTTATCAGATGGAAACATAGATTTTTCTTTATTAAATTTGTAATTTTATAATTATAAAGTAGAAAAAATATACAGTAGAAACCGCATTATTCAGAATAAAAATAAATTTGTGGTATTTTTTATACATCAAATATTGCGTAATGCTAAGAAAGTATACAAGTTAACTAGAATATTAAACATTATATTTTATCAGCCATGAATTTATATAAAACTCTTTAAGCTATTGAATTTACAGGGCTAAAGTAACATTTAAAAATCTTTCTAAGAATTTTATAAATAGCTGGGAAAGTTTCCTTGAAACCTTGAAGTTTCAATGCCTTAATGGTATTATTGATTTTAGAGAATGGCTATTTTACTAGGGTTTAACCTTAACATGAGATGTATTTAAATGCTTATGCAGAACAAAAAGACAAGCTTGATAGAGCTAGTTTAACCTTAACATGAGATGTATTTAAATGAAAAGGCAAATAGAATACAATATGTATCTTCTTAGTTTAACCTTAACATGAGATGTATTTAAATAGTCAAGATTCAGTTCAGGACTATAAGCCACCAGCGTTTAACCTTAACATCAGATGTACAATAAAATATCCTTATAGCTATAACCTAATTTTGTGGCTATAAGGATGTTTCTATTTTTGACGATTAATAATGTTATAAAAATAGTTACTAAAAATGTAACTAGTAATGTTACAAGATAAATTAAGTTGAAATATTTTAGAGAATATACCCTCTTATCTTCATATTTTTATAAACGCATAAGATTTAACTATCTTAGGTGTTTTTTTATATGTAATTCTAGAAAAGCATAAAATCTGTATATTTGATGTGATAAATTATATAAATGTTCTTTGAAAATTGAATAGTGTGGTATTTGGAAAATATGATACAATAATGATATATTTATGGAAATAGGTTGCAAGAGTAATTTGTTACGTTTTTATATAATTTACATTGCCATTCGGTATGTAATCAAAAAATTTAAGGAGAGAAGATCATGAAAAGGTATATATTATTAGTAAGTATACTAACAGTAGTTTTAATTATTAGTGGATGTACAAATAATACTAATGAAAGTATGAATAATGAGTCTGCAGTTTCTGGTGAAACTACTAAACTTCAAAAAGAAAGTGATTCTGAAGAGGTTAAAAAGGAAGAAGTTAAGGAATTAGAAATATCATTTCAAGAAATAAGTGATTTAAAGAAGCCTGACATAGAAGAAGCTAGGGATTTTGAGGCATCTCTTAAAAATGGTAGCGTAATAATGATTAATAGATATAATAGTAAAGAACAGGAAGTGTATAATATAGCATCATTAGATAATTTTATTGATTCATTTAATAATGGTAAAGAAGGTTATGTGCGTGTAATTAAGGGAATAATCGAAAAGGATGGTACATTTTTAGTAAATAAACTTGAAGAGTATGAAACTGACGGTAAAGTAATTAAAGATTTAGTATATGATACGTATGCTGATAAAAATAAATTCATACCAGGGAATCCAAGATATTCCGCTAAAATGGTAAAGACATATTCAGATAATGCGATTAGATATGCTATTCTTGAAAGCAAAGATACTCCAGACAATATGGGGGCAACTGTAATTAGTTTTGATAAAAGTAGTATAAAAAATTAACCTTAACGTGAGATGTATTTAAATGTTTCTATGTTTTCAACCACATCAAACTTTTCTGCGTTTAACCTTAACATGAGATGTACAAGAAAACATCTTTATAGCTATAATGTCGATTTTGTGGATATAATGATGTTTTTATTTTTAATTCTTAATAATATTAAAAAAATAGTTACCGGACAAAATAAAATAGAAGAAATAAGTAGGAGTGATGAAGCTAGCAATAAAATACATAAAGAAGTTATTAATTGGGTAAAATATAATAGAAATTAAAATTATGAACTCTAGAAATAGGGTTCTTTTATTATGCAGTAAAGTAAATATATATAATAATATGAAATTTAAATATTTATAGCAATAAAATTAAATATGGATTAGGCAGCAGCTAGTTAAAAATAAGGCTAATTTTATGGATTTGATTAAATAACAGTTTATAGATATAAGATAGTTTTAATGTAAAGTATTGTTTTAGGAGGTGTCCTATTTGGATAATTATAAAGATAAAATAAAAAAATATTTAATAACATTTATTATAATAATCGTATTAGCTATTTTATGTATATTTTTATTATGGATAAGTAAAGGTGGAGATTATAAGTTATATTATTCAACAATAGGATGTCTGTTAGGAGGATTTGTTGGAGGTATGGGAACTTTAATAGCTGTTGTTATAACTACAGAAGAAACAAGAAAAATTCAACAAGAAAATAAGAAAGCTATAATGTACAAAGAATATCTGGAAGATGTAAAACGAAATAAACCAATATTAATATTAAAAGAACAAGATTTAGGTAATGATTATGTTAAAGAAGTGAGATTTAGCATTGGCACAATATATAATGCAAATGTAAATTTACATGAAATAAAAAATGTAGGAATAGGGATTGCTAAAGATATAAAAATAAGTGTAATAACTAAAAATAATTCTAATATTAGTGAATTCTATATCAATTTATTAGAGAAAGATGGAGTTATAAAAGAGTATTCAATAAGAAACTCTCAAGGAAATAGAATGGAAGGAAATGTAGAAAAAATAGAAATAGAATGTAAAGATATTTTTGATAATTTATATTGGACAATTTATGATGTAGAGGAATTTAAAATTCAAAATCAGGTATATTTAAAGATAACCAAAATTAAACACAATAAAAAAATTAAAATAAATAGTATTTAAACCAGATTAAGTAATTAGATGACACTTGTAGAAATATGGGTGTCTTTTATTTTTTCAATATATATTATATTGGCAATGATAGGTTTGAGTTTAACGAAAGCAAGAAATATTTTATATAGAAAGGCATATAAGCAAAAGTTATAGTAATACAGATTATGTTAAGTATTATATATAAATTATGCAAGGAGAATAATAAATAGTATAATGAATATATATTTTAAAGCTTATAAAATAATTAATTATTGGGAGGGGAATATGGAAAATAAGATAGAATTATTTCATGGTAGTGCTATAGTTGTAGAAAAACCACAAGTATTAATTAGTGGATTTTATAAAGACTTTGGATATGGTTTTTATTGTACCAACATTGAGAAGCAAGCTAAAAGATGGGCTTTGTCTAAGAGACCTAATCATATTGTTAATATATATACTTATAATGAAAATAATGGATTAAATATACTTAAATTTGAAAAAATGACAGATGAATGGTTAGATTTTGTTGTTTCGTGCAGAAGGGGAATTGCTCATAGCTATGATCTAGTAGAAGGTCCTATGGCAGATGATACAATTTGGGATTATATAGAAGATTATATAGAGGGAGAAATTACACGAGAAGCATTTTGGGTATTAGTAAAATTTAAATATCCAACACATCAAATAGTTTTTTGTAATGATAAAGCATTAGAAACATTAAAATATGAAAGGAGTTATTCTTTATGATGAATATATTTTTTAAAGACGAAAAAATCACAGAAAATGATTTATATTTTATGTGTTATATAATTGAAAGAATAGCAAGAACTTTGCATACAAGAAACAGAGATGTGGTTAATGCAATTGGTTATGATGAACTTGTAAAGAAAATTAGCCTTGCAAATGTTTTACACTGTGAAAATCCACTCAAAGTAGTAGATGATTGGATTAAAGAATATAATCTAAAAAAAGGTGATTTTAATATATTAGATGTAGACAAGGAATTAGTTGAAAAAGTTCCATCGGAAACGCAAATGGGAAAAGTATATAAAAGACTAATATTAAATACATTAGAATCAAATGAAGATTATATTCATGGTTTAATAAGAGTATATAATTCAAAAGTTTGTGAATTTATTGATGATTATAATTCTAGTGCATATTATGAACCACTACCTACAATTATTAGAAGTTATTATAATTCATCATTTAATTAAAAAATAAATTACATTTATATTTTATAGAAACACTTAGGATTTAATTATCTTAGGTGTTTTTTTCTACGCACTTCTATTAAAGTCTATAATTTTTAGTAATGTAGTAAATTAAAAAATGTTCTTCAAAAATTGAATTATTATAACATTTACCCAATATGCTATAATTAATCCCGAATAGAAAATTATTATTAATTACTAGTAGGAGAGTTAGTAATGCTAGAAAATAATTTAGTATATAATTAGCCATTTGAATTTGAAAACTGGGAGTGGAACATTAAAGGTATAAAATATTTTATAAATAAATACAGGCAGATAGATTGTGATAAAGAAGCAGACTACTATTATGATTTTATACTTCTTGAGTTTAAAGATATTAATGAAAATAGATTATTTACTATACGAAAATACAATAATGAAAATACAATGTCTTTCTTTTGTAACTCATATTTAATAATAAATAAAAATTTATCAGAAGTACTACAAAAATTAAAAGAAAAATATAAAGTTAATGATTTTTATTATTTTGAGATAGGTAAAGGATATAAGAAAATAGAATAATATTGATAGTCATAGAATCAATATTATTTTTTACCAGCTATAAATATTTAATTTCGTTTAACCTTAACATAGGATGTACAATAAAATATTTTTATATCTATAACTTTGATTTTATAGCTATGAAAACTGGATTTAATAGGGGAAGAGTAGATGCTCTTAAAAATTTGAACAATGTGATGTTTACAAAATATCTTATAATTTATTATTGATAGTAAACAGTTTAATCAGGTGAATTAAATGAGAGAAAATAAAGTTGAGTTTGTAACATATTCAAAAAGGCAGAGTAATATTATTAAAAATGGCATAAATGCTATTAGAGAAGTCTTAAGAGGCACAAATATTTCTGAGAAGAAAAGTTTACTACTGTGTTTAGATAAATATATTGATCCATATTATGGCTATAATTTACCTTATCATGATGATATATGTGTTCTTCTTCAAGAACAGTTATTTTTAAATAATGATGAAGATGTTAAGAACGATATCTTAGATTTATTAAATTATTCACAGAAATCATTAGATTATTTAGCTGATAAGATAGAACTGTTAAAATTAGAACCTAAACTTTTAAGTAAGGCATTATATGCATTATGGCATACTTGTGATAATAAATATTTGCCTATTTTTCTTAAATATGAAAATAATCAAAATGATATTATTAGCTGTGCGGCAAAAGATATTTTATCAGATATATTGGAAATAGATGAAAATTATAATCCATAAATTTATATAAAACTGTTTAATCCATTGAAATTACATGGTTAAAGTGATTTTTAAAAATTGAACAATATGATATTTCTAAAATATGTTATAATAAATTAGGGATATTTTGATGGATTAAGTGAGGAAAAATATATGTTATTAAAACGATTGTTTAAATTAAAAAATATTTATAAAAATAGAATATTTAACATGATTTTAGTTCTTATTATGATTATAACATTGGAAAATTACTTTATAGGATGTGGTACTAAGAATATTAAAGAAATTAAAACATCCAAAGAAACAAGTGATAAAAATATGAATGAAGTTATAAAAGAAATTAGAGAATCACAAATTGCATGTTTTACTGAAATAGCATATGCTTCAAAAGATAAAGTTATTTTGCATGGAGATGTTGGATTAATTGTTTATAATATGGTGAATAAACAAATTTATAGAGCAATAGATTTAAAATGTATTAATATGAATCATATTCAAGGTGATAAAGTTACTATATTGGATGTAAACAAAGATGCAAATCAAATATTAATATATAATGATGACATAGATGACAAAGATGACAAAGATATATATTTATATAATATAGAAAATGATACATTAGAAAAAACTGATACTAAAAAATTTACACCTGACTATGATAAAAGAGATTATTTTGATTTTGAACGTTTTAAAAAATATACTGATATGGATATTGTCTCTAATTGCTTTAAAATAGATGATAGTAATGTATGTTATTTAATTTATCCTAAAGAATCAGGGGGGGCTGAAGGAATATCATATTTGCAAATTGTTATATTAAATAAAGAAACAAATGAAGAAAAAAGATATACTATATTTTAGTTAATTTGTAGTTGAGAAGATATGATAATTGTAAAAAGAAAAAGGGAGGAGCATTTAAAATGACTGTTGATGAAATAAGAAGAAGACATTATACACAGCAAGGAAAAGAAGAAGGCATTAAACAATGGAAATTAGAAATAGCAAAAAATTTATTAGATATTTTAGATAATAAAACAATAGCTACAAAAACTGGATTAACAGAAGATGAAGTAGATGCTCTTAGGAAAAAAGAAAGCAATTAATATTTTATAGAAACACTTAGGATTTAATTATCTTAGGTGTTTTTTTATGCAATTTTAAAAAAAGTACATAATCTATAGATTTTACTTAGTAAGTAATTAAAAATATTCTTTAAAAATTGAATATTTAGGTATAATGGTTTATGTTATAAGAAATGTTATACTATATGAAAATATAAAGACAATATAATAGAAAGTAGGATTTTGCATGATAATTGATATTACACAAACGACTAGAATAGGGAGAGTTTATAGGGCAGGTTCAGAGCCTTTAAAAGTTCAAAAAGTTACGCGTTTTTCAAAAGGTGGAAGTGAGTATACCACAACTTCTTTTTCATGTGATGTTCACAATATGGGCACTCATATTGATGTAATGGGGGCAGATGTTTCAATAGAAAATGAACGATTAATATCAGAAGGAATAAAGTTTGACGTTTCACATATAGTAGATAGACCTATTAAATTGAGTGATTTAGATATTGACCGTATTAAAGAAGGTGTTTATGTATTTTTTCAAACTGGTTGGGATAAGTATTTTGAAGACGAAGAAAAATATAATAACCATCCTGAAGTGTCTATAGAAGTTATAGAATATTTAGTTGATAAAAAGGTCAATATGATAGGAATAGATACTTTAGGTTTAGGGGTTGGAAGAAACCATGGAATTGTAGATGTTTATTTAGGTAAAAATAAGACTTATGCTATAGAAAATTTGGCTAACCTTGATAGTATACCTGAAGAAAATTTTAAAGTTTATTGTTTGCCAATGAAGATAGAAGGATTAGATGCTTTCCCAGCAAGAATATTAGTAGAATATTAATATAGTTTATAAATTAAAATATTGCATTATTCAGAAATGAATTTGCAGTATTTTTTTGTTTGCAATATTACTAAAGCATACAAGTTAACTATATTAATAAGAAGCAACGATTATTTAAATAATCGTTCATAAATCAAATATATATTTTTATATGTCATTGTATTAAAAAAACGCCACTATAAATGTGACGTTTTTATGAATTTTTTACTTTTATTATATCTAGTATACCATAAAACACGAAAAATGTAAATACTTGTAATATGTTTAATAAATTGGTATTAATTATTAGAGGTGATAATTTTATGGAACAAAAAAGTATGACTGCACTCATAAGTGCATTTTCAAGAGCATATCATTCAGTGAAAAACAAAGAGAAAGTTTTTGATGATTATTTAGCAAAGGATATTCTAACTCAGAATGAGTATGAACAAATTGCTAGTAATATGTCAAAAGGTATCAAATTTTTTAATCCATCATTTGAGGGTACACAGGATGAAGCTTTACGCTTTATTGTTGATAATCAGTTATCCCCAACTCCAATTGGTAGAGCTGCATTTACAGAAAGATCGCTTGAAAATGCAGTAAAAATTGGTGCAAAGCAATATTTGATTTTTGCTGTTGGGTATGATACATTTGCATATCGTCAGCCTGATTGGGCAAGAAATATTCAAATATTTGAACTTGACCATCCTTTAACTGGTAGAGATAAGCAAAAGCGTATTCAAAAAGTAATGCCAGAAATACCGTCTAATCTACACTATATACCTATTGATTTTACAGAAAAGACTTGGGAAAGAAATATAATTAAATGTTCTCAATTTGAGCAAAGTAAAGTAAGTTTTTGTAGTTTACTTGGGGTGAATTACTATTTGAGTAAGAAAGATTTTGCATATGCAATTAATACTATTTCAAGCATTGTGCCAAAAGGCAGTAGCATTGTTTTTGATTATCAAGATGAAGATACGTATACTGAAAAGGCAGGTGAAAGAGTTAAAAAACAAATTGAACTCACTAGTGCATCAAATGAAAAAATGCTTGCAAGTTATTCTTATTCAGAGCTAGAAAAACTATTGGCTAATAGCAATTTTTTAATTTATGAACATTTAACACCAAATGAAATAACTAAGCAGTATTTCAAAAAATATAATCAAGCAAATCCAGAGCATCCTATAAAAGCATTTGATAATGTGAATTATTGTTTGGCAGTTAAGAACTAAAAGCAAAATTTAAGAGATTAGTATAATCCTTGCTTAATTAATATGTTTTTAGAGAAGACAACTTCTTATATTTATATGTTGATAAAAAGATAACTTCTTTTAATTTTGAATATTAGTTTTAATAAATAATTAAACTATTTTTATAGCAAATGTGATATCAAATTTATTGTTCGCATAATAATATTCGTCTATAATATATAGTAAATATAACTATTTTATTTTTTGAAATTTATAGGAGATAAATTTAGATGAGTATAAATAAACCAATTCGAGTATCATTAACTAAACAAATAGCAGATGAATTTGAAAATGCAATTTTACGAGGGGATTGGAAAGTTGGAGAAAAAATTCCTTCTGAACCTGAATTGTGTACCCAATTTAATGTAAGTAGAAATACTATTAGAGAAGCTCTTCAATCATTAATTCAAGCTAGTGTTTTATCGTCACGTCAAGGTTCAGGAACTTATGTTATAGCAAGTAGTAGATTTGAAGCGAATATGAAAGAGATGTTAACAAAATCTAGTGTTAATGAGATAGCAGAAGTTAGATGGTTCCTAGAAAAACAAATTGTACGTTTAGCTGCAGAAAGATGTAATGAAAATGATATTAGGAATATGAAAGAAGCTTTATTAGAAAGAAACACTATTAAAGATACTGTAAAGGAAAATTCTGTTGCAGACCTAAAGTTTCATATAGAGATCACAAAAGCTTGTCATAATTCTATTTTTTATGATTTATACAAAAGTATTTCTAAGTATATTCAAACTGAAATACATAATAAAAATCTTAAAAACTTAGATGAAAATAAAATAGATAATTTTCATATAGAGTTATTTGAAAATATATCTTCTCATAATCCTGATAAAGCATCTAATACAATAGAAAAAATATTAAATCTATAAAGAAAAATGCTATACTATATCAAAAGTGAATTTGATATAGTATAGCATCTTTATGTTTTTAACACTTTTCTACAGTTAAGTCTTCTAAAAAGTCATCTACAACTTCATTTTTCCCGCACTTTAATCCACATCCAATTAATAATAAAATACAGAAATTTAGTATTATTAAGGGGATCATCCATGATGATGTAAAATCAAAAATAAATCCTAGCATAAAAGGACCAATTGCAGCAAATGCATATCCAGCTGATTGAGCCATTCCAGAAAGTTCAGTTGCTTTTTTATCATTTGGGGAACGAAGAGCTATAAATGCAATAGCAAGACTAATACTTCCGCCCATACCAATACCTACAAAAATAAGTGAAATAATTATTAATGAAGTTGATTTGAAAACCATAAGAAAAATCATTCCTACAAAATATATTGCAGATGATAGAGTAGCTATTCCTCTTTGGTTTTTAAACTTATCAGCTATTATAGGAAATAATAGAGTAGCTGGAAGTCCTACTAACTGAAATAAAAAAGACATAGTACCGGCAAATTCAGAACTCATTCCTTTTGAAATTATAATTGATGGTAGCCATGCAACTAAGCAATAAAATATTAGGGATTGGATTCCCATAAACAAAGTAACCCACCAAGCAAGAGGAGATTTCCAAATAGATGAATTTTGTTTGTTTTCAGTATTATTGTTAGACATTTTAATTTGATTATTATTTTTAAGTTGTGGTATCCAAATAAACACAGTTATTAATGTTAGTATTGACCATATGCATAATGAATTTCTCCAACTTAAGTTGAATTTATTTACTAATGGTACACTTATACCAGATCCTACTGCTGCTAAAATACACATGCTTGTTGTATAAACACTTGTAATTACCCCTGTATTTTTTGAGAATTTTAGCTTTATAATACTTGGAATTAAAACATTACCTATAGCGATTCCAATTCCTATAATAGCAGTACCTAAAAATAATCCTAATGCATTTGTATAAGAACGTATTAGTTCTCCGATAAATATGAATGCTAGACCAACCATCATTGTTTTCCCATATCCTAACTTAGAATTTATTTTAGAAACAAACGGTGAAAAAATAGCAAATATAATAAGAGGTACTGTTGTAATAAATCCTGCAATACTATTACTTAAATTAAATTGGCCTTTTATTAAATTTATTATAGATCCAACGGAAGTAATTGGCGCTCTTAAATTAAAAGATATGAAAATTATTCCTAAAATTAAAAATATTTTTGTTGATTTTTTCATTTAAATCCTTCTTTCTTTCAATTAACTTGTCCAATCATTGGACAAGTTAATTATAATAATATATAATTCAAAAGTCAATAAAAATGATGTCCTTTGAAAACTGAATAATGTGATGATTATAAAGTATGTTATAATTAGTGCATTATCGTAAATTATTATGAATATTGTAGATTTGGTACTAATTGAGGAGGGCTAATATGGATGTAATAAAAGCAATAGAAGAGCGGAGAAGCATAAGAAAGTTCCAAGATAAAACAGTATCAAAAGAGATAATAGAAAAAATTTTAGAATTAGCAACTAAAGCGCCTTCAGGGAAAAATCGTCAACCATGGAGGTTTATTGTCTTACAAGATAGAAGAAAAGATGAATTGGTAAGCCTTATGAAGTTCTCCTTAAATAGAGATAAGAAACAGAATAAGCCTACTGGTAGTTTTGAGTTAAGCATTAATTCAATTAATGAAGCATCAGCAGTAGTTTTAGTATTTAATACATTTTCTAATTTTGAAGAGGACTATAATCACTACAGATTGCTTACTGATACTCAATCAATTGGTGCTGCTATACAAACACTACTTTTAGCAGCACAGGATTTTAAATTAGGAACTTTTTGGATTTGTGACATATTTCATTGTGACAAAGAAATATATTCATGGTTAAATATTAAAGATGAACTTGTAGCAGCAGTAGCAATTGGATACTCCAACCAATTACCATATCCACGACCACGAAAGTTGCTAGATAAAGTTGTAAAATGGATATAAATTTTATTTAGATATGTAATACATAAAATTCTTAGATCATGAATTAATAAAATTAAATAACAGGTTGTAAAGTCGCATTATTCAAGAGATTGAATTTGCGATTTTTTACTGAGTGATACTACTAAAGTGTATAGTTTACTATAATATTAAACATTCTATTTTACCAGCCGTGAATTTATATAAAACTCATTAGTTCATTGAAATTACAGGGATAAGGTGGGTTTTAAAAATTTTCCTGAGAATTTTACAATCGCCTGGTAAAGTTTCCTTCAAAGCTTGAGGTTTCAATGCTTTAGTGATATTATTAGTTTTAGAGAATGGCTATTTTACTATGGTTTAACCTTAACATGAGATGTATAATAAAGATTTTAAAACTTTACAAGGCTTAGGATTTAACGTTTAACCTTAACATGAGATGTATAATAAATCTGCTATAGATACATTAATATTAGCATTTGAATTACGTTTAACCTTAACATGAGATGTATAATAAAAGAACAATTAGTAGAATTGGTAGAACTTGCAAAAGAGTTTAACCTTAACATGAGATGTATAATAAAGCATCCTTATAGCTATAATTTTGATTTTGTAGCTATAAGGATGTTTTTATTTTTAATTCCTTAGTAATGTTATAAAGATGGTTACTAAAAATGTAACTAGTAGTGTTACAAGAGAGATTAATAAGTTGAAATATTTTTAGAGAAGACAACTTCTTATCTTCTTATATTTATATGTTGATAAAAATGTTCTTCAAAAATTGAATAATGTAATAATTGTAAATATGATATAATTTAGTAATTAAAACTTTAATCTTTATAAGGAAAGGATATTTTAAGATTATGATTATTGAAAAGTTAAAGATAGAAGACATTTATCAGGTATTAGAATTGCATAGTACTCTTATACCATTTGAAATTTCTTTTGATAAAGCTATTGAAACATATAAAGAAATGCTAATGAATGAAAATTATTATTTAGCAGTTGCTAAGGAAGATGATAAGATTATAGGTTCGGCTATTGGGATATGTTGTAAATGCTTAGCAGTATCTTTTTTAGTAATTGAAGATGTAATTGTTAAAGAAGGAGTAAAAGGAAAAGGTATAGGACGAAAGTTAATGGAATCACTTGATGAGTTTGCTAGAACAAAAAATTGTGCTTATGCAATTCTTGTATCATCTGATTTTAGAAAAAATGCACATCAATTTTATGAAAAAGTTGGCTTTACAGACAGCGTGAGAGGATTTAGAAAAGTTTATTAGCTAAATAATAAACTATAATGTATAGAATAATATAATTATTAATTTTAGAGAATGACTATTTTACTGTGGTTTAACCTTAACATGGGATGTATTTAAATATCTCTTTTCTAAAAATTTCACCTGGTTTTAATTCAGTTTAACCTTAACATGGGATGTACAATAAAATATCCTTATAGCTATAATTTTGATTTTGTAGCTATAAGGATGTTTTTATTTATAACTTTTAATAATGTTATAAAAATAGTTACTGAAAATGTAACCAGTAATGTTACAAGAGAGATTAACAAGTTGAAATATTCTTAGAGACCATAGCTTCTTATCTTCTTATATTAATATGTTGATAAAAAGATAACTTCTTTTAATTTTGAATACCAATTTTGAGAAAGAATTTAAGATTATATTGGGAAAGTAAAGTAATTAATACTTTTAGAAATGTTTAGGATTTAATTATCTTAGATGTTTTTTATGTAATTATATTGAAGTATACAATCTTTAGATTTTATGTGATAATTTTAAGAATAATAGAAAAGTGGTTTCTATACTAACTACTTTTCTATTTGGAGTATTAATTACATGCTAGACATATTTTTGCATTCAGTTGAACATTTTTTACATTCAGCTGCACACTTTTTGCAGTGATCATCTGTAAACATTTCACATTCTTGTGCACATTTATCACAAACAGTAGCACAGAGTTGACAATGTTCCTTTGTAAATTGAGCATTCATAGACATCATTGATGATGACATTTGGCACATACATGCACATTCAGCAAGCATGCTTATACAGTTTTTTCTTGCAGCGACATCAGATTCATTTAAGCATGCTGTAAAGCATTCATGACATGCTTGAGCACATCTATTGCATTCATCAATGCAGGTTTGAAATTTATCTGTTGAATTTGTTGCTATCCCCATTATAATAGCCTCCTTAAAATTATTTTATTACACAAAAATTATTATCCGTAATAAATCAATAATTATACAAAAGTTGAAAGTTGAAATATTCTTAGAGAATATAGCTTCTTATCTTCTTATATTCATATGTTGATAAAAAGATAAGTTCTCTTAATTTTAAATACCAGTTTTTCTAAAGAATTTAAGATTATCTTAGGACAAAAGAAGGTAATTAATATTTTTATAAGAATTTAGGATTTAATTATCTTAGGTGTTTTTTTATATGCAATTCTATTAAAACGTATAGTATTTAAATTTGATGTAGCAAGTAATAAAAATGATTTTTGAAAATTGAATAATTTGATATTTACAAAATATGCTATAATCGATTTAGTACAGTAATTTATTATGTCAATAATTTTTACATGATGTAGATAAATATTATGGAGGTAAAGAAATGAGTATTAGAAGTACAGCAAAAGCGATTATTATAAATAACAATAAAATTTTATTAAATAAGTGTTTTGATGAGAAGAATGGGGATTATTATTCATTACCAGGTGGAGGACAACATACAGATGAAACTTTACATGAAGCTACTATAAGAGAATGTCTTGAAGAAACAGGATACAATGTCATTCCAGTAAGATTTTCTGCCTTATATGAGGAAATATGCGATAATCCTAAATTTCGAGAGTTATATCCAGAATATATTCATAAAATGTATCATATTTTTATATGTAAATTAAAAAATGATAAAACTGTTGAACCAACAGAAATAGATGATATGCAAATCAAAAGTGAATGGATTGATATTAATGATTTAAACAAAATATATTTATTACCTAGTTTTTTAAATGATAATATTTTAAAAATGATAAATAGTGAGACTCCTCAGTTTTTTGGTTCTGAACATATACCATATAATCATGGTTAAAAATATTTTTACAATTAACTGGAGATTAAACGATGTTATATTTACAAAATATGTTATAATTTCCTCATAAAAGTTATTAATAGAATAAGAATATGGAGGTTGTAAAATGAAAATACTACTTTTTTTAGCTAAAGGGTTTGAAACAATGGAATTTAGTGTATTTGTAGATGTTATGGGATGGGCTAGAAATGATTATAATCATGATATTTCAGTAGTAACTTGTGGATTTCAGAAACAAGTTGTAAGTACATTTAATATTCCTGTAATAGTAGATAAAACAATTGATGAAATTAATGTTGATGATTATGATGCACTTGCTATTCCAGGTGGCTTTGAAGAATTTGGTTTTTATGAAGAAGCTTATGATGAGCGTTTTTTGAATTTGATAAGAGAATTTAATTTAAAAGGAAAAATTATTGCTACTATTTGTGTGGCTGCTTTACCTGTAGGTAAAAGTGGGGTATTAAAGAATCGTAAAGCTACTACATATCATTTAAGGGATGCATATAGGCAAAAACAGTTAAAAGAATTTGGTGTTAATGTTGTAAATGAACCAATTGTAGTTGATAGAAATATTATTACTTCATATTGTCCAGAAACAGCTTCAGGTGTAGCATTTAAACTTTTAGAAATGCTTACATCTAAAGAAGAAATGAAAATTGTTAAAGTCGCTATGGGGTTTTAATAGGATGTGAGCATAATCTATACAATAAAATATGTAATTTGAAAATATTAAAAAATTATAAGTACATATAAATAGGATTAAGGAGCTATAATTATGAATGATTATATTATAGAAGAAAGTAATGAAAGTGAAGCTAAGTTAGTTATAGAAAATTTAGTGAATTATAATTTATCTAAAGTTCCACAAACCCAAGAACAAGGATTTATGTGGATAAATAGAGTTATTAAAGATAATGATGGCAAAATTATTGCAGGAATAAATAGTAAAATGTATTGTTGGAATTGTTTATATATAGATTCTTTATGGGTTGATGATAATTTTCGGAATGAGAAAATTGGTACAAAACTTTTAAATGAAATTGAAAAAATAGCTATAGAAAGAGGAGGTAAGCTAATTCATTTAGATACATTTGATTTTCAAGCAAAAGATTTTTATATAAAACAAGGATATGAAATTTTTGGAGTACTAAATGATTGCCCAGACAATCATAAAAGATATTATATGAAAAAGGATATATAAAACTCCTTAATCTATTGAAATTACAGGAATAAGGTGGATTTTTTAAATTCCCCTAAGAATTTTACAATCGCCTGGTAAAGTTTCTTTCAAACCTTGAAGTTTCAATGCCTTAGTTATATTATTGATTTTAAAGAATGACTATTTTACTATGGTTTAACCTTAACATGAGATGTATTTAAATCACTCAAAATAAATTTTATTATCTTCATCAAGATAAGTTTAACCTTAACATAGGATGTACAATAAAATATCCTTATAGCTATAATTTTGATTTTGTAGCTATAAGGATGTTTTTATTTTTGGCTGTGTTTTAAAACAGTGTTGATATTGTAGTATAATAGCGAACTGGCATTGGAATTTGCTTTTTAGAACTCTTAAGTGAAAGTCAAAATTTTATATTTTGTTACTTGAACTTACTCAGCGAATGTATATGAGTCGAGTTTCCTTTTAGTCTTGCAATTAATTGCTTGTCAAAAGTGAGAATCCAAATTTTATATTTGCTTCTTCGAACTTTCACAGAGTACAATCCTTCATTGGGAACACGCATTAATTGGACTAAGCTTTGTTTTAGAGTTCTTAAAGTGAATTCCCCTGTCCATGAGCGTTATACTACAATATCAACATTCACTTAAAACATAGCCTTATTTTTAACTATTAATAATGTTACAAAGACAGTGACTAAAAATGTAACTAATAATATTACAAGATAGATTAATAAGCTAAAATATTTTTGTAAGTAGCATTGAATTTAGTAAAGATTAACTAAGTTTTTTTCTACTTTTAGCTTTAATGGTGTCACCTATAATAACTAAACTAGTACCTAAGAATATTATAGTGCAGCCTAATAATACATTAGGTGAAATAGTTTGTGAAAAAGGAGGTAACATCAGTATAATAGGTATCCAAAGTACATAAGTAATATTTAAAATCATTGCTGGAGCCACACTTATATATTTCATTGAAACATACCATAGAATATATGAAGCGCCACCTATAAATGAACCTATTATAAATGTAGGTACTACAAGTGATTTATTAATATATGCAAACATATCTGAATATTGAATTCCACTATAAAATTCAATTACATATGAATATTCTCCACTTATAAGTAAAAATACTAACAAACATATTCCTAATATAACAATTGAATAAATATGTCTTATAGTGATTGTAACAATTGGATTTATATCATCTTTAATTAATTTATAACCAAATATAGCTTCTAATCCCCAACCAAAAGCAGGTATCAGTGCTATTATATATACAATTAAACTAACTGTTTGTAATTGATAAGTTGCCATAACTCCTAAAACTGCTATTATACCACCAATTATCTTTAATTTAGGTAATTTTTCTTTAAAGACTAAAAATGATGTTATTGCACCAACTACAGGATATAATGCTGAAAATGCTCCTGCAACTGGGGCTGATATGGCACTGGCAATTGCATAGGGTATTAACCCCAATGGTCCTGCTAATATAGCTGCTGGAATTACTCCAAATCCTTTTTTTGAGAATAATACACTTTTAAATTCATTAAGTAAATTCTTTTTACTTATTAAAATTAGTTCAAATACAATATTAAAAAATAAATCTACCAATGAAATTAGAATAGTAGTAATTATAATTAACATTACTCCATTTAAACTTAAAAGATCTCCTTTTGCATTAGCATACAAATTTAACACTGTATATAGTATTATCGTATATAATCCCCACGTCAATCCAGAAAATAAGCCTATTGTATTTCCTTTTTTAATCAAGATCCATCCACTCTCCTCATTTGTTGTTTAAAATATAGCCTTTGTTTAACAATTATTTTTAAATTCACTAAACGGTATTTTTATAAAATGCGGTGTTCATTATTTGAACATTATATATAAAATAACATATTCATTTTTCATTGTCAATGTATCATGATAGTATTTTTAGAAATGATGATTTATACATTGTAATCAATATAATAATTATTAATGATGGCAAAATTATCATTAATCAAAAAAGGAAACTATGCTAAAAAATAGATCTAAAGACAAACAATAATTTTAGGAAGTTATATATATGTTTTAATTAAGTTAATACATTTATATAAATTTTCTATATAAGTTCATTACTACACTGACAAGTTATGTTATTGGTTAATATTTAAAGATTTATACTAATGAACAAACTTTATTTGAATTTATATATTAATATTATGTACAAAAAATATCATTAAAATTCCAATTCTCTTTTCAGTTTATAGCCAAGATTAAAGTTAAGTAAAAATTAATATATATGGAAGAATTTATATTATATAATTAGATAATAGATAAATAAGCTTTATTGTATTTAAGGGGGAATAATAATGAAAAAAGTATTAATTTTAACTATTGCAGGAATATTATTAATTTCATCTATAGGATGTAAGTCTAATTCTAAAACTAAAGACACTACATCTAATCAAGAAATTGAGACTTTAAATGAAAAGAAGGTTGTAGATAAAAAGAAGGTTATAGATGAAAAAATTAATCTTGATAATGTAACCGATATTGATATAGAAATCTGTGCAGCAAAGGCATCTATTAAGAGTTATGATGGGGAAGATATAAAAGTGACAGGTGAACTTTCAGAAAAAAGTAATGATATTGATATAAATAAAGATGGTAATAAAATTCAAATAATTGAAAAAAGAGATAAATCAAAAGATCTTGATATTGATGTTGAAAATGATGGTTCTAAGTTTGATATTTTAGTCCCTTCAAAATTTAAAGGGAATTTTATATTTAAGCAGGGAGCAGGAACAGCTGATATAGAAGGAATAAAGGTTAAAAATATTGATATTACTGGTGATTCAGTAAAAGCAAAATGTGAAGGTATTAAATTTGATAAGTTAAATCTAAGTTCAGGTGCTGGAGAATTTGATTTAAATTTAAAGGAAAAGTGTGGAGATATTGACATTAGTGGAGGAGTTGGAAAATTAAAACTTAAGATGGCAGAAGTGGGAGGAAACCTTAAATATCAAGGGGGCGTAGGAGATATTGATATTAAAATACCTAAAAATGCTCCAGTTAAGTTGTTAGCAGGAAACGGTGTTGGACGTTGCAATATTGCTGCTAAAACATCAGGTGAGGAAACGTATACCTTTGATTTAGAGGTTGGAGTTGGTTCAATAAATGTAAGAAATTAGGTTGGGGGAATCACACGAATTATCTATAGCTAATATAGCACATTTGTAAAACCTAAAACATATAATAATTCTGAACTAATATAAAGGAAGAAACAATATGAATAATTTTAGAAAGTATCCATCAGATTATTATCAAGATACCCCATACCATATATATAATAATAATTGTGATTATAATAGTCCTCATTTTAAGGCCGTTCCATATAATACACTTTTTGATGACACAGAGTGTGGCTTAAGATTTGATTCCTCACAATCAGAAATGAGCAGTAACCAAATGATATTGAAAGATTATGGTCCACAACCCTTAGTAATTAATATTGATAAAGCTACAAAGCAAAACAATAATTTTCGTACTGGTTTATGGACAGGGGAACATTTTCAAGTTACTTTGATGAGTATCAATATTGGTGGTGATATTGGTTTAGAGATTCATCCAGACACTGATCAGTTCATACGTATTGAAGAAGGACAAGGACTTGTCAAAATGGGAAGAAGTAAAGAAAGATTAGATTTTCAAGTAAATGCCCAGGATGACTTTGCAATTATTATACCTGCTGGTACATGGCACAATATTATAAATACAGGCAATAAACCACTTAAAGTATATTCTATATACGCACCACCTCACCATCCTCATGGCGTAGTTAATGTGACTAAACCAGTTGAATAATTTGATCAAATAACTATAAATAATAAGGAATAAACAAATATTGTCTAACCATGTATCAATTGATATCATAGGTTAGACTTTTTTTGTTAGCTATGTTTAAAAATAGTATTGATATTATGGTATAAAGCTCATGGACAGAGGAATTTACAACTGAATAATATTATATTTACAAAATATGATATAATTGATTAACAACAGTGGGCAAATGAATGTTAATATAAAATACTAGAGGTGTATTATGAACAAAGGGAAAACATTACTTTTTACAAAGGTTCTTTATTCCATATTTATCATATGGACAATACTTACATTTTTTATTATTTACAACAATGTAAACAATAATATAGCTTTAAAAGCTGTAATCGGATATGCACTATTCACTTTCTTTATGTTATTGTACATACCTATAATTACTCTATTTAATGCAAGGAATTTAAAGTGGAATTATATAAAAAAGGTATTAAAGAAATTTATTTTTTTATTTATAACAATTTTTATTGTTAATTGTGCTTTTGATTATATTTTTAAAAGTTCTAATATAGATATATTTAATTCATGTTCTCATGCCTTAGGTTTATCTTTTGGTTTGGCTTTCATTGATATTATATTCTTGAAAAAAGAAAAAGAATTAGAATAGTTTAATGTATAAAGTTTTAATAATATGTATAAGTAAAAATAGATAACATACTGAAATATCACATTTTCATTTTGGATAATGTGGTATTTTTTTGTTTTATAAGTCTAAAAAAGTGTAAGTGCTCATGGTGCAGAAATTTTAACTAGTTTAGTTAATAGGGTAATATTAAAGGTATTCTTAAAAAATTTAAGTAATTCTATTCTTATAAAACATAGCATAATTTTAATAAAGGAAAATAGTAAGTTTTAAAGTTATATATTGTAATAATAAATCTACATCTAAAAACTTGTAATAATAAATAAACTACAAATAATTTTTATGTAAAAATGTAATTGAAACATATAACAATGGTAGATAAAATCTATATTCTGTGAGGTTAATATGATTAAAAAGATACCAAGAAAAGTTGTTAAGTTATTAGCTATTATAATGTTTATTATTGGATTTATATTTTTTTGCATCTGGCAAAATAATAGTATCATGATTTCAAAATATAATTATGTCAATTCTAAGATACCACAGGATTTTAATAATTTTACCATAGCTCATGTTTCTGATTTGCATAATAAAATGTTTGGAAAAAATCAAATTAAGTTATTAAATAAAGTTAAAAGTATTTCTCCAGATATAATCATTATTACAGGTGATTTAGTAGACAGACGTAAATATAATTTAGATACTGCTTTACTGTTTATTTCAGGTGCTGTAAAAATTGCTCCTGTATATTATGTCTCAGGTAATCATGAGGCTTGGTCTGGAAAATTTCCTTTAATAAAAGAAAAACTTATAGACATGGGTGTTCATATTCTTGATGATAAATCATTAAACTTTCAAAGGGTAGTAGTTCAATATACTTATTGGGTTTATCTGATCCAGATTTTCTTACATGTAACTATAGAGATGGTACAGACACTAGTAAAATGGAAGAACAATTAAATAGGTGGTCAACTGATAAAAATTTTAAAATCTTACTTTCTCATAGGCCTGAACTTTTTGATTTGTATGTTCAAAATAATATGGACTTGATTTTTACAGGACATGCACATGGTGGACAATTTAGAATTCCAGGTATAGGGGGTGTGGTTGCTCCTGATCAAGGGATATTTCCTAATTATACAAGTGGAAGTTACAACAAAGGTTTATCTACAATGTTTGTAAGCAGAGGACTAGGTAACAGTATTTTCCCTATAAGAATTTTTAATAGACCAGAAATCATTCAAGTAACATTAAAAACACGATAAATAAATTCAAATAAACACTAGTTATATAATTTTTATATCTTATCATATACATAATAATGATTTATGATGGGAGATGGTGTTGTGAAGAAAAACTTATTTACAAGGGATCTAACAATTATTTTATTTATTGTTTCTATAATTGAATTTTTTATGTTGCTAATAAATATTAAAGTTCCATCTATAATGTTAATAATATCTACTGTATTGCTATTTGGTATTACCATATTGGAAGCTATCAAAACACAGGTTTTCAAGAAGTTATTATATCCATTAATTGCAGTTTATTTTCTTGTGGCAATTCCTATTATAAAGGGATTAATATCTAATAATGTTTTGTTTATAGCAATAGTAATAGCAAGTTTTATTATGACTATGATGTTTTTATATAATGATTTACTAAAATCAAATAAAGGAAAGCTCTAAATAAATATGTTATAATTTGATCATATTTGCAAGTAAATACATTTAACTTAAGGCTATGTTTTAAAAAATATCAACATTCACTTAAGACATAGAATAATTTAAAAGGCGGTGAATTGATTGAATTACTTTTCTTTATGGACAATTTTTTCTATAGTATTAATTATTCTTGGAACAGGTTTATTATTAACAGATTTATATGCATCATGCCATCATGGAAAATGTGTTATAAAGGTAAAAGAAAATAAAAAGTTAACTATTTTCTGGAGTGTGATGTTAATAATATGGCTTATATTACTCTGGTCTAATATAAATTTTTATATTAGCTATGAGAAAAATGGTGTTATTTATAATGTTTTAACAGATATATTTTGGATAGAATTTTCAATCTCAAATATAATAAAATCATTAAAAGGTTCAGAAATAAGAGAAAATGGAATATATAGATCTGGCTATTTTTATAAATGGTCTAAAATTAAGACTTATAATTGGATATCATCAAATACAATTCAATTTAAAGCAAATGCGTTTTTAAAAACTAATCAAAATATTGAAATGACTATAAAAGAGGAATTTAAATTAATAGTAGATGAAGTAATACAGAAAAATATTGTTTTATAATACGCTATGACTATTTATTCTTATTAATAAGTATTTATACATATCATTTAAAATAAAATACACTCTGGTTAAGTAAATACAGTAAAAGTACTGTTATAAAATTTACTTAATGGAGTGTTTTTTTATTATTATTTTAGCAACATTTAGAATGTATTTATCTTAGGGACTTTTTCATTCCTGCTTATTTTTAGCTAAATACAACTCAAACCATTTTGTCCCCTTAAATCTAATTTAAGTAAAGATAACCATAATTTAGACGACAATAACAGGTATAGTTGTGAAAAGTCATCATTTAAAAGCAGAGGGATATTTGGATGCACTTGGCTTTAATTCAACAAAAGATTTTATTAATGGAGATTGTGAAGTAGGATTAGCTGATAGAATGGGAAGCGGTCCTGAATTAGAATACAAGAAAGATACAGATTAAAAGATTTTAGAATGAGTAATTTATAAGTATTTAATATATAAGGTGGAAGTTAAATGAAAATAATTAATTTAGTAGAAAAAAGATTGTACAAGAAAAATATCATTTTGGGAGTATTTGTAATAAGTATAGTTGTTATGTTAAATGGATGTGGGTTTAAATTAACAATTGGGAATGCAGATAAAAAAGATGATAAAAATACAACAGTTAGTCAACAGAGTGAAGTGGAATATAATAAAGATGAATTGTTGCCATTAGGAACAATTGTATTATTAAAGGATTCTAAAAGAGAATTAGTTATAACAGGAAGAATGCAAAGACTTGCAGGAGATTCAACTGAAAAGATATGGGATTATTCAGGATGTTCATATCCAAGAGGATTTATGAGTGATAATGATAGTTATGGTTTTAATACAGATCAAATTGAAAAAGTATATTTCAGAGGATATGAAGATAAAGATGAAATAGAATATAATAARCAATTAATAGATTTTAGAAATAAAATAAGAGGTACAGAAACAAAATATAGTGAAAAAATAGATAAAGATAATAAAAATGAAACAGAAAATATAGTTAATGATAAAGAGAAACTATTAGCATTAGGTTCAATAATTACAGTTGAAGGAAGTAATAAAAAATTAATGATAATAGGAAGAGTTGCAAGTATAAAAGGAGATAATTCTGATACTGTATATGATTATGCAGGTTGTATATATCCAGAAGGAAATATTAATAAAGATACGAATTATGCATTTAATGCAGAAGATATCAATAAGGTATATTTTAGAGGATATGAAGATGAAAAAGAAATAAAATATAATAAACAACTTTTAAAGAATAGAGAGCTTTTAAAAAAATAAGTTGATTATAAAATTATAGATGAAAAATTTAATTTATGTCCATTAAATAAATACAATTTCAAAACAACCCTAATTTGATTGAGTTATGTAAAGAAAAAGGAATAGATACATTTGCCAAATTTAAAGGAGAGATAGGTGAAATAATATGTTGGAAGAAAAAGTGAAAAAAGTATTGATAAGAGCTGGATGGATTGAAAATAAAAAAATAGATATAACAAATCAAGTTAAAATACTTGAAAGTAATGGATATGAAGTATTTGAGGCTGCAAGAAAATTTATGAAACGGTTTGGTGAATTGCATATTAGAGCTAAATATATAGATTTTTTTGGAAAAGAAGATTATGATGAACATTCAACGTGTTATGAAGATATGAAATATTATTATGAACATAATGCAAATTATAATGAAAAAGTTGGAGAACAAACAATCCCAGTGTGTGAATTATATCAAGGCGAATATATTATATGTATTTCTGAGTCAGGTAAATTCTTTGTTAGTGAGGGAATGTGGGCAGAAAATAGTTATAATTTTTGGAATGGACTTTTTGGTGAATATAAGGGTGGTTTTTTAAATTGGAAAGATTATAAGTCAGGTAAAAAAATTCAGCGTTCAAAATATAAAAATGAAGAGTATTTATAAAATGTAACAAGATATATTGGGTAATAATATACTTGTATTTGAAGGAGAATATTTAGGTGTAAAAAAGAAAAAAGGATATAATTATGACTGTAAAATATTTAAAGCAGAAAAGTGGTTTATAAAGTATCCAATAGAAAGAATTTCAGTAGAAAAATATTATCCTAAAGATGGATTAAGTTTAGCAGATTTTTTGGAATATTTATTTTTAATAAAAGATAAAGAGTTAGAACAAAAATTTGAAGAATATAAAAGAGAAAGAGGAGGTGCTGTAAAAATGACTGTTGATCAAATAAGACAAAAGTATTATGAACAAAAAGGTAAAGAAGTTGGAATTCAAGAAGGAATCGAAAAAGGAAAAGAAGAAGGAAGAGAGGAAGGTAAAAAAGAAGGCAAGATTGAGGTCGCTAAAAATTTATTAGATGTTTTAGATGATGAAACAATAGCATTAAAAACAGGCCTTAGCATTGATGAAATAAAGAAATTAAGATTAAATTAAAATAATTATGAATTAAAGTAACAGCGATAATCGGAAATAGTGATATTGCTGTTATTTTTTATTTGAAAAACTATACTTATGATTCACTTAAAGAATTAAAAATTAAATTACTATTTTAAAGCTTGAAAATAATTATAGTATGAAGTGAAATGAATTAAAGTATTAAAATATAGAAAAAAGGTTTAGAATTAACCAAATAAAAGGTTAATTCTAAGCCTTTTATTTTGGGAAAATGTAATAAGAGTAAAGCTAATTGCAAATTAATCGATAATAAATTTGTTTGGTAAAAAATTAAAAATAAGTTTTTTTTATATATTTAAGTATTAAATTAGAATTGTTGTTAGCAATTAATGTAGAAATATCTAGATAAATTTATAAGTAAAAAAGTAGTAAAATAGCTGACTTAATAAATATGGAGTTGATAAATATGAAAAAATCAAAAGAAGTGTCATTAACTTTTGCAGAACTAAAATTTTTATTTTTTAATAAAAAAAAGTGTAAAATTTGTGGAACAAAAATGAGAAAAATTACAAATGAAGAGTATATAGGTATAACAAGGTGGGGGAAATATAATACTGCTAGAAGAGCTTATGAAGTAAAATTTTTTTATTACTGCCACAAATGTGATAAAAAATATTCTTTAGAAGAGTTAGCAAAGGGGGACAAATAATTATGAAAAATTTAATAAAAAGAATAATAACCAATAAATTATATATAGCATGCTTGGGAGTTGTATTAATACAATATATTCTTAGAAAAAATTATATTAAACAAGCATTGTTTAATACTACAAGTATATCATCAATTAGTCAGTATGGTTTATTAATTTTACCTATCTTAGTAGCAACAATTCTTGCAGGAACTATACTTTTTAGTGGACTTTGTGTTTTTATACGAGTATTTACAAAATTTATATTACCTACATGGAAAAAAATATTTAATATATTAAAGAATTAAATTATAGACTTCTGAAAGGAGGAGTAATTAATAAATGAAGTGAAAGTATTAAATTCTAAATGGAATATAGTGTAAAATAAAAATGTGTGTAAGTGTATTTACACACTTATTTTTTTCTATTTTTACACTATAAAAATAATCTGAAAGTAAGTAATAAAGCCATTTTAAGGAATTTTATCTATATATTAAAAGTTGGCATGTAATTTGCTTTATATAAAAGGTGTACGATAAAGAATATTAAGTTTAAATGAATATGTTTACAAGAAGAATGAAATTTATGTTTAGAAAAGGATTATAGTTATTAAAACACAATAAAAAAATATAGGAGGAATATAAATGAAAAATATATTATTGGTTTGTTGTGCGGGAATGTCTACAAGCTTATTGGTTTCAAAAATGCAGCAGGCAGCAAAGGAAAAAGGGGTTGAGTGTAATATACAAGCAACAGGAGAGGCTGAGGTTAAACAGTATATAGATAATACAGATATTTTATTATTAGGTCCACAAGTTAGATTTTTATTATCAAAATTTAAGAAGAGTTTAGCAGATAAAAATATACCAGTAGAAGTAATAAACACAATTGATTATGGAACAATGAATGGTAAAAAAGTTTTAGAAAGAGCTTTAGAAGTTATAGAAAATAATTAAAGCATGAAGGGGAGAAACTTAATGGAAGAAATAATAATGACTCTTATAGTACACAGTGGAGAAGTTAGAAGTTATTCAATGGAAGCAATTCAATGTGCTAAAAGTGGAAATATAGATGAAGCAAGAGAACTTATTAAAAAAGCTGAAGAAGAAGAATCAAGGGCGCATAGTGTTCAAACATCTTTAATACAAAAAGAGGCTAATGGAGAGAAAACAGAAGTTACTTTATTAATGGTACATGCTCAAGACCATTTAATGACAAGCATGACAGTAAAATCTCTTGCAGTTGAAATTATAGATATACATGAAAGACTGCAAAATAAATAAAAAAGTCTTGTGGTTGTATTTTAAGGAAAAGTTAATATTGGAGTATAAACAGAGTTCTTAGCCTTCAAAAAAAGCTTGCCTTTGAATGAAGGGTTAGAAATCGTTATCCAGGAGCGCGTAGGTGTCATGAAGTTATAGATACTAGGTATTGGATAAAACTTATGAACAAAATCAAAGGGTGAATAGTAAATAAAAAAGTGTGGTGATTATGTGAAATATATTATAGGAGTTGACGGTGGAGGAACTAAAACTGAAGCTAGTGCCTATTCTTCAGATGGAAAAGCTATTATGACTTCAATAAAGGGATTTGCTAATTTATTAAATAATAAGGAAAAAGCTTTAGAAAATATAGTAGGTTCTATAAAAGAAATAGTAGAAAAACTTGGATATGAAGGACTTAATGGTGTATATCTTGGTATCGCTGGAGTAGAGGTTGGAGACAATTCCAAAGTAATAAAGGATGCAGTCAAAGAGAAGCTTAACATTGATTGTATAGTTATGAATGATGCAGAAATAGCTTTAAAGGCAATGTTAAAAGGAAAAGATGGAATATTAGTTATAGCAGGGACAGGCTCAGTAGCATTTGGAGTTAAAGATAATATAAATGTGAAGTGTGGAGGCTGGGGAAATCTATTAGGTGATGAAGGTAGTGGATATAAAATAGCAATAGAATCAATAAAAAGAATGATATCAGAAGAAGAATATTCTTTAGAGCAATCAGAATTATCTAAAAGGATTTTAGAGAATCTAAAAATTAGTTCAGTTAATGAAATAACAAAGTTTGTATATTCTTCAACTAAAGATGAGATAGCATCATTAACAAAAATAGTTGCTAGATTAGCTGAAGAAGGAGATATTATAGCAAGTAAAATATTAATAGATGAAGCAAGGAGTTTTGGAAAGACAGTTGAAAATGTATATAAAAAATTAAATTTTGAAAGTTGTTCTATAGCATTAGTTGGAGGTGTAATTAGAAAAGCAAAGGTATTTAGAAAAGCTTTTGAGGAGTATTTAAAAGAAACTATAGTTATTAATGAGATTGTAGATGAAGAAATTTCTCCTACGATAGGAGCTTATTATCTGAATAAACAATAGCTTCAAATGTTAAATTCAGATTTTAGTTTATCATTATTCCACAATATAAATAATATTTTAAAGCACAATTATTTATATGTAAGAGTTATAGATTGATAATAATAGATACAAAATTAGTGAAATTAATTATTAAACTTTTTAGATTAATACAATATAAAGAAGAAAATGGAGGGAAAGGAATGAAGAGATTAGGGATTTCAGTATATCCAAATCATACTGATATAAATGAAATCGTTAAATATATACATTTAGCAGGAAAGTATGGATTTAAAAGAATATTTACGTGTTTAATTTCTGTAGCTGATAAAAATTTAGATGATGTACTAGGTGATTTTAAGCTTATGTTAAATACTGCAAAGGAAGAAGATATGGAAGTAATTGCAGATTTAGAGCCAGCTGTATTTAAGTTCTTAGGAGCATCCATATATGATTTGAAAGCGTTTAAAGATATGGGCTTAGATGGTATAAGATTAGATTTAGGCTTTAGTGGAATGGAAGAATCTATCATGAGTTTTAATGAGTATGGTTTAAAAATAGAATTAAACATGAGTAATGGGACTAAATATGTGGATAACATTCTTTCTTATAATTCTAATGTGAACAATTTATATGGATGTCATAATTTTTATCCTCATAAATACACAGGGCTTTCACTTGAACATTTTATGAAATGTTCAAAACAGTTTAAGGAACTTGGAATAAATACAGCAGCATTTGTAAATTCAAAGAGTGCAAAGTATGGTCCTTGGCCTGTTTCAGAAGGGATATGCACATTGGAATCTCATAGAGATTTAAATATAGAGGTACAAGCTAAACATTTTTTAGCAACTGGATTAATTGATGATGTAATAATAGCAAATTCTTTTGCATCAGAAGAGGAACTAAAGGCATTAAGTGATTTAAATAAAGAAAAATTAGTGTTTAATGTTCAGTTTAATGAATATGCAACTGAACTTGATAAAAAAATAGTTCTTGAAGAATATCACTATAATAGGGGGGATGTCTCAGAGTATATATTAAGATCTACGCAAAGCAGAGTAAAATACAAAGGAGAAAGTTTTCCAGCAGTTAATACTCCAGATATTAAAAGAGGAGATATATTAATAGATTCAGACTTATATACAAGATATGCAGGGGAACTTCAAGTTGCTTTAAAAGATATGAAAAATACTGGTAAGACAAATGTTGTTGGAAAGATAGTAGATGAAGAAATATTTTTATTAGATTATATAAAGCCTTGGACAAGCTTTGGCTTTAAGAAATAATTATGTTTTAAAGAAAAGTTGATATTTTTAGTTTTACCTTATCCTAAAATATCAACAGGTATTTTTAAAACACAGTCAAATAAATAAAAAAATTAGAAATTATAATTATTATTTAACTTAGACTAAAACAATATTAAATTAGTAAATTGATTTTTAAAAAACTTTGTATTAACTTAAAACTTAAAATTTAATATAAACCTTATAACTTAAAATCTAAAATTTAATCAATAGAATAATAACTGAATTAAAATAAATATTTAATAGAGGAGGAAATATCAATGAAAAAATTTTTTGATTGGATGGAAGAGCATTTTGTACCGATTGCAGCAAAGATTGGTTCACAAAGGCATCTTGTAGCAATACGTGATGGTTTTGCAACAATAACACCATTAGTTATGGCTGGAGCATTTGCGGTATTATTCAATAATTTGGGATTTAAATGGTATCAAAACTTTATGAACTGGTTATTACCGGTAGGATGGACAGATTGGGGTGGAGCTATATGGAATGGATCCTTTGGGGTAATGTCCATATTAATTGTATTTACAATATCATATCATTTAGCTAACAGTTATGGTAAAGATGGAATGTCTGCTGGAATAGTTTCTTTATCAGCAGCAATGATTTTATATGCAACTAATGCTGAAGGTGCATTACCATTTGATTTTTTAGGTGCACAAGGATTATTTGTTTCTATAATAGTAGCATTAATAGCAACAGAACTTTTTGTTAAATTAATAGGAAATCCTAAATTAGTAATAAAGATGCCAGATGGTGTTCCACCAGCAGTTTCTAAATCTTTTGCAGCATTATTTCCTTCAATGATAATATTAGCAATAACAGCAGGAATTAAAGAAATATTTATAACAATTAATATTCCTGATATTCATAAAGCATTATTTGTAGCATTACAACAACCATTACAAGGAGTTGCAGGTAGTTTAGGTGGAGTATTACTTATAATTTTTGTATCTCAATTATTATGGTTCTTTGGATTACATGGTTCAAATATACTTGCACCACTTATAAATGCATTATTACTACCATTACTTATTTTGAATACAGAAGCAGTTAAAGCTGGACTAGAACCAGAGCATATTGTAAGTAGCCAATTCTTAGATTCATATGTAAATATGGGTGGTTCTGGAGCTACAATTGCATTAATTTTAGCAATATATATTTTAGGAAAGAAAGCTGGTTCTCAACAAAAGATGATAGCAAACTTAAGTATAGCACCAGGATGTTTTAATATAAATGAACCAATAATTTTTGGTATGCCAATAGTATTAAATCCAATGTATTTTATTCCATTTATGTTAGCACCATTAGCATCAGCAGTAATAGCTTATGGCTTAACTGTAATACACTTTGTACCAAAGGTTTCTATTATGGCAACATGGACAACACCACCAGTTTTAGGTGCATTTTTATCAACTAACTCAATTATGGGTGCAGTAACAGCTTTAATTTGTTTAGCTGTAAGTGTATTAATATATCTTCCATTTGTATATGTAGCTGGAAGACAAGAATTAAAAAATAATAAATAAACTTAATTTAAATTTGCCTCTTAAAATAACCCATATTATATAAATGTTTTATTTACAAAAAGCACCCCAGGTGTACCCCTGGGGTGCTTATTACATATAAATACTTATAGAATAAGCTTCAGCAGATTTTTTTAAATACCATATAATACAATTTATTCTTATAATATCAAAATAAAAAATAAAGTTAATAAATTAAGTGTATTAAATTTTATACGATAAGTATAAAGAAAAAAATTTTGATATATAAGGGGTAAGCTTAGATGATTTATTTTAAAAAGTGGTCTTTAGCTAAAAAAATAGTTACATTTATTACAATAATGCTTTTGATATATAGTGTAATTTTAGGAACAGTAACATCTATAAAAACCAAGAGTAATATTAAGCAAGAAGTTAATAAGAATATTATTAATACATTAAATGTAATTACTGCAAATATAGATGGAGATAAACTTGAAGAGTTGATAAAAAATGGAGAAGAGAGTAATGATTATTATGATAATCTACATCAATATTTAGAAGATGCTAGAGAAAAAAGTGATTTTAAATTTTTATATACAATAGGTAAGTTTAAGGATAATAATTTTTATTATTTAGTAGATGGATTGGATGAAGATAATGAAGAATTTTCGGAATTTGGAGAAAAAGTTGAGATTTTAGAAGGAAAGAATGATAATTATAAAAATGAAAATGAAACTCTAAAAACTGGAAGTTATGTTACAAACATAGAATATTATGAGGAGTGGGGATATTTAATAAGTGCTAATGTAGCTATTTATAATAGCAAAAATGAACCAGTAGCAATTTTAGCAGCAGATTTGAATGCAAATGATTATAACAGTAGTTTAAATAAAATTACATATTTTATTATAACTAACTTGATTTTTGGTGGAATTCTTATAGCTATTTGTATAGGTATTTATTTAGTTAGAGCATTAAAGCCTATGAAGAAAATAAAAAATGTAGCGTTAAGTATTGCTAAAGGAAATTTGAATGTCTCTTTAGATGTAAAATCAGAAGATGAAATAGGTAAAATTTCTAAGGCTATGAATGAAATGGGAAGAAATTTAAATGATATGGTTATTAATATAGGTAATAATTCTGAAGATGTACTTATGTATTCTAACGATTTAAAGGCGCAATCTGAACAATTTACATCTTCAGCAAAACAAGTGGTTTTTAAAACTGGAGAAATAGCAGAGTTTTCTGAAGTACAGTATGATAAAACACAATTAATTGTAAAAAAGGCACAAAATATTAATTTAGAAGTAGAAAATATTATTAATAAACTTAAAAAAGTTTCACTAGAAATTGAATCATCATACAGTCAAGCACAAAAAGGTGAAAATATAATAAAGAATTCTACAGATAAAATTATAACGGCTAATAACAGTATGGAAGCATCTAAGGAAAAAATCTTAGAACTGGACAAAAATATAAATGTAATTACAAATTTTGTAGAAGTAATAACTAACATTTCTGATCAAACTAACCTTTTAGCATTGAATGCTTCAATAGAAGCATCTAGAGCTGGAGAGGCTGGAAGAGGCTTTAGTGTAGTTGCTGAAGAAGTAAGAAAATTAGCAGATGAATCTTCTAAAGTAACTAAAGAAATAACAGGTATTCTTAAAGCTATTGATTTAAGTTCTAAAGAAGTTTTTTCATCAATTGATAAAACTTATAATGAGCTAAAAGAAGGCACATCAACTTCAAAAGAGGCACAAAAATATTTTGAAAATATATTTACTTCAAGCAATAATGTGAAAAATAATACTTCAGAAGTATTAGGAAGTATAAATAATTATTCAAAAGAAACAGAGGATATTTTAATTGCAGTTAAAGATGCAGACGAGAACATTAAAAAGTTATCTAAAAGCTGTGAAAGTATATCAAAGATATTAGAAGAACAATTTGTGTCTTCAGAAGAAATACTAAGATATGCTTCAGAATTAAATTCGGTATCTGAAAAACTTGAGGATTCAATTAAAGTTTTTAGTATTCATAATTAAAATCATTATAGAAAGCACCCCTAAAGTAAACCTGGGGTGCTAATATTTTTATATATCAGTTGATTCTAAATTTTCTCTTCTATTATCTAATGGATTAAGATTTATGTGGTGAACTCTTTTGTTTTCATCAGCATTTAAAATAAGTCTATCTAAATAAACTCTACCATTTGGAGTGTTGGCCACAACACAAGGTTCTCCATTTATTCTATGATTAACCCAAGTATATTCATCAGTTACAACAGTTTTTAAATCTCTAGCGGAAATTAAAGCTTTTGAATGTGCATTACCATATTTATCTTTTAATATTATAGCAATAGTTTTATCATCAATTTTTTCAACTTCGTTTAATTCATTTCTTTTAAAGATTCTTAAATTAGCTCTTCTGTTGTCTAAAGTGTCACCATTTATATGTATAACAGGTGTAGCAGGATTAACATCCATGATAACTGTTTGTAGACTTTGCTTTAAAGGCTTAGATTTTTTATTAAGCTTAGTTGAACTTATATTTTGAACTAAATAATTATTAAAATCTTTATGCCATTCAGCAAACCAAATTCCAGCATTTTTAACTTTTTCTAAGTCAACATTATCTATTTTAGCAGTAAGTTGAGTTCCGTTTTTCTTTAAGATGGTCATTAGTGTAAAGCTTTCTTTAGATTCGAATTCATTCTTTGTAGTTTTATAATTAGTATTTATGATATATACCTTCTTTCTTTATATTTAGATACATACAAAAAAATAATAGACAAGCATTTCAGTCTATTGTTCTTCGTATGTACTTAATATCTTTTATTATGTTATTTAGTTATTATAACAAATTAACATAATAAAAGATATTAAAATAAGTATTAACTGTTTAGAGGACAAATATAACATATATGATAGTTTTCTACTTAAATATTCTAAATTGTAAGAATTTAAAATATCCCCCCTGGGGTATGGCTAGGGTACCTTGTAGAGAAATTTATCCATTATATTAAAAAATATACATAGTTATTGGAAAAAATATAAATTTTTTAAAAATGATATATAGATATAAAAAAATGGGAATTAAATACGATAATAAAGCAGAATATGAATTATTTAATAAAATAACCATTAATAGGTAAGGAGGAATTATGAAGAGGGAAAAATCTATAGTCAAAAAAATAGCAATAAGTTCAGTCACGGTTACAGTTATTAGCATAATGATATTAGCAGTAGCTGTGTTTTTTATGGTGGTTAAAGACAATCATGATAATTTTATAGGAAATGCAAATAAGTATAATGAAAATTTAGAGCAAACGTTAACATCATATTTTAATAGTATAGAACTAAATTTAGATGGTATTATGAAATCAAAAAATGCAAGTGAATTAACTAATAATTCAATAACTACATATGTTGATAAAATAGGTGAAGGTGGAATTGTAAAGATGACACCAGATCAAAATGGAGAATTTGAAGCAGATTTATATAATTATTTTAAGAGTATTACAGAAAGTAATCCTATGATTAAAACAATGAGTTTTGCATCACAAAAAGATGGTGGTTATGTACAATATCCAGCAGAAGACAGAAAGAATAATTATGACCCAAGAGAAAGAGGTTGGTATAAAGATGCATTAAATGGAGATGGAATAAAATACAATATATTCTCAACTACTAATGGAAATTTAGCTGTTGCTGCTGTAAAACAGCTTAAGGTAAATGGTGAAGTTATAGGAGTTTTTAATATAGGTTTATCGCTAGATACAATAGTTAATACTACAGGAAATTATAAGACAGGTGATTTAGGAAGAATTTTAGTTGTAGATTCAAATAAGGTAATTATTGTGGATAGTGATAAGGAGTATACTAGTAAAAAAATAGAAGATATTGAATTAAAAGATGAGTATAAAGACAAGCTATTAAATAAAAATATGATCTTAAATTATAAGGGTAACAAATATCAAACTGTTATTGACAACTTTAAGAAAGATAATTTAGATCTTACAATAGTTTCTATGATATCTAAATCTGAAATGTTAGGTTGTGCAAAAAATACAGTTTCTATTATATCAATAATAACAATTTTAATAATAATAATTTTAATTTTTATATGGATTAAATTAGGTAAGAAGATAAGTAATATAATGAATAAAATTATAAAATTATTAGGTAATATAGGGGATGGAAATTTAAATATTGAAATTGAAAAAGAACTTTTAGATAGAAAAGATGAAATTGGAATAATTTATAATAGTATAAGTAAAACGAAAGACTCAATTAGAGGAATGGTTGAGCAGTTAAATGAAAGTGTGGAAAAAGTTGAAGGTGGAATCATTAAATTAAATGATGTTTCATCAACAGTAAATAATTCATCAAGCAGAGTATTATTATCTGTACAAAATGTTGCAGAAGGATCAAGTACACAAGCAAGTAGTCTAATGGATATTAATAATGTATTAAATGATTTTAATGAAAAGATTAAGAAGATAGTTACAAATATTGATAATTTAAATAGTAGTGCAAAAGAGGTTAAATCAGCTAATATTGAAAATAAGATAATCATGGATGGAATAGTTTCTAGTTCAGATGATGTTTCTTCAAAGGTTAAGGAATTTAATAATAAGATAGGAACTTTAGGAAACAGTATAACTAAGATTGGGGAAATTATAGGCGTTATAAATGGAATGTCTCAGCAGACTAATCTTTTAGCATTAAATGCATCAATTGAAGCAGCACGTGCAGGGGAAGCAGGAAAAGGATTTGCAGTTGTTGCAGATGAGGTTAAAAATTTAGCAGAACAAAGCAGACAAGCTGCAAAAGAAATAGAAGATATTATTAATGAAAATATTAAACTTATGGATACTATTTCAACAGAATCAAATGGGGTTAATAAAACTATAGAAAATCAAGTTATAGAAATGAAAAAAGGTGTAAATATATTTTCTAAAGTTAATGAAAGTTTAGATATTGTAATTCCACAAATAGAATTGATTGATAATGATATTAACCAAATACAAATGAAGAGTGGTAAGATATTTGAAAAAGTAGAGGAAGTATCGTCAGTTTCAGAAGAGGTATCTGCTTCATCACAAGAAATAGTATCTCTAGCAAGTGAACTAGAAAATGTAACTGGAGATATATATAATCTATCAAATAATCTTAATGAAGTTTCACATGAAGTTACAGCAGGACTTCAAAGATTTGATAGATAAGATGGCTATATTTTAAGTAAATATTTAGTATAAGCAGAGTTCTTAATTTTTAAATAAAGATCATAGTCATAGAAATTAGAATAGTAAAGGGACAATAGATAGTTTCGTGTAAAAACAAAATTATTTACTGTCCCTTACTTTGTAATAATAAGTTATTTATTATTATAGATATTTCAATCTAGTTATCAACTTCAATTATATTTTCATTTATAGGATTTTTATTATAATTCTTCATTTAAATTTAGCTGCATGGTTATAATAATATTTTAAGGTTAAATAACAATTAATTTTAAGCTAAATAGATATGTTCTAATTAAGTTAATACATTTATAATATTTTATATAATTTTTATAGAAAATTATATCTTTAATTAAAAATATTTAGTTAGAAGTATATATCATAAATTTTTTATATAAGTTTCTAGCTACATTTATAAGGGATATCATTTATAAATATTTTAAGATTTATATTAATGAACAAATTTTATTTGAACTTATATATAATTAAATTTTATTGAGGGTGATAAAAGTGGTTAAAAGAATTGGTTATGCTTGTATAAATAATAATTTAAAGCCAAGAAATTTTCAGCAATGTAGGCTTAATTCTGTATACAAATATGGAATAGATTATTTAAGAGATAAGATAGTTAATAATTTGGAGTTAACTAAAGATATATTAAGGTGGAATATTGATAATGGAATATTTATGTATAGAATTACTAGCAATTTATTACCTTTAGTAGATCATCCAGATATATTAAAAGATTTTGAGTGGAGATGGCAACAAGATGAAGAGCTGTTAAAGATAATGGATGAGATAAAGAATATTGTACAAAAAAATCATATAAGACTTTCGATGCATCCAGATCAATTTACAGTTCTAAATAGTACTAAAACAAGTGTTGTTGAAAATAGCATAAATTACTTAAATCATCATTATGAAGTATTAAATCTTCTTGGAGGCAGCGATATTATCATTCATACAGGTGGAGTTTATGGAGATAAAACTAGTGCAATAGATAGATTTATAGAGGTATATAAGGAGTTATCAAAAGGCGTTAAAGAGATGTTAAGATTAGAAAATGATGATGTTTCATTTAATATAGATGATGTATTATTTATCAGTGAAAAGACGTCTATCCCAATAGTTTTAGATGTCCATCATCATCGTTGTAATAAAAAAAGAGAGATAACAAATGACGATATAAAGATTATAAAAGATACATGGAATTATACAGGAATCATTCCTAAGATGCATATTAGTAGTGGCAAAATAGGTTTTTATGATAAAAGCCATAGTGATTATATATTAGAAGAAGATATTAAATCATTTATCTCATTAATTCAGGATATTAAGATTGATTTAATGGTGGAAGCTAAGGAAAAAGATAATGCTGCTTTAAGAGTAATAAATTTTTTTAATAAGATAGAAAATAAATAATAGGTTGTATTAAATTTCTGAGACAACTTTTTTATTGTATAAGAAATTATAGAATTTTTAGGAATTGAAAGCGTGATTTTTATATGGTTTTAGGATTATCTGAGTATAAAAATAGAAATGTATAATGTTTGAAAAGTCATCTAGAAGAGCGTGTGGTGTAGTCACTGTTTTATTCTTTAGGAAATTATATTTTTACAATTTGTAGATAAATTAGATTATATTATTGCTTAAAGATTAAGAAATAAAACCTAAAGAATAAAAAATAATCATATGCCGCACCATTATTTCTGCACTACGTTTGGAAAGGGTGCATGGCTAAAAAAATATATATGTTGAAATAATAATTATTCAATAAATTAAAGTACTATATATTCTTTTGCTTAGGATTTAAATTTAAAACATATATAAGATTTAAATGTATAATCAAAAAGACAATATATAGTTAATATAGAATAAATTTGATAAAATAGGATATTTATTATATTGACTTTAGTCAGTCAAAAAAGGTATCCTAGTTATATAGTATGAATTAAGAGGTGAATTTAATGCCTAGAGTTACAAAGGAACGAGAAGAAAGAAGAAATGAATTAATTGATACAGCAGAAGAGCTTTTTAAAACCATAGGTTATAATAAAACAGCAGTTAGTGATATTGTCAAAAAAATTAGTGTAGCACAAGGAACATTTTATTACTATTTTAAATCTAAGGAAGATATATTTTTAGCTGTTTTTAATAGGTACATATTAGATAGTGTAAGTGAAATTAATGAAATACTTAATAATAATATCAATTCTATAGAAAAATTTAAACAAGTTTTAGCTGTACAACTAAAAACTATAAAGAGTCAATTTAGTCTAAGTTCTCAATTACAAGATGAAGAAAATTCAGGAATACATCAAAAGGCTATTATAGATACTATAAAGGTATATTCACCAATTTATTCAATTTTGATCAAACAAGGTATTAATGAGGGGACTTTTAAAACAGAGTATCCTGATGAAGTAGCACAATTTTTTATGGTAATTATTAATTTCTTATTTGATTTAGGAATATTTAAATTAACTCTTGATGAATATATACAAAAGGTTAAAGCTTTATGTAATATTATGGATAAGATATTAGAATTGCCACAAGGAAGCTTTAAATTTCCTAGTATAATCAGTAAACCATTAGATTGATATAATAAACTTAACATAATTAAATAAATTACATTTTAAATAAAAATAATTTTTTGATTTCAAGTTATTGAATTTTATATTATCAAAAATATTTGAAATTGGATATATATATTTTATAGAGTGCAAATTTTAGCCTAAAATATTTAAAAGGCTAAACTAAAATATATTAAAAATAAAGGAGATGATTTATTATAAAAAAGCATAACAATATTTTAACTCATATTAATAGGATTTTTTTTATGGTATTAGGTGCACTTTTAGCATCGATAGGACTTGAAATATTCTTAATTCCTAATAACATAATTGATGGTGGGATGACAGGAATATCGATAATGGCAAGTTACCTAACAAAAGCTGAATTGGGAATATTTATATTCTTATTTAACTTACCTTTTGTTATTATAGGTTATAAACAAATAGGAAAAACATTTGCCTTATCAACGATATTTTCAGTAATATGTTTATCAGTTTGTGTAACTTTATTTCATTCAGTTCCAAGTATAACACAAGACACATTACTTGCTACTATCTTTGGTGGCATAATAATGGGTGTAGGTATAGGTTTAATTATAAGAAATGGTGGTTCTTTAGATGGAACTGAAATCATTGCTATAATATTAGATAAAAAAAGTGCGTTTTCTATTGGTGAAATAGTTATGTTCTTTAATCTATTTATATTAGGAAGTTCAGCGTTTATATTTGGATGGGATAGAGCAATGTATTCTTTAATAGCTTATTTTATAGCTTTTAAAACAATAGATATTACTGTTCAAGGTCTTGATGAATCAAAAGCAGTAATTGTTGTTTCTGAAAAAAGCAAAGATATTTCTGAAGCTATAATGGCAAGATTAGGAAGAGGAGTTACCTTTTTTGATGGAAAGGGTGCTTATAGTGGGAATAAAACAAATGTAATATATGTTGTTTTATCAAGACTTGAAATAGCAAAATTAAAAAATATTGTACACGGTTTTGATGAAGATGCCTTAATTACAATTACAAGTGTTGAAGGCACAGGAAAAAGATATGGAAAGAAAGCTATACATTAAAGATAATTTTAAATTTGGCATGTAGAAGTTGCACATAAAAAAGGTTTAGATCAATTAAAAAATTATCTTGAAATAGAGAGTTTAAATAAATGATATTTATTGATATTTAACTTTAGGCACATTCAAAAAAATAATAGCCCCGTATCTGCATTAAAAGAAATAGTAGTTTCACGATTAAAAGTGAAGCTACTATTTTTTATATTTAGAGTAAGACATGGTAATACATACGATAAGAAAATTATAAAAGGTTAGATGTTATAAGATTAAAAATAATTGTTTTAATTAAATAATTAGTTTGATTGAAGAATTAAAATTTTTTATATCAATATACTTTAGAAATTTAAATAATATTAAAATTAAATAATCATTATATTTTAATTTAATATTAGATAGTATAATATATACAATTATGATTAAATTTGAATAATAGAAAGTAGGAGTATAAATGAAAAATATATTTAAAAAGATATTTGGTGGCAAATCCGAAGGTACGTCAGAAGATGGGACAAATATTTATAGCTATAAGGGGTCAGTAAATGAGGAGGATAATGTAGCCTTTACACCATATGCAGAAGAAATTACAAAACATTTCAATGAAGTTTTTCCAGGAAGGCAATCTTCTACTTTTCATGAGTTGATTTCTGATATTGTACATATTGATATAACAATTATGGAACCAATAGAAAATCAACCTTTTAAAGTATTATTTACAACTGGTATGAGTAGTATGCCTATGACTCTCCCCGATGAAATACCAGAAGATGAAAGAGATTTATATTCTAGGTCAGAGTTAATGATGTTTTTACCTGCAGACTGGGATTTAACAGAGCAAAGCATAAAAGATGAGAATAACTATTGGCCTATAAGATTAATGAAGCAGATGGCACGTTTTCCTCATGAATATAATACATGGTTTTCATATGGACATACTGTACCAAATTATGAAACATATGATCCATATGCAGAAAATACAGGTTTAAATGGTATTGTATTCAATATGTTTAAAGAAGAAATCAGTGTAATAAACACAAAGGATGGTAATAGAATTAATATATATTACGTACTTCCTTTGTATAAGGAAGAAATTGAATATAAGTTGCAAAATGGTATGGATGCACTTATGGAGAAACTTGATTCTGTTGACTGGATAATTCTAGATTCGAAAAGAGAAAATACATGTAAATAAAGGCATATAAAATTATATTTGAAGTTATTGTTTAGGCACATTCAAAAAAATAATAGTCCAGTATCTGCCTTAAAAGAAATAGTAGATTCACGCTTAAAAGTGAAGCTACTATTTTTTTGATGTATAGACCAGGAAAGTATAGAATTTTTGAAGCCTAAAAGAGTGATAAAATCTAAGGTGACAGATATATTTTTGAATTGACAATTAAAACATGGTTTTTATTAGTTAAAATAATTTTATATGGAGAATGAACCATTTATAGAGTTGGAGGCTCTTATATATAGATGCATCTTAAAAGGGATTATTTAGGAAAGGGGATATTACCGGTGAGTGAAGCAGAGATTGTTAAAAAAATCCAGGCTGGTGACATGAATGCTTTGGGGGAAATATTTGAAATATATAAAGATCAAGCATTTAAATACTCATATCTTATTACAGGCAATAAATTTACAAGTGAGGATATTGTGCAAGAGGCATTTATAAAATGTTATTTAAGTGCTAAGGGTTTAAGAAATGTAGATCAGTTTAAATCATGGTTTTTTAAAATACTTACAAGAATTGCATGGAAACATGCAGGTAAGGATAAAAAAGCATTACCATTAGAAAATATTTTTGAAAAAGCTGATGATAACAGTATTGAAAAATCAATAAATATGTATATAAAAGATCAGGAGGCAGAAACACTTCATGCTGAGATTGAGCATTTAGATTTAAAACAAAGAACTGTTATAGTACTTTTTTATTTTAATGAATTGTCTGTAAAAGAAATTGCAAAAGTTATGGGGTGTTTTGAAGGTACAGTAAAATCAAGACTTCATAGTGCAAGAAAAAAATTAAAGGCAAGTTTATTAAATAATGAAGTTACTAGATATGAAAAGATAAAGGGGTGTGAATCTTAATGAGAAGAAAATTTAATGAGGATATAGATAAAAAAATTACTGAATGTTTAAGCAATAAAGCAGAAGAGATTTCAACTCCAGAGAATATGTTTTTTAAAATTAGAGGTGGAATTTTAAAAGAGAAAAAGGGAGGATTTTTAGATATGAAATCTAGATTTTTAAAGGGTAAAACAATAATAGTAGCAGGACTTTTATGTGTAGCAACAACAGTAAGTTGTGTTGCAGCAACAAAAGGTACACATGTGATTGGAAGTTCTTCTAAATTAACTGAGGTTAAAAAGTTTCCTACAGAAGACAAGGTAAAAGATACAGTAGGATTTTTACCTAAATATGTAGACTCATTTGAAAATGAATTTAAATTTGAGTCATTTAATGTTTGTAATGAGGTAGAAAAAGATGATAATGGAAATGAAGTTAGAAAACTAAAATCAGCAGAGTTTTATTATACAAAAGAAGGGGCTCAAAAAGGTCAAAGTTTATTCATGAATGCTCAAGATATAGATGAGAAAGAGTTTGATGAGAAGATAGAAATGTTTAAAGATAATATGACAGAATATAAAGGTGTTAAAATGTATTATCATAGTATGCATAATAAATTTGTTCCAGAAGGTTATGTAAAGACTGAAGAAGAGATAAAATTAATGGAAGAAGGAAAGTTAAATATAGGCTATGGTACTGATGAAATCAGTGAATGTAATAGCCAATCTGTTTATTGGTATCAAAATGGTGTTGAATATTCACTTTTTAATATGGGATATGATGATCTTAATAAAGATCAAATGATAAAAATGGCTCAAACTGTTATAGATAAATAGAATCTTTAAGTAAAGAGATTATTAAAATATATATAATTTTTAAGAAAGGATTTTTAGATATGAAATTTAGATTTTTAAAAGGTAGAACAGCATTAATTGCAGGAGTTTTATGTGTAGCAACAACAGTAACATGTGTTGCTGCAACAAATAATACACATTTTATTTCAAGTGTTTCTAGGGATACTCAAATCACCCAATTCCCCGTAGAAGATAAAGTAAAAGATACAGTAGGATTTTTGCCTAAATATGTAGACTCATTTGAAAATGGATTTAAATTTGCTTCATTTAATATTTCCAATGATGCGGAAGTAGATGATAATGGAAATAAAATTAGAGAAATGAAATCAGCAGATTTTGAATATACAAAAGAAGGAACTCAAAAAGGTCAAAGTTTATCTATGAATGCACAATCTATAGATGAAAAAGACTTTAATAAGAATATAGAAGGACTTAAAGATAACATGACAGAATATAAAGGAGTTAAAATGTATTATCATAGCATGCATAATAAATTTGTTCCAGAAGATTATGTAAAGACAGAAGAAGAGATAAAATTAATGGAAGAAGGAAAGTTAAATGTTGGCTATGGTAGTGATGAAATTAGTGAATCTAATAGCCAATCTGTTTATTGGTATCAAAATGGTGTTCAATATTCAATTTTTAATATGGAATATAATGATGTTGATAAAGATCAAATGATAAAAATGGCTAAAACTGTTATAGATAAATAAACTTAAAAAATTAGACTGAGCTTTAAGTAAATGTTTATTTGATATTGTAATATATACTGCAATATCAATCCTATTTAAAAATATAGTTAAAAATTAAAGAGAAGAATAAAAAATGATTGTCCTAAATATATGATATTTAAGACAATCATTTTTTTTACTATATAATATAAATCTTTGATGTTTACAAACTTGTTAATCGCTTTTTTATGTAGTAAAGTATTTCTATAGAGATATTTTTCCAAACATATAAAAATAAGGGAGTGATTAGTTATGATATTTATAAGTACATCTATGTATATTGAAGCATCTCCTTTTATAAAAAAATTCAATTTAAAAAAGGATTTAGAGTGCCACAAATTTCAAGTATTCAAAAATGAACAAGAAGAAATAGTATTACTAATTACTGGCATAGGAAAAGTAATGTCTGCAGTAGCTATTACATATTTATTTTCAAAATATGAACCTAAATCTACTGATATATTTATTAATATTGGAATTTGTGGTGCTAAAAATAAGGACATGCTTATTGGAGATGTTTTTTTGTGTAATAAGATTATTGACTATGATACTAAAAAGGCATTTTATCCAGATATGATTTTAAAACATTCTTTTAAAGAGGGAGCAGTTGAAACCGTACCTACAGTAATAAATAATAAAAATTTAGAGATTCAAGGACAATTAATAGATATGGAATCTTCAGGAACATATGAAGCAGCCTTAGTATTTTTAAAATCTCATCAGATATATTTTATAAAAATTGTTTCAGACTATTTAGATGGTGAGATAGATATAAATAAAGTTTCTAATTTAATTGAGAATAAATCGTTAGAGATAATAGATTGGATAAATAAAATTAAAAAAGCTTTTTCTAATAGTGGAGATATTTTAGAAAATGAAGAAAAAATAATTGCTAAAAATATAATAAAAAAATTAAGATTAACATCAACTATGGCAAATAGATTAAATCAACTTTTGAAATATTACAAACTTGAAAAAGGAAAATTTAATGAGAATATAAGAATTTATGAGAAGATAGAGTGCAAATCTAAAAAAGAAGGGATGGATTATTTTGAAGAACTTAAAAGTAAAATTATTTAATCCTTCTTTTTCACATATATATATTGAAGATGAAGCCTTAAATCATCCAAATACAAAGAAAATACTTAAGCATTTTAGTGATGCTAAAATAATTCCAATAAATCATTATAAGGATGTATTTTCTAGAAGTCATCAGAACTTTACACTTCAGAAGAAAAGTTCTAAATTAATACTTGCTATAAAAAAGGACAACTTAATATATAAGGGTGCTGAGGTTTGTGAAGACTTTGGACATGATTATTTTTACTACACTTCAAATATGATGAATTGCATATATGACTGTGAATATTGTTATCTTCAGGGAATGTATCCTTCTTCAAATATAGTTATATTTGTTAATATTGAAGATATATTAAATAAAACAGAAAGACTCTTAGCAGATCATAAAGTATATTTATGTATTTCTTATGATACAGATATTTTAGCATTTGAAAATTTAACTGGATATTCTACTCAGTGGATTAATTTTGCTAAAGAACATAAAAATTTAACTATTGAGATTAGAACAAAAAGTGCTAACTTTAAAGCAATTGAAAATATAAAGGCAGAAGAAAATGTAATTTTAGCGTGGACATTATCACCAGATGAAGTTATAAACACATATGAGCATAAAACACCTTCTATGAATGCAAGACTTTTAAGTATAAAGAATGCAATAGATAAGGGGTGGAAGGTTAGAGTGTGTTTTGATCCTATGCTTTATATAGAAGGATGGCAAGAAAAATACAAAAATCTAATAGATAGCACTTTTAAAGAATTAAATCCAGAAAAAATAAATGATGTAAGTATAGGCGTTTTTAGAGTTTCAAAGGATTATTTAAAGAAGATGAGAAAGCAAAGAGGTGACTCTATCATATTAAATTATCCTTTCGAAACAATTAATGGAGTCTGTAGTTATTCAAAAGATATGTCTAATGAAATGGTACAGTATGCATATGAATTAACACAGAAATATATGCCAAAAGAGAAGATATATATTTAGGAAGGAAAGATGAAATGAAGGCTGCAATTGTTACAGGAGCTTCTTCTGGAATAGGTTTTGAAATAAGCAAAGTTTTGATAAATTTAGGATACAGGGTTTATGGTATTGGGAGAGATTTTTCTAAGATTAATTTAAATGAAGATAATTTTATTAGAGTAACTTGTGACATGACTAAAACTTCTATTCTTTGTGAAAAGATAAAAGAGATAAAGAATAAGGAGGATGTTTATATACTAATAAATAATGCAGGTGTTGGTTATTTTGGTCCACATGAAGAATTAAATCCTAAAAAAATACATGAAATGGTGACTATAAATTTGGAAGCGCCAATGATAATAACTCAGATGTTACTTAGAGATTTAAAGAAAAATTCAGGATTTATAATAAATATATCATCTATAGAAGCAAAAAAATCTAGTACATATGGATGTGTTTATGGAGCTACAAAGGCTGGATTAACTCATTTTTCAAATAGTTTATTTGATGAGGCTAGAAAGTATGGGGTAAAGATAATCGCAATACATCCAGATATGACAAAAACAAATTTCTATAGAAATGCAAATTTCAAAGAAGGAGAGATTACTGAAAGTTATATTACAGCTAAAGAAATAGCTAAAACCGTAGAAATGGTAGTAACTCAAAGGGAAGGCATGGTTATTACGGATATAACTATAAGACCTCAAAAACATTTGATACAAAGAAAGTAAAATAAATAAGAAATTTATTATAAAGATAAATATTAGAGAAGAATAAATATAAATAAAATAGTAGCTCAAATATAGAAAGACTATAAAAGTTCTAATTACTATAAAAATAGTAATTAGAACTTTTACTATTTTTATAGATAGTATAAAGAAGATACAAGTATTTTTATAAAATCTAAAAATACTTGTAATATTTAATTAAATTACTTATTTTACAAATGAAGAAATATATTGACTTATATATCACAGTGATATATATTATATATCATAGTGATATATAATAGAGGTGAAGTTAAATTGGCAAAGGTAAATAAAACTAAATATGCTCTTTTAGGGGTATTAAGCTTAATGTCAGGTTCAGGTTATGATATAAAAAAGTTTTGTGATTATTCCATAGGTCATTTTTGGAATGAAAATTACGGACATATATATCCTGTACTTAAAAAAATGGAAGAAGAATTTTTAATAACAAAAGAAGTTGAACAAACAGAAGGAAGACCATCAAAAAAAATATATTCTATTACTAAAAAAGGTAGAGAAGAATTAGAAAAATGGATCACTCTTCCGGTAGAGCAAGAACCTATTAGATCAGAACTTTTATTAAAAATATTCTTATCAAAAGATATACCTATAAAAAATGTTATTGAAAAGATTCAAAAATTAAAGGAAGATTCAGAAGAAAATCTTAAAAAATATTCAGAAGTTGAGAATTTACTTAAGGGGAAAAATAATATAGATAAAAAGAATTTAATATTATGGCTTAGTACTCTTAATTTTGGAAAGCATGATGAGGAAGCAAAAATAAAATGGTGTGAAGAAACATTAAATGCTTTAGAAGAAATAAAAGATTTATAAAATATTACGCTATGTTTTAAGTGAATGTTGATATTTTAAAACATAGCTAATAATAAAAGGGAGAGATTTGAAATGAAGGTTTTGGCTATAAATGGAAGTCCGAGAGGGGAAAAAGGGAATACACAAGTTCTTTTAAAATTTTTTCTTAATGGATGTGAAGAAGCCGGTGCAGAAACAGAAATAGTATATCTTAAAGATAAAAATATAAAACATTGTAATGGTTGTTTTACTTGTTGGACAAAGACTCCAGGAAAATGTATTCATAAAGATGATATGGAGGAATTACTTAATAAGATACTAAAAGCAGATATAATAGTTTATGCTACTCCTTTATATTATTATACTGTTACTGGGCTTATGAAGGATTTTATGGATAGAATGCTTCCATTAAATAATAAAGAAATAGTTAAAGTTGATGAAGGGTACTCTCATCCAAGGAGATTTAAAAAAGAAACTCCTGTTAAGACTGTACTAATTTCAAATTCAGGATTTCCTGGTAGTTATAACTTTTCAGGATTATTAGAAACTTTTAAAGTTCTAACAAAAGGGAATCTAGCAGGCACTATTTTATGTTCACAAGGTGGAGTTCTTAATAGTGTTAATACTAATGATATATTAAGCAAAATGTATAGTCCGTTTTTTGCTGCATTAAAAAGTGCTGGAAAAGAAGTAATAAATGACGGATATATAAGATCTGAAACTCAAGAAATACTTGATAAAAATATTATTGATCCAGATGCTTATGTAAAAGCTGCAAATAGACGTGAAAAATATTAGGGGGAAAATCAATGGAAAAATCAATTGATAATTTAAATAAAAATAATTCAGTATTAAAAAATATATTAAATAAAGATTTTGTTGTAAGTGCAATTATTCCTATTATAATATTTTCAGTTTTTGACAAATTACAAATGACTTTTGATGGAATAATATTATCTGGAGTGTGGAGTATAGGTGTAGTTTTAATCAATTTTATTAAAGAACATAGAATTAATGCACTTGCATCGATGAGTGCAATCTTCTCTGCAATTGGACTTATAGGTACAATTATTTCTAAAAATCCAACCTTTTATCTAATATCTCCTATAATACAAGATATTTTATATGCTTTAATTTTTTTTGGTTCATTATTATTTGAAAAATCATTAATTCAAATAATAGTAGAGCAAAGTTATTTAAAAAATGTTTCTGAAGAATTTAAGAAGCAACCAGAGTATAAATCAGTTTGGAGAATACTTACTATAGCTTGGGGATTTTTAAATATAAGTCAAGCTGTTTTAAGAACTATATTGTTATACTATGTATCTATGAGTTCATATTATGCAATAAGCACTTTGTATAGTAACATTTCTTCTCCATTACTTCTAGCATTTTCAATTTTATTTCCTAAGTGGTATTGGAAAAGTAAAACTATAGATTAAAAAAAGATCACTAAATAATTATAATTAAGCCAATGATATTAAAAGTATCATTGGCTTATGTCATAATTTGTGGTAAAAAGAATATTATTCTTCTTTTTTACTATGCTTCAGTATTTATTTTGGAGTATAAATAATGTTTGTTTTTTTGATTAATGGAAACACTAAGTATGTATTGTAATAAATACTGTATCATTAATTAATATTTAGCTAACATGGACATATAAATTTAAAATATGTTTTTTGTTTATAGTTAGTTATAGGAGGATAAACAATGAAGATTCTAATAACCACAGATACATATTTGCCTATGATAAATGGCGTTGCTACTTCAGTAAATAATTTATATAAAGAATTAAAATATAAAGGACATGATGTTAAGATTTTAACTTTATCTTATAATAGTGATGAAAAAATAGATGGAGATGTTTATTATTTAAAATCTATTGGAATTAAAGTTTATCCTGATGCTAGAATTAAATTTCCTTTACATAATAATTTTATAAAAGAAATTATTAAATGGAATCCTGATATCATTCATTCTCAGACAGAATTTTCTATGATGTTAGTATCTAAATATATAGCTAATAAATTAGAAATCCCACATATACATACATATCATACTATGTATGAAAATTATCTTAATTATTTATTAGGTGGAAAAATAATTAATAAAAAAATATCAGTAAAAATAACAAAAATACTTTTAAATAGTTTAGATAGCGTTATAGTCCCAACAGAAAAAACTAAAAATACGTTATTAAATTATGGCATAGATAAGCCTATGTATGTAATACCAACAGGAATAGATTTAACAAGATTTCAGCACACAATATCATCAAAACAAAAATTAGAAATTATGAGTAAACTAAAAATTAATCAAAATGACAGAATTATAACTTATGTTGGGAGGGTAGCAGAGGAAAAGAATATAGATGAAATTTTAACACTTTTACCGAATGTTATAAATAAATTTAAAAATGTAAAGTTAATGATTGTAGGGGGAGGGCCATATATTAATAAACTAAAAGAGTTAGTTAAAAAACAAAACTTAAAAGATAATGTTATTTTTACAGGGATGATAAAGCCAGAAGAAGTATATAAATATTACAAAATAGCTGAAATATTTGTTACAGCATCTACTAGTGAAACACAAGGATTAACTTATATAGAGGCATTAAGTAGTGGATGTCCAGTTGTTTGTAAATATGATCCTTGTATAGATGGATTAATTGAAGATGGCAAAAATGGATTTTCATATAAAGAAAAAGATCAATTTGCTTATTACATATGCAAAATGTTGGATAATAATTATTTGAGAGATAGAATGAGTAAAGAAGCTATTATTACAGCTAATAGATATTCTGGTAATATTTTTGCAGATAAAGTATTGAGAGGATATTATAACATTATGAATGAGAATAAAGAACTTAATAAACAATTTGTTAAACAATCTATTAAAGAAGGGAACATAAGATTATTAAGATTGATACATCATAAATAATGAAAAAAATTAGTTATATTTAAAGGGTGTCGGTAAAATTATGACACCCTTTAAATTTTTGCTATGCTTTAAAACATAGCCTTATTTTATTTAGTTTTTCTCTTTAGTTTGTGTTGATAAACTAAATATACTACCTACAGCTATTGAAGAATAATAGGTTATTACTCTCCATAAAAAAATTGCTGTTATAATTATATCTGAGTTAAAGAATAAACTATAAATTAAATAGAAACCACCCTCAGCACCACCTTCTGCACCTGGAAGAGGGATGATTGCCATAAAGTTTATTAAAAAAATTTGAGCTGTAATCATGGTTAATATATCAGCAGAATTAAAACCAAAACTTCTATAAATACAATAAGGTATGGTAAAAAAAGCTATCCATTGAAGAAATGTAAGTATAGATGCATAAATGCACATTTTTATGTTTTTAGTTATTAAGGCTGCATTTTTATGAAAATTCTCTAATTCAATTTCAATTTTTTTATATGAAGATTCAATATTTTTTATTATCTTAAATTTTTTTAACACTTTAAAAATAAATATTAAAAAGCGTTTAGTTAACCTACTATTAATTGAAAATAATATAGCAAATATCATAATTATTATATGAACAATAAGGCCTGAAACACAAAGATATATAAAGTAGTTGACCCGTGAGTTAAAGTAATTGAATTTAAATAAAAATGCTAGAATTAAGATAATTATATTTACAGCTTGATGTATTATAAATTTTATCATTAAAATAGAACCAGCTATTCCAGCAGGAATTTCACTTTCAATCATTGCATAAAGTTGGGCAGGATGGCTTCCAGCTGAAAATGGTGTAACAGCACCAAAAAATTGTCCAATCATTTCAAATTTTAATGATTTAGTAAATAAATTATTTGTTTTATGAAATGTTTTGGTTATTATATAAAGGCAAATAGTTTCAAAGAACCAAAACAGAATCATTAGTATCAGAGATAATATTAGCCATAATTTATTTAAAGTTTTTAATTCTTCAATAAAAGTATTTAAACCTTTGGTAAAAAAGAAAAATGATAAAAAAATACAAGCAGATACTATTACTATAATTGAATTAAATATCTTATTTTTCATTTAAGATGCTCCTAAATTTTTTAGCTTTATTATTTCTGTTAAAAAATATGTAATCATAAAATTGTTGCCACATTTTTAATATGTAGTCTTTGGAATAAAATTCATGACATTTCCATGAGCTATTGCACCAAGTTTTATAATGTTCATCTTTTTTGTCCATGGAATTTATAATGTCAACGAATTCTGTTATATTATTTCCTTTTAAATAATAATCAAATAAAATATTTTTATATATATCTAAATCTCTTAAAAGTACAGGAACTTTTAATGCCATAGATTCAAGAATAGACATAGGAAATAATTCATTATAAGATGGTAGGAACATTAAATCACAAATATTATAAATATCATTCATCTTATCTCTACTAATAATACCTAAAAATTTGACATTATCAGGTGGGTTTTTAGTTATTTTTTTTAGTTCTTTGTATCCATCAGTTATTGCACCAAAAGAAAATCCACCTGCCCATATAAATTGAATATGAGGAAGGCGTTTAGCCACTTCAATAAAATCAAGAACTCCCTTTCTAGTTTGGACTTGCCCCACTCCTAATACAACAAATTTTCCTAATGGAATATCATAAGTTTTCCTTATAGTATTAATTTTTTTCTGATCATATCTATAAAAATTATCCTCAGATACAAAGTTTGGTATATATTTAATTTTATCTTCATCTATTTTATATTTTTTAAGAACATCAATAAAATATGGGTTAACTACAACTAAATAATCAACATTTTTATAAAACCAAATTATATATTTATAAAATATTTTTTTTACTAAAGTAGGTAATTTTAAACTTTCCTCGATGGTTTCAGGTACAAAGTGGACATAAGCTACAGTTGTACCAAGGTGTTTTGAAAATGGAATACTTAAAAAAAATTTAAGATCAATAGTATGATAATGCATAATATCACACAAGTTAAATTTATTTATTTTAACTTTATAATTGTCATTAAGGCCATTTTTAACTAAATTTACTTGTTCAATGTAAGCTGATAAAACACCCTGTCCTTTTACTTTATCAGCTGAAGAAAGCATATTAATGGTAGGCATAAAAAAGCTCCTTTCAAATAAATTTTTTATGAATATTATTTTTGTTATAAACTTATTTTTAAATATGTGTTTTATTAAGATTTTAGGGGTTGGTATAAGGGGCATTAATTTTAATACATAATTTATACTGACTACTGTTTTAAAACATAACCAATTTCTTTTGTTAATTTATATTAGTCTTTCTTTTATGGTTTCAGTTTATTCATAAGAAGTTAAGCTAAAGATATTAAAAACTTTCAAATAATAATTTTTTATCAAATGAATAAGTATATTTATTTAATAAACATTTTAATATATAATATTTATTAAATATTTTGAGATATAAAATACATACTAAATATTAAGTGAGGTGATAAGAATGAAAAAAAAGATAATATTAAGCATTTTATCAGTTTTAATTGTTCTAATTACTTTATTTATACTTCAAACATCTGTAGGATTGCATAAAGATGTTAAAAATGTTAAGATGCCTACTAAAGAAAGTAGACATTTGGGTGAAATGAGTACTTATAAATGGATTACAGTTAAAAAATTATCTAAAAAGTATGACATAAGTGAAGAAGAAATCTTTAAGACTTTTGAAATTGTTCCAGAACCAGGAGATGAAAATATACCTATTAAAAATTTATCCCAAAAATATGATATATCACTTGAAACAATGAAAAATAATTTATCTAAGATTATAGGACCAGATAAAGAACCCAAAGGTAAAAAAGTATGAATCAGGTTATAATAGAATATTTAAGGATATATAATGTTTGGTTTTTGGGTGTTTTACTTTTGATCCAGTGCATAGGAATTCCTACTGGGGGGACTTTGTTAGTAATTGCTTCAGGGGCTTTTGCTTATGCTGGTGAGTTTAATATATTTGTTCTTTTTATAGAGGTTTGGATCTTTTTATGTATTGGGGATGTAATAGCTTATCTATTGTGGAAAATGATAGGACATAAGACATTAAATAAGTATTCTAAGCTTAGAATTTATATTAAACCTAAAATATTAAAAGGTCATGAATATTTAGAGAAACATGGAAAGGGAGCAGTTTTTTATACTAGATTTTTAATATCACCAATGGGTCCATTTATAAATGCAGCAGCAGGTATTACAGAATATGAATTATCCCATTTTGCTGTTTTTGCAGCTTTAGGAGAACTATTTTGGACTTGTATGTATTTAGGCTTGGGATATTGGTTTGGAGATTCGTGGGAAAATATAATTCCAATAATAACTCAGATAAGCAGAATTTTTGTTTATATAGTTATATTAATAATTATTTTATACATTTTTATAAAAATACTTAAAGAAAAATAATAATACTGTATATTTAATCAAGAAAAATTGATATTTTAACATTTATACTATGTTCGTTAAATAGCTTTAGAAAAGTAAAAATAAAAAAATTAAATAAATATGATTAAGCCAATGATATTAAAAATATCATTGGCTTAAAATTAATAAGAATATAAAATTTTATCTAACTATTACTTTTTAATTCTTTTATTATCTTTAAGAGCATTTCTTGATTTTTTTTATATTCTTCTTGTTGTTCTAATAACAAATCAATTTTATTATGTAAATCTTCTACTATAATTTCAGACTTTAAGTTAACAAGATAGTCATTTGCAGCAGTTAATCTATCTATTTCTGATTGACGATTTTGTGACATCATGATTATAGGAGCTTGTATAGCAGCAAGACAGGACAATACTAAATTCAAAAATACAAATGGATAGGGATCAAATGCTTTACTACTTAAAATAATAGTATTTATTATAATCCACATTGCTAGTACCACGCCAAAAGTTATTATAAATGTCCAACTACCACCAAATGTGGCTATTTTATCAGCAGTTTTTTGTCCAAATGTTAAGTTTTCAGTATTTATAGTATTTATATTTTTTGAAACCTTACCACTAATAAGTTCATGAAGTAATTCTTCATCAATATTACTTCCCTTTATATCCTTATCTTTTTCTAATATTTGTCGTACTAATTCTTCTTTAGTAGGGTAGAGTGTATTTTTATTATCCATAGATAATCGCTCCTATTCATTGTTTAATTTTTTGTTTAAATTTATAAGAAATATATTTTAAATTAACAAGAGATACTTAGACTTATATATTAAGCTTTTATAGATTATTGTTTCTTTTATTATTTCTGTTTATTCATTAGAAATAAACTTAAAGTTATTAAGTATAGAGGGGGAAAATAAATAGTAATATTAAAAAAATTCATTAGGATATATTATGTTATAATTTGTAGTGGAAATAATATCGTTATGATATGTTATTAAATAAACTAAAGATTAAGTTAAGAAAGGGGATTTAAATTAAAACATGACTAAAATTGAAAAAAATAATATAAGCCGAAATAACTGGATAATTCTTGCGATAGTAGTTATGTCACCATTTATGGCATGTCTTGATAGTAGCATAATAAATGTAGCGTTACCTGTTATGGCAAAGGATCTTTCAACAACTATGGCTGGTATACAACAAATAGTCACAACATATCTTATAGTAATTTCTGCAACTATACTGATATTTGGAAGGTTAGGAGATATAAAAGGAAAAACAAGTGTATTTAAATATGGATTTATAATATTTGTTTTAGGTTCTTTATTATGTGGAATATCAACTACACTTAATTTCTTAACATTTTCAAGAATAGTTCAAGGAATAGGTGCAGCAATGACTATGTCAACAAGTCAAGGAATTATAACACATACGTTTCCAAAGAATGAAAGAGGAAGAGCACTTGGAATCTCTGGAACTTTCGTAGCACTTGGAACTTTACTTGGACCACCTTTAGGGGGATTAATAATATCGATAGTAAGCTGGGAGTACATATTTTTAATAAACGTTCCAATAGGAACACTAGCATTTATAGCAGCTATGAAATATTTACCTAAGGATAAAATAAACGTAAATACAAAGCAAACTTTAGATTATAAGGGAGCTATACTTTTTCTTATATGTATAGTTTCATTATTTGAAGGACTACTTACAGGACAAAAGATTGGTTATAACCATATAACAGTAATTTTATCATTTATAATAGCTCTAGTTAGTTTTATTATATTTATTGTATTAGAATTAAAAATAGAAGATCCACTTGTAGATTTATCAATATTTAAAAATAGAGTTTTTTCTATTAATGTATTTTGTGCATTTTTATCATTCGTAGGAATCAGTTGTATAAATATAATACAACCTTTTTATCTTCAGGATGTTTTAGAATTATCTCCAGGAACAACTGGATTTATTATGATGGGTTATCCTATAGTTTTAACTGTTATAGCCCCAATAAGTGGATATTTAGCAGATAAAATAGGAAGTAAAATACTTACTTTAACAGGTCTTATGATAAGTGCAATAGGTTTATTTACTATGACAATTTTAAATGAATATTCATCATTTTTAATAATAATAATTTCTCTATCTATAGTAGCTTTAGGTAATGGGATTTTCCAATCGCCTAATAATACTTTAGTTATGTCTTCAGTTGAAAAAAGTAAGCTTGGAATAGCTGGAGGATTAAATGCTCTTATTAGAAATTTAGGATTTGTTTTTGGAGTTTCATTTTCAACTACTGTATTGTATAACAGAATGAGTTATAAAATAGGTTATAGAGTATTAGGTTATGTAGAAGGTAGAGGAGATGTATTTATATATGGCATGAAATGGGTATATGCTCTTGCTGCAATAGGATGCATTATTGGATTTGCAATATCTTTAATTGATAAATTGCAAATAAGAAATAATAAAAAGAACAATCAACCTAAAATTACTGAACAATCTATATAGGAAAAAATTATGTGATTATGTATAATGGTTTGTTAATATAATAAGACTATGATATTATATAAGCCTAACACTAACGAATGGAGGAAATGAATTAATGGTTAATTTACCAAATTGTCCAAAATGCAATTCAGAATATACTTATGAAGATGGAAATCTTTTTATCTGCCCAGAATGTGCTCATGAATGGAATTTAGAATCACAAAATTCTGGTAATGATGATGAACTTGTTGTAAAAGATTCAAATGGAAACATTTTAAATGATGGTGATTCTGTAACAGTAATCAAAGATCTTAAAGTAAAAGGATGTTCATCACCTATTAAAAAAGGTACAAAAGTAAAAAATATACGTTTAGTTGATGGAGATCATAATATTGATTGTAAAATTGAAGGTTTTGGAGCTATGCAACTAAAATCTGAATTTGTTAAAAAAGCATAAATAATATAGTTTAAAATAATATTAAATAGTAGTGATAATTGTTTCGCAGGACTAAGAAAATTTTACAGGATATTTCTGTTTATTTTCAAATGTCTGCTACAACAATATCACTACTATTTTTATTTAAAAGTTATATTTAAACATATTAGAAATTATTTTTTCGTAAACACCATTTGTCCATTCAAATCCTTCTTGTAATTTGTATCGTCCAGGTGTTTCTATATTAAAATCAACTACATTATATTTCTCATATAATTCCCCATATTTTATCAACATTTCTGTACAAAGGCGAATCTAGCGTTGAGCGATTTCAAAACTTTCTTTTTCAACACCATAATTTTTTAAACCTTTAATTACAATCCATTGAAGGGTGACATAGCTACTTTTGTTTTTGGGGGTAAAATAATTAAGTATTAAATTTTTTAGTAGATCTTTTAGCTTTTAATCCTGCTACAGCAAAAATGATTAATGTCCAGCAACTAATAAAAGAGTATCTAGGTTGAACTTCAGAAATCAAATAAAATGAAGTAAATCCTAATGACAGTATTAAAAATAAATTTAATTCAGTTAATAAAGTTTTATTTTTTCTTAAACCAACAATACCAAAGTAAAGTAAAAATATATAAAATAGGGTTATTAAGGTTAAGAAGGTAAATTCAAAATATCTTAATACTCTAATTCCCAGTGTTTGGTCACTACTTATTACTGTAAATTGAAAAGCACCAAAATCACTAACACCAACCTCACCTGATAGTTTTCCAATATACAAAGCTGCTACGTTTTTTATAGGTGAATGTAGTAATCTTTGTTGAATTAGTTTTATACTTTCTTCTTTTATCTTGTCATTGTCATAATTATATTTGATTGGAATATTAGAATCTTCTTCATTCCAAAATCCAAAGGAATTTAAGTTTGTGCCTTTTAAAACACTAGTTAAAACTGTTTCTTTAGGTTTCCATAAATGTGATTCTGTTATTTTATTATTAAGAAGTACAGAGCTTATAATATACAGAGGTAATATAAACATAATAACAGTAATTAAAATTGGTTTTATAGAACTTTTAAATCCTGTATAAATAAGTAAATACATTAAATATGCTATTAAGAAAATAATTCCTACCATTCTAAATAGGTTTCCAAATGAAAGAGCTAGTCCACTAAAAAATATCCATCTATATTTATTCATATTTTTTATATATTTTATAAAAGAATATATACTAAGCAAGTAGAATGGTATTGCTATATTTTCTGATAATGCTTGAGAGTTATACATTATAAATGGTGGAAATAAAGAAAAAAGTATTGATGATACAATTGCACTTTTATAACCCAATAACTCTTTTACAATACAATACATAATAAAAACTGATACAGTTGAAAAAAGTACATTAAAAAGTTTAATTAAAAAAATTGGATTATCATTAAAATTAAAAAATAAAGAATAATATAATACTGGAATAGTATCATGAGTAAATCTAGCGAAATAATTAAATCCATGAAAACAACTAAAATTTCCATTAAAAACATCTTTACTAGAGTTATACATAATTGCAAAATCAGAAATAGGTATAGTTTTAGTTAAGCTTATCCACAAAATTCTAATTATAAAACTAATAAGCAATATATAAATTATTAAATTTTTAGTATCTAGTAGTTTTTGTAACCAATCTATTATATTATTTCTTTTATAAAAAATTATACCTAGTCCTAATAGTATTATTGACATAGAAAAAATATTGGCTACAAGCTTCATACCTTTTGGAATTTCAATATATACAGCAAAATTTACAACGAAATTGACTAAGATAGAACTTATAATAGAAAAAATAAATATTCCAATCATAAGTTTTCTTAAAAAATTATTAAACAGATTTTTTATCATATGGTTATCTCCTTAAATAGAATATCTTTTATTTATCTTTAAATGAAATTTTCCATTCTTTCAACTCTTCTATAGGAATTTTGTATGATTTCTTTTGGATATCCTATATACTCCAAAAGTTTAATTGCATTTCTTGTTTTAGATATGCCTTTTTTAAGTTTATAATCAAACTTTAGTCCATTTTTATTATCTACATCTTCACTAAAATAATAGAAATCATAATTTTCTTTAAGAATATCTGAAAGCTCTCTATCATGGGTAGCAACAATACAAATCGCATTTCTTTTATTGATATAATTAAGTATTTCTGCTGAGGAAGATATTCTTTCAGCAGGATTTGTTCCTCTAAATATTTCATCTATCGCACAAAAAACAGGGATTTCCTTTTCTGATCCTTTTATTATTCTTAAAATAGATTCAGCTTCTGCTAAGTAGTAGCTTTTTCCACTAGTAATATCATCCTTTGGACTTATTGATGAGATTATATTTAAGAAACATCCTTTATATTCATGTGCTAAAGCAAAATTAAAAGTCTGTGCTAAAAGTATATTAGTACTTATCATTCTTAAAAATGTAGACTTACCAGACATGTTTGTCCCAGTCAAAACAATTCCCTTCTTGGAAATTTCAAGTGAATTTGCAACTGGATCTTTAAGAAGAGGATGTATTCCATCTATTATTTTTAATGAATTTTCCTTAATAAACTGTGGTGTGCAGTATTTTTTCTTATTATCATTTTGATAAAGTGCAATTGAAATTAAAGCATCAAGTTCTCCAACTAAATAATATAATTCTAATATCTTATCTTTCTTTCCAACTAATTTTATACTCATTCTATAAAATACACTTTCTTCTATAAGAAAAGGAATAGAAAACATCTGTAAAAGTCCACCAAAAGAATTAAGTACTTTAAGTAAGTATGTAGATTTATCTAAAACACTTAATTCATTTAACAAAGCTTTCATTTTTGTAGTATATAATTTAATTTCCTCATTCTTAATATATAATAATTTTTTTGATGTATTTATCAAATCTCTTAAATAGATAAGTCCTATAGCATTTATGGTGCTTTCTTCTTTATTATGTATATACATATTTATAAATATATCTACTAGTACAGCAATCATTAGTTTAGGTTCTTTAAATATAATAGCAGCTAATATTAATAGTATAGGTATAATACCTGCAATGCCATAAATCAAGGATTTTAACTTACTTACAGGAATTAAATCATTTATCATATCTAGTAATCTATTTTTACTATCATAAATCATATTATAAAATATTCTTCTTAAATTTACTGTTAAATCTAAATCTTTCTTAAATAAATCTATTAATTTTGATCTTTCTTTTAACTTTTCTTCATCCATTATTGGATTTCTAAGCATTTTATATAAAGCAGCTTCACCTTCTGTTGAATAAGTTCTATCTAATTCATAAAAGACATCATCCATCATCAAATCATCCCAAGTCTGATTATCAATAGTAAAATCATTTTTCTTACTTAGCTGAAATAATAAGTTTATTTGGTTAAAATTCCTTTTCCTATATTTTGTTGAATTAAGATCTTTTTTAATAAAGTCTTTGCTGACATCAAGAAACATAAAATCACTCTTTTCTATTTTAAATTACGTCTAGATTTAATAAGGCACAATGAAAAAATAAAAAGTCCATTTTCTATCCTATTTTCATGTGCCTAATATAATAAGCAATCATTCTAGAATTAAATAAAGAAACTTTATTTTAGTAAATATGCTTTTGGTATTATCTATCTATTATAATACTATTAGTATAGAAAGTATATTTTAGGAAGGAAAGTTATTGCAAAGTAGATTGGAGTAGATTATAAAGGTGGAGATTAATTTAAATAGGAAAAATTAAATATTAAAAATAAAGATATATTTGAAGTTTATGTTTAAATCTTAATATAAAGCTATGTTTTAAAAATATGTTGATATTATAGTATAAAACTCATGGACAAAGGAATTTACTTTAAGAACTCTAAAATAAAGCTTAGTCCAATTAATGCATGCTCCCAATCAAAGATTGATGACAAGCAATTAATTGTACAAATCTTCATTAAGAGTTCTAAAAAGCAAATTCCAATGCCAGTTCGTCCTTATACTATAATATTAACATTAACTTAAAACATAGCCTAAAATAATAAAACACCTATACATAAGTATAGGTGTTTTTATGGTTGCGGGGGCAGGACTTGAACCTACGACCTTCGGGTTATGAGCCCGACGAGCTACCAACTGCTCCACCCCGCGTTAATATTATAAGACATAGTTTTTAAATAACTCCTGTCTAGAGTTATACTATACCTTAATAAATACATAAAGTCAAGTAAGTATACTAATTAGTTTAAAAAAGATCCTGTTTTAGATTATATTTTAAATAATGAAAATTAGGCTTGGTAGATTGACTTGTTATTTTTTTTGATTATGCCTTAAATAAAATAATAAATGAATAGGTTTCTATATTATTTTTATTAATATGATTTATAAATAAATTTGTAATTTAAAAACAATTATACTTTTAATTTTAAAAATAATATATTAATTATAATATTCTGTCATAGTTTGCTATAAAGTTTCATAATTATATATATTACCCTAATATTATTTTATTTTAATAATTGTATATATTGTTAAAAATTTTTATTTATTAATTTTTTGATTAATATTTTGTGATTTATAACAAAAAAATAGTTATTAAATATATGGTTTTTGTATTTTATTAAGAAAATAGTAATTAAACAAAATATCTACAAAATATTACAATTTTAAGTATTTACTTCCAAAAATTATTAGGGTATGATAATTAACGATTTTAAATTTTAGGGGGTAATTACAATGAAAAGAAACAGAATATTATGTTGTATAACATCAGTCTTAATAGCTTGCAATATGTTTATTTCAACACAAGCTATTCCAGCAAATGCTAGTTGTGTTAATAAATCAACTACTGCTGCAGCTGTAAGTTATGAACTTAATGAAGATAAGTTAGAGGGATCGAATTTAGATGCTGAAGTATCTTTTTCACCGTTTGATAATCAAGTAGAAAAAGTACTTAAAGTTTTAGATGAAGCACAAGAAGAAGTAGTTATTGCACATTATAATATACGTTTAACACCAATATTATCTAAACTTGTTGAATTATCAAAAAGAGGAGTAAATGTTAAAGTTGTGGTGGACAAGGACAATGCAATTAAAGAATGGAATAAAGGGGATGACTATTTAGAAGAAAATGGTATAGAGGTTGTGAAATCTAAGCCAGAAAAGACAGTAGGAACTACAAATTATTCAATAATGCATTTAAAATCAGTTGTAATAGATAAAAAAACTGTTATGACTGGATCACTTAATTGGAATGCCACAGCTGCATATTGTAATGATGAAAATATGATTCTTATAAGAAATGAACAAGTAGCTAGAATTTATAGAAATCAAATTCTTCAATTATTTGAAAAAAAACCTTTTGAAATAGAAAAAGACCAGGATAGTGATGCGGTATCTATTCATTTTTCTCCAGAACAAGGTTTATCAAGGTATATTGAAAAACAAATAGGAAAAGCCAATAAATCTATTGAAGTTTCAATGTTTACATTTACTAATAAATACATAGGTAAGAGTTTATTAGATGCAGCTAAAAGGGGGGTAAAGGTAAAAGTAATAATGGAAAAGAAGCAATGCGATTTTTCTAAAATAGATGAAGAGTTAGAAAATCAACCTAATATAGAGCTATATAGAGTTGGTAATAAATTATCAAAATTCTCAGCTATGCATCAAAAATATTGTGTGATTGATGATAAAACAGTTATAACAGGATCTGCTAACTGGACAGCATCTGGTACAAAATTTAATGATGAAGATATTTTAATTTTAAATAATAGAGATATTGCAAAAAGATATCACCAAAACTTTTTAGATTTAGTACATGTATATAAAGGTATATCAAGCACTTTTGAAGGTGAAGAGATTAGAGAAAAGACACCTATATTATTTCATACAAATTGTTCATTAACACAGCCTGGAGATAAGGTTGTTGTTGTAGGAAATGTACCAGAGTTAGGAGAATGGAAGGTAGAAAGTGGATTAGAAATGTCAACATCTGATGATTTATTTCCAGATTGGTTTGTTAAAGCTGATATTAAACAAGGAAGTAAAATTGAATATAAATATGTAATAGTAAGAGCAAACGGTAATGAAGAATGGGAAAATGGGGCAAATCGTACTATAGATATTTCAGATACATCAAGAGCTTTTGAGGTTAGTGGAGAATATGGAGATACTTTAAATAATTGGCTACCATCACAAGAGTAAAAATATAAATAGTAACTTCATAGGAGGAATTTAAATTGAGTAAATTTAAAAGCATTAAAGTTTTAGTTTTAACAGTAATTTTTATAACATTTGTTAATTTAAATGGAGTAACATTTGCAAGTACAATTGATAAAATTGAAATAAATCAAGAAAATGTTATAGATATAACTGATATGTCAAATGAATCTGAAGTAAACGAAAAAAATGTAGAAGATAAAATTAAAGATGATAAATTAGATAATCAAAATACGGATAATATAATTAAAAACAATGATTTAAATAGTGAGAATAATGATTTAAACAAGGATAATAAATTAGATAAAATTGAAACAGAAAATAAAGAAAATTGTACTGTTACAACTGAAAAAGTTGAAAAAGATGAAGATAAGGCTATAGATATAACTGAAGATGCCAAAGAAAATGTTGAAGATATAGAAGAAAACAATGAAAATATAGAAGTCAAAAAAGAAGATTTTGCAACACCTATAGATTATGGCTTTTGGTTTGATAAGGATAATAAAAATAAAGATATAATTAGAGCTTATGTAGATTTAGGGGTAAATAACTATGAATATCACAAAAAAATGACTCTTAATATGCATATAGAAAGAGAAAATGGAGCTATTGAACATTATTTATATTACTTAAAATATAAAGGGAATATAGAAAATGGCAAAGAAAAGTGGGGAACTGATATAATAAATATTGATACTAACCCTAGTTGGAATGGTGAAATAAAAAATGTATATATTACATACAATATTTTAAAAGATATAAATAATGATGGAAAAAGAGAATTATGCCCATCAAAAAATAAATATCTTATTGCAACTTTAAAGGATTTAGATAAAACAAATTTAAAAAGCAATATAGGAATACCTAAAGTTGCAAAAGATAATGATTATATAAATCCTAATGAAGTGGTGGATACATCTTTAGCAAAAACTATATCTCATAAATTTAAAGATTCAATACCAAAAACAGATGTATATTTTGCACCTTATGGTAATCCAGAATGTAGAGTTATTAAAGAAATTGAAAAAGTAATAAAAAACAAGCAAGAAGATCCTGATGGATATCATTATATTCATGCTTCTTATTATGATATAAATGATTATAGAATTGTTGATAAACTGATAGAAGCTCATAATAAAGGTGTAGAAGTTTTAATACTAAGTGATTCTAGTCATATGTATGCATCAAAAACTTGGGAAACTGAATACAAAAAGATGCAACAAGCAGGAATTGAAGTTTTAGGAGTATGTAGAGAAGGATTTGCAGCTTCAAATCATACTAAAATTGCAATATATGATGGAGATGTGGTGTCAACTGGTTCTTATAATTGGGAGTATGGAGCTGCTGAGCAAAATTGTGAAAATGTATCTTTTTTCACTTCAAAAGAATTAGCTTCTGTTTACGAGCAAATTTTTCAAAGTGTTGCAGGTTTAGGAGAGATTACATATAAGAATAATGCAGCAAGTAAAATCAATGTATATTATTCTCAATATCATAATATTCCTAAAGCTATTTATAATGAAATTGAAAATGCAAAGGATGAAGTAGTCATATCAATGTTTACATTACGTCATTTAAATTTTAATGATAATGGTGTAGAAAAGGACATGCTTGATGCATTAATAAGAGCTCAAAAAAGAGGTGTAAAAGTTAGATTAGTTTTAGAAAGTAATATTGCAGATGAAGGGGAATATTATGGAAAGACAACTCCAAATGATTTAACAGATGAATGGCTTTCAGAGAATGGAATAGATGTGGTTAAAGTTCATACTAATTATCACGGAAATAAATATTCTACTATGCATCATAAATTTGCTGTAATAGATAGAAAAACTGTCCTTACAGGTTCTGCAAATTGGTTTTCAGCTACAGTTGTTTCAGATGATGATCTTATTGTTATAAGAGATAAAGACGTTGCAAAAAAGTATTTTGGTGAATTTGTTAATTTGAGAAGTCATTATGATCCTAAATTTGATGCAGAAGAATTCCCACAAACTAAATTAAGTTTTTCTATATTTAATGATAATACAAAATTTGGAGAAAAAGTATATGTAGTAGGCAATATTCCTGAACTGGGAAATTGGGATATAAATAATGCACCTGAATTAAGTGGTGAGAGTTGGCCAATTTGGAAATCAACAAATAGTATAATTCTTCCTTTAGGAATGAATTTTGAATATAAATATGTTGTTAAAACATCAAATGGTTTAGTTTATGAATCAGGTGAAAATAGACAACATATTGTAAATCCTGTTGATTCTACGGACAATATAGAAGAGAGTTTTAATAAAAAATAGGGCTAAAACATACTGCTAATATGTTTTAAACACCCTATAATATAGAATCTAAGTTGCTTAGGCAACTGTTATTACTAGATTAAAAAAGTAGCTTCCTTTACGATCATGGGGCTACTTTTTTGATATTTTATCTATAAGTAACACTATAAGTGATAGTCTAAATCTATGATTTGGTTATTAGAACTTACACACAGTGAAAATGTTAAAAGTGCTAGTAAAAATAATTATGCCTAAAATAGTAACATTGCTTAAAAATTTAATTATATAATTCAACATTAAAGCTTTCTAATATTTTCACTACATTTCTATCTGGAATTTTATCTGTAACTATTCCATTAATGTCATTTAAATTTGAAAAAGTATATATACCATGAGAATAAAATTTTTCATTTTCTATTAATATGTAAGAATTATTACTTGAATTAATTATTTCTTGTTTTGTATTTCCTTCTTCTAAATCAAAATTATAAATATCTCCATTTTCTAAATTTATGCCTGAACTTCCAATAAAGGCTTTATCAAATCTATATTTTTTTAATGTATTAATAGTTTCTGCACCAACTGTTCCGCCTAATTCTTTATTGTAAATTCCACCAATAACAATTAGTTTACAGTTAGAATTATTTTTAAATAATTCAGGTATAGATGACATATTTGTTATTAAGGTTATTTTTTTATCACTATTTGCAATTAATTCTGCTAATAAAAAGTTTACACTAGAGATATCTAAAAATAATGTATCAGAATCTTTTATTATATTAAATGCTTTTTTTGAAATTACGTGTTTATTTTCAACATTTTTATGCATTCTAGTATCAATATTTAAAGTTTTTTTAATTTCATTATTTGCTATAGCACCACCATAAGTTCTTGTTAGCTTACCTAGACTTTCTAATCTTTGAAGATCTTTACGTATCATTCCATCAGACACACCAAATTTTTCACTAAGATTTTTAACAAAAACTTTTCCTTCTTTATTAACTATATCTATTATTTCTTGTAATCTTTCTTCTTGAAACATTTTGTACTTCCTTCCTAAAATAAAACAATTGATTTTAATAATTAGCTATATTTTAAAATAGTATTGATATTAGTATAAGAACAAAAATGGCATTGGAATTTTCTTCTTAGAATTCTTAAGTAAAAGTGAAAATCCAAATTTTATCTGATAACAAGTATCTGTAATTTTATAGCAGTTACATGTCAATAAATAACTAATTCTAACCATTAGTTAAATATAAACTTTATCTGATGATTAGAATTCTGTTTATACTATAATATCAATATTTACTTAAATCATAGCTTTATAATTTAATTCATAATTATAATAACATAATAATTAATTATTATTATAGCCTAAAATGATAATAAATAATACTAAATGATATTAAAATTATTGACAAATATAAAATTGAGGGTTAAAATAAAATCAAACAATAATAAATAATAACAAATAAAATTAAATGATAAAAAATAATACTACTTGAAGGAGGTGAAGTTTAGTGAGAATTTATTCATAAGAGTATGTATCTCACTGAATACAAATTATGGAGAAAGCACTTATTTGTAATATTGAAAAATATGCTACCCATGATGGACCTGGAATTAGAACAGTAGTTTTCTTTAAGGGATGCCCACTAAAATGTATATGGTGTAGTAATCCTGAAACTCAAAGTAAAAAAAATGAACTATATTATAACAAGAATAAATGTATTAGTTGTGGAAGTTGTATAAAAAATTGTGATAAAAATGCACTTTCTTTTGAAGATAATCTAATAAAAATTGATAGAGATAAATGTACTAGTTGTGGTAAATGTACGAAGATGTGTCCTACAGATGCTTTGAATTTGGTTGCAACAGAAATGACTATAAATGAAGTATTTAAAGAAGTTATTAAAGATGAAATTTTTTATTCTAAATCTGGAGGTGGAGTTACATTATCAGGTGGAGAAGTATTAAGCAGTGGAGAATTTACATTAGATTTACTTAAAAAATGCAAAGAAAATTATATTAATACAGCAATTGAAACAAGTGGATTTGGAGATACTGAAATTCTTTTAAATTTATCAAAATTTTGTGATTTAGTTATGTTTGATATTAAAAATACTAACAATGAACTTCATAAAAAATTTATAGGTGTGGATAATTTTCTAATAATTAAAAATTTAGAAAGTTTAAGTAAAGTTCATAACAATATAATTATAAGAATTCCATTAATACCAACTTTTAATGATAATGAAGAAAATATAAAAAAAGTTATTAATATAGCTTTAAGAAATGGAATAAGAGAAATTCACTTATTGCCTTATCATTCATTAGGTAAAGAAAAGTATAATCAATTAAATAGAAATTATGATCTTGAGGATATGAAAACGCCTAATAAGGATAAAACAGAAAGCTTAAAAGAAATTATTGAAAAAAATAATATTAAATGTGTTATAGGAGGTTAGTAAAAATGAGAGATTATACAATTAAAAGTGAAAGAATAAAAAAATTAAGAGAGAGCGTACTTAATAAAACTCCTTCTGTTTGTATTGAAAGAGCTAGATATTTTACTGAAGCTTATAAGGAAAATGAAGATAAGCCAATATATATAAAGAGAGCTAAGGCTGTAGAAAAGACTTTAGAAAATATGAGTATTTATATTAAAGATGGTGAACTTATAGTTAGTAATCAAAGTTCTGATGAAAGAACAGCACCAATATTTCCTGAATATGCTGTTCAATGGATAGAAGATGAATTAAAAGAATGTGGTAATTTTAATAAAAGAGAAGGAGATAATTTCTATATAGATGAAAAAAATATAGATGAACTTTTGGAAATAGTTCAATACTGGAAGGGCAAAACATTAAGAGATAAGTGCTATGGAATAATGCCAAAAGAAATAAAAAAAGCAATTAATGTTAAGGCAATACATGGAGAAGGAAATATGACTTCAGGAGATGGTCATATAGTTCCAGACTTTGAAAAAGCTTTAAAATTAGGCCTTTCTGGAATAATAAAAGAAGCAGAAAAAGCTTTAGAAAAAATTGATATAAGTGCAAATGATGGATTTAAAAAGAAAGCTTTTTTAGAATCAGTAATAATCATAAATAAAGCTATCATAAACTTTGGATTAAGATATAGTGAACTTGCTAAAGAATTAGCACTTAAAGAAAAAGATATAAATAGAAAAAATGAATTATTATTAATATCAGATATATGTTCAAGAATACCAAAAGAAGCTCCAAAAAACTTTTATGAAGCAGTTCAAATGATTTGGTTTGTACATTTAGTAATACAAATAGAAAGTAATGGTCACTCAGCATCATTAGGTCGTGTTGATCAATATTTATATCCTTACTATAAAGAAGGAATAGAAAATGGAACCTTAACAGAAGATTTTGCTAAAGAATTATTACATTGTTTATGGATAAAATTATTTTCTATATTAAAGATTCGTCCAACATCTCATGCAGGGTATGGAGCAGGATATCCAACTTATCAAAATGTAACAATTGGAGGATGTAATGAATTTGGAGAAGATTGTACAAATGATTTAAGTTATTTAATATTGCAATCAGTTGGGGAAATGAAATTAACTCAACCAAACCTTTCAGCAAGACTTTTTTCTAATAGTAGTGAAAGATTTATAAGAGAATGTGCAAATGTTATAAAAACAGGATTTGGAATGCCAGCACTTCATACTGATGAGATAATAATACAAGCATTATTAAATAAAGGTGTTAATTATAAAGATGCATATAATTATACAATGGTAGGGTGTGTAGAAGTTGCAGTTCCTGGAAAATGGGGATATAGATGTACTGGTATGAGCTTTTTAAACATGATAAAAGTAGTAGAGTTAACTTTAAATGATGGATATGATAAAAGAACAGGTGAAACCTTACTTAGTGGAAATGGAGATTTATTAAACTTTAATAATTTTGAAGAATTATGGACAGCATGGGAAAAGAACATAGCTTACTACACAAAATTAACTGTTGCATTAGATAAAATTGCCGATACAAACCTTGAAGAATTTCCAGATATATTCTGTTCATCATTAGTAGATGATTGTATAGGTAGAGGAAAATCTATTAAAGAAGGCGGAAGTGTTTATGATATAGTTGCAGGTCTTCAAGTTGGTTTAGCAAATGCAACCAATTCATTATCAGCTTTAAAAGATATTGTTTTTGATAAAAATATACTTTCTAAAGAAGAAGTAATGAGTGCATTAAAAAATAATTTTGAAGGTTTAGAAGGAATTAAAGTTAAAAAAATATTATCTTCTTCACCTAAGTATGGAAATGACATAGATTATGTTGATAATATGGCAAAAGATGTTTATCAAACTTATATAAATGAAATATCAAAATATAAAACAACAAGATATGGTAGAGGACCTATTGGTGGAATTTATGGACTTTCAACATCTGGAATTTCTTCTAATGTACCAATGGGATGTGTAACAGGTGCTACTCCAGATGGAAGAGTCGCATGGACTCCAGCAGCAGAAGGGGCATCTCCAATGCAAGGATCAGATATAGAAGGACCAACGTCTGTTTTAAAATCTATAACTAAGTTACCTACTATATTAATTACCGGTGGACAATTATTAAATATGAAATTTTCACCTAATTTATTAGTTGGAGAAGATCAATTTACAAAGTTTATTAATCTTATAAAATCTTTTGTTGCAATGAAAGGATGGCATATACAATTTAATGTAATAGATACTAAAACTTTAAGAGAAGCTCAAAAGGACCCTGAAAAATATAGAGATGTAATTGTTAGAGTAGCTGGTTATTGTGCTCAATTTGTAACGTTAGATTCAACTACTCAAGAAGATATAATATCAAGAACAGAAGAAGTATTTTAGGAGGAATTAATTATGATATATATGATAGATACAGCAAATATTGAAGAAATTAAAGATGCTATGGAGTATTATCCACTTAGTGGAGTGACGACAAATCCAAGTATCCTTTCCAAGGAAAATAAAGACCTAATAAGTTTATTAAAAGAGATTCGTACTGTTGTTGGGGAAGAAACAATGATACATGCACAAGTTATTTCCACTTCTACTGAAGGTATGATCAAAGATGCAGAGTATTTAAAAGAAAATATAGGGGGAAACTTATATATTAAGATTCCAGTTACAAAAGATGGGATTAAAGCTATAAAAATTCTTAAGTCAAAGGATTTTAATATAACTGCTACAGCTATATTTACAGCTCAACAAGGATTAATGGCATCAGTTGCAGGTGCAGATTATATAGCTCCTTATGTAAATAGAATTGATAATTTAAGTGGTGATGGCGTAGGTGTTGTTGGATGTTTAATAAATATGATAAGAGAATATAATCTATCTACTAAAGTTTTAGCTGCTTCTTTTAAAAATGTTCAACAAGTACATGAAATAAGCAAATTAGGTGGACATTCTGTTACAGTTGGAAAAGATATTTTTAATAAATTAATCGAACATCCAATGACTGATTGGAGTGTTGATAAATTTATAGAAGACTGGGAGAAAGCTTTTAATAGAAAATCTTTAATTTAGCCTATGTTTTAAAATGCCAGTTTGCCCTTATACTAAAATATCAATATTCATTTAAAACATAATATTAATTTAATATATATTTTAATTAAGAGCATTTAATAAAAAACTTACTTATAAATAACCACACCAATTTTTAGTATAATTGTTTTATAAATAAATTTAATACTAAGAATTGGTGTATTTTTATTTTTAGGAAATTATTAAAATTTAAATTAATGTATGACTTATATTAAAATGTAATTTATAAAAATAGAGATAGATAATTTTAAAAGTAAATTCCAATACTAGTGAGCTCTTATACTAAATGTTAAGAATGTTTTAAAAGATACCCGAAAAGATATAAGAAAAATATATTTGATTTATGATTTTTTATTTAAAAATATCGCTAAGTTTTAAGTAAATGTTTAGATTGTTTTATAAGCTTATGGAGATAGGAATTTACTTATCATATTTTCTTTATAATTATTAAAAAATGGGGAGCGTAAAAAATCGACATTTCTATAGTACCACTTGGAAAATTATTCATTAAGAAAAATAAATTTAATATTTTTCTTAATGAAATTAAAACTAAAACAAATTATTGTAAATAAAAAATTAAAAGTTTTATATTTTATGATATAAAAAAATATATTTTGTATAATATTGAGATTGAAATAGAAAATAATTTGTAAAAATTTGCTTGAATATTTAATGTTTAAATATTACAATAATTACATAAAATATTTAAGAAAACGTTTAAAAAGAGAAAATATAATTTGAAATTTATATAAGAGATAATATATTTGTATGTATAAGAGATAATATATAATTAAAAATTTAAATATTTACTTTTTAAAATTTGTTTTCGTATTAAAAATATGATTAAAAAAAGGGGAGTTTATTATGAAAACAAAAATGCATGCAAAAACTATTGCTTTAGTACTATCAGCACTTACAATTACACAATTTGCCTTAGTAAGGCCAACACAAGTACATGCTGCTACTGAACCACAAAAACAAATAATTGCTCATAGAGGAGCATCAGGATATTTACCTGAGCATACTTTGGAAGCATATTCTATGGCATATGCAATGGGCGTAGATTATATAGAAGCAGATGTTAATATTACTAAAGATGGTATTCCAGTAGTAATGCATGATACTCATTTAGATACTACAACTAATGTAGCCAAGCTTTACCCGGAAAGAAAACGTTTAGATGGAAGGTATTATATAGTTGATTTTACATTAGATGAAATTAAAAAACTTAGTGTACATGAACGTATAGACCTCGCAACAGGAAATCCTGTTTTCAAAGATAGATTTATCTTAGATAATTCTCATTTTGAAGTACCAACTTTAGAGGAAGAAATTCAACTGATTCAAGGACTTAATAAAAGTACAGGACGTGATGTGGGAATATATCCAGAATTAAAGTTCCCTAAATTCTATAAAGAAAATGGATTTGATATAGGTGAGATAACTTTAAAAATGCTTGATAAATATGGATATAATAAAAAAGATGCTAAGTGTTATATTCAATGTTTTGATCCAACTTATTTAAAGAAGTTTAAGGAAACTCTAAAACCTAAATGTAAATTAGTTCAATTAATAGGTCATTCAGATTGGGATGATAACAAAGGTGATGATGTTCCATATTTACTTTCAGCTAAAGGGTTAAAAGAAATATCAAAATATGCTGATGGTGTAGGACCATCTATAGATCAAATATTAGATGAAAATGGGGAACAAAAAAAGAGTGATTTAGTTTGTAATCCAAACTTTGTAAAAGATTCACATGATAATAACCTTGAAATACATCCATACACAGTACGTAAAGATGATTTACCTAAGTACGCTAAAGATGCAGATGAACTTATTAGAAAATTATTATTTGACGTTAATGTAGACGGACTATTCTCAGATTTCGCTGATATAGGAGTACAAGCTAAAAATGAAGGCCCATTAAAAAAATAGTAAGCATGAATTAATTATGTTTAAAAACAGTTTATATTGTAGTATAAACAAAGTTTTAGACACGGGTAAAATTTGCTTTGAACTGACAGTTAGAAATTGTTATGTTTTTAACTGTCGCTTATTAAAGTAGTTTTCCTTAAGAGTTATATGCCCTTCTTATATTAAACAGTTTAAAGAATAAAATTGTTTAATATAAGGAGGGCATATTTTTATTATTTTATTAAGAATATATAGATTTTTACTAAAAAAATTTTATATTGATACGACAATATAAAGTAATAGTATTTTAGTTCAATTATAATAATTTAACTAAAAAGTTTGTTTATAGCATGAAAATTGTATAATATTTTATAATGTTGTATCATAGACAAAGAAAGCTTTTAAAGAGAGTATTAAAGTAAATTTAATATTTTTATTAAAACAGATTTTTTAGATAGCAAAACAGCAAAACGGGGCAGAAATCTCATTTAGAATTATTAAATAAAGAATTAAAATTTATATAAAAGTTTTAATTATTAAATTTAATAAAAGTAGTAAATGATTAAAATTTGGATTGGAGGGATTTTTTGTACTCAATTATTTTAGTAGAAGATGATTTTATGCAAAGGACTATTTTAAAGAAAATGTTAACTTCTACATATGATTTTGTGAGAGTTTATGAAGCAGATAGTGAAAGTGGTGCTTTAGAAATAATAGAAAATAACGAAATTAACATGTTTATAATAGATATTAGTTTAAAAGAATCTTCAGGGTTGGATCTTGCAAAAAAGATTAGAAATATTCCTAAATATGAATTTAATCAAATAATTTTTTTAACAACTCATATTGAATATATAACTCAAGCATTTAAACAGGTACATTGTTATGATTATATATTAAAACCATATGATAAAGATGATGTATATGCCATGTTGAATAGAATTATTCTTAATGAAAATAAAAAAACTTTAGAAGATAATAAAGAAATTGTTGTAACATTAAAATGTGGAATATATATAGGAATAAAGATAAAAGAAATTGTTTTTATTGAAGTAAAGGGAAAAAATTGTGATATACATACTCCAACAGGAACATATACAGCTACTAACATAAGTTTAAAAAAAATAATGAAATTAATTGATTCAGAAAATATACTGCAAAGTCATAGAGCTTTTGCTATAAATGTAGATCATATATCTAAAATAGAAAAAGTAGATAGTAAGTTAAGTATTATATATTTTAATGGAACTTCTGAACAAGCATTTTTAGGGTATAAATTTAAAAATAATGTTATAGACCAGTTTAAAAAAGGTAAAGTGATACTATGTTAAGTAGTTTTCTTATAAATGGGCTAGATACAATTAATATATTATATTTATATACAAGCCTTATTAAAAAAAATAATAATATATTTAAATTATTATTATCAGTATTACTTATTTCACCTATGATTACAATTACTGAACAATTAGGAATTAACTTTGTTGTTATATATATAATAAATATTACAATAATTAAACTTATATATAGAGAAAATATAAAGGAAATAATATTAAAGTTCTTTTTAGTAGTGCTCATAGATATGATTTTGCAATTAATGTTTTCATTAGCTATTGATAGATTTATTTATGACTATACACTTAAGGCAGTTATTGTAGAGTTTATAATATTATCAGGTATATTAATATTCTCAAAATTGAACTTATTAAATATTAATTTTAAGCCTATAGATAGTGGTGTATTAATTTACCTAATATCAATATTTAGTATATACTCTATAGTCTTTAAATTTATTTGGGATTATGATAATAAAATAATTTTAAATAATTTATTATTAATTTTTCTAATAATGAGTGTACTAGTTATTTCTCAAATATTGATATATATTTATCTCATTAAATTAGTAAAAGAAAAAGAGAAATTAAAGATTTCAACTGAATATAATGTTGTTATTAATGAAATAGTAGAAGAAATAAAAAGAAGGCAACATGATTTTGCTAATTACAAAAATACAATAAAAGGCATAGTGGAAGTCTTAGATGAAAAAGAAATAAAACCGGCAATTATTAAATATATAAAAGGTGAAGATGTATCAGATAATAATATAAATAATCTTATATATATTGATAATTTTATTATTAAGTCTATAATATACAGAAATATATGTAGAGCTAAACAATACAATATTAATTTTAAATATGAAATCCAAAATAATATTTTGGATAATATTTTAAATTATCATGAAATTTCTAATTTATTAAGTAATTTATTAAATAATGCTTTTGATGAACTTATAAAAAATGAGTGTAATAAAAAAAATATAGAAATTAAGATTTGCGCTGTAATGAATGAATCACATTTGATTATTAAAAACCAAGTTGCTAATCCTAATAACATTGATATAAGTAAAATATTTAAAAAGGGATATTCAACTAAGGATCATGATAAAAGGGGTTATGGATTATATAATGTGCAGGAAATAGTTAATTCTAATAAAGGACATATAAAAATAAACCTAGAATCTGATGAGATTATCTTTGATATTTGCTTTAAAAATTTCTAATATAAGTGAATTAATTAGAAATTTTTATATTCTAAAATAATAATAAGAAAAAATAAAGAAAAAACACTACACTAAATAAAAAATTATATTATTTAGTGTAGTGTAAAATGGTACCTATAGGAAGAAACTTAAAAAAGTGTCTTCCTATAGGTGATTTTTTTATATTTCATTAAGGTTTGGATTAGTAGTTTTACCAAAAGAAAAGTACCTAAAAGGATTAAAGTTTATATGATGTTAAAATTTAATTCTTTATTGCTTTTAACTTTCAGATTATCTAATGTTTTTTGTAATTCGTTTATTAAACTATAATATTTTTTTATTCATTTTATTAGTATTTTTTTAGATAAGTTATTTTAATTCCTCAGGATAATCTGGTTCGCCATAAAACCCAGTACAAGTTGAGTGTGATATTAAACCAAATAGTTTAATTAATACTGTTGAAAAAAGTCTTATAGATTTTTGCATTTGAAATTCCCCCTTTTATGTTAAGTATAATTACTTGAAGTATTTGTAAAAATATGCTTATAAATATGCAATTACATATTTTCGTATTAGATAATCTAAAAAATAAAATACTCCAAAAAGTAAGTGATATTAAAGATAATATTTTTAACATCACTTTATTTTTTATAGGCCTTTTTCCATTATTACATGGAGCAAAAATTAAAATAGTAATAATCGAAAATATAAAAAATAATAAATAAAAATTAGTAGGTAATTTAATTGATAAGTTACTAAAAAATAATATGCTTAAAAAATAAATTACGCTAAATATTAAACATGAACTAAAAGTTTTACAATGAATACCACCTAAGAATAATCTTATTGAAATTAAAATAATAAATGAAAATAAAAAAATAGATAATTCATTTAAACTTAAAAATATTAAGAATAAAATCAAGAATTTAATTAAATCTCCTAAGATTACTTGTAGTGAATATTGTATTTTTAGCAAATCATTTTTTGTTAAAGAACTATTATTTTGAGCTAAATATTTAGATATTAAATTTGATAATGTTTTTAACATTTTAACCTCACTTATATTTTAGGTAAATATATACATATAATATTATAACTTATTATGAAAAATTATCAAATTAATCTAATATTTATCAATATTATCTAATAATATCTAATATTATTAAAAATGTATAATTTTATGGGAAAAAATACATTTTTTCAAAGATTATTTAAATTTATTTTAAAATAGAACATACCAGAAATCGACAAATCAACTATTATTTTTATTAAAGTTAATATATTTTTAAAATTTTCTAAAAAAATTCACTTTAAGTACGATAATAGTAGTGTAGTAGTGTAATGATGTAGTTACGTTTATTTAAAGAAGATGGGGAGTGATATTTAGTATAAGATTAGTGAAATGATAGGATTATATAGGGAGAAGTATTTTTGTTAGATACTAATTTCTATATATGAATTTAACAAAGGAAAAGTGATAGTATGTTAGAAAATTTTGTAATAAATAGTATAGATTCAATTAGTGTGATTTATTTATGGACATGCTTAACAAAAAATAATAATAACTTATATAAATTATTTTTTTGTATAATTAGTTCTTCTATTATACTTACAGGAAATCAGCATTTTAAATTAAATTTTATTATATCATATATAGCTATTATTACAGTACTTAAAGTTATATATAAAGAGGGATTAAAAGATACTGTATTAGTGTTTCTTCTAGTGTTATTTGTAGATATAATTCTACAATTAATATTTTCTCTAATTGCTGTTAGATTTATATCTACTTATACACGTCAAGGAATGGTTGTTGAATCATTAGTGTTGATTATAGTAATTATATTTTCAAAGATGAAGTTTGGGAAGAAGAAAATTAGTTTTGATAATATCGAGAGTAATATTTTAATATATTTAATTTCAATATTTGGTGTATATGTTATAGTTTTCAAAATTATTTGTGAGTATGATAGTAAAATAATTTTTAATAATACATATATAAGTATAATTATAATAAGTGTATTGTTTATTTCTCAAATATTAATATACTTATATCTTACTAAAGTAATAAAGGAAAAAGAAAAGTTAAAACTTTCAAATGAATATAACAATCTTATTGATGAAATAGTGGAAGAAATAAAAAGAAGACAACATGATTTTGCTAATTATAAAAATACAATAAGAGGAATAGTGGAAGTTTTAGATGAAAAAGAAATAAAACAAGCAATTACTAATTATATAAAAGATGAAGATATATATGATAGTAATATAAATGAGCTTATATACATAGAGAATGTAGTTATTAAATCTATAATATATAGAAGTTTATGTAAAGCAAAAAAGTATCATATTAATTTTCATTATGAGATAGAAAATTATGTTCTTGATGATATATTAACTTATCAAGAAACTTCTAATTTATTAAGCAACTTATTAAACAATGCTTTTGATGAAGTTTTAAGAAATGAGTGCAATGAAAAAAATATAGATATTAAGATTTTTTCTGAAATTAATAAATCACATATAGTTATTAAAAACCAAGTAGTTAATTCAGAAGATATTAATCTAAATAAAATATTTAAAAAGGGATATTCAACTAAAAGTAATGATACAAGGGGCTATGGATTGTATAATGTACAAGAAATAGTTAATTTGCATAAAGGATATATTAAAATAAGGGTAGAAGATGATGAAATTATATTTGATATTTATTTTGATAATCTTTAATTTAAGTTAAATAATCCCAAAAATGAACTTGAATAGTTTATTTTATTGCATTAAAGAGAAAAAAAAAGGAATAAAAAGAATAATTAAGAATAAACAATACATTAAATACAGATAAGTTATTTATTTGCCTTTGGTGTATTGTTTTTTGAATTTAGAAGAATAACGGTTTACTTAATCCATATGTTATGTAAATATATAGTTACAAGATAACTATTCAGCTTAAAAATAATCCGAATTTTAATTATATCTGTTTTGCGACAAAATTTCGATTATTACCATTAATTATCATGTTGATTTCATAATAGTTTAACTCAAATACATATGTCGACATTAAACAAGTTAAACGATTGTTTGTATATTAATATTTCAATAATAAGTAAGATCAATCCTTCAGCTGGATAGTTATTAAACAAAAAAACATTTCAAAGTGATAAGAAATTAATTTCTTATCACTTTTTTAATATAGAAATTTATTATACTAATTTTGTTCCATATTTAAGTTTATAAGTTATTAATAATTTTTTGAGCTAATAAATATATATTTTTTACATGAGAGTGTATTTTACATATATGTATTAATATTAATCTTTCAGTATCACTGCTTAATGAAGTGAAAATTTGTTTTGCTTTTTTTTCGAGATCTTCTTGATTAATAGTTACTTTCAAATTTTCTGATATTGATTTTATAAAAGCATGATTATCATCTAAATAACTACCTGTTTTAAATAAAAAACTTATATCAGTAATAAAATTGCTTTGCTCACTTAATAAATTATCAATATCATTAAATTTTAATTCTTTATTGTTGAAGTTTATTTTTTTCCAAAGATAATTATCAGTAAGTATCATAATATCTAATCTATTTTTATCTATCTTATCTTTCTCTAATTCATCTAATATACTTTGATTTAAATTTATATATTTTGTTAAAGTATTTATAGTATCGTCTCTTAATGTGTAAGGAAAGAAAATATTTATTATAATAGCTGTAACAATTGCAGCTATTAATGTAAATAGGATTCTGTATTCAGTTAATATAAGAATTACATTAGTAGGATACATTATTTTAATACTTAACATAGAAGTAAAGGTTATAAATATACATTTTATATCATAAGAAACTGTAAAGATTAAAAAATACGCAAATATAATTAATAAAATTATCATAAAAATTATATTACCATTTATAATAAAGTTTATTATATTAAATAAAATAGAACCTATAATTGTTCCAATTACTCTATCTTTAATTTTTTGATTAGTCTGTTCAGCATATGGCAATAAAAATACTATTATTGCATATATAGTCCATTGTCCTTCATATATATGAAAATAATTTACTATAAAAATAGATAAAGAAATTAATATAGATGCTTTTATGGCTAAATTAAATCTTAATGAAGTCATTGTAAAATTATTCTTTAATCCATACATATTTTCTTTAATTAATTTTAATAATTTAATAGTTTGATTCATATAAATAGAGGTAGTATTATCTATATCTTTTATGCAAATATAAGCTTCTTCTATTGAAGCTTTTAAACTATAATAATTATATTTATCTATATCATTTGATAAGTTTTTTGTTTTTAGATTATTATAATGATTTTCTAGGTTGAATTTTAGATTTTCCAAATTATTTTCATTTAATATATATAATTTTATATCTTCAAATATTTTTTTAATTTTTTTTAGAAGAACTATATTACCTCCTCTTTTCTTTAAGAGAGGAATAAGTGTACTAATTTTTTTACACAAAACTATTATTATATATTTTATATAAATACTGTTTAAGTCTTTTCTGGATTTTTCTATTTTTTCATATATCTTTAGTTCAATATTTTTTAATTTTGTATTAATTAACTTATTTTTAGAATGTATTGTTTTATCAGTCAAAATTAAATTTATTTCGTCTAAAATTAAATCTACAATCTCTATAATTTCGTTATTTATAATTTTATGAAAATCATATTTAGAGAAGGCAGAGTATAATAACATTATTAATATTCCAGAAAATATAAGAGCAAGTAATCTTATAGGCATATAGTTTAATTCAACTGGAGAATATACTAAGTTTAAATATGTTGTTATAAAACCAAGACTTTTTAATGGCTTAGCATCATAACTAAATATATAATAAATAATAAAACTTATAAAGAATGTAAGGATTATTCCTAAAAGTGGATTTATATTTGTAATATATGCAAAAATGCCTATAATAACATTTATTGTGGAAAACAATAAAGTAGTAGAGAGTATATTACCTTTATAATCTTCTTTGAATATCGTTGATGCTGTAATAACAGCACCTATTCCAACAACTAAATTATTTTTACCAAATAGATAAAATATAAAAATAGATAATACAACTACTAAAAATATTTTTATTTTAATTAAAGTTAAGTTACTTTTTACATTACTTTTCATATTTATACACACCTTTAAAAGTATTTGTTAAAATTTAAGATTAAGATAACTAAAAAAATAAACTTAGTTTAAATTTATATATAATTATTATAAGAATGTGAAGAAATAGATGATTATATGCAACAAAACTCAATAGGGTCTAAATAAAAAAATCAGATAGAAAAAAGAAAGCCTTATAAATGCAGCTTTTGAGTTGTTATAAGAAATCCTCCAAAGGTACAAAAATTATAACTTTGGAGGATTTTTTTAGATAGGTCCATATTAATTTAATATATTTAAGTAAATTTCTCTTTACATGAGCTTTATTCGATAACTAGTATCTTTAATTTCATAACGGTTATAGGCTCATTGATAACAATTTCTAATCTTCAGATGAAAGCAAGTTTCACTGCGACTAATAACTTTGTTTATACTATAATATTAACATTGTTTTTTAATTATAGTTTATATTCAATAACAGGAGTTTCTCCACAACAAACTGTTTGATTAACTATTGGAGTTAATAGTTTTAATTTGTCATGATTAACTATAAGTACAGGAGTTATTAGAGAAACTCCTTTTGATTCTATGAAAGTTCTATTTAATTTTAAGATAGGAGTTCCAGCTGTTACTTTAGTGTTTACTTTTTGTAAAACTTCAAACCCTTCTCCATTTAATTCAACAGTTTCTAAACCTACATGTACTAATAATTCAATTCCCTCATCAGTAGTCATTGCAAATGCATGTTTACTATCCATTATCAGTGTTATTGTACCATCGCAAGGGGCAACTACTGTATCATCTGTAGAGTCTATAGCAACACCGTCACCTGCCATTTTTTCTGCAAATACTGGATCTGGAACTTTATCAAGACTTATTGTTTGGCCAGAAATTGGTGCTATGATATGTAATGGTTTTTTAAAAAAATTAAACATTATTTATTATCATCCTTTCTTAATTTGGTTAAATGTTTACATTAGGTATATGATACTAAAAATAATATATTAATGCGTATCAAGATGTGTTAATGAGAATGTAGCAATATGGATTAATAAGATACTAATATATTATTTTTAGAACTATATAAACTTTAAGGTTAATTTATATAAGGCATAATCACAAAAATAATAGATTAATGCTTGTACATTATTATCTTTTAATGTGATTAATTCTAATTTTAAAGATAGATTAAAGTAAAAACAATAGCATATCTACAAGGTGTGAAATTTCACATAAATAATAACAAATACCAATGTGTGTGAAAAAGAACTACATATCTAAAGTCTATTGTAAACGTAATCTTAGGGTGATAATATAAACACAACAAAGCAATACAACAACAGAAAAATGATGAGGGGGAAAATGTTATGATGCAAAAAATCCAACGATTTGGTGGCGCTATGTTTACACCGGTATTATTATTTTCATTTTCAGGAATAATGGTAGCACTATCAATATTATTTAAAAATCCAGATTTGATGGGTTCGATAGCAACAAAAGGAACTATGTGGTACAACATTTGGTACGTAATAGAAGAAGGATGTTGGACTGTGTTTAGACAATTACCATTATTATTTGTAATCGGACTTCCAATAGGATTAGCAAAGAAAAACAATGCACGTGCTTGTTTAGAATCATTAGTTATATACATCACTTTCAATTATTTTATGGCAGCGATGCTTAATTTATGGGGACCATCATTTGGTGTTGACTATAGTTTAGAACCAGGTGGAACAAGTGGACTAGCAATGATTGCTAACATAAAAACATTGGATCTAGGAATGATTGGAGCAATACTAATTTCAGCAATTACAGTATTCATTCATGACAAATATTTTGATACAGAATTACCAGAATGGTTAGGGGTATTTAAAGGATCATCTTTTGTATGTATAATTGGATTCTTTGTAATGATACCAGTTGCATTAGCATTATGTTTCATATGGCCAATTATTCAAGGTGGAATTAATTCAATGCAAGGTTTCTTGAAAGTTTCAGGAGTATTTGGAGTTTGGATATATACATTCTTAGAACGTATATTAATACCAACAGGATTACATCATTTTATTTATACACCATTTATATTTGGACCAGCAGTTGTTAATGAAGGAATTCAAAGTTATTGGCCAGCTCATATACAAGAGTTTACTAATACAGCTCATACATTAAAAGAGATGTTCCCAGAAGGTGGATTTGCTTTACATGGATTATCAAAAGTCTTTGGTTGTACAGGTATAGCATTAGCAATGTATGCAACAGCAAAACCAGAAAAGAAAAAGATAGTAGCAGGACTTTTAATTCCAGCAACATTAACAGCAGTATTTGCAGGAATTACTGAACCACTTGAATTTACATTCTTATTTATTGCACCAGTATTATTCTTAGTACATGCATTATTAGCAGCAACATTAGCAGCAACATCATTTGCATTTGGAGTAACAGGTAACTTTGGATCAGGTTTAATAGATTGGGCAGCTCAAAACTGGCTTCCATTATTTAAATATCATCCAGGAACTTATATAACTCAAATAATAATAGGATTAATATTTACAGGAATTTATTTCCTTGTATTTAGATTCTTAATACTTAAGTTTGATTTTAAAACTCCAGGACGTACAGATAGTGGAGAAGAAAAGCTATATAGAAAAGCTGATTATAAAGCTAAAAAGAATCAAGAAAGCTCATCACAAGGAGAAGATGCTAGAGATGTTAAAGCAAAAGCATTTTTAGAAGCTTTAGGTGGAAAAGATAATATTCAAGATGTTACTAATTGTGCAACTAGACTTAGAGTTACAGTAAAAGATCCAAGCTTAGTAAAAGATACAAGTGTCTTTGTAGAAGCCGGAGCACATGGTTTAGTTAATAAAGGAAAAGCAATACAAGTTATAGTAGGATTATCAGTACCACAAGTTAGGGAAAGATTTGAATCATTACTATAAAGTTTAGGATAAGATTTTAAGGGTATGTTTTAAATTAACATTTACTTAAAACATACCCCAGTTTAAAAAGTTAAATATATGATTAACCCTATAATGGCAATAAATCATATTAAATAATAAATATAATTTAACAAAAAGACAATCATCAATTTAAAAGATGGCAAAATCAATCCAGAAGTATATAGCTGTTATGAATATTACAGATATTAGCTAATGGATAAAATATAGTAATTTTAGGAGGAATGAAAAATGAAAAAATTCTCAGTAGTAATAGCAGGCGGTGGAAGTACATTTACACCAGGAATAGTATTAATGTTACTTGAAAACTTAGAAAAATTCCCAATTAGAAAGATTAAATTTTATGATAATGACTCTGAAAGACAAGATAAGGTTGCTAAGGCATGTGAAATAATATTAAAAGAAAGAGCACCTGAAATAGAATTTATGCAAACAACAAAACCAGAAGAAGCATTTACAGATATTGATTTTGTAATGGCTCACATTAGAGTTGGTAAATATGCAATGAGAGAATTAGATGAAAAAATTCCATTAAAATATAATGTATTAGGTCAAGAAACTTGTGGACCAGGAGGAATTGCGTATGGAATGCGTTCAATTGGTGGAATACTTGAAATAATTGATTATATGGAAAAATATTCTCCAGATGCATGGATGTTAAATTACTCTAACCCAGCAGCAATAGTTGCAGAAGCTACTAGAAAGTTAAGACCAAACTCAAAGATATTAAACATCTGTGATATGCCAGTTGGAATTGAAGAACATATGGCTAAAATAGTTGGCTTATCTTCAAGAAAAGAAATGGAAATCAAATACTTTGGATTAAATCATTTTGGTTGGTGGACAAGTGTTAAAGATAAAGAAGGAAACGACTTAATGCCAAAGATAAAAGAACATGTTGCTAAATACGGATATAATGTTGATGTTGAAGAATACCAACATACAGATGCTAGCTGGAATGATACTTTTGGAAAAGCAAAAGATGTATTTGCAGTAGATCCAACAACTTTACCAAACACATACTTAAAGTACTACTTATTCCAAGATTATGTTGTAGAACATTCTAATAAAGAATACACTAGAGCAAATGAAGTTATGGACGGAAGAGAAAAATTCGTATTTGGAGAATGTGAAAAAGTTGTAAATGCAGGAACAGCAAAAGGTTGTGAATTACATGTTGATGAACATGCTTCATATATAGTTGATTTAGCTAGAGCTATTGCATATAACACTAAAGAAAGAATGTTATTAATAGTGGAAAACAACGGAGCTATTGAAAATTTTGATAAAACAGGAATGGTTGAAATACCATGTATAGTTGGAAGTCAAGGACCAGAACCATTAGTTGTTGGAACTATTCCACAATTCCAAAAAGGATTAATGGAACAACAAGTTTCAGTAGAAAAATTAACAGTTGAAGCATGGGCAGAAGGTTCATATCAAAAATTATGGCAAGCAATTACATTATCAAAGACAGTACCAAGTGCAAAAGTTGCAAAACAAATCCTTGATGATTTAATTGAAGCTAACAAAGAATACTGGCCAGAATTAAAATAAAGTTTATTATATACTTGTAAAGTTAAAAGGAAACTTGATTTACACACAATTGTTGAGTAAGTTCGAGTATCAAAATATAAAATTACATTGTGTGAAAATTTATGTTTCAGAATGTGAATTTTAGAAATTAATTTTTAATTATTACTTATATTTCTCACAAAATAACCAAATTTGTAATGTATGAAAGGTTGTTTAATTTTGAATTACTCAAAATTAAGCAATCTTTTTTTGCATAGAAAATTATAGGATTTTGCAACTTGAAACACTGAAAAAAGTTAATGCTAAGGCACATTCAAAAAAATAACAAGTCAATATGTAGTCTATTTTGTGTCATACTGCGTCAGCAGAGTGGTTTAATAGCTCGCTATTAAACCACTCTACTTCCTTGTCTGACGCAAAATATACATAGCATCTTGGAGTTGTTATTTTCTTTCATGTGCCTAAAGAAATATTTTTGAATTGATAATGGAGAATGTACGATTGACAATTTAGGATGAAATCATAATATGATTTCTAAATATATATTTTAAGAAAGTAAGAGGCTTTCAACCACAATTGTAAATTGTAGACTGTTCATTAACATCTTTAAATTAAGATGTTATATAAGAATTTTTCCATTATATAGCATATCATATAAAATAATTGATATACATTATTTTATATTTATTTGATATAATTATAATAATCGGGGGGAGTAGAGATGAGGTTAGAAGAGGTAGTAAATAATAATTATTCAAAGCTTAATGAAAATGATTTATATATTTTAAAGTTTATATGTAGTAATAAAAAGAAATGTCGAAATATATCTATAAATGACCTTGCTGATAATTGTAATGTATCAAGGACAACAATTTTAAGATTCACTCAAAAATTGGGTTTTAAAGGATATAGTGAATTTAAAGTATTTTTAAGATGGGAAGAACAAGAAGAGGAAAATACTGAAGAAGATTATGTAAGCAAATTTTATTTAGATTTAGAAGAAACTAGAAGGCATTTAGATACTAAAAAGCTTTCTAAAATATGTGAATTAATACAGAAAGCTGAGAGAGTATTTGTATATGGAACAGGGATGACTCAAACAGCAGTAGCAAAAGAAATGCAAAGAACATTTTTAATAGTGAGTAAATATTTTTATGTAATAGAAGGAGAAACAGAATTAAAAACTGTAGTTTCAGATATAACAGATAAAGATGTATTTATAGCAATATCATTATCTGGAAATAATGAACTTTTAAAAGGGATAACTACTATTTTTAAAATGAATAGAATTAATACCATATCAATGACTAAATTTAGTGACAATATATTAGCAAGAAATTGTGAATATAATTTATACATATCAACTGCAAAAATCAATCTTGATAAAGGTAGAGTACATGAAACAACAGCATTCTTTTTCCTTTTAGTTGATGTACTTTTTAGGCAATATTTAACTTACATAAAAACTCAATCTATGGTTAGTGAGGAAGAAATCAAAGCAGAAGAGGAAGTTAAAAACGATTAATTAACAGTATAATGGTATTATATAAAGGATTCTACCATTAGGAGTGAAGAGTAAATGAATTTTAAGGAATTTAATAGTTTGATGAATAATACAAAATGGAAAGAAATTAGATTAGCAATGTATCAATACCATGAAACAATAATGTGGAGAGTGAAAAATATTGATAATGGTTATTTAAGCAATTGGGATGGAGAATGGTTTTATCATTTTAAATTGATGGGATATGATACTATTGAATGGTTAGAAATTAAAGTTGATAATGAAGAAATGAAAAATAAAATTGTTAATATATTAAGAAAAATCCATGTTCCTGGAGAAATTTTAAATAATTCTATAAAGGTGTATGGATATAAAAAGGATGAATTTATTAATTATATATAATTCCAATTTTTTAATATTTATTAAGGGAAGTCTTAAAAAATATATTTATATATTTTTTTATTTTGTTTAAACGAAGGTTGATATTAAGTATGAGTTTCATACTTAATATCAACTTTTTTTATCTTTAGACTAGCATAGAATTTCTTAAGCTTAAAAGGCTGATAAAATCTAAGGTAAATAAGAGATTTTGAATTCACAATTTAGGATGAAATCACTTTGTAATTTTTAAAATATATATTTTTCAGAAAGCCGAAGGCTTTCAACCACAGTTGTCCATTATCAACTGCTAATTTTCCATTAAAATGTAGCGTAGCCACTTTTGTTCTAGTATTTATTTTGATACAGCTTTAATCTTATTTTTACGTATAAATCTAAACAAGATTTATATTACTGTATAATGAATATTTATTAAATGATTATGTAGTTACTTTTACTTTTTAGGGTTACATACTTAATAAAATTTGGTATTATTGTATTATATAATATATTAAGGATTAATAATGAAAGATTATATTAAATATTTATGTATTTATTAAATAAATTTTAATAAGTGAAAGAGTATGTTTTTAAAAAAAGTATTATTAAATTTAATATTACTTTTTTAGGTTAGGAGAGATCAAATGAAAAATGTTCTTTTAAAGAAGGCTGTGGCAGCAGTACTTGCAGCTACAACTGTTTTAAGTGTTGCACCGACTGGAGTTTCAGCATCATGGAATAAAGATAATTACGGAAATTGGAATTGGATAGAGGATAATTCTAAAGCAATAGGTTGGAAATCAATTGATGGAAAGTGGTATTATTTTGATTATAGTGGAAACATGAGAAAAGGTTGGATCAATGACTGGGGTGCATGGTATTATACAGATTCTACTGGTGTAATGCAGACAGGCATAATCGAAATTGACGGTAAGGTTTATGCTTTTGGTGGGAATGGAATTATGCAGACAGGCAATGTTTCTATAAATGGTAGATCATATACATTTAATCAACAAGGTATAGCAGTAGGAGATAAAATACCAACTCCCAATAAGAGCTTTGATATAAATAACAACATCTTAGATGATAAGTTTAAACCTCCGTATACTGAAAATGGTGAATCATGGGGGGCTAATTCAAATAATTCTTCTTATAAAGAGGATGAAGATGATATATTTGATGATGTTAAAGAAGTAAAGATTAAATTTAAGGTCACTTTTGATTCAAATGGGGGAAGTAAGGTATCATCAATAACTGGAATAAAACCAGGAAAAACAATAGACTTACCAGATGAGCCTACAAGAGACGGCTATGAATTTGATGGATGGTACAAGGATGAAGATTTTGATAAGGAATTTACAGATGATACAAAAGTAAGATCAAATCTTAAGTTACATGCTAAATGGGTTAAAAAGGGTTCTTCTGGTGGATCAGAATCAGGTTCTGGAAGTGAGTCAAATAATGGATCAGATAATCAACAGTTACAACTTGCAAAGGTAACATCTAAAGTATTTACTAATGATTCAGGAGTAAGCAGCGTTAAAGTAACTACAAACGCAAAGAATTTTGCATCTGGAACAAAAGCAACTATTGAATTAATTGATAAAACTACAGGACAAGTAGTGGAAGGAAAAACACAAACTGTAGCAATAAATAGCAATGGATATATAGGATGTACATTTATAGACATGGTAGCAGGGACATTTACAGCGAAGGTAACAGTAGGAAAGGTAAGTGCAGTTTCAGAAGAGTTTAAAGTGTTATCAAAGAATGATATATCAAATAGTGATATTCAAAATGCCGCAGATGCTCTTAAATTAGGTGATATAAGCTTAGTAACTTCAGATTTGAATTTACCAACGACAGGAACATATGGCACTACAATTAAATGGACAGCTAATAATGTTGATGGAGATACTGATAAAGTTATTACTATTGAAGAAGACCCTTCAAGTAAGAATAATGTTATTGGGAAAGTAACTAGACCTGAGGGTAATGGTAATAATGTAAAAGTAAAATTAACAGCTACTATTTCAAAGGGAGATGCAACTCCTTTAACAAAGGACTTTATTGCATATGTTAAGAGATTTAATACAAAATTAGGTAAGGCAGTAGAAGAAATAAATAATGCCGTAAATATTCAAGGTGATGAAGATGCAAAAGTATTAGCAGTTAAGGAAAAATTAACTCAAAATAATATATTATCGATTGGAGCAAGTGAAATCCAATATAATAAGTATAAAGAATTAGAGTTGCCATCTGATAAAAATCAAGTTTATCAATTAGGTGTTGCAAAGGCAATTTATGATGATATAAAATCTAGAAATTATATATCAGGAAATTCTGATAAAAACGCATATAAAAAAGAGCTTGAAAGTGAAGCAGTAGGAATTTCGAATACATTTAACATGGCTGTTGTAAGCCAAGCTAGATTAAAACAGGAAAATGATAATAAAACAGAATCAGATAAGAAATTAAAAGAGGCAAAAGAAAAATTAACTAAAACTATTAATGAACAATATTCTGATGGAACTTTAAGGACAAACCTAATAGCACAACAAGAAGAAAATACTAAAGATAGTTGGAATAGGTATATGCTAGCTTTGACAAATGCAAAAGAAGTTGAAAGTGATGATAATTCTCCTTTATCAAATGTAGAAGGTGCAATAAATTATTTAAATTCATCTAAGGATGCATTAACAGGGGCACATTTAGTAACTGTTAATATTTATAAAAACGGTGCAACTGATGATTGTAAGTGGACTGATTTTAAGGGAAATATAAGTTTCCAAAAAGGATTGTCTACTCCAATAAAAGCAGATCGTGGTGGAGAAAGTTCATATAAGGCAACTTTAACTAAAGGAGAGTATAAGATATTAGTTGATGGAAAGCCTACAGGGAAGTCTATAACAGTACCTGATAAGGGTACTAGTACTAAATTACCTGAAGAAAATTTATATTATTACACAGTAAAATTTGAAATGAAAAATTCAGATATTATAGATGGTGAAATTACTGCTAAATATGGTAATACTGTAACTGGTTATTCATCAATTAAATCTGGTGATGCTATACTTGATGATGTTAATAATGATTTAGTGCTTACAATGAATGCTAATAGTAATGAGACAAAAGAATTTACTTATTCATGGAAAAATATTAATGGTTTAGAAGAATCAAAATCTGCTTCATACTCAATTAAAGATTTAAAAGCACATGGGAAGGTAGAACTTGTTTGTGAAGTTTCTCCAAATGAAGTGATAATAAATAATATAAATGGTGTAGCAGCTAATGATAATTCAGGTAATGCTAAAGTTACCGCGAAGATATATAAATATGAAAATCAAAATGCAAAGGTTGAATTATTTAAAGATGGTGCTTTAATTGCTACAAAGAGTGGATCAGATGTGAAGATAGATGGAGATGGAAATCTTACAACTGATTTTACAGGGCTAGGCAAAGGGGCATATAAAATTAAAATAACAATAGGAGCATTGGAACGTGAATCATCAGGGTACTTCTATGTTAATAAGATAGCTCAAGAGGTTTTAGATGGCTTGAATGCTATTAATGATGCAATGAAAAAAGATGCTGGGGATACTAAATATTCAAACCTTGTAAATTTATTTAATTCAGATGGATTCAGTAAATCTGCACAAGCTCTTGGATTAAATAAATCAGATTATGCAAATTTAATTGAATCAACTAATAAATATACAACAGAGGTTGCTAAGGGTGTTTATAGACCTCTAGAATACACTGTAGATGAAGTTGGAATTATTAGTAAGACGTTTAATGATGCAGTTATGACTCAAACAAGATTGAAGAAAAATGATGATGCAAACTCAGAAGCGGCAGATAAATTAAAAAAAGCAAGAGAAGAATTAAAAGCAGCTTTAGATAATGCTATGGAGGTTGATCGTACTACTTGGAAGAAGGTTGAAACAGATTATCCACAAGAAACTTGGAGTAAATATGTACCAGCAGTAATGAATGCTATAAAAGTTGAACAAAATCAAAACTCAACATTATCGCAAATAGAAAGTGCAACAAATGCATTAAAATCAGCAGAAGATGCATTGAAAAAAGGCTATGAAGCAATCATAACTATTAATAAAGATGGTAGTGCATGGGATGGAGTTGGAACAATAACCTTAAAGAAAAAATTAGATAATGGAAACGTAGGAACTTCAATATCAGTAATGAATGATGCATTAGGTAAGGTAAAAACAAAGAGATTAGAAAATGGAATCTATAAGATATTTGTTAACAATAAAGAGATAGGAGAACAAATTGAAATAAATAATGCACCAAATTCTAAAATATTAAATTATTATACATTTAATATTACATTAAGTGGTACGAGCTCAATAGACATTAATAGAAGTAGAGTAAGTTTAACTGAAGTAAATAATAAATCTAATACTAGCACATCAATTAAATCAGGTGATGCAGTACTTGCAGAAGATAATGTAAGTATCACAATAACGCCTGCAATGATAAGTGGAATTTCAGGAATTAGCGAATTTGCTTATGAATGGACAGGGATAACTTCAGATACTAATACGGCTACAGCATATAAGGTATCAAGTAAATCAGATATAGCTTGTAAAATAAAACCTAAAAATCCTGTAATAATAAATATTTCACCTACATCAGATGATAAAGGTAAAGTAACTGTAACAGGTAAGGTAGATTGTGAATCAGGTAAAGTTGCTGCAGTTGAATTATTAAAGAGTGGATCGTCATTAAATCCACAAGTTATTAATAATGCTGTTGTAATACAAAGTGATGGTACATTTAGTGTAGATCTTAATGCACCAGCTAGTGGGACATATTCAGCAAAAGTAACAGTAGATTCAATAACTAAGACATCTACTAGTTTTACAGTAACAATAAAATAAATTTTAAATTAATGTTTATATTGAAGATAGTAGTGATAATTGTTGTGGAGAATTAAGAAAATCTGACATGCAAATATCATTACTATTTTTACGAGGTAGAAAAAATATGGAAGACTATATAATTAAGGTAGAGAACTTAACGAAGAAGTTTGGAAAGAAGATAATTTTTGATAAAGTGAATATCAACTTTAAAAAAGGAGAAAGTGTAGCTATTTTAGGAAATAATGGAATGGGGAAAAGTACTTTTCTTAGAATGATATCCGGACTTACAAGTTTGAGTAGTGGTAAGGTAATAATTGATAAAGGAATAAAGTTCAATTATATACCTGAGAATTATTCAAAACTAAATTTAACAGTAGAAGAATATTTGAAATGTATAGCAAACTTAGATAATATAGAAAAAGAAGAATTTAAGTTTAAGGTAAATAATTTTTATGAAAAGTTTTATTTAGAAAGTATGAAAGATGTTCCAATGAAGTATTTATCTAAGGGCTCATTACAAAAGGTAGCAGTAATTCAAGCATTAATTTCTAATTCTGATGTATTATTATTAGATGAACCTTTGTCAGGACAAGATATTAATTCACAAAAGAATTTTATTAGAATTATTAAAAATTTAATATCTAAAGGCGTAACTGTCATTATGTCTTGCCATGAACAATTTTTAGTAGATAAGTTATCTAGTAGGGTTATTAGAATTAAAGATAGGAAACTAATTGAATTAGAAAAACTTAAAATAGAAAAAGTTAAATATAATACGCTAATATTTGAAAAAGAAGAAAAAGCTAATACAAAATTAATCTCAGAATTTGAAGATATTTTGGAATGTGATGAGAAGCAAGGAATCTTGAAATTAAAGGTAAAAGAAAGTTGTAGCAATAAAGTACTTTTGGAAATGTTAAATTATGGTTATATATTGAAATATTTTAAGTAATAAACGGAGGAACATTATGATAGCATTATTAAAATATAATTCTAAAATATATCTTAAATATAATAAGTTTATGGTACCATTTATATTTTATTTATTATTTCAGTTGATTTATTATGGTACAGGCTCAGTAGATTTTGTATCAGATGTTACAATTTGTGTTAGTGTAGTATTTTGTATAATGACATGGATGGGATTCGGTTATTGTGAATTGCAGGATTGGAGAACAGAACAAATCGTATTTCTTAAGATAAACAATGGAAATTTATATTGGATTTCAAAAATAGCATTTATGTTTATTATAGGGATTTTATTATCATTAATAGGGGTAATATGGCCATTAGTTAGTAGTCTTAATAATGATGGAATTAGAGTGGATAGTATTGTATTAGGTTTTTTAATTCTTATATTATCTGCATTTATGGGAGTATTGCTTGGAATGATTTTTCAAACTAGAATTATTGGAAATTCAAATAAATCAATATTAATATTATTCTTAATTATAATTATTACTATTGTAAAAATACCAATAGTAAATGAGTGTCCCATCATGAAAACATTTATGTGGATTTTACCTCCTGTAAGTAATATAACTAGTTCTTGTATTAATGCAGTTAAATTTTCATTAAATATACTTATGATGCCGATTGTTTATAGCATAACCTATATTTTTGTAGGAACTATAGTTTATATTGGGTTAATGAAAAAAATATTGTTTTAACAGACTTAGAGTTAACTTATTTTAAAGTTGCTCTAAGTTTTTTTATAAGTAACAAAAATTAAAAAAATGTACAATTAATAAAAATTTTTTTTATAAATTGTTGATAAGTTTAAATTTTGGCTATAATTAAGGATAACTAAAGTTAAACTATATAGTCCTAATAAAGCTTTCTCATGTGCTTAATTTTAGAAGATATATTAACGGTGATTATAAAATGAGTTGAATCAATGTGTATTTGAACTCTTTTATATGATATAATACTTTAGGCAATATATATGATTTAAGGCACATTCAAAAAATAATAGACCAGTATGCTCGTCTGTTTTGCGTCATACTGCGTCAGTAAATTTAGTTAATAGCTCGCTATTAGCCAAACTTGCTTCCTTGTCTGACACAGAATATACAACGCATCTTTGGTCTATTATTTTATTTCATGTACCTAATTATGTATATTGTAATTTGCAAATATATATTTTAATATTAATATTGTATTTGCAATAAGACACATTTTTTTATGTGTTTAAACTCTAAAAAATCTTAAAGTGATTTTTATTACTATTAATGCATTTTAATTATTTTTGAAGATGTTTTAAGATGAAAATTTATATTTACTTAAAACATAATTTAATTTTAGATTTACATAAGTTGCATTTATGATTTTGTGTTATATATGTCTACTGCAATAAACATAATTATTTTTTAATGCAGATTATACATTGCAACTTATATGTTTTTTTATGTTCATGGAATTATAAAAAAATAAGAATCAGAATGTTTTTAGAGTAAATAAATAATGGTTTTAAATTTACAATATTAAGTTTTGTAATTGTAAATTTAAACTTGGTGTAATCACTTTATTATTTAGAATTTGAAATTATATATTATTATAGTGCTTAAGATATAATTTAAGCATGATTTAAGATACAAGTAATTTAAAATATTAGGGAGGAATCATTTTTGGCTGATTATATAAATGAAATTCAAAAGAGAAGAACCTTTGCAATTATTTCCCATCCGGATGCTGGTAAAACAACTTTAACCGAAAAGTTATTACTTTACGGTGGTGCTATAAGACTTGCAGGTTCTGTTAAGGCTAGAAAATCATCTAAACATGCAGTTTCTGACTGGATGGAAATAGAAAAGCAAAGAGGTATCTCAGTTACTTCTTCTGTTATGCAATTTAACTATGATGGTCATTGTATTAACATATTAGATACTCCAGGTCACCAAGACTTCTCAGAAGATACATATAGAACACTTATGGCAGCAGATAGCGCAGTAATGGTTGTAGATGCTGCAAAAGGTATAGAGGATCAAACAAGAAAGTTATTCCATGTTGCATCTTTAAGAGAAATGCCTATTTTTACTTTTATAAATAAGATGGACAGAGAAGCTAGAGATCCATTTGGTTTACTTGAAGATATTGAAAATGAATTAGGAATTAAAACTTATCCAATGAACTGGCCAATAGGTTCAGGTAAGGAATTCAAGGGTGTATATGAAAGAGATAATAATAGAATTATAGCTTTCAATGGAGGAAATCATGGTCAAAATGAAGTTGAGGCTATAGAAGGATCTCCAGATGATCCTAAGTTTAGAGAAATTTTAGGAGAAGCACTTCATGATAAGTTAATGGAAGATATTGAACTTCTAGATATTGCTGGAGATGATTTAGACTTAGATGCTGTAAGAAGAGGTGAGTTAACACCAGTATTTTTTGGTTCGGCATTAACAAACTTTGGTGTAGAACCATTCTTAGAACATTTCTTAGAGATGACAACATCACCGCTTGCAAGAAATTCTACAGAAGGACTTATTGATCCATTTGAAGATAAATTTTCTGCATTTGTATTTAAGATACAAGCTAATATGAATAAAGCTCATAGAGATAGAATTGCATTTATGAGAATTTGTTCAGGTAAGTTTAATAAAGGTGAAGATGTATATCATGTTCAGGGTGGAAAGAAGATTAAACTTGCACAACCTCAACAATTTATGGCTCAAGATAGAGAAATTGTTGAAGAGGCTTATGCAGGAGATATTATAGGTGTATTTGATCCAGGTATATTCTCAATAGGTGATACATTATGTTCTCCATCAAAGAAATTTAAGTTCGAAGGAATACCAGTCTTTGCACCGGAACATTTTGCAAGAGTAAGACCAGTTGATACTATGAAGAGAAAGCAATTCATAAAGGGTGTTACTCAAATAGCTCAAGAAGGGGCAATTCAAGTATTTAAAGAAATACATATAGGTATGGAAGAAATTATAGTTGGGGTTGTTGGTGTACTTCAATTTGAAGTTCTTGAATATAGATTAAATAATGAATATAACGTTGATATTAAGATGGATAGATTATCTTATAGATATGTTAGATGGATTGAAAATAAAGATGTTGATATGGACACTTTAAATTTAACATCAGATACTAAAAAGGTTAAAGACCTTAAAGATAGAAACTTACTTATATTCCAAAATGATTGGGGCATAAGCTGGGCTCTAGAGCATAATAAGGGCTTGATACTTTCATCTGTAGGTAAGAGTGAAGAGTAATATTGTTCAAAATATAATCTTTAATTAAAAGATAAGAATATTGTGTATATAAAATAGAAAGTAGTAGCTTTTCAGTTTTAATTAGAAAGCTACTACTTTTTTGAATATATGTGCAAATAATTATATACCCCTGGGGTATACCTGGGGTACCCCAGGGGTAATTTAGAACAAAAGTTTTATTTTTATTCATAAAACAAAAAATAATATTAGGCTTAAACATATTAAAAATAAACTTTTCATTAAGTTATGTACATATTATATAAAGAATTCTATATAATATTCGAGAATATATGGTAACATATTTTCAAATGGTTAAATTTAATAATTTTTTACATAATAAGGGGCAAAAATTGTTTGAAATTGTTATAATTAAATTAGTACTTAATATAATGCTTAAATAATAAAAATAAGGTTAGACAATATAAAAGGAGGATAATAATGACAATTTTAGACTTATTAAATCAAACATATGCTAATAATAAATCTATAGAAAAACCATTACAGATTATTAAAGAAAGTTATATAAATCTTGTAAATGATAATTATGAATTGGTTCTTAGTGATATGGGAAAATTAAATGTAAAGATTCCAAGTTTGGAAAAGAAAGATGAATATGTTTATAAAGATATAAGTGAATATGAATATTCTTTAGTAATGTGCATGAGAATTTCAACTATAATTAATGAAGAAGGCCATAAATATGTATTAGCTAAGTTTATGGAGGTATATAAGGATAAGTTAGAATTATACTTTAAAGATGTTAGCAATATTGACAAGCTTTTAGAAAAAATTAAAAATACTAAAAACAAAATAGATAGTATAACGTATTTTTCAATAGGAGCATCAATTTTATGTGCAATTTTTATGTTTATATTTAAAGATATATCTAACAATATAAAATATTTACTTACATTAAGTATAACTTTATTATTTACAATTGGATTAGTAGAGCAATTTACTAAAGAATCTCAAATTAAAAAAATAGTAGATGCTTATATGAGTATTATAAAAACAGATTGGTATAAAAAAGAATTAAGAAGACAATATGTATTTATCTGCAATTTTACAGGATAAGCATAATAGATGTATTTTAGGATAAAGTGTTTATTAATTTATAAATAGTTTATAAAGATAAAGGCTATCCAAATCTTATAGGCTGGATAGCACTTTAATTGAATTTTAAAAAATTAAATTTTAAAATTACTAACTGTAGAAACTAATTTAATGGTACTATTATTAACTTCTTCAAGTAAATCTATCATAATATTAGACTTCTCAGATATAATATTCATCTTTTTACTAATATTATTTGTTCCATTTGCAGATTCATTATTTGCAGCGTTTATTTGATTTATAGAATCTACAACAGTTCCAATTGAAATGCTCATTTTATTAGAAGTTTCACTAAAATCAATTGTCATATCGTTAATCATATGGGCATCGTCATTATACTGTTCTCCAGTTTTAACTATCATATTATAGTCTTGTATAACTTGGTTATTTATAAATTCAAGCATTTCTTTTGAATTAGTTACTAAATTTTCAACTGTATTAATAATCAAATCATTAACTGCTTTTATTTGAGAGACAGTAGTTTTTGAGTCATCTGCAAGTTTTTTTATTTGGTTAGCTACAACAGCAAATCCTTTTCCAGCTTCTCCTGCACGTTCTGCTTCAATTGAAGCATTTAATGATAATAAATTAGTTTGAGATGCTATTTGTAATACTGTTTCAGATAAAATATTAATTTTTTCTACTTCTTTAGATTTTTCAATGGCTTCTAAAAGCTTTTCTTGAGTTTCAAAATTAATCTTTTCTGCTTTTTCTTTAGAATTAATAGCTATATTTTTAAGTTTATTAGCTCGTTCTGTAATTAATAATGAATTTTTAGATTCATTTTTTGCTTTTGTTGTGATTGAATCAACATAAGAGTTGATTTTAGAAGTTATTAAAGTTACTTCTTCTGTAGAAGCTGCTGTTTCTTCCATCCCACTAGAAAGTTCTTCTGTAGAAGCATACATATCTTGTATTAAAGAATCAAGTTCATCAATGTTTTTATTTGTATTTTTAAGTTTATCTTCAACAACATTAGATTCATTAACAATAATTTTAACTATATTTCTAAAAGACTCTTGCATTAGATTGAAATTTTTTGCTAATTCACCAATTTCATCATTACTAGTAAAATCAATATGTTGAGTTAAATCACCTTCACTATTAGCCATAGATTTTAATTTTGATAAAATTTTTATTATTGGATTTACAATGTTTTTAGTAATAAATCCCCATGACATTATAGTTATTATTATTGAAATTATAATAGATATTACTATAAGAATTATAGTGTTTCTTATAGAGGTTTCTATATTAGATATAGATTCACTAATATTTTTAGTAGAATATTCTTTATATTTATCTACTTTATCATTAATTGATTCTGCTGTTGTATCAAACTCTTCCATATATAAGTTACCTTCTTGAGGACCACCTTTAATATATGAATTTGCCATCTTCTTTCCAGTTTCATAATATAAATCAAAACTTTTTTCTATATTCTCAAGATTATTTGAGTTTTCAGGATTTATTTTTTTAAGTTCTTTTATAATAGATTTTACGTTTTGAGCGTATTTTTCAGCAGTATCAAATCCATCATCAAATCCTTCAGCTGCTCTTGTTGCACTTATATCAGTAAGCCATTGTTGAACTTGTACAACATCAAGTTTTAATTCATCAGACATTAGGCTAGTAGTAAAATGTTTTTCATTCATTTCTTTTACTAATTTTAAATTATTGTTTGTATAAATAAATTGAATGGTCATAAAACTTACAAAAAACATAAGCATGATAAATACAGGTACAAGTATTTTAATTTTTATACTCTTCATAAAAATCTCTCCTTTTTTATTTTCTTTAGTTAATAAACTTATTTTAAATTTTTATCTATATTGTAATAAATTTATAAATAATTAAAAAAATACCAATTATTTAGACTATTTTTTTAATATTATACCATTTTAAATTGGTATATACCATTAGGTAAGAAATACTTTTGAGTTTTTATAATTTATTTTTTATGATACTATATTCTGATTAGTAGTTAACATATTAAGTTTAAAAATATAATATCTTAATTAAATAATTCTAATTAAATAATAAGATTAATTTTATACTATGTTATTAGCTACAAAATGTACACTATTGATTTAGGGTATATATATTAAATTTATGAATTAGTTATTTAAATAAACGTTATTTTTTTTATAGTGTTGATACTACAATTACTACAATATCAGCATTTACTTAAAAGATAACCTAAATAAAAATATAATATGCAACATTTTATCGTCTTGAGTTGTTTTAATAAATGAGGGGGTAATTATGATGGATGACATTTCATTGCGTACGGATGAAATTATATCAGAAGATTTAGAGAAATATGGGAATATGTTACTTAGGCTTTCATATTCTTATATGAAAAATATCCATGATTCAGAAGATATACTTCAAGATGTTTTAATAAAGCTAATTAAAAATAAAGATGATTTTAAAGATGAAGAACATAAAAAATCATGGCTTCTTTGTGTAACTAGAAATCTTTGTATAAATAAATTAAAATCTTCATGGTTTAAATATAGGGAACCATTAATAGAGCTTCCTCATTATGACGATTATACAGAGGGGAATGACGATGTATTTGAATCTGTAATGAATTTACCAATAAAATATAGAGAAGTAATACATTTATTTTATTATGAAGACTATACTACAGCCAATATTGCATTGATAATTGGTAAGAAAGAGTCTACAGTACGTTCTTTACTACATAGAGCTAGAAAAATACTTAAGAAAACATTGAAAGGAGGATATGATTTTGAGTAAGAAATACAAGGATGTAATGAATAAAATTATTATGGATGAAGATATGAAAAATCGAATACTTTCTAATGTTAATGATATGAATGGGAAAGAGGAGAAAGTTGAAGTTAAAAGAATTTCTAGTAGATTGTTTAATAATATAGCAATGTATGCTGCTTGTTTTGCAATTATTTTATGTGGTATAACTAATAATTCATTTATGAAATTTCTTAAATTTGGAGAATCTAATTTACAACAAATGAATGTTTCACAAAATACAGATTTAACAGAAAGAACGGAAAATAGCGAAGAAGTAAAAAATGATAATTTAGAATCAAGGGAAAGAAAAGAAAATGGGAAAGAAAATGTAAATTCTACAAATATAGATTCTTCATTAATTAAAGATGATGGAGATAACCAAACGAAACAATCAGATGTAAATGAAGGTGTAAACCAAGAAGGAAATCAAAGTAAATTACCTTCAGACAATGAACGGTTTAATCAAAAAGGTACAAATCCACAAAATAATTTAGTAGATAATGAAAATATAAAGAATACCCCTTATAGTAGTCCAGAAACTAAAAAACAAACTAATGCTAGTGGCCAGTTAGTGAGAACAATATTAGATGAAAGAAATTTTGAAAGCTTGGAAGAATTGAAAAAATCGATTGATTTTGAGCTTGGAATTCCGAAGAAGTTACCTCCAAACTTTAAAATAGGTACCATAAGTTATATTGGAAATAGCGTAGTTTCAATAACATATTCTAATAAAAGTGACAATAACTCTATTAATTTTAGAACTTCTAAAAAGGATAAAGATATAAGCGGTGACTATAATCAATATAAACTAGAAAAAACAATAAATTTTGATGAAATTAATATAAGTTTAAGTGGAGATAAGAACTTAATAAATCTTGCAAAATGGAATAAGGATAATATATCATATAGTATTTTAACTGAAAATGGTCTTGGGGAAGATGAAATTTTAGATATGGTTAAAAGCATCGATATAATTAAGTAAACGGAACTTTAAAATTATGCTATATTTTAAATGAATATTGATATTGTAGTATAAACACTGTTTAAAAATATAGCAGAAAATTATTACAATATATTCCAATAGTTAAACATGGGGGCGATTAATTATGATTTCAGATGAATTAAGAAGAAAAAGATTAAAATTAAGAGAAGAATTATATAAATCAATACATGAATTTGGAATAAATAATGAAAATAGCTTAAGAATAAGTCAGGAAATAGATGAAATAGTTGTTGAAGAAATGAAACTACAATTAATTAAGTCAAAATTAGCATAATAAATGTATTTTAAGTGAACGTAGATATTGAGATTATTAAAAAATTTGTTGGGTTCAGAAGTAGAAAATATATTTATTAAACCGTCATTTAGATGTGACTATGGTTATGATATTCATTTGGGGGAAAATTATAATTGTACCATATCGGATTGTGCAAAGGTTAGAATTGGGGAAGATGTATTGATTGGATCTAATGTGAACATTTTTACGGTAGGACATTCTTGCAAAGTTATTAAAGCAATAGAAGAATAATGAAATATAGTAAATAAATTAAATATTCTTGGGATAAAAAAATATGATAATCAGTTTTGTAATGCTGATTATCATATTTTTTAGGTTAATTATGATATATTAAATAAATCAAAGTTTTAGAAAGCATATTTTTGTAATTTTATAAAATAAAAATATATTATTTATAAGTTGTACGTGGAGAAGGTTCCTCTTTTCCATAAGGGCTTTTTTGATGCTCTTCATTATTAACTTTTTTAGGATAGTTTCTTGATGAAGCATCAGAAGTATTTTTATTAATCATATTAGATCCTCCCTTTAAGGCATAATCAAATTTTCTTTATTAGTCTTATCATTTTACTTAAAAATATTCTTAATTTTATTTTTTAGACAATCTATATTTTTAACTGTATTGATATTTTAATATAAACACAGTTAGTTTTTGTGCTCTTATTAATGTTTTATAAATTATAAATTATATTTTGGAATAGTTTGAATTTAAAAGAAAAATATGCTATAATAATTATTAATGGATAATAATTATTAAATAATAAAAATCAAAAATGTTTTGACTTACTAAAGGGTTATTTTTAGTTATATAAATAAAACTTTAAGAATATGAGTTATTAAATAAAATTATAATTTTAATATATAAATGATATGGGGGATTTAAAATGGGAGTTGCATTTAAAGAAGTAAATTTTAATGAATTAGTTAATAAATTAGCACCATGCTGTTTAGGGGAAGAAGAGTGTAATGGATGTGCTAAAGAGAAGTGTTTAGTTGGATATGGAAAAGAGTGTATTAAAGGATGTTTAAAAAATAAAGTAACATATGTTATAGATGGATATAAAAATATTCCTATAACAGATACAAGAGTATATGAGCAAGAAACAGTTATTACAGCAATTTCTGATATATTAAAAAGATGTAAAAGTTGTAGTGAAGAGCATTATGAAAATTGTATTATAAATGTTATAAGAAGTTGTTATGAAGTAAGCTTATTTGGAGAAGAGCAGGAATATGAAGGAAGTGCTTTCTTATATTTAAATAATTTGAAAAATATAAATGAAGAAATAGCAGATAAAATTTTTGAAAGATATAATTCTAAATAATTAAAAAATACATTAAACTGAACTGCTCCCTGTCAAGTAGACAGGATAAATAATAAAAAATTATGCTGCTAAGGTGTGGCTCCTATATTCAAGTGGAGCCATACCTTTTAATTTTCTTTGTAACCTTTTTGTACTATAAAATTCTATAAACTTAATCGTAACTTCTGGCAATATCTTAGATTTTCTTCCCATAATAAAATGCTCCATCTATAGTTACAGTTTTATTATTTTAACTGTCTACTATAAGGGGGGGATATCAAACAGTAGTGTCTATAAAACTTGTTTTTAGGAATAAAAAGAATAATTTGCAAAAAAATATAAAATATTTATTTTTAACGTCTTATTTTATACGTTTAAGGGAAAAAATATTTACATTACTTGGATAGTGTGAGAATATATATACCGAACTGGCTGAATAGCTATTATATAAAATATGTAGACAAACTATCTATTTTATACTATTTAAATAATTAAAGGGGATGATAATATGATAAAGAGAAAAGTTATTCTTGGAACAGTATCATTACTAATGGGGATTTCTTTATTATCAATTGCTGCTAACGCTCAAACAAAAGGATACTCGCTACAAATGCCTGCAAAAGGATATCGAGATACTAAGGTATCTGCAAGGAAAAGTGATACAGAGGATAGAGCTTATAATACTGTTGATTATCTTGGTTGGAATCAAGATAATGATGGTTTTATATGGTGGATCATTAATCCAGATGATGGTAAAAAATTAACTGATTCTATGAATTTTAACCATACAGGAAGATTTCAAACTCCATATAAGGGTGACAATGCTAATGACTATCACGGTTGGGATTTAAAGATGAGAATGAAAACTGATTGGTTTACTAATCATGAGTGTGATGTAAATGGTAAATTTACTCCATAATACAAAAAATAACAGTATATTATATACTGTTATTTTTTGTAATAGAGTAAGTAACTCATGAAAAAGGAGAGAATAAGATGTCATGTTATATTAAAAACGAGCTAAAGAGAGCAATTTTTTCAAAATCTGCATTATTAACATTTTTAATTACTTTAATTACTTTGTTAATAGGTTTTTTCGGAATTGTATGTGATGAGTGGAATATTTTTAATATTGAAGTAAATCATTTTAAAAAATTTTATGATTCAGTAGATATTTTTTTAATGACTAGGGCATTTGGTAGAGCAAGTATACTTGGTTTTATTGCTCCATTATTAGCAGCTTTAGTGTTTTCTAATTCCTATTTACAAGATAAAGATTCAGGGTTCTTAAAGTTTATTTATGCAAGAATGAATAGAAAGAAGTATATTATATCACGTATATTTGTTAATGCAATTTCTAGTGGAATAATAATATCAGCAGCATTAATAGTTATATTAATTTTTATAAGTTTAATTTTTGGAATTAAAACAAATCCTAACAGTCAATTTGAAGTTACAGGTGCATACGTTTTTTGGTATGCAAAAAGCAAATGGATTTATGCTATTTGCATTATTATATTATCATTTATATTTAATGTTATTTTTGCAACATTATCACTGGGGTTATCACCTTTTATTAATAATAAATATTTATCTTTTTTATGTCCATTTTTTATATACATATTGTCACTAACTTTGTTTCATTATATTGGAATTAACAAATTAAATATGTCTGTGTTATTTAGACCCAATGTTAATGGAAGTGAAATCCCAGTACTAATTTATCAAATTGTATTGTTTATTATAGGTATAGTGTTATTTTATGTGGGAGTGTTGTATAGAAATGAAAAAGATTTATAATCATATTATTTTAAAACTTAAATCTTATAAAATTACAATAATTTTAACTGCATTACTTTTATATCACTTTGCTTTATTTGTCAATCTATTAAAACAAGAAAATTACCATAATATTTTTGATTTATTTATAACAGAGTTTAATTACTTTGCTCTATTTGTAGTTTATTCATTAGGATATCTTTTGATAATTTATAATGTAAATCAAAAAACTAATTTTTATAAATATTACTATTTAAAATTTAATAACAAATTAGAAGTATATAATATAAATGTAATTACATTATTTATAATATCAATAATATTTACTCTTTTAATTAACTTATTTTCATTTGCTGAGGGGATAGTTACTCTTCCACTTGAAAACTTATGGAGTGATTATTTTTATCATATTATGGGAGGGACACAAGATATATTTTTTCCTTTAGATAGTGTTCAAATATTGACTAGTAAGATAACCCCAATAATATATGTTTTATTGATAAATTTGTATGTTATTTTATATTTCTTTTTAGAAGGCTTGTTATATTTTGTTATTGATTCATTTTTAAATAGAGATGGATTATCTCTTGTTGTAGTTATATTTATAAATACAATTAATAGATTTTTAGATTCATTAGGTGGTATTATGCCTAAATTATCATTTACAAATAATATATATTTTATTACTTCACCAATTGAAAATATATCAAATTATTCATTTATATTATTTAGAATATTTTATTGGTTTATACTAATATTTTCCGTTTATATAATAGGAAGAGTTAGAACTATTAAAAGTGATTATAAATTTTTAGATTAGTAGTTAAATTTTAGGAGGAAATTATGACTGATAAAGTTATTATAAAAATAAACAACCTATCAAAAAAAGCGAATGGAACAGATATACTGAAAAATATTTCTGTTGAATTTAAGGAGGGTAATATTTATGGTATTGTTGGAAGAAATGGTTCAGGTAAGACAATGTTATTTAAATCTATATGTGGGTTAATAAATCCTACGTCTGGAGAAGTTTATGTTTTCGATAAATCTATAAAGAATGGTGTTTTTCCAGATGAAACAGGAATAATAATTGAGAATCCAGGTTTTCTTCCTCAATATTCTGCTTTTGAAAATCTAAAAATATTAGCTAGCATAAATAATAAAGTTAATGATGAAACAATTAAACATTATATTAGTCTTGTGACTTTAGATCCAGATGATAAAAGACCAGTAAAAAAATTCTCATTAGGGATGAGACAAAAGTTAGGAATAGCACAAGCATTAATGGAAAATCCCAAACTATTAATATTAGATGAACCTATGAATTCATTAGATGAAGATTCGGTAGAGCTTGTAAGAAAGATATTACTGGATTTAAAAAATAAAGGTGTAACAATATTGTTATCTAGTCATAATAGAGATGATATTGATAAATTGTGTGATTATATATACACAATAAAGTCAGGAGAAGTTTTATTATCAGAAGATAAATAATTTAAATTAAAAAGATAGAACACTTGAATTTAATCAAGAGTTGATGATTATAGAAGTATCTATAACATTAAAAAAAGAGCCTTATGAGGCTTTTTTTAATGTTTCGACTAATTATAGAATTTTAAAACTCTGAAAGGATGATTAAATCTAGATTTAGAACCATTTGGATATGAAATTATAAACAGAAAAGCTAGAAAAATCATCCGACTGAAGTATATCTTACTTACTTTTATTCATATATAGCAAAGTATATTAATAAAAGTAAAATATGGTAAAATAATATAAAGGAAAAATTATATGATGGGGGACTATATATGAATAACAAAGTTAGAATAGGAATAGTTGGTTATGGAAATTTAGGAAGAGGAGTTATAAAATCAATTAACCAAAATTCTGATATGGAATTAAAAGCTGTATTTACAAGAAGAGAAGGAGTAATAATTGATAATAAAGAGGCAATACATATTTCAAAGATTGGTGATTTTAAGGATGAAATAGATGTCATGATACTTTGTGGAGGATCAGCTACTGATTTACCAGAACAAGGTCCGATGATTGCAGAAATGTTTAATACTGTTGATAGTTTTGATACACATGCAAAGATACCTGAATACTTTAAAAAGATGAATGATGTTGCTAAAGCATCAGGGAATTTAAGTATTATTTCTGTTGGATGGGATCCAGGTCTATTTTCATTAAATAGATTAATTGGCCAAGCTATTTTACCACAAGGAAATGATTATACTTTTTGGGGAAAGGGCGTAAGTCAAGGGCATTCAGATGCTATAAGAAGAGTTGATGGGGTTAAAGATGGGAAGCAATATACTATTCCTAAGGAAGAAGCATTATCAAAAGTTAGAAGTGGAGTAAATCCAAATCTTTCAACTAGAGAGAAGCATTTGAGATTATGTTATGTTGTATTAGAAGAAGGAGCTGATAAGGAAAAGGTAGAAAGAGAAATTAAAACTATGCCTAATTATTTTTCAGATTATGATACAGAGGTTAACTTTATAAGTGAAGAGGAATTAAAGAAGAATCATTCTGGTATGCCACATGGAGGTTTTGTTATAAGAACAGGGGTTACTGGAAATGGTAATAAGGAAAAAATAGAATTTTCACTTGAATTAGAGAGCAATCCAGAATTTACATCAAGTGTTTTAGTTGCTTATGCTAGAGCGATAGCTAAAATGGCTAATGAAGGTAAAACAGGAGCGTGCACAGTTTTGGATGTTCCACCAGCATACCTTTCATCAAAAACAGGTGAGGAGTTAAGAAAAGAACTTTTATAATTCTACTAGCTTTTAAAAATAATAAAGAAAATTTTAATATCAAAGCACCTTTATACAAATAAGGCACATTCAAAAAAATAATACACAAGTATACTCGTCTATTTTGTGTGATACTGCGTCAGCAAATTTAGCTAATAGCTCGCTATTAACTAAATTTACTTCCTTGTCTGACACAAAATATACAACGCCTCTTTGATCTATTATTTTATTTCATGTGCCTAAAATATAAATATTTGTTACTAAAAATATAGATTTAGAATAAGTTTATTTACAATAAAGAAAGAACAATTGATAATAAAAAGAATTTTTAAAGGTTTTATTATCAATTGTTTATTACAAATTATATTATTATGTATGTGTTGATTTATAACAATACTGCATAATATATTGTAAACAGATACTTAATTTATATGGGGGTAGGTTTTGATGAGAAAAGATAATAAGAAGAAAGATAGTACTAAAGAAAACAATAATACTAAAAGTAAGAAAAGTTTAATTAAAATTATATTAATAGTATTTATTTTTATTGTAACTATATTGTTATCATCATTATCTGCTATCATAGTATTTCATAGAAATACTCCTTCATTTTCTGTATTTAATATAAAAAATGAATTAAATATAATTAAGGGTACTGGATGGAGAGAAAAGAACGGAGAATTTTATTATTATGAAAATGGGAATATAAAAACTGGTTGGATTAAAGATGATAATAAATGGTATTTTACAGGAGAAGACGGAGAAATGAGAATTGGTTGGATTCAATATAAAGGTGAGTGGTATTATTTAAATTCTGATGGTAGCATGGCTAAAAATACTACAGTGAATGGATTTTATTTTAATGAAGATGGAAAATGGACAGCTACCCCAGATCAACAAAAATATTAGTTTCAGATAAAGGTTGACTTTAACTGAGACTAATATTTTCATATCTAAGAGTATTTAGCTGTTAAGAATATGTATTAAAGAGCAAATTTTTCTATGGCTTTTGCAACACCATCATTGACATTTGTATCAGTAATATAATCAGCAGCTTTTTTGGCAACTTCAGAACCATTTCCCATAGCAATACCAAGTCCAGCATATTTAATCATTGATATATCATTTTCATTATCACCAATACATATAGTTTCTTCTTTTTTTATTCCTAATTTTTCTCCAAGTATTTTTGCAGCATTTCCTTTTGATACACCTTTTTGCATTATTTCAAAGTTATTACTACCAGAACTTACAGTCTCTAAATCAGAAAATTTAAGAAGTTCGTTTTTTACATTAAGAAGTTTTTCTTTATTATTAGAGTCATCTAATCCTATAATTTTAATTATAGAATCACCAAATTTATCTAGTATTTCATTTATATCTGAAGTTATAAAGAATTTAACTCGTTTTTCTTCAGAAACTAATTTATTTGTAACATTGTATGTATGATTTTCAGCAAAAGGAGTATCTATAATTGCAGTATCACAAGTATAATATATAATTCTAAAGCCTTTATCATGTATAGTATTATAAATCTTTAGTACTTGTTCTCTTGTTAATGTGTTTGAATATATGATTTCATCAGTAGCTCTATTTTTAATATAAGCGCCATTACAAGAAATAAGTTCAGTTTTTATACCTACAAGATTTGCAAAATAATCAGCAGAAGCAAAAATTCTACCAGTGCTTATTGCAACCTTTATTCCTTTATCAACAGCTTTTTTTAATGTTGATTTATTTTTTTCACTTATTTCACTATGTCCACTTAATAAAGTCCCATCCATATCTATGCATATTAGTTTATATTTCATCAATTCATCCTCCTGTAATTAATGTTAATTAGAAATTACTCATAAAGTATTTTAAAAGTTTATATTAGGCACATTCGAAAAAATAATAGACCAGTATGTTCGTCTATTTTGCGTGATACTGCGTCAGCAAATTTAGCTAATAGCCCTTGCTATTAACTAAATTCACTTCCTTGTCTGACACAAAATATACAACGCTTCTTTGATCTATTATTTTATTTCATGTGCCTTAAGTATTTTTACATAAATTCTTCAAAGTTAAATTTTTTCTATTCTTTATAAAACTATAAAAAGTTACATTTAAGGGTAACGTATATTAAAAATCAGGAAAATATGTTAAAGAACAAAAAGAAACATATTTATAATGTTAATAAAATTAACCCTAATAGTAATTATATTATTATTTCCAAGAAACATAAAGTATACTATGAAATAAGTTTGATGAATTTTGTTGATTTATAAATTTTATTAGTTTAATGTGATAAATAATTTCTTTATAGTGGAATTTATATAAAGTTGAATATTATTGGATATTTAAGTATTAAAAATAGAGAATTGTGGACGAATATATTAATATTATTATAAATTTACATTTTTTATCGCCTATGCTAGAATTGAGTTATATTTAGTAAAAACTTGTTATTAAAAACTTAGGCTCATTCAAAAAATAATAGATTAATATGTTTGTATATTTAGATTATATTGTGCTGGGAAATTTAACTATAATCTTATGATTGATTTTGTTTTCTTGTTTAAATCAAGATATATGCATATCTTTAATTTGTTATTTTCTTTCATGTGCCTTAAGAGGAGGGATGGATTATTTTGAATATGAAAAATAAAATAGCATCATTTTTACTTGCTTTTGTAATGCTTATAGGTTTAATCTCAACAACAATTGCAGAAGCAGCTGTTACAGATATTAATATAATATCAGATACTTCAGTAACAGCTAATCAAGCAAAAAAATGGGCAAAGACTAAAGGGGCGAGTGAAGAATTTTTAGCATTAGCAGACCTCTATTGGAAATATGCGCAGGAATGCGGGGATGTTAATCCTGCAATTGCTTATGTACAAGCAGGAAAAGAAACCGCATTCGGTAATTTTGGAGGAGTATTAGATGCAAGTTATCATAATCCATGTGGAATGAAGACATCACAAGGTGGAGGGGATAAAGATAAAAATGCTCACAAAAGATTTAATTCATGGGATGAAGGTGTACAAGCCCATTTAGATCATTTAGCATTATATGCAGGAGCAGATGGATATCCAAAGCAAGATACTAATGATCCAAGACATTTTATAAGTATAAAAGGTAAAGCAAAAACTGTTAACTCTTTAGGAGGAAAATGGGCTCCAAGCCTTACTTATGGAGAGGAAGTAAATAATTATTATAGAGCATTATGTTCTTATTCAAATGTAAATTTAGATGATAATAACACTAATACTAATAATAATGAAGATAATGATAATGATAGTTCAGCAAATCTAAATCCAGGAAGTACAGAAAATAAACCTGGTGGATTAGTTGGTGATTCAGTTATTAAATTTGAAAAACCAATAATACCTCCACCACCATCAAATGAACCTAAAACCAAGTCTACAATTGGCTGGAAAAATGAAGATGGAGATTGGTATTATTACAATTCTGATAACATTAAAGAAAAGGGTTGGATTAAACCAGATAGTAATTGGTACTATTTAGATGATAATGGGAAGATGAAGAATGGTTGGGTAAATTATAGTGGTTCATGGTACTATTTTAATAATAATGGAACTATGGTTATTGGTTGGAAACAAATTAATAATAAATGGTACTATATGCAAACAAGTGGAGTTATGGCGACAGGACTTATCTGTGATGGGTCAGATCTATATTATTTAGATAAATCAGGGGCTATGTCTTCAAATGAAGGATGGGTATCAGTTGATAAAAAATGGTACTATATTGATAATTCGGGTAAATTAAAATTAGGATGGTTTTCAGATAATGCTTCTAGTTACTATATGCAAGGTGATGGAAGTATGGTAACTGGAGTTAAAACAATAGATGGGAAAACATACTATTTTGATGAGAGTGGAAAAAATACAACAGGTTGGATATCAGTAAATAATAATTGGTATTATTTAAATGGTGAGTCACAAATATTAACAGGTTGGATTAATCCAGATGGTAACTATTATTACTTATATGATACAGGTGCAATGGCTAAAGGATGGCTTGAACTTGATGGCACTTGGTACTATTTAAATAACAATGGAACAATGGCAACAGGTTGGGTACAAAGTGGATCGGATTTTTATTATTTAGATAAGACTTCAGGAAAAGTTATTACAAATACAACAGTAGATGGATATAAAATAGGAGCAGATGGAAAGAGGAAATCTAATACTTCTTCTAATAGTTCTAATGGAAATACACCTTCTGTTACTCCGAATCCAGGAAATAATACTAATGATGGTAGTAAAAAGTTAATAGTAATAGATCCAGGACATAACTTTGGTGGAGATGATGGAGCTTATGCTACACATAATAGAGTTACATATTCAGAAAGAGATTTGAATATGCAAGTTTCAGTTAAGCTTAAATCATATTTAGAATCTAAAGGCTATACAGTTATTATGACAAGAAATGAATCTGATAGAGAAACTTTAGCTGTAACTGAAAGTCTTGATAAGAGAGTAAGTTTAGCTAATGGACTTAATGCAGACTTTTTTGTAAGTATACATCATAACTCAGCAGATGCAGCATCAGCAAATGGTATAGAAGTTTTATATAGTACAAGCTCACAAGATGCTAGAATGGGTGGAAGACCAGCAAATCCAGACAGAATTGCTAAAAGTAAAGCAATGGCAACAAGTATTGTAAATAAAGTTTGTAGTAATGCTGGATTTACTAATAGAGGTGCTAAAGAGCAAAACTTAAATGTAGGTAGGAATACAAATATGCCAGCAGTATTAGTAGAATGTGGATTTATTACAAATCCAAGTGAAGCTGCTAAATGTGCGGACTCAAATAATCAATCAATGGTAGCATCATCAATAGCAGAAGCTATAGCGAGTGGTTTAAATTAAGTATATATTAATTTAAAAAAATAATAGTGATAATTGTTTCGCAGAACTAAGAAAATTTCACCGGATGTTTCTAAATGAGAAGTTGCACCCATTTCCACTTGTTCCAAAGGTAAACTTTGGACAAGTAATTAATGGAACAACTTTTCATAAAGAACATCGACAGTTTATTTTCAAATGTCTGCTACACCAATATCACTATTATTTTAAATTAATTTAAAATGTTAGTGGCATTGTAGTAAAAAGTTATATGGAAATTAAATTTCAATACTAGTTTGCCCTTATAGTACAATAACAATATACAATTAATATAATGTAAATTAGAATAATTGTGATAATTGTTTCGCAGAACTAAGGTACATTCAAAGATAATTGTGAATAAATAATATAAGAAAGAGCATGTTTCAAAGTGAATTCTATGAAACATGCTCTTTTGTTGTGCGGAGAATTGGTATATGTGGCGGAGTGTTTAGTTTAAGCTATAATAAAATTAAATTCATTTTAAAATAAATTGAATTTAATTTTAAAATTATAAAAAATAATACTGGCAAATAATGCATGAAAATGTTTTTATAAATACATATAAACCTTGACAAACAAGAGGTTAAGGCTGATTTATGAACGGAAAGTGTTTAATTTACTTTTTTTTTAGCCTATGTTAAAATTGGGACAAAGCTAGATTTAATACTTTAAAATGTCGAAATTTGTAGAATTGTTTTAGTGAGATATATCAAAGAGATATCTCTTAAATGAAAAATGTTCAAAATAAATAAGGTGGTGGGAAAGGCTTGAAAATTAATAAAAAAATAGTTTCATTTTTTCTTAGTGTAGCGATTATGATTTCTATAATTCCAGCAATAAATGTACAAGCTGCTCTTGTAGATATCAATATAATATCAAACACAGATTTAACAGCGGAACAAGCTAAGAAATGGGCTGAGTCTAAAGGTGCTACTAGTACTTTTATAAGTTTAGCTGACCTTTATTGGAAATATGCAAAGGATCATGGAAATGTGAATCCAGCTATTGCATATGTTCAATCAGCAAAAGAAACTGGATTTGGAAAATTTGGTGGAGTGTTAGACGAAACTTATTGTAATCCTTGTGGATTAAAAACATCTTCAGGTGGAGGAGATACAGATCCGAATGCTCATCAAAGATTTAATTCATGGGATCAAGGTGTACAAGCTCATTTAGATCATCTTGCTTTATATGCAGATGCTGAAGGATATCCAAGACAAGATACTTATGATCCAAGACATTTTATTAGTGTTAAAGGAAAAGCTAAAACTGTAAATTCTTTAGGTGGAAATTGGGCGCCGAGTAGTACATATGGAGAAGAAATTAATAATCTATATTCAGATTTATTAACTTATTCAGGTGTTAATAATGGTCAAGCTAATGTTCCAGACGCAAATAATCCAATAGAAAACACGGATAGTAGTGGAAATATTATTTCTTCAATAGGTTGGAAGTATAAAAATGGTAAATGGTACTATTACAAATCAAATGGGACACTAGCAACAGGTTGGATAAAATCTGATAATAGTTGGTATTATTTACGTAGTGACGGAAATATGGCAAAAGGATGGGTTAATGTAGCTGGAAAATGGTATTATCTTAAATCTTCCGGTGTTATGCAATCAGGATGGATTAAAGATAATGATAAATGGTACTATCTACAAGGCGATGGTAGTATGATAACAGGATTTAATTCAATTAATAATAAAAAATATTTATTTGATTCAAGTGGAGCAATGAAAGTCGGTTGGTCTAATATAGCAGGAAATTGGCATTACTTTAATACTGATGGAAATATGTTAAATGGTTGGATAAAGCCAGATGGAAATTGGTATTATTTATACTCAAGTGGAGCTATGGCAACAGGTTGGATAAAACCTGATGGACAAAACTGGTATTACTTAAATGCTAATGGCTCTATGGCGACAGGATGGAAACCGATAGGAAGTGATATTTATTACTTAAATCCTTCTTCTGGAGTTATGGCTAAAGATACAGTTACTGATGGATGGGAAATTGGCACTGACGGAAAAAGAGAAAAAAAAGTTGCTTCAAGTTCTCAAAGACTAATAGTAATTGATCCAGGACATAATTTTGGTGGAAATGATGGTGCATATGCTACACATGATAGAGTAACTTATTGTGAAAGAGATTTAAATATGCAGTTAGCATTAAAGCTAAAATCAAAACTTGAATCTAATGGGTACCAAGTAATGCTAACAAGAAAAGAAACAGACAGGGAAACTTTAGGGGTAACTCAAAGTCTTACTAATAGAGTTAATATGGCTAATAATTTTAATGCTGACTTTTTTATAAGTATACATCATAATGCATCAGATTCATCAGCAGCAAATGGGGTCGAAACTTATTATAGTTCAAATAGACAAGATTCTAATTTTGGATCTGGTCCAAGTGATTATAAACTTTTATTAAGTAAGAAAATTTCTACTAATATTACTAATAGTATTGTAAATAAAACAGGTGCTTATAATAGAGGTGGAAAAGATGGAAATTTATTTGTATGTAGAAATACTAATATGCCATCTGTATTAGTAGAAGCAGGATTCATAACAAATCCTCAAGAAGCACAAAAATGTACTGATAGTAATTATCAAAATAAAACAGCAGATGGAATTGCAGAAGCTATAGTAAATGAAATATAAAATATATTAACTAAGGCATATGAAATAAAATAATAGATCAAATAGACGAGCATACTGGCCTATTATTTTTTCAATGTGCCTAAGACCTATCTCAAAGAGAATTTTGGGATAGGTCTATTTTTATATTATTAAAAATTAAAGTATAGCTAAGCTATAGTTATTATCTTGGAATATTTTCATAATATTATAATAAATACTATAATAAATTATAGAAAAATGGAGAAAAAATCAAAAAATAGTTAGATCCCATACAATTTACTTTTTTTTTAGTATATGTTAGAATTATGATGGTTTTAGAATATTGCATAAACAAAGTTTTGACGAATTTTGTAGTAATATTATCAGAATTAAATTAGAAGGAAATGGAGGGAAAGAAAAGCTTGAATATTAATAAAAAGATAATGTCATTTTTTCTTGCTCTAGCTATAATATTTTCAATAGTTCCAGCAACAAATGTACAAGCTGATACTAATGAAAATGCTGTTTTTGCTGATATTAATATAGTATCAAACACAAAGCTAACAGCTGAGCAAGCTAAAAAATGGGCTAAATCAAAAGGTGCTACTACTACTTTTATAGATTTAGCAGAAGTTTATTGGAAATATGCGGAGTCACATGGGGGTGTGAATCCAGGAATTGCATATGTTCAATCGGCTAAAGAAACCGGATATGGGAAGTTCGGTGGAGTATTAGATGATACTTATCATAATCCTTGCGGAATGAAAACTTCAGCTGGTGGTGGAGATACAGATCCTAATGCTCATATGAGATTTGATTCATGGGATGAAGGTGTACAAGCTCATTTAGATCATCTTGCTTTATATGCAGGTGCTAATGGATATCCAAGACAAGATACTAACGATCCAAGACACTTTATCAGTATAAAAGGTAAGGCAACTACAGTAAATTCATTAGGTGGAAAATGGGCTCCAAGTAGTACATATGGTGAAGAAGTCAACAAATTATATAATGATATGTTAGCTTATTCAGGACTTGAAAGTAAATATGAAGAAGTGAGTAAGCCATCAAATCCAGGACCTGCACCAAGTGTTCCAGATGCAACTTCACCAATAGAAAATTCAAATAATAATAATGCAAATATCACATCATCAATTGGATGGAAATATGAGGGTGGATATTGGTATTATTATAGATCAGATGGAAGTAAAGCAACAGGTTGGATAAAGCCAGATTCTAATTGGTACTATTTATATTCAGATGGAGCTATGGCAACAGGATGGCTAAAATCAGGGAATTCATGGTACTATCTTCAATCTTTTGGAGGTATGAAACTAGGTTGGCTTAAAGATGGAGCTACTTGGTATTTCCTTCAAGGCGATGGAAGTATGGTAAATGGTTTTAAACTAATTGATAGTAAAAAATACTTTTTTGATGTTAGTGGTGCTATGAGAGTAGGCTGGTTTGAAATCAGTGGGAACTGGCATTATTTTAATACCGATGGAAGTATGCTTACAGGTTGGATAAGACCAGATTCTAATTGGTACTATTTATATTCAAATGGAACTATGGCAACAGGTTGGGTTAAACTTAGTGATAAATGGTACTATTTAAATAGCAATGGTTCAATGGCAACAGGTTGGACTACAACAGGGCAGTATACTTATTATTTATATCCTTCTTCAGGAGAAATGGCTAAAGCAACTGTTATAAATGGTTGGGAAATAGGTCCTGATGGTTCAAGAGGAAACAGAGTAAGTGGTGGATCTTCAAGATTAATAGTTATAGACCCAGGTCATAACTTTGGTGGAGATGATGGAGCATATGCTACACATAATAGAGTAACTTATTCTGAAAGAGACTTAAATATGCAACTTGCAGTTAAGCTTAAAGCAAAACTTGAAGCCAGAGGATATGAAGTAATGATGACTAGAAATGAAACTGACAGAGAAACTTTAAATGTAACTCAAAGTCTTACTAACAGAGTTAATATGGCTAATAACTTTAATGCAGACTTCTTTGTAAGCTTGCATCACAATTCAGCTGATGCAGTTGCAGCAAAAGGTGTAGAAACTTACTATAGTTCAAAACCTCAAGATTCTGAATTCGGTGGAGCGTTTAGTGATTATAAACTTTCAGTAAGTAAGAAGATGGCAACAAACATTACAAACAGTATTATAAATAATACTGGTGCTGTAAATAGAGGAGCAAAAGATGGAAATCTATTTGTATGTAGAAATACAAAAATGCCAGCAGTGTTAGTAGAGTCTGGATTCATAACTAATCCAGAGGAAGCAGCAAATTGTTCAGATTCAGGTTATCAAAATAAAATAACAGATGGAATTGCAGATTCTATAGCAAATGCAATTTAATTAAGACTAGATATGTAGATAATAATTATTATTTACATATCTAGTTTTTTATATTTTTATCCACAAAGTTGCACACATTCCTACTTGTTCCAAAGATAAAACTTTGGACAAGTAATTAATGGAACAACTTTTTATTGAGAACATCAACAGTTTATTTTCAAATGTCTGATGCACCAATATCACTACTATTTTTATTTAGAATTTCTAAAAAGCAAATACAAGTTCTTTAGTATACTATAGTATCAATATATAATTAGAAATATTATATATAATTAATTTGTAGGACTAAAAAATCCCACTAAATATATTTTAAAATTCATCCCAAAATTCATTGGAAAATTTATTATATATATTCTTAAAAAAAGATTTATTTTAGTACTTAAATTGGATATGCAGTTTGTATTATGTAATATATGAAAAGTAAATAATTTTTTAGACTTTTACATATAGAGTTGAAATGTCAGATACATGAAAAAGTAATGATTCACAAATCGCTTTGGCGATTTTTTTTATTCTTTAGGAAATTATATTACTAAAGAATATTTGGATAATTTATAGAATATTTTGTTTTAGAGGTATGATAAGAGCCATCACTAAAGAATAAAAAATAATCATATGCCGCACCATTATTACTGCACTATGTTTGGAAAGGGTGCATGGCTAAAAAAATCCACGCTCCACAGTCGCTTAACGATTTTTTAGTTTGAAGATTTATTTATTATATCTAAATAATAAATAATATGGTTAATCGAAATAAGTAATGTTATGTTTTACAACACTTACAAATTTTTATAAAAACTATAAAGATAACAAAATTTTTAACGAAAAGTAAAGTAATTAATACTAATAAAAAAATATTATAGAATTATTGGTATTTTGTATATATTATTATTAAATTTTTTATATAATTTCTAAAATAACCGACATATTTCCTGAGAAATAGTATATAAACCAAAAATGTAATTATTTACTGAATATATTAGGAAAAGATTTGTTATATAGAGGTTATTTGTATAAGAAAAATATGATAATATATAGATATATTGATAAATTGGGAAGAAATATTATTAGGAGGAGAAACATGGGGAAGAAGATTAGTAAAAAGAGAATTATATCATTATTTTTAGCACTTACTTGTATATTTTCACTTTTACCAACACGATTTGGTGGATATAGTGAACAAGCTAATGCTGCAACAACTCCAACATTAGATATATCAGGTACAGATTATGCTTTAACTGTAACAGGAACTGCACTTGAAGGTAATACTGCTGATACAAATGGGGTTAAGGTGGACAGTACCAAAACAGTTTATACAACACTAGGGAGATTTAAAGAATTCCAAATAGATCTTCCAGCGTATAAAGAACAAAGTGTAACCAAAGAATCGGAAGAAAAGACTGACCTTAAGGTTAAAACTGATAAGGAAATAACAACTACAATTAAAAGGACAATAGAAATTCAAACTATTAATAGAATGACTCCAGATGAATTTAGTACTTTAGGATGTGCTATTGAACCTACACAAACGAAATTAAATAGTGGTATGGTTAAAAATGGAGTAACAATTAAAGATCTTCCTTTAGGAAGCAATGAAGTAGTTTATAAAATAAAAGAAACTAAAGATGTAAGTGTAAAAGAGACAGTATATGACATTAATATTGACGACAAGGGTAACAAAACTTATATACAAAAAAGTGAAGGAACAAATCCATTACCTCAAGAAGTTTTAACTAGTAAAGATACTACAATAACAATGGAACATGCTTCTGAATATGCACAAGGAAAAATAAGAAAAATAAACTTTTCTAGTTATGTAGGTTCTAAGGATATTTATAAATTAAACAAAGATGAAGATAAAAATAAAGTTCCATTCTTATATAAAAAGGAACTTATAACAACTGAAACTGAAAGCTTTTTTACTTATGAACATGTTGTAAATGACCAAATTAATAGTTTAGACTATGAAATAAGTTTTGAAGAATCATTTAACTTAGATGGTGCTATAGTTTGGATGGATGGTGCTAAAGATAGTAACATACAAAGCAATGGGAATAAGTTAACAGGATTTTTAACTAAGACAGATTCTAAAATTTTGGTAATTAGTATACCTAATGATAAAGGTCTTGGAAAAAATTATGCTATTAAATTAAAGTTTAAAGATGAGAATAGTAAAGAAGATTATACTCTTAGGAAAGTAGATATAGAAAGCAAATATAATAATGATGAAATTTTAGCTGCTCAAACAAATTATATTGGAAAAGAGTTTAACGATATAACTGAAAAAGGTGAATCAAAAAGATTTACAGGAAAAATATATTTAGATAAGCGTGCTGGAAAAGTTAAAGTAGCACCAACTTTTGGTGCACAAAGTGGATTTGTAGTTAAAGCAAGTAACCATTATATTGATGAATATGGTAAAGTTCAGATAAAACAACAGGATTTTGATAAATACGTTTCATTTACAGATAGTACAAGTAGTAAATCAAATGCAAATGTAATTTATCTGGATGTTTATCAAGGCTCAGATAGCTCAGATCAATTAGGGGCTCTTATAGCAACATATGAATTAGAAGTTGTATTTAATGGTACTTCATCTGTGTTTAATTTAGGATTCCAAAATGCTACTTTAAAAGAAGCTAATGGTGGAACACAAAAAATAGATTTTAATTCATCTGTTCATAAGTATGATTTTTATGTTGATGATCTTACAAGAAAAGTAAACATAAATTTTGATACTAGTTTAGCATTAACAGTAGCTGAAGTTAAAGTTAATGGTAATGAATATTCTATTCAAAATGGTGGAAATTTAGATTTAGATCTAAGTAAGGCTGCTGGCACTCAAATGACAATAACGCCATATAAAGATGGTAGACCTGCATCAGAAAAATATGTATTTAATATTCAAGGCGAAGGAGATGATGGAGGAAATCCAGAAACTCCAAGTGAACAAAATGCATATTTAGGATCTTTAAATTTTAGTACAGGTGATTTAAAACAAGAAAATGGAAGTACAGGTTTTACAAGAGAAACTTTAAATTATGATTTAATAGTTAAAACTGGTGTTAGTAAGTTAGATGTTACTGCAATAGTAGATGAGCCAGGTGCTAGAATTTCTGAAGTTAAAATTGCAGAAACAGGAACTACATATGATTTAGTTTCAGGAACAAAACATGAAATTCCGTTACAAGAAGTAGGGGAAACAACTTTACAGATTACTGTTACTGCAAAGAATGGTAAAGATAAAAAGATGTACACTATTACTATTAAAACTGATTCAAGAAGTAATAATGCTAAGTTAAAAAATGTAGAACTTAATACTGGCGATTATACTTTTAAACCAGATAATTCTTCATGTAAAGTGCGTGTAGATCAAGATGTTAGAAGTATTAAAGTTAAACCAATACCAGAAGATGAAACTTATTCAAAAATTACTGTAGATGGAAATAAATTTTCTGGAGCTCCTATATCTGTTAGTTTAAAAGGACAATGGAAAACAGAGATTGATATAGAAATTACAGCAGAAGATGGTACTACTACTAAGACATATACTTTAAAAGTTTATAGAACAAATGATGATATTGGAGATATCAAAGATCCAGACGATGATGATGACGATGAAGATGAAGACGACAATAGTAATAAAAATGATGCATATTATGATGAAAGTAATAAAATATGGATTGATTTAAGCAAATATGAAGAATGGGCAAAAATAAATGGAAAATATGTTTATTTTGATAAAAGAGGTAGACAAGTTAAAGATGCTTGGGTAAAAGTTGAAGGTTCTTGGTATTTTGTTAATAAATCAGGATATAGATTAACTGGTTGGAAGCAAGAAACAGATGGTAAATGGTACTATTTGGATAATAATGGTAAAATGGTAACAGGATGGTTTTATGATAAAGAGTCAGGAAAGCAACATTACTTTAATCCAAATGGAGTTATGAAAACAGGCTGGTTATCATTAGGTGGATATTGGTACTACTTTGATGCAACAGGTAGATTATTAAAGAATGAAAATGCATATATAGATGGAAGATGGTATTCATTCTCTAATTACGGCACAATGTATCAATAATATTAATATAAATTAAAAACATAGTGAGAGATAATAGATGATTGGACTTAGATTCAATCATCTATTTTTATATTGTTTAATAAAACATTTATATTTTAAATTTTGCTGTTGATTTAATACAATTATATGTAATAATTTACCAAGATATCTAAAGGGGAATTGAAATTATTCGATAATAACATAAGGGGTAAAGGAGGTAAATTTATGCAAATAAATAATAATGGAATATATAATAACACATATAATCAAGGAATTAATCAAAGTAATAATTTATCTAGAAATAATATTTTAAATAGTAATAATTCTTATAAAGATAAATTAGAATTATCAAATGAGTCTAGAAAAGTTAGAAGACAACCTATTATGGTGTTTGGCTTAGATAAGGGAACGGCTAGTAATACTACGATATTTGTTAATAAAGGGACTTTTAATCAAATAGCAAATTATACAACAGATAATCCAGATTGTCAGTGGGAAGAAATAGGATGTGATGGAGTAAAAAGATGGGTTGTAGTAAATGGACAAAGATTTGAGTGTCCATTAAGCAAGGAAGAAAGAGCAGCATATGAACAAGCATCTAAAACTATAATAGATTATATAAATGAAGAAGAAGAAAAGAAAGAAAAAAAATATAGTGATAAAGAGTCAGAACCTATAAATTTTGAGTTTAATGTGGATGGAAGTATATCAATAGGTGATGAATCTTTATTAAGTAGCAATCCCAAAATAAGTGGATTATTAAAGAATGAAAAAGTAATGACAATGCTAAAGGATATAGCAAAACTTAACGGTGGATCAATAACGATGAGTATTTAACTAAAATATAAAAATGTAGAGTAAAATGGTATGTATTTAAACAAATAGTTAAAATACATACCATTTTTTTATTTAATATATATTTATTATAAAATTTATACAAAAATATTCCCTATATTGGTATAATATATTAATGATAATGATTTTCATTAATATATTTATAATGTATATACAAATAAAAAATTAAATGAAGCGTTTTAAGGGGGACATAAAAATATGTACAATAGATTATACGAAAGAATAAAAAATGATCCAATAAATTTAAAAATCAAGAAATTATTATTAGTAATTATTTTTTTAATATCTATAGTTATGATTGTAACTATAGGAACACTATACACTCTATCATATAGAACAAATTCATTATACAATGGACCATATAAGCTTTCTGACACTATATCTAATATGAGAATTAATTTACAAAAAATTGATAAAAATATTTATAAAATTATATCGGAAGTAGACAATGACAAAGATGAAACTTTACTAAAAAATATAGACGAAGAAACAAAACTATTAAATAATAATTTAGAAATTCTTAAAACGGAATTTAAAGATAATAAACAATTAATAAATAATCTTGAAAAAAGTCTAGAAGAATTATCTGGCAGTAGAAAAGAAATAAAAGATTTAATTATTAAAGGTGATAAGTCTTTAGCTGTAGAAAAAATAGAAAATGAATATTCTAAGAAGTCAGAAGACACAGTAAATAAAATAGTTACAATATATACGGAATCCCAAAAAGAAGCTTCTAGTTTTGTACAAAAAGTTAATATACATAAATATATAATGATTGGAATTATTTTTATTTTTATGTTACTTATAATAATGACTACAATTATAATAAGTAAGATTATAACAGACATATTTATTAATGGGATTAATAATATAAAAGAAATATCAGAAGAACTTTTATATGGAAATTTAAAAGTAGAAAATCAATATGAATCTCAAGATGAAATGGGTGAAATGGCTATAAACTTAATTGAAGCAATAAGAATGATAGATTCGTATATAGATGATATTACAAGTGTTTTAGAAAATTTATCGGTTGGAAATTTAAATATAAAGTTAAATAAAGATGTTGATTATAAATGTGATTTTATTCCTATACAAGAAGCACTTGAAACTATTATTACAACATTAAATAGTGATTTTATTTCTATAAGAGAAGCTGTTGATTTAACTGCACATAAATCAGATGAAATATCATTAACTACTAAAAAACTTTCTGAAGGAGCCCAAAATCAATCTGAAATAATTGAAGAGTTATTATCAAGTTTTAATGAAATATTAAGTAAGGTTAAGGTGAATTCTCAAAATGCAGAAAAGGCAAATAGTGTTTCTGAGAATACTAAGAGTATTGTTATAGACGGAAATGATAAAATGGAAGAATTAATGAATTCAATGAATGATATAGCTAAATCATCTAAGAAGATAGGTGAAATTATAAATACTATAGAAAGCATTGCTTCACAAACAAATCTTTTAGCTTTAAATGCAGCTATTGAAGCAGCAAGAGCAGGAGAGGCTGGAAAAGGTTTCGCTGTAGTTGCAGAAGAAGTTAGACATTTAGCAGAACAATCCTCAGAAGCTGTTAAGAACACTACTACACTTATAGAAAATTCTTTATTTACAGTGAAAAAAGGTGAGAATTTAGCAAAAGAAACAGAATATGTATTGCAACAAATAGTAAAAAATGTGGATGATACTAATTCATTAGTAAATGAAATATTTATAGGTTCACAAGATCAAACAGAAGCTATAACTCAAATGACTTCTGCTGTTGATGAAATAGCAAAAGTTGTACAAGCTAATACTGAAAAAACTGAGGAAACAGCTTTATCTACAAATGATTTAGCTCATCAGGCATATGTTATAAGTGAAAGAATGTCATTATATAAATTAGCTGAATAAAATAATAATTAAAAAAGTGCTAATCATCAACTTGATATGAATTAATATAGTATATATAAGTCCAAATAAAGTTTATTCATTAATATAAATCTTAAAATATTTATAAATGATATTATTGCCAACTATAGTGAGGAACTTATATAGAAAATTTATGATATATATGCTTCTAATTAGATATTATTAAGTAAAGATATGATTTTCTATAAAAATTATATAAAAGATCATAAATGTAATAACTTAATTAGAACATATATATTGATAATTAACACTAAAATATAAACACAAAAGTTTAGAAGTTTGAAGATCTTATTCTACTAAATAAATATAAGTCTTCTTTCTTCCAAATTTTTTTACTTGTTCATGTGTTGGAAGCCATACATCTATTACGTAAGTTCCATCTTTTTTAATCTTAATTGCGCCACCTCTATCTTCTACATTAAACATACAATCTGATTTATATGACTTTAATTCAGGAATGTAAAGTTTACTTCCTAGAGGAATATTTTTAGGAGCCGCAACAACTCCGATTCTAGTTTTTGTTTGCATTGCAGTTTTTGCTCCCCATGCTTCGGAACATGAACGGCAATTACAATATGCTGTAAGTTCAGCTTTTATAGCTTTGTTTAAATTACCACCACGACTGATTTCCGCTCTATTTTTAGCAGATGTAGTAGATGCAGATGATTCATAAACTTGATACGGCGGCTTTTCATCATATTCTATAACATAAGTTTTATTGACATAACCTTCTACATTATCATGCCTTATGTTATACCAATCACCTTCCTTTTTTAATATGTCAAATGTCATTCCTTTATATAAACCATAATATACCTCACTATTTATATCAGGATTTTTTCTAATAGATAAACTAGAATCTATATTTATGACTTGTCCATGTTTTTTTGGTTGGTGTTGACTAGAGTTATTTCCATCCGAGACCCCACTTGATAGCATTTGTATTTCTGAATCAGAAATTTTTTCTTCATTGGCTGAGTCTGAATTTTCTATTATTTGCGTATCATATTGAATTTCGTTTTGAACCACTGGTTTTCCTACCAATGTTGATGAACATATAATATATAGTCCACACATACATTTTGCTAATTTCGACAACCAATCACTCCTTTCTATTGAAATCACTTCCAGTATTGAAAAGGAAATGTATCTGATTATTTGTATGATAGATAGCATTATTAAAAGTTTTACTATATGTTATGCTATCTTCTAGATTGGTAATTAATAATACTTAATTATTATTAATGTTTATTAAATTTGTTTTAAAAATATACTTTTAAATTTTATAATGAACTTTTTGTAATTATTTTTTTTATTTAATATATAGGTTCTAATAAAGTTTGTTCATTAATATAATTCTTAGGAGTTTTATAAATAATATGACTTATAAGTATAGCGAGGAACTTATATAGCAAATTTATGATATATATGCTTCTAATTAAATACTATGTAATTAAAGACATAGTATCTAATTAGAAATTATACAAAAAATCATAAATGTAATAACTTACTTAGAACATATATTTAATAATTTTAATCAGCTAAAATTTAGAATTTTGTTTGTAGTATATAATGTAACGACTTTAAAACCGGTTCCACTTTATTAACCAGTTAATAATAACAGTATTATATACATACTTAGATACTTGGAAAACTCTTAATTATTTTATTAATATATGTTATTGTCAGCATAAAAATTATACATTTTTTATATTACAATAAACGACAAAAATATAATAATAAAATAAGGGCTGTTGCACAATGTTTTTAATTATAACAAATTTTAAGGGATTTTAAAACCCCTTATGAGGAATGCTTATGTAAAATAATGTTCTAATTTGTTGTTATTTGAGGGCTCACAAGTAAAATTAAAAAGATAAATATTTTAAATTTAGGTACATAAAAATAAATAACAAGTCAAAAGTTGAAATAGATATTTTCCATCAGGCAAGGAGATAAATTGTCCTCATAGTGTGTCTATTAGGTCAATTTGATGATGTAGCATGATGGAAAATAGGATAGCAAATGGAATTGTTGTTTTTTGATTGTGCCTTAAAGTAAAATTGAGAAAAAATTTCTATATAAAAATAAAAATTGTATTTATATTTTTTTCATTTAATTTATTAATTAGATTTATATGATTTTTCACTTTTATTGGAATATAATAATTTTATTGGATAAAGTTATTATATATATTATAATAAATTTATTGAGAAATTATTTTTTACTTTTTTTAAAGAGTACTAAAGAATTAGGGGGAGAGAATATATGGTTGAGGTAAAGTATAAAAATACAGTAGAACAATGGGTAGATTTTAATATTTTTAAAGTAAACAATTCTACTGAAAATGAGAAGTCTGTTAAAATCAGAAGAACATTAGCATTAGGGATAGGTCTGCTTATTGGAGTTTTATATTGTATATTAGCATTGCAGGATTATAAAAAAGGGAATAGTCCTATTTTTTCGATTATACTTGGATTTATTTTTGCAAGCTTAGGGATTTTTGGATATTATTATTTGCCATCATATTGGGATAAAAGAGCTAAAAAATTATTAAAAGAAAGTTTTGAAAAAAATGAACGAGAGTTAGGAAGAAATATAACAGTAACATTAGAAAATGAAAGGTTAATGATTTATAAAAATAAAAGTAAAAAAGAAATTTTATTAGATTCAGTAGTAAACGTTATTGTTTCAGGAAAATTTTTAGGAATTGTTCTAAACAATGATAGAGATATTATAATTCCACTTGAAGCATTTGCAAGTCAAGATGATAGGGTTAATTTTGAGGAATTTATTAAAAAGTGTTGTAAAAATAATAAAAGGCAAAAAGAGTTAATAGAAGAAAATATCATAAAAGAAAAAGAGGGAGTGGAAAATTAAATTCTAATTTCAGTCCACCCTTATACTAAAATAGCAATATTTAAATATGATAAATAATTATAGGGTTATCTTAAATACATAAATATGTATTTAAGATAACCTTTTTTGTTAATTTAAGCCAAAAAATTAATATATGTATTTACATTTAAGATTCAATATAATATAATTTAAACAATGAGTTCATTTTATGAACAAAGAGCATAGGCAATTAAATGAAAGGGAGAGTATTATGTTAGAAGATAGATTGGAAATATTAAAGATCTTAAATGATAATTTTAATATTAATCAAAGGGAGTTATCAAAAAGGACAAATATATCTTTAGGTAAGGTAAATACAATATTAAAAGAATTTACACTTGATGGTACAATAGAAAGAATTATTAATAATAGGGGTATTCTATATAGAGTAACTGACAAGGGTATAAAAACTTTAGAAGAAAATCTTGCTTCGGCTAAAAATACAAGATTAAAGCTTCATGAAGAAGAACACAAAATTGTTAAAGAAGCTGTTATACTTGCAGCAGGTAGAGCAAAAGATTTTGGAAAGCCAGTTGGTATGCTTGAAATTGAGGATACTAGATTAATTGATAGAAATTTAAATATACTTAAAGAAAATGGAATAAATAAGATTACTATAATAACAGGATATGAAAGTAGCTATTTTGAAGAATATTTCGCATCTAATAAGAACATAAATTTGGTTAAAAATGAAAAGTATAAGTGGACAGGGACAATGTCTTCATTAGCATTAGCAAAAGAGTATGTTGATGATGATTTTCTTCTTATTGAAAATGATTTGATTTTTGAAGCAAGAGCTATTAAGGAACTAGTTGAAAGTAATAAACGTGATTGCATACTTTTAACTAATGAAAGTGGTTCTGGAGATGAGGCTTTTGTTGAAATAAGAGATAATCATTTATTTAAGATGTCTAAGGATATTCATCAATTTAATAAAATTGATGGTGAGATGATTGGAATAACTAAAATATCTTATAAATTATATCAAATGATGTTAGAAGAATTTAAGGACAATATAAATCCATATTTAAATTATGAATATGTTTTACTTGATGTGGCTAGAGATTATAAAATAGGATTTGTTAAGATTGATGACCTTGCTTGGGGAGATGCAGATACTAAGAAAGAATATGAGAATATAGTAAATCATCTTTATCCAAGTATAAGAAGAAGAGAAATTAATTATGAAATAAATAATATAAAGACTATAATTAGAGAAGCTATGAAGGTTTCAGAAGAAGATATAACTGAAGTTTTACCAGCAGGTGGAATGACTAATAAAAATTATAGAGTTTGTGTTAAAGGAAAAAGATATATTTTAAGAGTTGCAGGAACAGGAACAGAAGAAATGATAAGCAGAAAGAATGAGATGTTCAATTCATCAATTGCTTCTGAAAGAGGATATAATGTTGAGACACCTTATTTTAACGTTGAAACTGGAGTTAAGATGTCAAGATTTATAGAGAATGCAGAAACATTAACTCCTAGAAGTGTTAAAAAAGAAGAAAATTTAAAACAAGTAACAGACATATTAAGAAGATTGCATGAAGATAAAGAATTCCCAATGAATAATGAATTTAATGTATTTAGAGAACTTGAAAAATATGAAGAGATATTAAAATCAGGCAATGGAGAATTTTTTGCTGACTATGAAGAAGTAAGAAAAGAATTTATGGCATTAGAGCAAGTATTGCTAGATTCAGAAAGAGTCTTTGTTCCATCACACAATGACTTGGTTTCAGAAAATCTAGTTAAAGATACAGAAGGAAGAATTTATTTAATTGACTGGGAGTATAGTGGAATTAACGATGATATGTGGGATTTAGCAGCATTATCTTTAGAAAATAGTTTCTCAGAAGATGACATAGAACTTATGTTTAGACTTTATTTTAATGGAGAAGCTGACGAAAATTCAAGAAAGAGATTACTTATTCATCAAATAAGCCAAGATATTTTATGGGCAGTTTGGACATTAATAAAAGAAAATGAAGGTGACGATTTTGGAACATATGGAATAGACAGATACAATAGAGGAAAAGAAAACCTAAAAAGATTATCAAGAGAGTTTTAAATTATATTGATATTATAGTATAAAAAATATATGAACTAGACTATGTTTTAATTATATAGTTTAATATTGTAATATAAGGGCGAACTGGCATTGGAATTTGTTTTTTTATAATCTCCTAATAAAGATTTGTACAATTAATTGCTTGTCAGCAATCTTTGATTGGTAGCATGCATTAATTGGACTAATCTTTATTTTTGGAGTTATTAAAACAAATTCCTCTGTCCATGAGCTTTATTTACAATATTAAACTTAGGTTAAAACATAGTGAAAAACTACGGATTAGAGGAGAGTAGCAAACATGAGAGCAATTTTAGTTGCAGCTGGTATGGGTACTAGACTTAGACCACTTACAAATACAACACCAAAATCATTAATTGAGGTTAATGGAGTGTCTTTGCTTGAAAGACAAATTATCAATTTAAGGGAAATAGGGATAGAAGAGATAATAGTTTTAACTGGATATTTACATGAAAAGTTTGATGATTTAGTTGAAAAATATAATTTGATCAAAGTTTATAATGATAAGTTTGATGTTTATAATAATATTTATACAATGTATTTGGCAAGAGAATATCTTCATGATGTTTTTGTTATTGATGCAGATAATTATATAAATAGAAATTTCTTACCAAAGAGTAGACCAGAACATTCAGAGTACTATTCAGCTTGCAAAGAAAATATTATTGGTGAATGGATTTTAAGATATGATGAGAGCAATAGGGTATGCAAAGTTGATATAGGTGCCGAGGGGGATAAGCCATCATATATAATGTCAGGTGCATCTTATTGGAGTGAAAAGGATGGAAAATTTATAGCAGAAAAAATCACTCAAAAAGTAGAAAATGAAGAATTTGAAAATTTATATTGGGATGATATAGTCGTAGAAAATCTTGATAATTTAGAGGTTCGTATCAATAAAATTAATTCAGATGATATATTTGAAATAGATTCACTTCAAGATTTAGAATATCTTAAAAATAAACTTAAAAATATGAAATAAATAATAATAGGCACATTAAAAATAAAGTAGCATTGGTGTATATTTTCTTTCGTGTTCATTAAAAATAACCATAAGTTTAATTGTAAAATTAAATTTATGGTTATTTTTTATTTATAGAAAATTATTATTTTATGTACCTCTAAGGCACATTCAAAAAAATAATAGACCAGTATGCTCGTCTATTTTGTGTGATACTGCGTCATCAAATTTAGCTAATAGCTCACTATTAACTAAATTTACTTCCTTGTCTGACGCAAAATATACAATGCCTCTTTGATCTATTATTTTATTTCATGTGCCTAAAATGAATTTGACAAGATTTCATGTTAGTGTAAAATATAGTAGAAGTAAAATAATCCATTTTAGGGTTATAGGAGGATACATATATATGGCTAAGTCTATATCAAAAAATGCAATTTTTAAAGCTATACTAAATTTATTTAATATTATTTTACCTATATTAGTAGGACCGATATTAACAAGAGCACTTGGTCCAGATCTTTATGGATATATAGGATATGGTGAATCTTTGACTGCATACTTTTTAATATTTGCAAGTTTTGGAATTTATCAATATGGATTAAGAGAGATAAGTAGAGTAAGAGATGATAAGAAAAAATTAAGACAAACATTTACTAGTTTGTTTCTTTTTACGGTTATAACAAACATACTTGCATCAGCTGTATATATGATTTTTGTAGCAACCGTTTATAAGAATCAGCCATATTTTTATACATGTATGATTTTAGGATTTAACTTAGTATCTAATCTATTTTATGTAGAATGGATTAATGAAGCATTAGAAAATTATGATTTCATAGCTATTAAAACAATGGTTGTTAGAATAGTGTATTCTGTATTAATAGTTTTTTTTGTTAGAAATGAACAAAATTTTTTGTTTTATTTATATATAGTTGTTTTCTTTAACTTCTTAAATAACATATTAAGTTTTATATATATAAAGAAGAAAGTAAGTTTTGATTTTAAAAATTTACATTTTAGAAGGCATATTAAACCAATGTTTTTTGTAGTTATTTTATCAAATACGAATGTTTTATATACTCAACTTGATAAGATAATGATAGGAAATTACATAGGAACAGTAGATGTAGGATATTATTATACAGCTCAAAAAATAATGACAATAATAAATACACTCATGTTAACAGTAATTCAAGTAACGATGCCAAGACTTTCTAATTATTTAGGAAATGATTCAAAAGATGAATATATGGTTTTGCTTAAAAGAATAATAAAGATATATTTTATGTTTTTATTCCCAGCATCATTAGGATTATTATGTTTATCAAAAGAGATAATATTAATTTATGGTGGCGCAAAGTTTATAGAAGCAGTTCCAGTAATGATAGTATTTTCGCTTTATATGCTTACTATTGGAGTAGAAGGAATAATAGCGAATCAAATGATATATCTTCATGGAAAAGAAAAAGATGATGTTATATTAATATTAATTGGAGGAGTATTAAATTTAATATTTAATACTGCATTATTACTTACAGGGAAATTTACAGCCACAACTGCTATGGCAACTACACTTATAGCAAATTTAATCGTAATAGTACTTGAATATAGATTAGTTAAAAAAGTATTAAAACTAGATATTAATTTATTTAGCTTTGAGAATACAAAGTATTTTTATTATTCATTATTATTTATTCCATTAACATTTTTAGTTAAACACTTTGTAAGTGGTACATTACTAGTAACTGGATTAGTAGTATGTTTATGTGGAATAGTTTATATTGGAATTTTAACTTTTACTAAAGATAAAGTATTCTTTGAATTATTTAATACATTTTTAGTAAAATTAAAGCTAAAAAGATAGTATATAGTATAAGGTATACTAAAATATAAGCATGTAATTAAAATAATATAAAACTATATCAATGTAATAAGTTGGTATAGTTTTTTTTATAAAGTTATTATAGTAATAATTCGATAAATAATTATTGGAAATAGAATTTTTATTATATAAAAAATATATAACTATTTAAATAATCTTTTTAAAGATAAGTCCAAATTAAATTCAAAATTTTATTGTAGAAATCTATTACAACATATATATTAAATTTAAAATAAAAGTATAGTATAATATTATTCATATAGTAGGCACATTAAAAAATAATAGATTAGTATGTTTGTATATCTTATTTTCTTGTGTGAAAAAAATATACTACATATCTTTAATTAATTATTTTCTTTCATGTGCATTAGGAGAAGGTGAAAACTTATGGAGTTATTTATTAAGAATAGAAAAGAGATAGTAAGAGCGTTGCCTGTTGAGAAGGTAAAAGAAGCTTTAGAAAAGATGAATAATAATGAAGAGAAAAGAAAAGAAAAGTATGTTATAGTTGCTCAAAAAGAGAAACTAATTAAAGAACTGGAAGATTTAAAAACTATAAGTACTATGATTGGAGCAGCAAGAACATTAAGAAAGATGGCTGATGTAGAAAGTGAAATAAAAGGGTTAGAGTCTGCACTTAGAAATATAGAGTTATATGAAAAAAGAAATTTAAAAGAAGAAATAGAAAATGCTACAAAGAATCCTACAGCAATTAATGTATTATCAGCATATGAACTAAGTTGTGAATCATATGATGAATTTAAAACAGAAATAAATGAACTATTGAACGAAAGAGAAGTAATTGCTTCCAATAATATAAATGAAGAATTCTTAAATAGTTTACACACTTTAACAGATATACAACAATTATTAATTAAGATGTTTATAAATGGAAATAAACTTTATAAAGTATCTGAAGAATTAGAAAACCTAAAGATTATGATGAAAAAATCTTTGATAAATTAATAGCATAGTTATAAATTAGTTGTGCTTTAAGCAAATGCTTATATTTTAAAATATAGTTATAAATTAAAATTAAGTTATGTTAAAAAAGTAGATAGTATATTAAAAATATTATTTTTAATACTGTTAAATAGCAGAGGAAAATTAACCACTGCTATTTTTTATTTTTTTAAAATTAAAATCTAGGGATAATTTATACCAAAATATAGTTTATAAAATAGAATTAGATAACATAAAAAATAAAAGAAAATATTTCTGTATAATATATTTAAAAAATATTTTTATTAATTTTCCTAATTATAGGAATAATTTGGAATTGGTTTACATAATATATTAATAGGTAATTCAAAGCTAAGGCACATGAAATAAAATAATAAACCAAAGAAGCGTTGTATATTCTGTGTCAGACAATGAAACAAGTTCAGTTAATAGTGAGCTATTAGCTAAATTTGCTAATGAAGTATGACACAAAATAGATGAGCTTAGTGGTATATTATTTTTTGAATGTGCCTAAAAAGAGGGGGACCATTAATATGTTAGGAAGAAGTATAAAAAAAAGTTTAGTATCACTTATTGCAATTGCATCCTTTAGTATGATTGGGAATATAAACTTAAATTATAATACTTTATATGCAGTAGCAGCAGAGTGTAGTGATCCAATTTATAACTTAAATATTCAAACTGGAGAAAAGTTAATGAAGTTTTCAATGAAGGATAATGTGTATAAAGTAAATGTGAACAATAATACAGGTAGGGTTATGATTTTATATGATCATAGTGATGAATTTGACAGTAAGGATTTAGATATAGTTATAGATGAAGTCAAAGATCAGATAAATAATTTAAAATGCAGTAAATATATTGTAGATTCAAATAGTCCAGTTATAATGATTGAAAATTTAAAAACAGGACTTAATACTATAAGGATAAAATATAAACCAACAGGCAAGGAAATATATAAAATATATATAGAATATGATAAAAATTTTAATGACAATAAAGTAGGGTGGGTAGAAGAATTTGGTCAATGGTATTATATAGATCCACATACAAGAAACAAGAGAGTTGGGTGGATTAAGGATAAAGAGAATTGGTATTATTTAAATTCTATAGGAATAATGCAGACAGGTTGGGTTTTAGATGGTGATGATTGGTATTATTTGGATTCATCTGGAATACTACAAAGAGGTTGGATACAAGATAATGAGGAAAAATTTTATTATTTAAATTATGATGGTTCATTAAAATCATAGATTATATATTAAGAAAGATTTGAAATTTATAAAAGTCCATTGTCAGAAGAAGTTAAGTATAAAAAATTATTTAAATCATGAATATAATATTCAATTTATGTATATACTAATATATAAAGTAATATAAAAATAAAAGACATAACATAATTACTAAATTGTAATTATATAATAGATATAAATAGTTAAATAAAATAACAACACATAATTTAAAAAAGAGGAGATATTAGATTAATGATATCTCTTCTTTTTTATTATATATTTTTATATGAACATATTGTATTGAACAATGAACAATGATAATATAAAAATGTTCATAAAATGAACGGGATTATTTGGTATATATTTTAATTAAATCCTATTTAAGATAATACTATCTGGAAATATAATTTTAGGATTTAGGTAGACTAATTAATATATGTTAATTAAATCTTTATTTAAAATTAGCTCATGCTTAAAATATTAACATTTACTTAAAAAATAATCGAAATTAAATTTACTATTATATTTAAGATGAGATTTTAGTAAGAGCAAAGGCATGTGTAATCAATTTATGTAAAATTAAAAGAATAATAAAAAGGGGAGATTAATATGACTAATAATTATAAGAAAGGCGTTCTGTGTGCAATTAGTTCAGCTATCTCTTGGGGCGCATATACAGTCCTTATGGGAATTATATTAGCAATGACACCATTTGTTAAAACTGAACAAGCAATAGTTTTAGCACCGATAATAGCTGCATTTTTACATGATAGTTTTTCGGCTATTTGGACATTTATATATCTTGGATTTAGAAAACAACTTAAGAATTTTTTTAAGGCAGTTAAAACTAAAAGTGCTTTATGGGTTGGTTTAGGAGCACTTCTTGGAGGACCAGTTGGAATGACGGGATATTTATTATCAGTTAAATATATTGGACCATCTTATACAGCAATAATTTCATCACTATATCCAGCAGTGGGGGCTTTACTTGCAACAGTTGTATTAAAAGAAAAAATTAATAAGAAAGCATGGGTTGGACTAATAGTAGCAATTATTGGAGTATCAGTTTTGGGATATACATCAGCCTCAACTTCAGTGAACCCTTTAGGATTTTTATTTGCATTATTGTGCGTATTTGGATGGGGAAGTGAATGTGTTATATGTGCGTATGGAATGAAAGGTGATGAAGTTACATCAGAATTTGCACTTCAAATAAGACAATTTACTTCAGCAGTAGTTTATGGATTGATTATAGTTCCAATAGTAGGCGGAATAGGATTGAGTTTTGATATATTAAGGAATAGTGTTATCTTTTGGATTGGTGGAACAGCACTTGTAGCAACAATATCATATTTATGTTACTATACAGCAATCTATAAAATAGGTCCAACAAGGGCGATGGGGCTAAATATAACTTATGTTGTATGGGCAATTATATTTGATAAAGTATTCTTAGGTAATGAAATAAGTTTATTAACAGTTTTAAGTAGTATCCTTGTTATAGGTGGAGTTTATTTTGTAGCTAAAGAGCCTGAAATAGAATCAGTAGATGAGGGGGAACTTTTAGAAGTTAAATAGAAGGGCAGTGTTTTAAAAAGAAAATCAGCATAGAGATTAAAGTATACTTAATATTTTAATATATTAAGTAATAGACTATCTTAAAAAGTAGCAACTTTTTAAGATAGTCTATTTTTACTTTTAGAAAAGTATAAAGTTTATAAAATGTGTATCGAGTATAAATAAGGGTACTAAACCTTAGAAGATACTATATTTATCAATACTTTATAAAAATATAATAAAAAGCATAAATTTTACGATAAAATTTAAAATAATTAATATAAATTTAAAAAACAAGTATAAAAGCAATGAAATATAATGATTATTATGTAGAATTATAGTACAATTATATAATAATACATAATAAATGAGGTGAAAAAGTGAACATAAGCAAAAAGTTCATTGTATTGTTTATATTGTTAATTACAATACCTACTTTTATTATAACAAGGGTATTTATTAAGAGTTTTGATAATAAATATGATAATCTTATACGACAAAATATAACTACAGCAGCAAGCGAGCAATCTAGAAATTTAGAGAATTTCTTTAATGAACGTTTAATTGATATGAAACTCATAAATAATATAGATTTAATTAAAAATTTAATATATAACTTAAATAATGGATTAGATTACAAATTCAATCAAGAAATTTCTAATAAAATATTATCACATAGAGAAAAAGAATATGACTTCTTAAGTTCAATTGTAATTATTAATAAAAATAAAGAAATAATTTCATCAAGTAATAAAGATTATTTAGGTAAAACTATGTCAATTAGTGAAGATGAATTAAATAAATTATTTAATAATGAAGTTATTGTAAGTAATGTTCTATCAGAAGAAAAAGCCATTAATTCTAAAAAAAATGTAATTACAGCATTGCCTATTTATAAAGATGATTATCAAGGTGCAATAATAAATGTTATAGATATAGATTATTTTGAAGAAATCGTAAATAAAACTAGTTTTTTCAAAACAGGTAAAATGGCTATTATAGATAAAACTGGAGATATTATAGTTTCTGGAAATAAAACATTAACGCATAATATTAATGATGTTAATATAGATAATACTTTATATAAAAAGTGGAGAAGTATAAATTTTGATGACCAACCCAGTGGTATTATTACGTATACTATAAATGGTGTTGAAAAAATAGGATATTATTCTAAAATTTCAAATACTGGTTGGACTGTACTTAGTAGTGTAGAAGAATCAGAGTTTACAACAGATATTGAAGAATCTATCAAAACATTAGTTATATTTATATTAATAGGTGTAGTATTAATAATAATTGCTAATATTTTCATGATAAATTATTTTTCTAATCCATTATATTCATTATTAGCAGCTATAAAGAAGATAAAACTAGGAGATTATAGTGTAGAATTTACGTATAATAAAAATAATGAATTTGGAGAAATAGCCAAAGCATTTAATGCTTTAATTGATAAGGTAGCTAATCAAAAAAAAGAACTTGAATATAGCAATAGAAAATTTGAGTCTCTAATCTCTAATATGCCAGGTGGAATAAGTAGATATAAATTAGAAGATGAATCCTTTATGCTGGAATTTATAGGGAATGGATATTTGAAACTTTTGGGATATACTAAACAAGAATTAAAAGAAAAATTTAATAATGACATATTAAATTTAGTTCATGAAAAAGATCGTTTAAGAGTAAAACAGGAAATAGACGATCAAATAAATGAAAAAGAAAGATTTGCTACAGAATATAGAATAGTTAATAAAGATAAAAAAGTTATTTGGGTATTTCATAGTGGTCAAATAGTTCATCATCATAATGGAGAAACTTATATTTACACCTTATCAATGGATATGACTAATCTTAAAACAATAGAGGAAGAACTTAGAGTAAGTGAAGAACGTTATCGTATTATTATGAGTCAGACAGAAGATATTATATTTCAATGGAATATTGATGAAAATACAATTTCTTATTCAGATAATTGGTGGAATAAATTTAAATATGATCCAATAACAAGTAATGTTAAAGAAGAAATTGATAACGCAGATATAATTCATAAAGATGATATATCTTTATTCAAGAATTTACTTAAAGGAAGTTTAAATGAGAATGCATGTAAGCAAGTTGAGATAAGGGCACGAACTCATGATAAGAATTATAGTTGGTTTAGGGTAAGAATAAGTACTATACTTGATAAGCATGGAAATTTATCTAAAGTAATTGGGGTTATTATTGATATTAATGAGGAAAAAAAGGAAGCAGAGAGATTGTTATTTAAAGCAGAAAGAGATAGTTTAACTAATTTATATAATAAAGGAACAGTAGAAAAAAATATTCAAGAATATATTGAAAATGAGGGAAAAGATAGCTGTCATGCATTATTTGTAATAGACATAGATGATTTTAAATCAATTAATGATGAATTTGGACATTTATGCGGAGATAAAGTTTTAAGAAATATATCTTTAAAAATGTCAGAGGTATTTTCTGGAGATGAAATAATTGGGAGAATTGGCGGAGATGAATTTATTGCATTTTTAAAGGATATAAAACATGAAGAAGAGATTGATAATAAGGCAGAAAAATTAGTATTGGCATTTAAAGAAATCTTAATAGAAGAACAATTAGATTATAAAGTATCAGGAAGTATAGGAATTTCAAAATATCCTAATCATGGTAAAATATTTAAAGAATTATTTAAAAATGCGGATGAAGCATTATATTTGGCTAAAGAAAATGGAAAAGATAATTATTACAAATTATCTTAAAAATATGATATGTTTTAAGTGAATGTTAATATTGGAGCATAAATACTATTTTAAAACAAAATTAAAAAACAAGACTACCTTAATAGAATTAATATTTGAGGTAGTTTTATTTTTTATAACCAAAATTGTGAAATTTGTAGATGAATTCTTTGGTGATATGATTTGTATAGAGTATAATGATAAAATTTATATATTCAGGAAGAGATTTTTATTTAGATAGATTATATAAGTATATTATAAGAAATAAAAGTAACTTAAAACTGTATAGCGTCAGGCTTTAAGTTACTTTTTTGTTATATTTAAAATTAATTGTAAAAACTTTACATGAACATATTGTATTGAACAATGAACAATGTTAATATGAATTTGTTCATAAAATGAACAATATAATTCGAATAAGTTATAAAATTTAAATAGATTTTATAATGATGTATTTTAAAATATAATTAAATTTTTATATTTTATGGGGGGAAAAGATTATGAATAAATTTATAAAAGGATTTTGTTCATTAGGATTAAGTACAATTTTAATGACTGGTTTGGTTGGATGTGGTGAAAAAACATCTGCTAATCAAGCACAAAAGACTGAAAATGGAAAAATACAAGTAGAGTATTGGTATGGTCTTGGAGGTAAGCTTCAGGAGAATATGGAGAAGATTATTAGTGATTTTAATGCTTCTCAAGATAAATATGAAGTTAAGGGAATTGCACAAGAAGACTACAAGGCTACATTTAAAAATCTGCAAGCTGGTATTGCAGCTAAAAAAGCACCAGCTCTTGCAATATTAAAACCTGATAAAGCAGCTGTTTTTAATAATAAAAATGTATTACAAGATATAGGAGAATATATAAGTAAAGACAATGATTTTAAGAGTGATAGTTACATAGAATCATTTTTAGAATTAGGCAAAAGTAATGATAAACAGTATGCATTTCCAGCCTTTGGAACAACTCAGGTATTGTATTACAACAAACAAGCTTTTAAGGATGCTGGAATATCTATGGATTCTATAAAAACATGGACTGAACTTGGAGAAGCAAGTAAAAAGCTAGTTAAAAAAGATGGTGATGAAGTTAAGTTTTATGGATGGGAACCAATGTGGGGACCTGATAATTTAATTGATGCTTCATTAAGTAATGGAGGAAGTATTTTAAGTGAGGATGGAAGTAAAGTTTTAATAAATTCACCAGAGTGGATAGAAGCTTGGGATACATTTAGAGGATGGATACATGATAACAAGAACATGAGAATTCATTCGAATGGACAAGGATGGGAATATTGGTATTCAACAGTTGATGATGTAATGCAAGATAGAAGTGCAGGTTATACAGGATCATCAGGAGATCAAGGAGATTTAGATTTTAAAAAGTTAGCTGCATGTGAACAACCTGCATTTAAGGAAGGAAAAGAATCTAAACCTGTTGCAGAATCAAGAGTTTTTGTTATTCCTAGTATTGTAAATGAAGAAGCAAAACAAGGTGCATATGAGTTTATTAAGTATTTCACTAAGGCAGAAGTAAGTGCAAAATGGTCTATAGCATCAGGTTATATTTCTGTAAATAAGGAAAGTGCCAATGTCCCAGAATTTAAGGAATTTGTTGCTGAGAATCCTCAAGCTGCAGTACCAACATCACAAGCACTTCACGCTACAAAGGTATTTATTGATCCAACAGATGGAAAAATATATGATGCATTAAAGATTGCAGCTGATAAAGTTGAAATAGAAAATGTACCGGCTAAGGAAGCATTGGATGAAGCTCAAAAAGTTTCTCAAGAAGAATTAAATAAAGTTTTAAAGAAATAGCTATATTAAAAGTAATGATGGGGTGGAATTATGAGGAGATTAAAGAGTAAAAGTATAAAGCACATATTGACTATATTAATGTTTATATTGCCAGCAGTAATTCCACTTATTATATTTTGGTTATTCCCAATAGTTAAGTCTATATTTATAAGTTTTACAGATTGGGACTATATGACTTCTAATTATAATCTTGTTGGATTTGATAATTATAGGGGAGTATTTTCAAGTGATATATTTTATAGTGCACTTAAGAATACAATTATATTTACATTAGGAACTTTAGCTCCAACTATAATAGGGGGATTGGCTCTTGCAATGTTATTAAGATCTAATTTTAGGGGATCAGCTTTATATAAAGCTATAATATTTTCTCCTTGGGTCACACCAACAGTTGCTATTTCAATTGTTTGGAGTTGGATATTTGAACCTAAATGTGGGTTTGCAAATTATATATTACAGTTATTTAGTTTGCCAAAGCTTGAGTGGTTACAAAGCTCAGATACATCTATGCTTGGAGTAATAATTGTTACTGTTTGGAAAGGAATGGGTTGGGCAATGGTGTTTTATCTAACAGCTTTAGAAAAGGTTCCTAATAATTTATATGAAGCAGCTTCAATAGATGGGGCAAATTCATGGAATAAATTTAAAAGTATAACATTACCTTTAATATCACCAACTACATTTTTTTTAAGTATAATAACAACTATAAATTCATTGCAGGCTTATGATCAAATTCAAGTGTTGACTCAAGGAGGACCATCAGGAAGTACACGTACATTATTATATATGTATTATCAATCTGCATTTGAAAATTTCAATATAGGAGAGGCAACTGCAATTGCTACAGTTATTTTACTTATAACAGGGGGATTGTCTATTATACAATTCATAGCATCAAAAAAATGGGTTCATTATTAAAACGTGATGTAGTTATTTTATTCTGTATTGGAGGAAATGATATGGAAAGAAAATTAAATGATAATAATAGTTTTGCTTCAGAAAATATTAATCAAGCTATAGAGGATAAAAAAAGTCATAGCAAGAAGAAAATAATTTTTCTTGATAGGTATGTTTTATCAAGTGAATTATATAATGTAAGTAAAACACTTATAGATAATAGATTAGAAAATAAACAAGCAAAAAGTGATACTTATACTTATGGAAAAGTTAAGCTATCTAAAAAAATGTTTATAGCTAGATTAATTAAATATTTTTTGATTTTGTTTGCTAGTATTGTTGCAATATTTCCTTTTGTATGGATGATATCTAGTGCGTTAAAGACAAAGAGCGAAGTTTTTAGTTTCCCTCCAAAGATTATCCCATCCAATTCACAGTGGGGGAACTTCATAGAGGTATTTAAAGAGGCACCTTTTGGTACTTATATGTTTAATAGTTTATTTGTTGCAACTTCTGAAGTGGCTCTTCAAATAGTTACTTCTGCAATGATAGCTTATGCTTTAACTCAGTTAAAATTTAAAAGTAAGAAAGTTTTATTTGGTATGATAATGGCTACATATATGTTACCATCTGCTACCACATATGTTCCTTGTTATATATTACTTTCAAATATAAATTTATTAGATAAATTATCAGGATTAATAATAAGTAATGTTGTAAGTATATTTGGGATATTTTTATTAAGACAGGCATTTTTACAAGTTAATCATAGTTTGGTAGAAGCCGCTAGAATAGATGGTGCCTCTCATTTTAAAATATTATGGAAGATTATATTTCCATTAACTAAACCTAGTTTTATAACATTTGGATTAATAACTTTTGTAAAATCTTATAATGATTATATGTATCCTTCTCTTATATTAAAAACACCAGAAAAATTTTTGGTATCATCAGGACTTAGACAGTTTTTTATAGAAGGAGGAGCTTACGGGATAAAATGGCCACAGGTTATGGCTGCAAGTACACTTACTGTGTTACCACTTGTGATATTATTTCTAATAGCACAAAAATGGTTTATGGGAGGCATTGGTGATACAGGAGTAAAAGAATAAACAAAAAATAATATTAATATAGATATTTATTTTCATGTGCCTAATTTAATTAGAACATATATATTAAAAACAGGGTTATAATAGATGACCCTGTTTTTAACTTTATGATAATTTTTTGTATATTATTTAACTGGTAATTACTAAAAAAATTACAACTTAACAATTTTTTCATTTTTAATTAGATATTTTGTTTTATAATGTTTTTATAGGTGGAAATCACAAGAAATTTTTGTGATATAATATAATCATGTTTTTTAGTTAACTATTTTAAAAATAGTTAAAGTTGAATTTAAATTGGAGGAAATTTTATGAATTGTAAGGTTAGTGTTATAGTGCCAGTTTATAAGGTTAGGGACAGAATTTTAAAGACACTAGAATCTTTAAAAGCACAGACCTTTAAAGAATTTGAAGTTTTATTTATTGATGATGGTTCACCAGATGATAGTAGTGAATTTGCTGATAACTATCTAAAAAACTCAGGTGTTAATTATAGAATAATAAAAAAAGAAAATGGTGGAGTAAGTTCAGCAAGAAATTTAGGAATAGAAGAAGCTAATGGTGAATTTATTCAATTTTTAGATTCAGATGATTATATAGATAAAGATATGATTAAGGATTTATATAATAAAATTACTGAGGAAAAATGCGATGTAGTATATTCTGCATATGTTTTTGAAGAAAATGATGGAAAGAAAATTACTGATAATATAGAAGGTTTAAGTGAAGGGAAGGCTTCAGGAAAGGAAGCAGCTTTAGGTCTTATTTATGGGATTTCATATACTCATATAATGGCTAATTTATTTAAGCGTTCATTATTAGTTGATAATAATATTAAATTTGATGTTAATAGAAAATTTGCAGAAGATATATCTTTTATGATTAAATCTTATGCTTATGCCGAAAGTATTTACTGTATGAAGAAAATTTATGCTCATTATGTAAAATGGGGAGAATCTGTTATGAATAATGTATCTTTAAATTATTTAGATGTTTATTATTCAAATATAGAAACTTTACAATATATAAGAGCAAATTTTGATGATAAAGAACTAGAAAAGGCAATGATTCAAAATAGAATTCCAACTGCTATAGTAAATATTTTTATTGCTTTTGCAACAAAACAAGATTTACATGAAGAAATGTACAAATTTATAAAGAAAAAAGATGTTAGAAAGAACTTAAGTAGATATAAAATGGTTAGAATAGAAAAAGATAGAATTAAGTATTCAATATTAAGTAAATTAATATTACATAGTCCTAAGACAGTAGAAAAATATTATTCAAGAAGATAAGGCGGAAGGTGACTTTAATGGAGAATGTATCTAAGAAAAATCACGAGGAATATAGATATAGCGAAGATAAGTATGAAGATTTAAGCTTAAGAGATGCACAAATGTTGATGGTTAGTATTTTAAAAGATGTTGATGAAATATGTGAAAAACATAATCTTAAATATTTCTTAGATGCTGGGACATTACTTGGTGCAGTAAGACATAAGGGATTTATTCCTTGGGATGATGACATGGATATTGGTATGCTTAGAGAAGATTATGAAAAGTTTTTAAAAATAGCTAAAGAAGAATTACCAGAGCATTTATTTTTACAAACATTTGATAATGATAAGAATTATGATATTTATCAAGTACCATGTAAAATTAGATATAATAATACAATTTTAATTGAAAAGAATATAGCTGAAAATCATGATATGCATAATGGAGTATACATTGATGTATTTCCATATGATAGCCTTCCTAAAAAAGGATGGGTTTATAAACTTCAAAGAATGTTAAGCTATAATGTGTTAAAGAGCTTTATAAGACTACGTGAAACTCCAGAAAAATTAAGTTTTAAAAATAAAATAACGTTTACATTTTATAAGGCTATTACTAAAATATTTACTGTAAAAAGAAGAGAAAAGTTTTTTAAGTTCTTAGTAAACTGGAATGACAAAAACTCACCATATATGGGATATGGTTTAGATACTGTATGGAGTGAGTATGTTTATAAAAAAGGGGACTACTTTGATTTAATAAAATTAGAATTTGAAGGAGAGCATTTTTATGGTCCTAAAAATGCTGATGCTATTTTAACTCAGTTATATGGAGATTACATGACTCTTCCTAAAGAAGAAGAAAGAGTATGGCACGCAAAGATAATTAAAAAGTTAAAAGTTTAGAGTTCTGATTAATACTAGAATGAAGTGTTGATATTATAGTATAAACACTATATTTTAAGATATAGTGTTAATTTATAAAAGGCCTTCTCACTTATGAAATTTTACTTAAGAAAAATGACTAATTATTGCATATAATCAGTAATATTAGTATAATTCATATAGTAATAAATACAATTAAAAATACAGTAAAATACTTTGATTAGTTATTATGTTAAATGATAAAAAATATTGTATTTTTTGGTTGAAATCAAGATAAAAGGGAGAGAATGGTGTGGTAAAGGTATCTATAATTACTCCTGTTTATAATGTGGAAGCTTGTATTGAAAAATGTATAAGATCAATAATGAGCCAAACGTGTAAAGACTTTGAATTTTTACTTATAGATGATGGGTCTAAGGATAGGAGTATTGATATAGCTAAAAGTTTACTTAAAGATTCTGATGTAAACTATAGAATCATAACTCAAAAAAATTCAGGGGTTAGCACTGCAAGGAATAAAGGAATACTAGAAGCAAGTGGTGAGTATATTACGTTTTTAGATTCTGATGATTACATTGATTCTAAGTTTGTTGAACTTATGTATGATAAAGCTAAAGCAACAAATTGTGATATAGTTTTTTGTGATTATAGTGAAGTTGATGCTAATGGAAATACTTTGGTTAGAAATAGAACAAAGTATTTAAATGATTTTATAAGTGGAAAAGAAGCAGCTTTAAGGCAATTAAGTGATGATATAACTATAGGAATGAGAAGTGCTATATACAAAATGTCAGTTATAAAAGATAACAATCTTTTGTTTGATAGTAATAGAAAATATGGCGAAGATATGGTTCTTATAGTAAAAGCTTTAATTCATGCTAATAAAGTAATAAGTGTAAATGAAGTTTTAGCATTTTATGTTATTTGGGAGAATTCAATAACTCAAAATGTTTCATTAAAGCATCTTGATTGTTATAATTCATATGTGGATTTATTAGAATATGTTAGAGGAATGGGAAACCTAAAGGAAATAGAGAAATTTTTAATAGAATATAAGATTCCATATTCTATATCACATATTTTTTCTGTCTTATCTAGGGATAAAAACTTTCATGAAAATCTTTTTGAATTTTTAGCTAAAGATAATGTAAAGAGAGATTTAAGAAAATATAAACTTCAAAGATTGGATAAAAGTAATATTAGATATTTTATTCAATGTAAAGCTATGACTTATTTTCCTAAAACATTCTCAAAGCTAATTAATAAAGTTAGATAACTTTTATAATTGACAATAGACCATGGACAATTGATAATGTAGGATAAAATCACCTTGTGGTTTCTAAGATATATATTTTTAAGAAAGCCTGTGGCTTTTAACCACAATTGTCAAATGTCAATTGAAACGTGGCTTAACCACTTTGTTATGTATATTAAATAAACGAATAACTTGCTTAAGTTTTAGCAAGAATCTCTTGAATGGGAGGGAGATTATATTGAAAAATTGGAAAACATTAATCATTATGATAATAGATATATTTATGGTAAATATGGCGTATCTTTTTTCTATAAATATAACTCATGAAGGAAGTTTTACAGAGATTGCAGGTATATATTCTCAAGATGTTGTAGTGTTAAGTGCAATTTATTTGGTATGTTTTTATCTATTTAAAATGTATGAGAGTTTATGGCATTTAACAGGAACAGATGAATTTTTATTAGGTGTTGGAGGAAGTATTTTAGCAGGCTTGTTAACTATAGGATATACAAGAACATTAGGATCAACAATACCACTAAATATTTCAGTTGTTGGTATACTTTTAACTATTTTCTTTGTACTAGGATATAGAATTCTTTATAGAGTTTATAGAAGAACTCTTTTATACATACCATTTAAGTATTCATCTGACCAAAGAAGAGTAATGATAGTAGGTGCAGGTTCAGCGGGTACTATGATTATTAATGAAATGATGGCAAGAAGAGAACTTAAATATAATCCTATAGTACTTATAGATGATGATAAAAGTAAGTTAGGAAGAAGAATATCAGGTGTTAAGGTAGAAGGGAATAGATATGATATACCTTATATAGCTGGAGAACAAGAAATTGATTTAATATTAATTGCAATACCATCACTTGATGCAAAGAATAAATCTGAAATTATTGAGATTTGTAAAAATACTAATTGTAAACTACAAATAATCCCTGGTATGTATGAAATTCTAAGTGGTGATGCTACAGTCAGTAGGATTAAAGATGTAGATTTAGAAGATTTACTAGGAAGAGATCCTATACAATTAGATAATAAAGGTATTTCAGATTATATAAAGGATAAAGTTATTTTAGTCACTGGTGGAGGGGGATCTATAGGGTCTGAATTATGTAGACAAATAGCAAATTATAATCCTAAAAAGCTTATTATTTTTGATATTTATGAAAATAACGTATATGATATCCAAAATGAATTAAAAGAAGAATATCCAGACTTATCATTAAAGGTATTAATTGGATCAGTTAGAGATAAAAGCAGAATTCGTGAGGTATTTAAAAAACATAAAATTAACGTTGTATTCCATGCAGCAGCTCATAAACATGTACCTTTAATGGAAGATAGTCCTAAAGAAGCAGTAAAGAATAATGTATTTGGAACATTAAATGTTGCAACAGAAGCAAGTTTAGCTAATATTGATAGATTTGTGTTAATATCTACAGATAAAGCAGTTAATCCAACTAACATAATGGGAGCAACAAAGAGACTTTGCGAAATGATTATTCAAGCTATGGATAAACAATCAAAAACAGAATTTGTTGCAGTTAGATTTGGTAATGTGCTTGGAAGTAATGGATCGGTTATTCCTTTATTTAAGAGACAAATTGCTCATGGAGGACCTGTTACACTTACTCATAAGAAAATAGTTAGATATTTTATGTTAATTCCGGAAGCGGCTCAATTAGTGCTTCAAGCAGGAGCTTTTGCTAAAGGAGGAGAAATTTTTGTTTTAGATATGGGCAAGCCAGTTAAGATTTATGATTTAGCTTGTGATTTAATTAAATTATCAGGTTTTGAACCTAATAGAGACATAAAAATTGTAGTTACAGGACTTAGACCAGGAGAAAAATTATATGAAGAACTTTTAATGAGCGAAGAAGGTCTTAAGGATACTGAACACAAAAAGATATATATAGGAAAACCTACATTTGAGAGTATGGATACTTTAAAACAAAAACTTGACCAACTAGAAAATTTATTAGAATTAGATGATATTGCAGAAATAAAATATCAAATGCAAAGAATAGTACCAACATATCATTGCAAAAATGAAGATGAAATTGCAGCAGATAATGCAGATCAAGAATAGCCTTTAGAAGATAGCACAGAAAGGGTGGTGAGCTCTGGTTAGATAAAGTATCTAATCAGACCTATATGGAGAATCAAAATAAAACAAGGAATATATTCTTAGCAATATTATTTATAGTTGCTATAGGATTAGGAGTATTAACTAACAGTTATTTAATTACAGGGATGTATATATTAACGATTTTAGCAGCTGTATACATTATTAAGGATAAGGACATTTATAATTTATTATATGCTACACTATTAGTTTCCTTATTTTATGATTACACGTTACATGTTCCTAAAATAGAAAGCATATACTTTTTTCACATAGTTTTAGGAATATTTACTTTATTATCACTATATAAAGTTTTTAAAGACAGAGATATATTGGCTAAATTAGACAAAAAGATAGTAATATTTTTTGTGATTTGGTTTATATATATGTGCATGAGTGTTGCATGGGCATTAAGTAAAGGGCTAGCTATAAAATATATAGCTATATATATTATGATGTTTGCATTTATTGTAGATATGATGATATATAACATTAGTAAAGAAAGACTTAAAGAGACTATTAAGTTATTATTGCTATTAGTATCATTTATTATACTTGTAGGGTTTGTAGAAGTTCTTTTAGGTAAACAGTTACCAGTAAGACATTATATTGATGGCTTTATGAAAAGTTTACCACAATGGCAAATTAACACTATAAAGGCAAGACCAATAGCATTTTCATATAATACAAATAACTTAACAGCAACACTTGCAATATTATCACCACTATGTTTTTTTGCTATTTATAAGTTTGAAAATATATTAGCAAAGATATGGTTCACATTAATTTCATGTATAGGCTTTACATTAGTTGTTATAACTACTTCAAGAACAGGGTTTTATGCATTTTTAGTTGGTTTTGGAGTATTTATAATATATTCAATATTTAATATGAAGAATTTGGGAATTAAGCAAATGGTTTTCCCGATAATTATAATAGCAGGATTTTTCTTAGCTTATAATTATGGTCAATTAATTATGAATATAGAGCCAGTAAAGGATGGAGAAATACATTATACAACTAGTCTTTCTGGTAAATTACATTCATTAGAAGGTTTTGTAGAGGGTGAAGGTTCTGATGAAGGATCAACATTACATAGGATGGAAATTATAAATAATGTATTAAATGGTGTGATAAGAGAAAAACACTTCCAAGGTTATGGAGTAGGAAATGTTGAACAATTTTTAAAGAACAGAGGAAATTCAGGATCTATATATAGTCCACATTGTTATGCAATAGAAATACTTGGAGATTTTGGAATTGTTGGAATAGCATTGTATGGAATATATTATTTATACTTACTAGTTGGAAATTTTATTATAGGAATAAAGAAAAGAAGTAGAATATGTTTTGCAACAGTATCTGGTCTTATAGCGTTTGCTCCAGCAAGTTTTGGACCAAGTTCTATAACATATGTATTATCATATTGGGTGCTTATGGGCTTTGCAATTTCATGTATTCAAGTTTATAAATCAGAAGACACTAGTTCAGTACCAGGAAAAATAAAAGAATTTCATTTTTAAATAAAATATGTTTTAAAATGATGTTAATATTATAGTATAAGTGCGAACTGGCATTGGAATTTGCTTTTTAGAGTTCTTGATGAAGATTTGTCAAATTAATTGCTAGTCATCAATCTTTGATTGGAAGCATGCATTAATTGGACTAAACTTTATTCTAGAATTCTTAATGCAAATTCCTCTGTCCATGAGCTTTATACTATAATATGAACATTTACTTAAAACAAAAGACTATCTCAAATTCATAATTATGTTTTTGAGATAGTCTTTTTAGTTGTAGGTTATGTTTTAATTAACCTATATATTTTTGAATTATATTTGTAATTATTTCTGAAGTATTTCCTTCTCCAAATGCTGAAGGTGGGTTACCTGTTGGATTAAAGTTTGCGATTGCATCTAATATTTTATTTGAATCACTTCCAACGATTGTATTCCAACCATTATTAACAGTTTCAACCCATTCAGTTTCATCACGCATAGTTATACATGGTTTCTTTAAGAAATAAGCTTCTTTTTGAACTCCACCACTATCAGTTAAGATTTTCTTTGAATTATTTTCTAAAGAAATCATTTCTAAATATCCAACTGGATCAATTATAGTTACATTTTCTCCAATAGGTAAATTATATTCTTGAATAAACTTCTTAGTTCTTGGATGAAGTGGAAGTATTATTTTTTCATTGCAATTACTTAATGCACCAATTATTGAAGTTAATCTTTCTATGCTATTAGTATTTTCAGCACGATGAATAGTTGAAAGTATATAGCTTTCTGGAGCTAAGTCTAACTTTTCAACTATGTTTGACATTTCTTTAGCTCTTTCTTTGAAAAGATTTATAGCATCATACATAACATCACCAGTGTTATACACACCTTTTGTTATATTTTCAGCTTTTAAATTATTTTCAGCTGTTAAAGTAGGAACAAAAAGTAAATCAGATATATGATCTGTTAATATTCTATTTTGTTCTTCAGGCATAGTTTTATTAAAACTTCTAAGACCTGCTTCAACGTGAGATACTGGTATTAATAATTTGCTAGCACATAAAGCTCCAGCAAGTGTTGAGTTAGTATCACCATATACTAAAACCATATCAGGTTTTTCTTTAAGATATATTTCTTCAAGAGCAATCATCATACTACCAGTTTGATGACCGTGATTAGATGATCCTATACTTAAATTATAATCTGGTTTTGGAATTCCAAGCTCCTCAAAAAATATATCAGACATATTATTATCATAATGTTGACCAGTATGTACTAATATTTCAGTATTATTTTTTCTGATTTTATTCGAAACTGTTGCAGCTTTAATGAATTGAGGTCTGGCACCGATAACAGTTAAAACTTTCATAAATTACTACCTCCTTAAATTTCATATAATATTATTTAAAAAATATATACCTATAATAAAGACACTTAGTAGATATTTAAAGTAGTGCTTATATTTCGGATATGACTATTTTATCACATAAGAACCTTAAATGAAATAAATTAACATAACATTAAAAAGTAAATTCCACTATCCATGAGCTTTATCCGATAGCTAACTCTCAGATGAAAGCAAGAACTTTGTTTATATTATAATATTAATTTTCATTTAAAATATATATTAACAAAAAACTATTGACTTTAACTCTTGTTGCAACTAGAATAGTTACAACGGGAGTGATAAAAATGAAAATAAGCAGTAGGTTTTCTGTAGCAGTTCATATTTTATCTATATTATCTATGGAAGATAAAAATTTATGTACTTCTGAATGGATAGCGGGTAGTGTAAATACTAATCCAGTTGTTATAAGAAGAGTTATTGGAATGCTAAAGAAAGCAGGGTTAGTTAATGTTATTGCAGGGGCTGGTGGAGCCTATTTATTAAAAGAATTAGATGAGATAACATTGCTAGATGTATATAGGGCTGTGAATGTTGTGCAAGAAGGAGAATTATTTCAATTTCATGAATCACCGAATATAAATTGTCCTATTGGTGCAAATATTCAGTCAGTTCTGGAATGTGTTTTATTAAGTGCTCAAGAGGCTATGGAACAAGTATTAGAAAATGTAACAATGGAATATGTGGTTACTGGTATAAGAAAAAAAATTGAGAAATAAATCAATTTTTTTTATACTAGTTGTAACTTGTATAGTTACAACTATCCGTAGATTAGTAAATTTGTGGTACATAAATATCATATCATAGGTAAAAATTTAGAATTGTTGTAACTGATATAGTTACAAGTAAAAGTAGGAGGAGATTAAAATGTCATTAAATATTAAAGTATATTTTGATTTTGTTTGTCCATTTTGTTTTTTAGCAGAGGAAACTTTAAGTCAAGTAATAAAAGGAAAGGATATAAATATTCAATGGATGCCATTTGAATTAAGGCCAGAACCATCAGCTAGAATTGATCCATGGAATGATCCATTAAAATTAAATTCATGGAATAATCTTATAAAACCAATAGCAGAAAAATTAGGAATAAATATGAAGTTACCAAAATTATCACCTCATCCATATACCAATTTAGCTTTTCAAGGTTATCATTATGCAAATGAACTTGGAAAAGGAGATGAATACATTAGAAGAGTTTTTAAAGGATTTTTTGAAGATGAATTAGATATTGGTAAGGTTCAAGTATTATCAAATTTGGCTGAACAAGTTGGTCTAAATAAAGAAGAATTTATAGAAGTTTTAAATACAAAGAAATATAAAAATAAACAAGAAGAAGCATTAAAGCAAGCCTATGAAGAAGCAGATATTACAGCGGTACCTACAATTATTATAGGTAATGAAATAATACAAGGTAATACTTCAAAAGAAAATTTAGAAAAAATAATAAATAAACAATTAATAAAAAAAGCCTAAAATCATTGTTATGTTTTAAGTAAATATTGATACTGTAGTATAAACTGCTTTTTAAAAAGTAAATCTAAATGTTAATTTGTACTTATACTCAAATATCAATACTATTTTAATATATAGTAAAATTTAATTATAATAGCAGTAAAAGCAATATTGTAAAATACTTAGATGTAACAAGGGAAATTGCTATATAAGTGAAATATATTCAAAAAATTAATTTATATTTATAAGATGTAAAAAGTACCATTTAATCCTTAAGATTTTATCATATAATCCGATAATTTATATAAGAATACTTGGTTTAAAAAGAAATTTACTTTTATTTTAAACCAAATTATTCTTTAGAAGCGTGCAACCGTTGAATTTACATATGAAAATCTTATAACATTAAATATAGAACTTAGATATGGATTTTTAATTTTTAACTTATATAAATAGATATGTTACGGTTGCTAGCTATTAGAAAAAATAAGTTATGGGAGTGATAGAAATGTTGAAAAAGTTGTCTTTTAAAATGAAATTATTAATTATGATTTTGCCTGTTGTGATAATTGGAATGTCAATTTTAAGTTTTACAACATTTTATCAATTTAGAAAGAACACTGAAGAAGAACTTATCAACAACAGATTGGAGGAAGGGAAAAAACTAACTGAGAACATAAACACTTGGTTAGAAGGGAAACTATTAGAAGTACGAAGTGCGGCTAATACACCTACAGCAAAACTAATAGAAAAAGATATTGCGGCAGTAGATAATTTTAATGCAGAAAGAATTAAATTCTTAGAAAAAAATTATCCGGGTGAATATGATAACACATCTGCAACTTTATTTAATAATGATGGTAAATCTAGAGCCCAATATTCAAACGGAAGTTTTGTAAATGGTGATGTATCAGAAAAACCTTGGTATCAAAATTTAATGAAAGGTGTACCATATAATATATCTAATCCAGTAATATCAAAAGGTACTGGTAAGCTTTTAGTTGTAATAGGTGTTCCAATTAAAAATGAATCAGAACAATCAATAGGAACAATGATATCAGCAGTGAATCTTTCATATATTAAAGATAAGGTTAAGGATTTTAAATTTGGTGAGAAGGGGTATAGTTTATTAGTTGGCCAAGATGGAACTATTCTTGAACATCCAGATGAATCATTAGTAATGAAGACAAAGATATCAGAAATACAAGATGAAAATATGCAATCATTAGGAAAAGAAATGATGAAAAATGAATCTGGTGTATTTAGATTTGGAAGTGGAGATAATAAATCAATTGTATTTTATAATAAAGTCCCTTTATCAGGATGGAGTGTAGCAAGTGTAGTATCTGAAAAAGAATTATTTGCTTCTGTAGATAGAGTAATGTCAATATTATTTTTAATAACAATAGTGATTGTATTGATTATTGCACTTGTAATTATATTTGTAGCAAAACAGATGACATTACCATTAACTAAATTATCTGATTTTGCAGAAGAGATTGCATCAGGAAACCTTACAAATAAATTAGAAGTTAATGGACAAGATGAAATTGCTAAAGTAACAAGAGGATTAAATAATACAGTTTCAAATCTTAAAGAAATGATAGGTGACATAAGTAGTTCTGCAAATGAGGTTATGGTGGTATCTAATAGCTTAGCTTTAGGAACAAGTGAATCATTAAAAGGAAATGAAGAGGTTTCAAAAAGTATGCAAGAAATAGCATCAGGAGCTGTATCACAGGCAGAAGGCGCAAGTAAAGCATCTATTGTAACTGGAGAGTTAGTTCAAGATATAAATGAAGTGTTTAAAAAGTGCAATTACATGATGAATATAGTAGAAAAGTCAAGTGATATGAGTATCTCTGCTTCGCAAGGGGTTAAAGAAGCAGTAGATAGTATAAAGAATATAGCCGTTACGAATAAACATAATGTTGAAGAAACACAAAATTTATTAGAACAATCTAGAGAAATTGGACAAATTGTAGATGTGATAACAGAGATAGCAGAACAAACTAATCTTTTATCACTTAATGCAGCAATTGAAGCAGCCAGAGCAGGGGAGCAAGGTAGAGGATTTGCTGTAGTTGCAGAGGAAGTCAGAAATTTAGCAGAACAATCAAGTAATTCGTCAAAAAGAATAGCAGAACTTATTGATGGCATTCAAAAACAAATTGAAACCATATCAGATAAGATGAATGCTGGAACAGATGAAGTTATTCATGGTGTTGAAATGGCTAAATTAGTTGGTAATAACTTTGAAGAGACAGAAAAAATATTTAAACAAGTTAGTGATATAGTATCAGAGGTATCAGAAGCTACAAATAGAATGGAAAAGAAAGCGAATGTAACAGCAGATGTGATAAATAATGTTGCAGCAGTAACAGAAGAAAATTCTGCAGTAACAGAAGAAGTTACTGCATCAAATGAGGAACAAACTGCTTTTATGCATCAAATTGTAGACTCAACTTATACATTAGAAGAATTAGTTAAGAAACTTAATAATACAGTAGAAAAATTTAAGATAAATTAATTAGGGAGGCTTTAAGGCTTCCCTATATTTATATAGAAAATTAAAAATTACGCAGAATGCGCATTAAATTTTATCAAGGTTTATTACTGCAAATGCTATATTAACAATACATTCTATGATTTATTTTAAACCTATTAAATCTACAAATATTCTAGATAAATTTATATTTTTGTTCGAAAAATATTTAATATTTATAGATGATAATAGGTTAATAATTTTCACTTTTTTATTATGATATAATTGGTATAAAATCAATTATTGTTTTTAAATGTAATATATTAGATAATATAAACGTTAAACAATTATTATTTGGAGGCTTAACATGTTAAAAAAAAGAATACTAGTAGTAGAAGATGAATTTTCAATTAATGATACATTAAAATTTGCACTTTCAAAAGAAAATTTTGAAGTAAAAGGGGCATATAATGGGGAGGGTGCCTTAAAACTTCTCAAAGAATTTCAGCCTCATTTAGTTTTACTGGATATAATGCTTCCTGATATAAGTGGATTTGAATTATGCAAGTCCATAAGTCAGAAGTGTTATGTAATTATGCTTACTGCAAGGGATGATGTGATTGATAAAATATTAGGAATGGAAATAGGTGCAGATGATTACATAACAAAGCCCTTTGAAATTAGAGAAGTTATAGCAAGGATTAATGCTATTTTTAGAACTGCAGGTAAAAATATTTGGAATAATGAAAATGAAAACATGATAAGTAATGTTTTAGAAGGCAATACAAATGATGATAATAAGGATAATACTGTAGAAGATGAAATTTCTATTAATTTCAATACAAGAACGGTAATAAAAGATGGAAAGGAAATTACATTAAAAAGAAAAGAATTTGAATTATTAAGTTATTTATATAAAAATAAAGGAATTGTTTTTACAAGACAACAGCTCTTAAATGAGGTTTGGGGATATGACTATTATGGTGATACTAGAACTGTTGATGTTCATATTAGAAGATTAAGAGCAAATCTTGGGGAAGATAAAGAAAATTCAGTAATAGAAACAGTTTTTGGTGTAGGTTATGTAATAAGATAAAGTCTTAAATTTAGGAAGTGAAAAATATGATGAAAACACTGAAGGGAAAAATAATGATAGGAATTATTTTTGCCCTCATTATATTCAATTTTGGGTTAAGTATTTTTATATATAAGACTTTTTACACAAATATAAAGAATAATATCAAAGGTGATATGGAGAGTATTAGAAAGTTTAGTACAAGCACTTTAAAATATAGTGCTATGGTTATTGAAGATGATCTTAAAGTAAAAAATAAAACTGTTTATGAAGTTAACAACAATTATGATTGTTATGTGGGATTATATGATGCTGATAATAAAGTAATAGATTATAAAGGAAATACATTATTTGAAAATAGTATTAATAATATATTGAAAAGTTCAAAAGGAAAAAGTTCAGTAATAATATTTAATATTAAAAATGGACTAATTTGTACATATGTATACCCTATTTATCTTAATGGAAAATATGATTCAAGTCTAATTATACAACAAAGCTATAATGATTATTATAACAGCATTAAAAGTACAATGACTAGTATAATAGCAGCGCAAATTATTCTTTTAATAGTAATAATAGTAGCACTAAATTATTTCATAAACAAAATAATAAGTCCTTTAAAAAAGCTTAGTAGACAGATGAAAAAATATGGAGAAGGCAAAGAGGTTAATAAGATTTTAGTGAAATCTAAAGATGAAATCGGACAAGTTACTAATTCTTTTAATGAAATGATTGAGGAAAAGAAAAAATTAGAAAATATATCAAAAGATTTTTTCAATAATTCAACTCATGAGCTTAAGACTCCAGTTACTTCAATATATGGATATCTTCAAATATTAAAAGAAGAAGAGTTAGATAACATGGATGAGGAATTTAAAAAAAGATCTATTAACAGAATGATGATGGAATGTGAAAAATTAAAAGAGCTTATACAGAAGCTTCTTGAAATTTCAAGATGCGGTGTTAGAAAAAAAGAGATGAAGCAAGAGGTGAAACTTAATATATTAATAACAGAAATATGCGATAGATTAATTGACAGAAGCAAAAGGTTAAATAAGGAATTTGTTATTAATATAGAGGAAATTACTGTAGTAGCAATAAAAGAAGATATTGAACATATAATTTTAAATTTAATTGATAATTCTCTAAAACACTCTAAAGGAAAAGAGATATTCATTTCTCTTAAAAAAACTGATAAAAATAATTTTGTATTTAAGATAACAAATAAGATTTCTTCAATACCAAAAAATATTTCTGAAAATTTATTAGAGCCTTTTATTAAATATAATCAATTTGATGGAAAGCTAGAAGAGAGTATTTCGAGTTCTGGATTAGGATTATATTTATGTAATGAACTAGCTCAAAAAAACATGATTAACTTAAAATATGATATAAAAAATGATGAAATCTCCTTCTATTTATTAGGTCAAAAATTATATTAAAGTATTACATGGATGTTACAAATTTGTTAAATAAGTGATACATGTTAAATAGATACTACAAGAACATTACAAAAATGTAAAAAGCATTGAAAGTATCTAAAATAGGTTTATTATAGGATTGTACCAATCGTATAAATTAAATATTTATTATATTTAGGAGGAATTGAAAATGAAGAAAAAAATATTAAACCAATTAATAGCAGGAGCTTTAGTCTGTGGAAGTATTTTAGCAATGGGAAACCTACCTGCAAATGCAGATGATAAAATTAAAGATGGAATGAGAATAGAAAGTGGACATACTTATAGTTATCATGAGGGTGCAAAAGACACAAATCGATGGGTATACTACTCTGAGAATGGCAAAGGAGCTTGGCGTTATTTTAATGAGAATGGTGAAATGGCAACAAATACAACTGTTATAGGACCTAATCATAAAACTGAGGTTAAGATTGATGCAAATGGAGTAGGACAAGTTGACTGGGAATATGGAGTAAATAATAAGTTTGAAACTGGAAAGTTCTATTATGTAAATGCATCAGGACAAAAAACAGGTTGGGTTAAAGATAAAGATAAGATGTATTATTACAATGAGAAGGGAGAAATGCAAAAAGATACAACTGTTAAAAATCAGCTTGGAAAAGAAGTTAAGTTAAATAAAAATGGAGTACTTGTTGGCGAACATGGATATGATATCATCGATGGAGTAGAAGTTACTTATGATAGTTCAGAAACATATAAAAAGAGCCAAAAAGAGTGGAAGCAAGTAGGAGACGACTGGAGTTATAATTATGGAGATGAAAAAAACGAACGTCTAGCTCATGACTGGTATCAAATTAATGGAGTATGGTACTATTTTAATGATAAGGGAATAATGCAAAAGAATACAACAGTTAAAGACGGAAAAGGTAATGATTGTGTATTAAATGCAGATGGAGCGTTAACTAATAGGACTGAACCAGAAGACAACATGGACATAGTCACTTATAGTCAGAAGGTTATAGATGGAAAAACATATTATATGGATGCTAAAGGCGAGAAAAAGATCGGATGGGTTCTAGATAATGGTAAATGGTATTATTGTAATAAAGATGGTGAAATGCAAAAGGATACAACTATAATAACTAATGGTAATAAATATGTTTTAGGTGCAGATGGTGCAATGATTAATTAATGTTTTTATAATTACTTTAATATAAACTATAAAATTAAAAAATTCATAAAATATATAAAAGTTGTCAACATAATAGCCAATTAATAAAATCTACTAAAAATAGGCTTAATGTGGACAACTTTTTTAGTTATTAAAACATAGTCAAAAATAAAAGAACTCCTTGATTTAAAAAGCATAATAAAAAGTAAATTATTTAACAATTGTGTAATAAGTTTGGTTTATAATTATTTTTATTATATGTATGTTGAATATAGGGAGGAAAAAATGAAAAAAGTACTTAGTTTTATAATTTTACTAGTGGTTATATTTTCATGTATTTGTTACCAAAAATATATAAAAAAAGGTAATGAAGAGGTTGAAGTATTAAATTCTGATGTTAGCTTTAATAATATAAAGAATATTGTTGATATAAAAGATGAAACTAGTGATGAATACGAAGAAGTTCCATTAGGCTACACTGATGGCGATATATATTTAATGAAATATGATTCAATTAATAAAAAAATATATGATAATAACATCTTTATTTTGAATAAGGATGGAAGTACTAAAGAGTGTGACATAAAATTACCTTATAATTATTTAAATTGTGAACTATATGTTTATGGGGATAAAATTTTTGGGAAGGATGGATATTTTAACTGGCAATCAGGAAAAGAATATAAACTCTTTCAGGATGAAGATGAAGAATTATTTAATATAAGTTGGTATCCTGTTTCTGGAAAAAGTGATTATTACTTATTTATTAAAGGTAATCTACAAAACAAAAAGTATATATTATGTAATATAAATAATAATGATAAATATGAATTTCAATGTAATAGTAATAGTGATGATATTATTGATGGTGTATTTTATGATGATATATCAAAAAAATTTTATGCTATGTGTCCCAATAATGTAATAAAGGAAATTTATATTGATGGGAGTAATTTTACTTTAGAAAAATATGATGATATAAAACTCTTAAATAAAAATAGTATAGAGAAAAATAAAGAATTTAACAATAAATATATATATTGTTCAGGCGGTAAGGCATATATAGGTTTAGATTATAATGATAAATTTCAAGATGGTATTAATATTAATCAATATGACGTAGCTGATAAATTTACAGAGCAATTAGATAATATAACTTTATACGGATATGATAATTTTTATAAGGAATATATATTAATCAAAAAAGATGATGATAAAAGTGTAAAAAAAATATATCTAGCAAAACTTGAAAAAAATGGATTTGATATGCTTATGGAAACTCCTAAAATATATGGTGATGAAAGTAAAGTAAGTATTCATATGATTAATTCAGAAAATGTATTAGTTAAAGAAGAAAATCATGATAAAGAAAATAAAAAAAATAAAAATAGATATACAGTTTACGATTTAGCTGAGTATTTTCAAGAAAATACAAATAAGTTAAAAGTTGATAATGATAAATTAACATTAAAAAATACTTATAAAAATATTAATGAATATAATAATTATGCTTCTAATAATAAAAACAAATTCAATGAAAATGAAGAAAATAAAAATATTAAAGAAGTTAGAACAGATAATTCAACATCAAAAGATAATACACCAAAATATGATAACAATAAAAAATCTAATGTTACTGATACTAAAGAAAATGATTATAGAGAACATGATTCAGCATGGAGAAAAGGAAATGGTGAATGGTATTACTATAAAGATAATGATGAAAAAGCAATAGGATGGTTAAAAACTGAAAAAGGTTGGTATTATTTTTATAAAGATGGAACTATGCAAAAAGATGCAATTGTTATTGGAGAAAATGGTAAAGAGTATATATTAGGACATGATGGATTAGTAATCAATCCAGATTCAAAATTAAATTTTGATTTTGACAGGAATAAAGAGAAAGCAGATAATGATAACAACAATAATAGTAGCAATAATAACACTAGTAAGAATAAAATAAAAGATAATAACAATATAGACAAAGCTTCTAATGTTTCAGATGTAACTAAAGATAAACAATTAAATGATAATAAAGAAAGATAATATTAAAAAACATTATACAAAAATTATTTTATTACTTATTTTAGAAATAATTAAAAGAAACTAGACTCACATTTGTTGAATTAATTTAACAGATGTGAGTCTAAATTTCTAACAAAAATATATTTTAAAAAATTAGTGGAAATTTATAATTTAACTGTTGATTATTAAGTGTTAATTGAAAATTGGATTAATTACTTTATTATTTTATAAGATTATTATTATTGTAATAGTTATTTAATTTTTATAGATTTAAATAAAAATTTTTTTATGTTATAATCTACTAGAATTATAAAGAAAAATAGTATAAAATGATATAATTATGTAAAAAAATAACAAAGAGGATTGAAAAATAATTAAGGCATTTTGGACTCGTTATTTTTCTGCATATGCCTAATTTAAGGAGAGAAATTTAAATGAATATTTTGCTTATAAACCACTATGCGGGTTCTGATTATCATGGTATGGAATTTAGACCATATTATATGGGGAGAGAATGGGTTAACATGGGTCATAATGTGACGATTGTTGGTGCAGATTTTTCTCATTTAAGAAAGAAGAATCCTACAGTTCAAAATGATTTTGAAGAAGAAATAATTGATGGAATTACTTATGTATGGGTAAAAACTCCAGAATATAAAGGTAATGGTTTAGGAAGAGTTAAAAATATAGCTACTTTTATGTATAAATTAAGAATGAACTATAAAAAATTAGCTGACAAATATAAACCAGATGCAGTTATAGCATCTTCAACATATCCTTTAGATATATATCCAGCTCATAGAATAGCTAAAAGAAGTAATGGTAAAGTATTTTTTGAAATACATGATTTATGGCCATTAACTCCTATGGAGATTGGAGGATATTCAGAAAAAAATCCAGCTATAGTAATGCTTCAAAAAGCAGAAGATTTTGCATTTAAAAATTCAGATAAAATAATATCAATTTTACCTAATGCAGATAAGCATATAAGGGAAAGAGGATTTAGTACAGAGAATTATGTAAATGTACCTAATGGGATTATAATAAGTGATGAAAAGAAAAATCCTCCTATGGAAAGTAGTATAGAAAGATTACAAGAATTAAAAAAACAAGGATATTTCTTAATCGGATATACAGGAAATCATTCACCAGCAAATTCACTAGATACTATGCTTGATGCTGCGAAAAGAACTAAAGATGAAAAAATAAAATATATACTAGTTGGTAATGGAAATATAAAAGATGAATTAATAAAGTATGCAAAAAGCAATAATATAACTAATGTAGAATTTTTAGATCCAGTATTAAAAGACAATATGGAAAATGTATTAAAATTATTAGACATATGTTATATTGGCTTAAGAAAAGAAAAATTATTTATGTATGGAGTTAGTCCAAATAAATTATTTGATTATATGTTAGCTGCTAGACCGATAATTTATTCTATAGAAGCTTCAAATGATCCAGTAACTGATGCAAACTGTGGAATTTCTGTTCCAGCTGAAGATAGTGATGCTGTAGTAGAAGCAGTTCTTAAAATTAAGAATTTATCAGATGAAGAAAAAGTAGCTATGGGTAATAATGGTCATAAGTATGTACTAGAAAATCATACTTATCATGGATTAGCAGAAAAGTTCTTAAATGCACTTAAGTAAATGTAATTAAGGCATAATCAAAAAAATAACAAGTCCATATATCAAGCCTATTTTCCATTATACTGCATCAGCAGATTTGCCTAATAGGATCGCTATGAGACCAATTTATTTTTTGCCTAATGAAAAATAATCATGGTATTTGGGACTCGTTATTTTCGTTTATATGCCTAAATAATTTTAGTAAAGGATAGATATATGAATAAGTTTAATAAAATAATTAAAAGAATATTTGATTTTATATGTTCTTCTTTAGGACTTATAATACTTAGTCCACTATTTCTTATAATAGTTTTTAGAATAAAGTCTGGTTCAGATGGTCCGGTATTCTTTAAACAGATAAGAGTCGGAGAAGATGGAAAAGAGTTTGAAATTTTAAAATTCAGAACTATGGTAGTTGATGCAGAAAAGCTTGGAAAACAAATTACTGTAGGAAAAGATAATAGAATTACAAAAGTTGGAGCATTTTTAAGAAAATATAAGCTAGATGAATTACCACAATTAATTAATGTTTTTAAAGGTGAGATGAGTCTTGTAGGACCAAGACCTGAGGTGCCTAGATATGTTAAATTATATAATCAAGATCAAAGACAAGTGTTTGAAGTAAAACCAGGTATAACTGACTTAGCATCAATAAGATATAAAGATGAAAATGAACTTCTTGGAAAAGCTGAAAATCCAGAAGAATTTTATATAAACACAATTATGCCAGATAAGTTAGCATTAAATTTAGAGTATATAAAGAAAAGTAATATCTTTTTTGATATTTACATAATACTTAAGACTATATTAAAGTGTATATAGTTAAATAAGAACATTAAAAAAATACTAAAATTAAAGCTATATTTAAAGTTTATACTATAATAGTAATAGTTTTTTAATATAGCTAAACATAAAATAAAAGAAAGAGGCCGGGTGAGATTATTATGAAAAAATTAAAATTTGCTATTATAGGTTGTGGAAGAATTTCTTATAAACATGTAGAAGCATTAGCTAAAAATATTGGAGAAGCTGAATTAGTTGCAACATGTGATGTAGTTTTAGAAAAAGCTGAAGCTAAAAAAGCTGAGTATATAGAAAAAGTTGGAGCAGCTAACGATGCTGTTCATGCTTATGAAGATTATAAAAAGATGATAGAAAAAGAAGACATAGATGTTGTTACTATAGCAACAGAAAGTGGATATCATGCTGAAATAGCTATATACTGTATGAAAAAAGGTATAAATGCTTTAATAGAAAAACCAATGGCTATGTCTATTGATGATGCAAATGAAATGATTAAAGTAGCTAAAGAAAACAATGTAAAACTTGCTGTGTGTCATCAAAACAGATTTAATAAGCCAATACAAAAATTAAGAAAATCAATTGAAGAAAATAAATTTGGAAGATTAATTAATGGTACTGCAAGAATACTTTGGAATAGAAATATGGGCTATTATGAACAAGCACCTTGGAGAGGAACTTGGGAATTAGATGGTGGTACATTAATGAATCAATGTATACATAATATTGACTTACTTCAATGGATGATGGGTGGAGAAGTTGAAAGAGTATATGCTGAATGTGATACTTATTTAAGAGATATTGAAGCAGAAGATTTTGGAGCAATCATTGTAAGATTTAAAAATGGTGCTATTGGAATTATAGAAGGATCAGCTTGTGTTTATCCAAAGAATTTAGAAGAAACTTTAAGTATATTTGGAGAAACAGGAGCAGCTGTCATAGGTGGTCTTGCTGTTAATGAACTTAAGACTTGGAGATTTGAAGGTGAAGACGAAGAAGCTGCTAAAGAAGCTGTAAATGTAAAGATAGATAATGTTTATGGTGAAGGCCATACTCCATTATTTAAGGATGTAATTGATGCTATAAATAATGATAGAGAACCTTTAATATCAGGAGAAGAAGGTAAGAAGGCTATGTCAATAATTCTTGCTGCATATAAATCAAGAAAGACAGGAATGCCTGTTCAATTCCCATATGAAAACTTCAGTACATTAGATATGAAAGATGATTTCAAGGGTAGAAAATAATTAAATAAAGAGTCTGTTTTAACATAATTGTTAGTGTAGTATAAAGCTCACGTGGACAGGGGAATTTACTTTAAGAACTCTAAAATAAAGCTTAGTCCAATTAATGCATGTTCTCAATCAAAGATTGTACTCTGTGAAAGTTCGAAGAACCAAATATAAAATTTGGATTCTCACTTTTGACAAGCAATTAATTGTAAGACTAAAAGGAAACTCGACTCATGTACATTCGCTGAGCAAGTCTTAGTATCAAAATATAAAATTTTGACTCTCACTTAAGAGTTCTAAAAAGCAAATTCTAATGCCAGTTCGCCCTTATTACTACACTAGCAATATTTATTTAAAACGGACTCAAAATAAAGGCTGAAGGAAAGATGAGTTCTTTTCTTCAGCCTTTTTATCTATATTTAGAAAGTATAATTTTTATATAAATTATTTATTTTTAGTTACTAATTAAAACGTTACTTAGTAAAATTTTTAGCATAAGTTAGTTACTTTTTGTTTTGACATAGGAAATATAATATATCCTATTAATATAGAAATTATAGTTGGAATAAGCCATGAAAATCCTGATTTTGCAAGAGGAATAAAACTTAAGTCAATAAAAGGTAGTATTTCAAGTATACCAAATACTAATGAAGTATAAATTCCAACTCTTACAGCTTTTATATTTGTTAAAAATCTATTTGCTAATGTTGTAGCGATTAAAGTTATAGTAACAGGATATAAAATATTTAAAATTGGACCAGATATCTTAACTATTTTATCAACACCAAGAGAACCAATTACAATACTTATTAATGAAATTACAACTGCATTTATCTTATAAGGTAGTTTCCCATTAGATACTTTTTCAAAGAATGCAGAACCAGCTGTTAATAATCCTATAGAAGTTGTTAAACAAGCAAGTCCAATAGCAATTCCGATTATAGTAGTACCAATATTACCTAATATAGTATTTGAAATTAATAATAGTAAACTTGTTTTAGATAAATCTGCAATTTCAAGTCCACTTGTTTGAGCACCTAAAAACATTAAGCCACCATAAATGAATGCTAAACCAATTACAGCAACACCGCTTGATTTTAAAGTCATAGGAAGTAATTCTTTATCAGAATACTTTTTTTCTTTTAATGTAGTTGTAATAACTGTGGCAAATAATAATCCAGCTAAAGCATCCATTGTTTGATATCCTTCTATAAATGAAGAAGGTAATACAGAAGTTGCTCCAGTTGAAGTTACATGTCCTATAGGGAATATTATTCCTTTTATAATTATGAATGTTAATATAAGTATTAACATAGGGGTAAGATATTTACCTATAGTATCTATTATAGAAGATCTTTTTATTACAAATAATAAATTTACTGCAAAATATATTACCATTGAAACAAGTGGATTAAGCCCAGGTATCAAAGGACTTATAGTTAATTCATGAGTTGTTGCAGCAGTTCTTGGAATTGCTAACATTGGACCTATTGTTATAAATAGTATTGTAGCGAAAATTACTGCAAATTTTGGACCTATTTTAGAAGCCATTGTTTCAAATGTACCGTCACCTTTGGTTGCAGATATTATAGCAAGGAGTGGCAATCCTACTCCAGTACATACAAATCCTATAATTCCTAAAATATATTGATCACCAATCATATGACCTAAGAATGGTGGGAATATTAAATTACCTGCACCAAAAAACATAGCAAATAAAGCAAAGCCTATTATAATTATATCTTTTGTACTTTTTTTCATATATAATTTCCTCCTTAAATTTTTGAAAATATAATACTAATTTAAATCTTTTATCGAATATTTGATATATTAGTAAGTATTTGTTTCTATAAATTGAAACAAAATATATATAATCATAAATAATAATCTTTAATTTAAATAATCACTTAAAATTAAAGATTATTATTTAGATGCCTGTCTATCAATAAAGTGGCACTTTAGATATTAACACAACATGAACATATCATCAACAAAGAATATCAATATATGACCAGAAATTTAAATAAAAAGCATAATGAAAGCGGTATATTTTTATGAAATTATTAAAAAAATATTAAAATATTTAATATTTGATCAACTACATATAAAGAGTTCGTGTTACATATTAACACATTACTAAATATGTGATAACATAAGAGTATAATATTGTTAAAAGTCATCTAATCTCTAGTTAGTGTTAAAAGATTTCCTTTATTAAGCATAATATAAAAATAGGTATAGAGACTAGGTAGATTATCATAACTTTATGTGAGAGGAAGATATAAAATGAAAGTTAAAAAAGCGATTATTCCAGCAGCTGGACTTGGAACAAGATTTTTACCAGCAACTAAAGCTCAACCCAAGGAGATGCTTCCTATAGTTGATAAACCAACAATTCAATATATAATTGAAGAAGCAGTTGCATCTGGTATTGAAGAGATACTTATTATAACAGGAAGAAATAAAAAATGTATCGAAGATCATTTTGATAAATCAATAGAATTAGAATTAGAATTAGAGAAATCAGGTAAGGAAGAATTACTAGAATTAGTAAAAGATATTTCGGACATGGTTGATATCCATTACATAAGACAAAAAGAACCTAGAGGTTTAGGTCATGCTATTCATTGTGCTAAAACATTTGTAGGTAATGAACCATTTGCAGTTTTACTAGGTGATGATGTTGTTGATAGTAAAACACCATGCTTAAAACAATTAATTAACTGTTTTAATGAATATAATACAACTATTTTAGGAGTTCAAACTGTACCAGAAGAAAACGTATCAAAATATGGAATAGTTAATGGAATTCATATAGAGGATAATGTATATAAAGTTAAAGATTTAGTTGAAAAACCATCAGTTGAAGAAGCACCTAGTAATGTTGCTATTTTAGGAAGATATATAATAACTCCTCAAATATTTGATATATTAGAAAATACAAAACCAGGCAAAGGTGGAGAAATACAATTAACAGATGCATTAAAAACATTAATTAGTCAAGAAGCTATGTATGCTTATAACTTTGAAGGAAAAAGATATGATGTTGGAGATAAACTTGGATTTTTACAAGCTACAATAGAATTTGCTTTAAAGAAAGATGAATTAAGAGAAAGTTTTATTGAATATTTAAATACAAAACCTTGGGAAAAATAAAAAATATTTAATATATAAAGAGATTATTTTAAATTTAGAAATTTAAAATAATCTCTTTTTTAATCTACAGTAATATATAGAATTTTTGCAGTCTGAAATCTAATAGACTTTAGTAATGAGTATTCTTTGAAGTGCAAATTAAAATGCGGAGTAGTTACTTTTGTCTGTAAGTGAAAGTATGTATTTATAAAAATATATTTTTATAAAGTTTTAAAGATTTAAACTAAAAATGTTTAATGTTAATATATATACTTTTAATTAACAAAGAGAGGCATGATAATATTTTACAATATATTTTAATTTAATAATAAATATATTGTAATTTTATTTCAAATCCTTTAATTACTATTAAAGTATATTAAAAAAATATCGAAAATATTAATGTGTAAAAAATAAGGGGGGGATTATTAAGATGAGAAAGGACAAGAAAATAAATATTAAATTAAAATCAATTAAAAATAAATTAGTTGCAATAATGATAAGTATTGCAGCAATTCCTATATTAGTATTAGGTATTGCATCACTTACTGAGTTTAAAATTTCAAGCAATAAAGAATTTGAAAAAAGCGGGATTAGTTTAGGACAATCAGTTAAAGAAAATGTAAATTCAAAATTTGATATTGTAGAAGAGGGTATGGATTATATAATAAATAATAATAAATTTGATGATTCAGAAGAATCAAATAAAAAAATAAATCAAGATTTTGAATTGTTTACAGAGGGGAATAAAGATATAATTACAACCTATTATTATAGTGCAAATAGTAAAAAATTTTTAATGTATCCTTATGATGAAATGCCTGACATTGATTATACAACAAGAAATTGGTATGTTAAAGCAAAGGAAGCAAAAGATACATTTGGACTAACAGATGTATATGAGGATATAACAACTAAAGAATATGTAGTTACTATTTCTAAAACTGTTGTTAAGGATAATAAATTTTGTGGGATTTTATGTGTAGACTTTAATTTAAGTAGTATTGCAAAATCAATAGCTAGTATTAAATATGGTGAAAATGGGATTTTAGCAATGTATGATCAAAAAGGTACAGTAATTGCACATACAAATAGTGAATACATAGGAGATAATAATATAACAAAGAATTCTAAGTGGAATACTATATTAAATACAGATGCAGATTTTATAACTATGGATATTGATGGTGCGCCATATGAGGTTAACTTTGCAACTTTAGATAAATTTGGATGGAAAATACTATTAGGTACTCCTGATGCAGAATTTAAACAATCACAAAGTGATTATAAAATGGTTTTATTTGTGACAGCAATTGTACTATTAACAATTGTAATAATCTTAGGAAGAGTATTTTCTATTAAATTATCTAAAAATATAATTAAGATAAAAAAAGCAATAGGTAAAACAGCAACTGGAGATTTTAGTGAACAAATAAGTATTTCAACTGGTGATGAATTAGAAGAACTAGCTATGAGTTTTAATGATATGCAAGAAAATGTTTCTAAATTAATTTATGATGTTGATAATTCTATTAAAGAGGTTAATAGTACTTCAGTTAATTTATCTAGTATGAGTGAAGAAGTGTCATCAGCAATTTCTCAAGTAGCAGATACTATTGGTGAGATTTCTAAGGGAAGTATGGAGTCTGCAAAGAATCTTGAAGTTTTATCAAGTAATTTAGAAGATGTATCAACAGAAATAAATACAATTAATACTGCAAGTAAAAATATAAATAATTTAGCAATAAATACTAATGATTTAGGTAAAGAAGGACTTGAAATGATAAAAACTATTATGGATAAATCAAGTCAAACTAAAGAAAGTACAATTGATGTTAGTAATGTAGTTTCTACAGTTGCAGAAAGTGTACAAAGTATTGCATTTATGAACGAGGCAATAGCTAAAATTACTGAACAAACTAACCTTTTAGCATTAAATGCAGCGATAGAAGCAGCAAGAGCAGGGGAATCTGGAAGAGGATTTGCAGTTGTAGCAGATGAAATAAGAAAATTAGCAGAACAAACAGCACAATCAGCTAAAGAAATTGATAAAACAATAAAGGATGTTTCTACAAATGTTGATAGAGCAGTTTATCAAGTGGAAGAAACTAGTAAAGCAGTACAAAGTCAAGAAGAATCAGTTCTAAATGCAGAGAAAATTTTTAATAGTATATTATCATCAATAAATGATTTAACAAATAAATTAGAAAAAATTACATCTGGAGTAGAAGAGGTTACTTTAAAGAAAGATAATATTGTGAATCAAGTTCAAAATATATCAGCTATAGGAGAAGAAACAGCAGCAGGTACAGAAGAGGTATCAGCATCATCAGAAGAAGTTGCAGCATCATCAGATGAATTTGTTGGCTATGCAAATAAATTAAAAGAATTATCTTCACATTTAAATAAAGAAATTCAAAAATTTAAATTAAAATAAGATATGTTTTAATTAAAGTTTATCTTTCTATTATAAATTATGTTTATTTCGAATAATAGATTAAAATAAAGATATATGTAAATAATTATATTCAAAAAAGATATGATTAATTCAGTGATAAATTAATGAGTTTATACTGAGTTTAAATCATATCTTTTTATTTTTGTACAAGAAATTATAGAATTTTTGAATATTGAAAGACTGATAAGATCTCTAAGGTTATGTAGAAAAATTTGAATTAACAATGTACAGTATATTCTACTAAAATTTATACTTATAATTTAAAAAATACTATAAACGACAAAAAATTCAAGAATATATATATATTAACGAAAATACTAATATAAACTTAGTTTTTAATATCAGATTTAGTTTATATATGTTTCAATAAGAATTATTCAATAAATTAAAGAACTGTATAGTTTTTTATTGTACATTTAAATTTGCAATATATACATTTTTATCAAATTTAATATTTTTAATTATTTGAAAAAAAGTATGAAATATCTGAGACTTAGAAATGTTTATAACGGGTTGTGAATTAAACCCAAAATATTATGTATTATTCTATTTAAAAATAATAAAGGGAGGAATTTGATGAGTGATAACAAAATAAAATCTAAAAACAAAGTTTCATTATTAAATTTTAAAACTCTTAAGAGTAAGTTAATAGCAATTATGATAATTGTTGCAGCGATTCCTATTTTTGTATTAGGAATAACATCTATAATGGAATTTTCAATTTCTAGTGATAGAGATTTTAAGAAAAGTGGAGTAAGCTTAGGACAAGCAATAGATGAAACTATAAATGCAAAAATTAATAACACTGAAACAATGTTAAATCATATTATTACTAGGCATAATTTTGATGATAGTGAACTTGATAATAATGCTTTATATGAAGACTTAAAATTATTAAAAAATGGGAATTTAGATATTGAAAATGCATATTATTATAGTGGAAATAATAAAAAATTCGTTATATATCCTGATGCAAATTTTGAGGATAAGGATTATACAAAAAATGAATGGTATGTAAGAGCTAAAGAGGCAAATGGAAATTTTGTATTTACAGATGTTTTTGTAGATATGGCAACAAAACAATATGTAGCAACAATTTCTAAGGCTATTATAAAAGATGGTAAAATGCAAGGTGCTTTATGTATAGACTTTAAATTAACAAGTATTGCTGATGCAATAGAGAATATTAAATATGGCGATAATGGGGAATTAGCAGTTATAGATAAAAGAGGTACTGTAATAGCCCACACGAATAAAGAGTTAATAGGAAATTCAGATATAGCTAAAAAACAGGAATGGAATTACATACTAAATTCAGATACTGGTTTTACTAAAATTAGTGAAAAAGATAAGGTAGATAGTGTGAATTTTTCAACTTCACATGTAACTGGATGGAAAATATTACTTAAGATACCTGAAGCAGAGCTTATGAAATCACAAAATAACTATAAATTGATTTTAATTATAACAGCACTTGCACTATTAATATTTGTAATAATTTTAGGAAGAAATTTTGCTGTTAAATTATCTAAAAATATCAATAAGATTAAAGAGGTAATTAAAAATGCAGCAAATGGAGATTTTACAGATAATATAAATATTTCAACAGGTGATGAACTTGAAGAACTTGGTGATGCATTCAATGAAATGCTCGAAAACATTTCTTATTTAATTGGTAAGGTTGATATATCAGTTAAATCTGTAAATGATACTTCAACTAATTTAGCATGCATGAGTGAAACTGTATCAGTATCTATTGGAGAAGTATCTCAAACGATAGCCCAAATTTCTAAAGGAAATACTGAATCTGCACAAAATCTTGAAGTATTAGCTATTAATATGGAAGACATATCAGGTAAAATAAATTTAATTGATAGTGCTACAAAAAATATAAATTCTTTAGCAGTTGATACAAATGATTTAAGTGAAAAGGGCCTTACTATGATTGAAATGGTTATTGAAAAATCAAATACAACTAAAGTAAGTACTATTGAGGTTAGTAAAGTAGTTTCTAATGTTGTAAAAAGTGTTCAAAGTATAGCACTTATGAATGAAGCAATAGCTAAGATTACTGAACAGACTAATCTTTTAGCATTAAATGCAGCAATAGAGGCAGCAAGGGCAGGGGAAGCAGGAAGAGGATTTGCAGTTGTTGCAGATGAAATAAGAAAATTGGCAGAACAAACAGCTGATTCAGCTAAAGAAATTGATACAATAATAAAAGAAGTAGCTAGTAATGTAGATACAGCATCTCTGGAAGTTGAAGAAACTAATAAAGCAGTAGAAAGTCAAGAAGAATCAGTTTTAAAAGCTCAAGCTATATTTAATGATATAATAAATTCAGTAAATAATTTAACTAATAAGATTGAGGAAATTGGAATAGCTGTTAATGAGGTAACTAACAAGAAAGATAATATTGTAAGTCAAGTAGAAAGCCTATCAGCAATAACAGAACAAACGGCTGCAGGTGCTCAAGAAGTTTCAGCATCTACAGAAGAAGTTTCAGAATCTACAGAGGAATTTGTTGAGTATGCTAATAAACTAAAAGAATTATCTGATGACTTAGAAGAAGAAATAAAACAATTTAAGCTTAAATAAATGTTTAGAATTTAAATCAAATATAATGGATAGTAGTTGTCTCAAAAAAACTTTATACTACATTAATACCATTTTAAAACTTAGAATATTTATTTGAGACAACCTATATATAAGTTCTAAATAATTTTTATAAAGAGATATGATAAATTCAAAAAATGCTCCAATATTTTTTGAGTTTATATCATATCTTTTTTCATGAAAGTAATTTTAGACAGCAAGAACAAGTGAAGCTATAAATGCAGCTAATGCACCACCAGTAATGGCTTGAAGAATGTTTGGGATACATTTTTTAAAGCTTCCACCTAATACAATAGTTGCTGTTAATACGCCAACACCAACTGAAACTCCTTGATCAACCCAAGCTCCAGTTTGATGAATTAAAGGAAATGCAGTACCGTGATTTAAACACCATGTTAATCCAACAACAAATGCAGCAGCTATCCAACCACCCATAGATCCATATTGATCAACTAATTTTCCCCATGTCATTCTTATAAGAAATGGAAGCATAAAGCCTCCAGCTATTGTGTGTATAGCCATTGATGTACTCATAATAATATCCTCCTTCTAACAATATTTTTTTGATAATTACTTAATTCTTATAATTTAAACGTTTTCTTTTTCAAGTTCTTTAAATTCAACAGCTTTTTCATCTTTAATCTTTTGTGTTTCATCTTTCATAAAATCCTTTTCAATTATTCCGGCAACAAATCCACCAATAATAGCTCCAATCATTACGCAAATAAGAGTTGGTAGTCCATTTGCCAAAGGTTGCACTGATTTTTCGATAAAAGCTTGTTTTAAAAATAAACAAACCCCTATACCAAGTCCCATGTCAATAAAACCAGAATTATCATCGAATTTTATTAATCCTAAATAATGATTCATGTACCAAAGGATACTGATAATAAGAGTACAAGCTACTAATCCTCCGGCTATTCCATAAGCCTTAACATAATCTCCCCATACAAGTGCTACAAATAAACCAGGATAAGCATAACCAATAACTCCTCTTAAGAATTTCATAAATATAACCTCCTTAAATTTTATTTATTTAAATATTGTTAATTTATTAACTTTTAATAACATTTAATAGCTTGTACAATACTAAATGTCATTAAAAATATAAAGACTAACAATGTTTAAAACTAATGGTTTGTTTTCTTAGCTAAATTTGAATAAAGTAGTCAGTACAAGGATGCATTAAAATAAATCAAATTTTTGATAATCTAAATAAAAACATTTATAAAAAGTATAATGTATACTTCTGTATATACAAATATTGTTAATATAGAAATATATTACCATAGGAATTGAGTTCAAACAAATATTTTTTAAACAAATATTCTGACATTATTAATATGAAAAATAACTCGATTTAATTAAGATAAAATTTTATTAATAGTTAGAAAAAATTAACAATTTTTAACTAGAGATAGGGGAAATACTGTTTTCTAAGAAGAAGAGATTAAAAATAATACATATTACAGATGCGAATTATAATGTAAAAGTTTGTTTTAAATTATCGTATATAAATAAAAAATACTAATATAATTTTATTAATTTATGGAAAAAATTAAATTTATCATTATATATTTTAATTAAAAATTAAATAAAATATATAATAATTAAATTGTAAAATACAGAAATAAAAATAGAAGCCAATTTTGGCTCCTATTTTTATTTAAAATGATTTTGGAATAAATCCTATTTTCTTTTGCATCTTTCTTAATGTCTTATTAGCAATATAAGAAGCTTTTTTAGCACCTTCACTGCATATTTCTTCTAACTTAGTTTTGTCTTTTAAGAATTCAGCTACTTTTTCTTGTACTGGAGTTAATTCTCCAATTACAGCATCAGCTACATCATTTTTTAATTCAGCATATCCTTTTCCTTCATAGTTACTAACTAAAGATTCTGGATTTACTCCTTTGATAGTTCCTAATATATTTAATAGATTTTTAACACCAGGTTGGTCATCAGTATAATTTACAATACCAAGACTGTCAGTTACAGATCTATTAATTTTCTTTCTTATAACATCAGGTGGATCCATAATTAATATAAAGCCATTAGGATTCTCATCAGATTTTGACATTTTCTTTGATGGATCTTGAAGGCTCATAATTTTTGCACCAGCTTTTGGAATATATGGATCTGGAATCTTAAATGTATCACTATAAGTACTATTAAATCTTGCAGCAATATCTCTTGCAAGTTCTAAATGTTGCTTTTGATCAGCACCAACTGGAACTAAATCTGTATTATATAAAAGTATATCTGCTGCCATTAATACTGGATAATTAAATAGCCCAGCACCTATTGAATCACCATACTTTTGTGATTTATCTTTATATTGAGTCATTCTACCAAGTTCACCCATATAACTATTACAAGTAAGTAGCCATGAAGCTTCTGCATGGGCTGAAACATGAGATTGAATAAATAATGTATTTTTATTAGGATCTATTCCTGCTGCTAAATATATAGATAATAACTCTAAAGTTCTTCTTCTTAAATCAGCAGGTTTTTGACGTACTGTTATAGCATGTAAATCTACAACACAATAATAAGTATCAAATTCATCTTGTAGCTTTACCCAATTTTTTAAAGCTCCAAGATAGTTACCTAAAGTTAAATCACCAGAAGGTTGAATACCACTAAAGATAACTTTTTTCTTTTCAACTGTATTTTCTGACATGAAAAACACCTCTTTCTAAGGTAGATAGTAATACTTATATTATAGTTTTTGCTTAATAGGAAGTCAATTATTACAAAAATAAGTAGAATTTTATTAGGAAAATGAAGGTTATATTGTACATAATACTCTGAATAATAGATTAATAAGAAGTAATATGATAAAATGGTTGTAAAATACTGTAGATGGATATAGTTAAAATAAAGATAATGTTTTAAGTAAATGTTGATATTTTAGTATAAGGGCGAACTGGCATTGGAATTTGCTTTTTAGAACTCTTAATGAAGATTTGTACAATTAATTGCTTGTCAGCAATCTTTGATTGGGAACACGCATTAATTGGACTAATATTTATTTTAGAGTTCTTAAAGTAAATTCCTCTGTCCATGTGAGCTTTATACTAAAATATCAACACTGTTTTAAAACATAGTCAAAATAGAAAAATGTATTTAGGTTTTGGAGGCTGAAATTATGAAATTATGTTATTTAGCAGATATTAATAGTGCTCATACTCATAAATGGTTAAATTATTTTGTAAAGAAGGGGTATGATATTCATGTTATATCACTTGGAAAAGGTGAATATGAGGGAGTTACAGTACATTGTTTAGATGTAGATGATGCTGTTATGAAAAAGGCTTCTGATAAAACAAAAATGGGATATTTAAAAAAGCTTACAAAGGTAAAGGAATTAGTTAAGGAAATAAAACCAGATATACTTCATGCTCATTATGCTAGTAGTTATGGTTTATTAGGAGCATTAACTAATTATCACCCATATGTGATTTCAGTTTGGGGTAGTGATGTTTATGATTTCCCTATAAAATCTCCACTACATAAATTTATAATAAAATATAATTTAAAAAAGGCTGATTATATTTTATCAACAAGTAATGTTATGAAAAAGGAAACTGAAAAGTATACTAATAAAGCAATTGAAGTAACACCTTTTGGAGTTGATATCAATAAATTTGTACCAAATAGAATAGATAAAGATGAAATTATAATTGGAACGATTAAAACATTAGAAGAAAAATATGGAGTTCAATATTTAGTTAAAGCATTTAAAGCTGTCAAAGATAGAAATAAGGATTTAAAGCTTAAATTAAGAATTGGGGGAAAGGGAAGTCAAGAAGGATACTTAAAAGAATTATCAAAGAAACTTGGTATAGAAAATGATGTTACATTTTTAGGATTTGTTAAGCCAGAAAATGTTATAAAAGAATTTCAAAATTTTGATATGGCAGTATTTCCTTCAACATTAGATAGTGAAAGTTTTGGGGTTGCAGCAGTGGAAGCAGAGGCTTGTGGTACACCAGTAATTGTTTCAGATGTAGGGGGATTAATGGAGTCAACAAAACCTGGAGTTACTAGTTTAGTTGCTAAAAAAGGTTCAGTATCTGAACTTACAGATAGAATAGATGAACTGGTTAAGAATAAAGAATTAAGAGAAAAAATGGGAAGAGATGCAAGAAAATTTGTTATTGATAACTATAGTTTAGAAGATAATTTTAGCTATGTAGAAAGTATTTATAAAAGAATAATAAATAAACTTTAATATAGTATTGATATTGTAGTATAAATAAAATTCTAAGTCTCAGATAAAGGTTGTCTTTAACTGAGACTTAGAAGTCGTTATCCAGAAGCGTGTAGATGTTATGAAATTACAGATACTAGCTATCGGATAAACAGAATTCTTAACCTTCAGAAAAAGCTTGTCTTTAAATGAAGGGTTAGAAGTCGTTATCCAGGAGCGTGTAGATGTTATGAAATTACAGATACTAGCTATCGGATAAAGTTTATAGAAAGGGGAATTTACTACAACAAAAATTGTATCGATATATTTGAATGAAGCATAATTTTTGAATATAATATCCTTAGAAATTATTATTAAGGGGGCAAAAATTATGGGAAGTAAAAAATTAAATACTAAAGAGTTAGTATTAATGGGATTAATGATAGCTTTAGTATACTTAGCTGGTAGTATAATTAAAATTCCTTCTGTTGGAGGATTTGTTCACATTGGTGATTGTATGGTATTTTTATCAGTAATAGTACTTGGTAAAAATAAAGGGGCAGTTTCTAGCGCATTAGGGATGTTTCTTGTTGATGTGTTAGGAGGATATTATTTATGGGCACCATTTACTTTAATAATTAAGGGGTTAATGGCATACCTTGCAGGAACTATTTTAGAAAGAATGAAAAGTCATAATGCAGTGTTTAGTTATATAATAGCATTTTTTATTAGTGGATTATTTATGGTTATAGGCTATTTCTTTGCTGGTACAATTATGGCGGGTTTTTTGACAGAAAAATCAGGATTTCTTCAAGGTCTAATATATGCATCTAAAGATATATTAGGAAATATAATACAAGTTGGAACTGGAATAGTAATTGCAATACCATTAAGTACTATATTAATAAAAGCTAAAAACTCAGTTTTTAATTAGATGATGCTTTGGATTTTAGGTAAATGAAATAAAATAATAGATTAAATATACCGGTATACTGGTTTATTATTTTTTTGAATGTGCCTTAATAATCATTTAAAATATAGTTGAAATAATAAAAGTTCTTTATGAATTTAATTCATAAAGAACTTTTTAATATAAAAATAACTATCTTCTGTTATTTCTATCAGCTTTTCTAGCTCTTCTACAATCAGGACATCTTACTGGTTCATTTTCAAATCCTTTTTCTTTGTAGAATTCTTGTTCTCCAACTGTGAAAATGAATTCCTTTCCACAATCTTTACACATTATTTTCTTATCTTCCATATTGAAATCCTCCTTAAATTTATAGGGCTAATTGACTTTGATAACTCCAACCTTATAAATAGAGAAGGAACGGGAAATTATCATCGAGAATCACCTATTATCTTTTAAATTTATTATAACATATATATGTTTTAATACAATATTTAAAATTTTAATTGAATAAATTTTATAAAACGATTAAATAACTGTATTTTATAGAATAAAATACTCACTTTATTAATTTTTTCTTTGAATTTTTTTTATATTGTGTATACATTATAATATAACCTAATAATGGTACTATCAATAATAGTATTAACGAAATTACTTGAAAATATCTTAGTGAATTAAACAAAATATAATTATTATTTGAAATTATATAAGATATTATAAAAACTACTATAGTAAACAAAGAAAAATATATTTTTTTATTTTTAATCTTATTTCTATACAATAAGTATATACCATAACTACACAAAATATACTTAATAAAAAAACTTATAACTATTCTAAAAATGTAAAAAAGTTGACCAAATTCTACAAACTCTAATGTTTTTACTCTTTGAGATTGTATAAAGCCTGAATAAAAGATGTTTGCAGCTCTTTCTACACCTAAAGAAGCAATTACACCTATCATAGAAAAGAGTAATATTACTGAACATAAAATTATTCCAGTAAATGCATGTTTTTTTAATTTATCTTTATTATTTAGTAACATTAAATAAGGAATTGTTATTGAAATTGAGGATAAAGATCCTGTTAATAAAACAATACACTTAAGTGTATCTAAATTTAATGCATCATGCATTATTGGAAGGATATAACTATAGTTTTTATAGGACTCAACTAAAACTCCAAGTACTACATCATTAGCTAATAAAAACGAAAAGCTAACAATAATAAATATTAAGATTGATGAAAACTTTCTTGTTAATACATAAAAAGTAGGTATTAAAAATAATACTATACAACACCAAACAGGAGCTTCGAGAAAGAAAGATGTATATACAAAATTTGATTCTGTAGAGGTACTTTCCACAGAGGTTAAGAATAATCCTATAGCAAATAAAAATATGAAAAAGTTCGATAGAAACTTAGGCATATATGAACTTGATAAATCGGTTATATTGAGATTTTGCATTTTAATTGATGAATTAATAATAAAATAAAAAAATAATATCATAATTAACAATGATATTAACAAATATATCCAAGTGTCTTGTTTGCCGTATTTTATAAATAAAGAACAATAAGTTCTAAGGCTAATTAAAGTACTTGCTAATATTAAAAATATAAAATGTTTGCTTGATAAATCTTTTTTCATTTAAATTACTCCCTTTTTAGCGTATATCAATAATTATTATCTAGTATTTTACAAAAATAATAAAATACTAAATTAAAAATATTATTTGTATTATTTTTCAAAATAATACCTCTGTTTTAGTATTAACAAAAAAATGAATATTAAACCATGTATAGAGAGATAATATCTTCAGGTGATGTATTATGAATAAAAATTTAAATTATTTAAAAAAACGTTTTGAAAAAGCATTTGATGCAAAGTACAGAGAAATTGACACTAAATTAGGAAAGGCGACGCTGGTATTTATTGATACTTTGTGTAATTCACAGTTTATAAGTGATTATATTGTAAGTCCTTTAAAAAATAAACAATATGAATGTAACACTATAGACGATGTTGTTACAAAGGTATTAGAAATCAACATAGCTGATTATGTAAAAGACATGGATGATGCAGTATTACATATATTATCTGGTGATATTGTATTAACTTTTGAAGATGAAGAGAAGATGATTTATTGTGAAGTTAAGGGGTTTCCTACAAGGGGAATTGGTGTACCATTAACTGAATCAGTACTTAAAGGACCTAGGGAAGGATTTAATGAACTATTTGTTAACAGTATTTCTCTAATAAGAAGAAAAATTAAAAATTCTGATTTGAAATTTGAACCAATATATGTTGGGGAAAAATCTCAAACAGTAGTATGTATATCTTATATAGAAGGAGTAGCGCCACAGTACTTAATAGATGAAGTTAGAAATACAATTAATGGGTTGAATTTAGATTTTATTTTGGATACAAATTATATAGAATCTAAACTAAGAAAGAAAAATTCATTATTTGATACTGTAGGTTATACAGAAAAACCTGATGAAGTAGCATCTAAAATTATGGAGGGAAGAGTAGCTGTATTAGTTGATGGGACTCCTTTTGTTATAACATTACCATGTTTCTTTTTAGAAAATTTTCAAACACCAGATGATTATTATTTAAATAGAATGTTTGTAAATTTTATGAGAGTATTAAGATGGGTAGCGTTTTTTTTAGCAACATTTATGCCAGGTTTATATATAGCAACTGTTACACATCATTTTTCTTTATTGACTCCAATGTTTACATTTAGATTGGCAGTTGCAAGGGCTGGAGTACCATTTCCAACGTGGCTTGAAGTGATAATAATGATGTTAGCATTTCAACTCATAAAAGAAGCAGGATTAAGATTGCCACAACCAATTGGAGGAGCTATGAGTATAGTTGCTGCTTTAATATTAGGAGATGCAGCAGTAGGAGCTGGAATAGCATCAAAAATAACTATAATAATAGTGGCATTAAGTACATTAAGTTATTTTCTTATACCTAAAATTTATGGAGCAGTTTCAATATGGTCTATTATAATTACAATTTTTAGTGCAGTTTTTGGATTACCTGGTTTGTTTACAGGATTTATAATTTTATTAGCCAATATAGCTGATTTAGAAACAGGAGGATACGCATATTTATTCCCCGTTGGAACAAATTCAATATATAAGTTTAAAGATGTGACTTTCAGAGGGCGTATAAGCAGAATATCTAAAACAATAATAGGAAAGGGGAGAGATGATGAAAATTAAAAAAATATTTATAATTTTAATATTAATTATATCTTCACTTTCTATGATTTCTTGTTTTAATTATAATGATATAAATAGAGTAACCTTTGTCACAGGCATTATTTTTGATGAAGACAAAAATTCCAATGTTGTATTATATTTAGATTGCGTAAAAGCATATAGAAATGCTAATGAAAGCGCTGATAAAGGAAAGAGAATACTTTATAAAGGTGAAGGAAAAACAGCGTTAGAAGCAATAAAGGATGTAAATAGAGTTTCTAGTTTTAATTTAAACTTTTCTCAAAATAGAGCATATATCTTTACAGGAAATGCCGTTAATAGCGGAATAAAAAAATATATAGATTTAATAAATAATGATCCAGAGTTTCCTATAACTCCAAATATATTTGTATATCATGGTGATATTAATCATCTTTTAGATATGTCTAAAAGTGATGAAGAATATTTAGGTTTATTTCTAGATAATTTAATAGAAAAAAATAAAAATACTCCTAAGGTTATACAATCTAATACTAATGATTATATGGCTAAAAGATTAATGCCTAATAATATTGCTATGATGACATCAATAGATTTAAAAGAGGATGTTTTAGATAAGAAAATACAACTTAATGGTGGAACTGTAATACAAAATGATAGAATGGTTGGTAAAATAGATAATTTAAATGCGTTAAGCTATAATTTATTAATAAATAATGTTAGAACTGGAAGTTTAGAAATTGTTAATGAAGAAACAGAAAATGATTTTATAACATTAAATATTCTTAAAGCTAGAACTGGTACATCTGTAACATACAATGATGATAAGATTATTTTAAAGAAAAAGATTAAGTTAAAAACTAATATAGCAGAATCTCAAAGTAAGCTTTTAATAAATTCTGAGCTTTTAGATAAATTAAAAAGATTAGAAGAGGAAAGCATAAAACTTCATACTAAACAAGTTTTTGAAGAATATAAAGAAAAAAATATTGATATATTAGAAGTTTTAAACTTGCTTAATAAAAAATATGGATATGAGGAAGAACCAGATTATTTATCAAAAGTAGAGTTAGAAGTTGATGTGGATTTACAAATAGATGGTACTGGAAGAGTTAAAAATACTTTATAATTACGATATGTTAAAAAAACATGTTGATATTGTAGTATAAAGCTCATGGACAGAGGAATTTACTTTAAGAACTCTAAAATAAAGATTAGTCCAATTAATGCATGTTCCCAATCAAAGATTGTGACAAGCAGATAATTTGACAAACCTTCATTAAGAGTTCTAAAAAGCAAATTCCAATGCCAGTTCGCCCTTATACTAAAATATCAACATTTACTTAAAATTTATCTTTTGTAATAAAGAGACCTAATGTAAACTGAGAGGATTTTTGGCCAATGTTGCCAAAATATAAGTATGAGGCTATACTATACATAAGGTACAATCGAAAGATGTATATGTTTTAGTTTTAACTAGTTATTTATTTAGGAGGTTTTATAGTAATGGCAAATGTATTAGATGAGTTACTGGATCGTGGGTATATAAAACAATTCACTCATGAAGAAGAAACAAGAAAATTATTAGAAAATGAGAAGGTAACTTTTTATATAGGATTTGATCCAACAGCAGATAGTTTACATGTAGGTCACTTTATAGCTATGATGTTTATGGCACATATGCAAAGAGCAGGACATAGACCAATTGCATTGTTAGGTGGCGGAACAGCAATGGTTGGAGATCCAAGTGGTAAGACTGATATGAGAAAGATGCTTACTAAGGAACAAATTCAACACAATGTTGATTCTATAAAGAAACAAATGGAAAGATTTATAGACTTTTCTGATGATAAAGCTTTAATAGTAAACAATGCAGATTGGTTATTAGATCTTAATTATGTTGACTTTTTAAGAGAAGTTGGAATTCATTTTTCAGTAAATAGAATGTTATCAGCTGAATGCTTTAAGCAAAGATTAGAAAAAGGATTATCATTTTTAGAATTTAACTATATGTTAATGCAAGGATATGATTTCTATGTTCTAAATCAAAAATATGGTTGTAAGATGGAATTAGGCGGAGATGATCAATGGTCTAATATGATTGCTGGTGTTGAACTTGTAAGAAGAAAAGCTCAAGGTGATGCAATGGCTATGACTTGCACATTATTAACTAATAGCCAAGGACAAAAGATGGGTAAAACTGTTGGTGGAGCATTATGGCTTGATGCTAATAAGGTATCTCCATTTGATTTCTATCAATATTGGAGAAATGTTGATGATGCAGATGTAGAAAAATGTTTAGCTTTATTAACATTCTTACCAATGGATGAAGTAAGAAGACTTGGTGCATTAGAAGGTGCAGAAATAAATGAAGCTAAGAAGATTCTTGCATTTGAAGTAACAAAACTTGTACATGGTGAAGAAGAAGCTAAAAAAGCAGAAGAAGCTGCAAATGCTTTATTCTCAGGTGGTGCAGATATGTCAAATGTACCAACAGTAACTATATCAAAAGAAGATTTAGGTTCATCTCTTTTAGATATAATAGCAAGTACTAAAATTGTACCATCTAAAAAAGAAGGTAGAAGATTAATAGAACAAGGTGGCTTATCAATTAATGGTGAAAAAGTTACTGAGATTTCTAGAACTTTAATTGAAGATGATTTTAAAGATGGTGCTGCATTAATAAAAAGAGGAAAGAAAAATTATAATAAAATAGAAATAAAATAATATATTTTAATTAAGAGCGATATTTTAAATGTACCCTATAGCATGGATAAGTAAAAAATCTATTCTATAGGGTATTTTTATATATAATAATGACAAGAAAAGTTAATTTATTCTTTAATAAGACGATAATTATATAGTATATTAAAAATAGAATGTTAGAATACGTTAACCAGGAATGGTACAGCTGTTACAATAAAAATAGAATTATTACATATATTAATTAATTACATAAAAATATAGAAAAAATATTTGATGATTTACATATAGTAAAAAAGTTAGGGGAGGGGAAAATATATGCCAGGGATTTGGAATGTAAATAATGTTTATACTAATAATACAAAAAAAGTTTCAAGTAAATTAACATTTGAGGTTGGAGAAAGATTTACTGGAAGAGTCGTTTCAAAAGGTCAAGGAAAAGATATTACTATAAGATTAGCAGATGGATGGCAATTTATTGCGGAAGTTGATGAAAATGTGAATTTAGATGACCTAAAATTAATGAAATTTGAAGTAGATGATTTTCAAAATGGTAAATTAAAATTAAAATTGGTGAAAGGTGAATCAAATAAATCTCAAACGACTGATGAAGTTTTTCAGGAAGTTATAGATAAAGAAGGACTTTCAAGTGAAGATATTAAAATTTTAGAAAAAATGCTTAAACATAATATGCCTTTAACAAGAGAAAATATAAATAAAGTTAAAGGGTTAATTGAATTTAATGAAAATATAAAATCAAATTCAGATGAAATAGATTCATTTATACAAAATTATCTTGAAAGTAAGGGGATAGATAGTTCTACGCCTAAAGGTTTATTAATAAAGCAAAATTTAAGTGAATTCTTTAAAGCTTTTAAAAATATGTCTAGTGAAGAAATTATTTTGTTCTTAGAAAATAATATTGATTTTTCAGCTGAAAATATAGAGAGTTTTAATAAATTATTTAAAGGGGATATGTCTATAGAAAAATCACTTGCTGAATTACTTTCTAAATTGGAAGTTCCAGATAGTAAATTAGATAAATTACAAAATAAAGATGTTATAGTTGATAGCACAAAGATTGATAATACAAATGTTGATAAAGAAATAAATAATAAAACAGAAAAAAATAATAATATAAATTCCCTAATATCTAAGTTATACGATTCAAATGATAATTCTAAGAATAAAGTAAGTATGCTATCATTATTAAAAAGTATATCAGGTGAGAATAAAGAAATTTTTAATTATTCGCTTAAGGAGATTGTTGATTCAAGAGCAGAATCTTTATCCACTAAAGATTTTAATGAATTAAGTTCATTAGTTTCTAAATTAGATGATGATGATGTGATAAATTTATTAAAGACAAGTTTAGAGAAGAATGAATTATCATTAGAAAATATTAAGGAGAATGGATTAAAATCTCTTGAGAAAAATGGAAAAGAAATTTTAGAGCAAGCATTAAGTAGTGGATTAGAAAAAGATATTAAGCTTACAGATAAAGAGTTCGAAAGACTTAATAACTTAATAAAGTATAAAATTCAATTGGATGATAATGGAAAGGTGAAAATGTCTAAGGTGGGCCCGGAGAAGTTAGAAACTCTTCCAATTAATAAGGATACTTCACTACCTCTAGTAAAAAGTGAACTTAATAATGATATAAAATTAAAAGACTCAACAATATTTTCCAATAAAGATGTTGTAAAAGAAGATATGCTGAATAAAATAAATGGAATACGAGATGTTGTAAAAGATATTATAAGAAATATTGAAAATAAAAATATTGGATATGAAAAAGCAATGGAATTTATAAAGAATAATATTAGTGATTTTAAAGTTTTTAATTCTATAAGTAATGAATATTATTACTTGAATGTCCCTGTAAATGTAAATGCGCAAGAATATCCTTGTAAATTAGTTATAAAAGATAATAGAAAAGATGGAAAAAAATTAGATAAAACTAATGCAAAAATGATAGTGACTGTTAAAACAATAAATTTAGGTGAAGTAGATGGGTATTTAACTTTAAGAAATAACAACATGGATATAGTATTAAAATGTTATAATGAGTATGTGTCAACTTTAAACAATAATAAAAATAAATTAATAGATGGATTAAAAACATTGGGCTTGAATTCAACCGTTAAAGTATCATTAAAAGAAGAGAATATGAATTTAGTTAATTGTGGTGAATTTTTTAATGATTTAAGTATTTCTAGTATTGATATTAAGGTATAATAAGCTTAATCTAATTAATAGAATATATTTTAAAATAATATGTTTATACTACAATATTAATATTTAATTAAAATATAGTTAATTAATAAGATTAAATAAGTATTTGTGGAGTAGGTGAAAAGTATGACTCAAAGGAAAAAAGCGGCAGCTCTTAAATATGAATTAAATAGTGATGCACCTGTTATAACAGCTTCTGGAATGGGGCATATTGCTGATAAAATAATTCAAAGAGCAGAAGAAAATGAAGTACCAATAGTGTATAATAAAGAGTTGACAGAATTACTTTGCAATGTAGATGTTGGTGATGAAATACCAACAGAACTATATGAAGCAGTAGCTCATGTAATAGCATTTGTTACAGATATAGATAAGATGATATAATTAGTATCTGTGTTATGTTTAAGTAAAAGGTTATAGTGAGAAATATAAACCGACATAGTTAATAATTATATTATTTGGAAAATAGAAAGGTGATACACGATATGGCACTTTATACCATTTCAGATTTGCATTTAGCATTTAATCTCGAAAAACCAATGGATATTTTTGGTGATAATTGGGTGAATCATTGCGAGAAAATAAAGGACAATTGGATTCGTAAGGTACAAGAAGAAGATACGGTTTTAATAGCAGGAGATATTTCATGGTCCTTAAAAGAATCAGATAGTAAATTTGATTTAGATTGGATTGATTCATTACCGGGAAGAAAAATTATAAGTAAGGGAAATCATGATTATTGGTGGGGAAGTATATCAAAATTAAATAATAAGTATGAAAAAACAAAATTCCTTCAAAATAATTTTTATTCATATGAAAATTATGCTATATGTGGAACTAGGGGGTGGATTTGTCCAGGTGGGGAAAAATATTCATTAAAAGATGAAAAGATTTATAAAAGGGAACAGATAAGATTAAGATTATCTATAGAATCAGCAAAAAACAATGGATTTGAAGATATTATAGTTATGATTCATTATCCACCAAGTAATGAAAAATTTCAAAAGTCAGCTTTTATTGAAATTTTTGAAGAATATAATGTAAAAAAAGTTATATATGGACACTTACATGGACCATCTTTAAAAGGAAAGTTACTTGAAGGGAATGTTGATGGAATAGAATATATATTATCATCAGCAGATTATATTGATTTTTCACCTAAACTTATTATAAAGTAAGGCTTTAACATTTTAAATGTTAAAGCCTTTTTAATATTCGTCTTAAACTAAAAATTGTATTTTAAATATAGTGAAATAATTGTTTGTATAAAAATTAATATTATTCAGAAATATTTTTACTTAAATTATTTAATGCATTATTAAACTTATTAATTGAATTTGATTGCTTTTCTAAATTTGCAGCAATTTCTTGAGTTACGGCTGAATTTTCAGCTGTAAATTCATTTATTTTTTCAATAGAATTAATAATTTTATCTTTTTCAGATGATGCTGTAGTTAAATTATTAATACTAGTAGTAATTTCATCAACAGTTTCTACGATAGCAGATTTTATATTTTTAAAGCTGCCTTTTGTAGATTCTAATGAATTATGTTGAGTAGCTAGAGCAGAATTTCCAGCATTCATAGCATTTGATGCATTTATAATATCTACTTTGATTTCTTCTAGTATACTAGTTATACTTTGAACAGCAAGTTTTGAATTTTCAGCAAGTTTTCTTACTTCACCAGCAACTACAGAAAAGCCTTTTCCAGCCTCACCAGCCCTAGCAGCTTCTATAGCAGCATTTAATGATAAAAGATTAGTTTGACTTGCTATTTGACTGATAGAATCAGTAATACTATTAACAGATTCTAATTTACTAACTAAAGCATTAACTGTTGTTGTTGAAGTAGTAAAAACATCTTGAAGTTCGTTTAATGAAGTATCAAGATTTTCTATAGAATTTATACCATTATCAGCTAATTTATCAGTATCTAGTACTTGGGAATGAACAGTACTTATATTAAAAGCTAATTCTTCCATATTTCCTCTAAAGTTATGAAGCATATCTGTAGCATTAACTATTTCCCTATGCTCAGATACTGTTGAATCAGCTAAATTTGATAATGATGAACTTATACTGTCAACTGATTGATGTATTTTAGAACTTTCATCCATTAATTCTGAAAGATCAGTACCTATTTTAGTTAATTTTGAATTAGTATTAGTAGCAGCTATGCCTATTTCTTGAGTATTGTTTAAATTGTTAGTATTTGAAGTTTGTTCTTTTTTTCTGAAAATGCTCATATAATATATCCCCCTTGAATAATTCTTAATATTTATACAATCATACGTTTAAACATTAGTTTCTTTAATTATATCTCGACCATTTCTAGCTAGTTCTTTAATTTTATATGAAGCACCCAAAGAGGTTATAGTTTTAGAATACCATATTAAAGCCTCTTGATAATTACCAATTCGTCTATTTAAGTCACCTATTAAATACATAGTAGAATCCCGTTGAAGACCATACATAGGAAATGCTTCATTGATATATGCGTCATTAAAAGCAATCAAAGCTTTATTTAAGAAGCGCAATTCTTCTTTTTCCATTTCTAAAAGTCTATACATCCATGAAATTTTCAAACAAATTATAGCTTTTGTACTATCCTTAAGTCCAAGAATTATAGCACTTATCAGAGCTAATTTATAGCGTTCTATAGCTAATTGTTCTGTTATTATATCTGGATAAACTCTTGGTTTCCATTTTGGTTGAATTTCATTTAAAATAGGATCTTTTTGATGCTTTTTAAGACTATTAAAATCTGCTTTAAGTGCTGCATATCCACAGTTGTTACATACCCATACATCATAAAAATAAGGATTAGCTACAGAATATCGTATAAAAAAATCAGAATCTCTAGATAATATTCTTGGCGAATTAGTTTTTATTAGATTAACCTTAAAGATATTATTACATACTGGGCATGTAACTTGTTTTTGAAATAAATGATTTTTTATTTCAATATTGTTCATCTATTGTTCACTCCTGATGATAAAAAATATTTAGTATATAAATATTTTGTATTTAAATTATATGTTAAAAACTTATGTTCAGTTATTAAATTATAACATAATTAGATAATAAAAAAAATAAAACTATCTAATATTGAAATCAATACACATAAATTGAACTTTTTGATATAATAAATATGAATGACAATTAAAAGGATGGTATTTATGGCGATAAACGATTGGAAAAGTTTTTTAATGCCTTATGAACAAGCAGTAGATGAACTTAAGGTAAAACTTAGATCTATTAGAAAAGAATACAGAAGAAAAAATGAATATTCACCAATAGAATTTGTAACAGGTAGAGTAAAAGAAATTTCTAGTATATTAGAAAAAGCCAATAAATTTGAGATACCTATAGATTGTGTTAAATATGAATTAGAAGACATAGCTGGAATAAGAATAATGTGTCAATTTGTGGATGATATAGACAGGGTAGTTGAACTATTAAGAGGAAGAAAAGATATGCAAATTCTTTATGAGAAGGATTATGTAAGAAATGTGAAAGAAAGTGGATATAGAAGCTATCATATGATAATTAAGTATCAAGTAAATATGGCAGAAGGTCCAGTAGAAATTTTAGCAGAATTTCAAATAAGAACTCTAGCTATGAATTTCTGGGCTACTATAGAGCATTCTCTTAATTATAAGTATAAGAAGAACATACCACATCAATTAAAAGAAAAACTTAAAAGTTCTGCAGATGCAGCATTTAGATTAGATGAGGAAATGCTCCAAATTAAAGATGAAATTAAAGATGCACAAAAATTATTTGAAGTTAAGTCTAGTTTGATATCAAATATAATGAACTCTTTATTGACTTTAAGTTCATTAGGTAAAGAAGTAGAATCTGCAAGGTATGAAAAAATGTTAAATAAACTTATTGAAGATGGAGAAGTTTGGGAGCTAAATAATTTATTATTTTCAGTAAAGAGAGATATAGAAAAGTATAGAGAACAATAATTTAAAGCTATGTTTGGTATGTAAATCAAACATAGTTTTTTGTTTAGTAAATATTTTACTAAATTACAACAATAAGGTGTATATTAAAAGTAGTATCTAAATAAAAAATTAAAAATGTTAATCAAATATAGATTTAGATAAATATTTAGTTAAAAATTGATAGTTGAAAATTAAAAGTTAAGAAATAAACTTTATGAAAGCATGGCAAAGTGACTTTTTTGTTTTGAGAAAATTATAGAATTTTAATGATGAAATTTAGCATTATATATTTTAAAAATCTCGTAAAGATTTATACATTAATTCTATACTGAAATGTGGTTTAGCAACTTTATTTTTGATAAAAAGGAGGAGTATATTATGAAAAAAGAAGATTTATTTGATAAGTTAAAAGATGAACCTCAATATATTCAAAAAATTGAAAATGTTGAAGATGAATTTAAATTATTCATAGTTAAAAATAATGGAAATAATATAAAATATATTAAAAATCCTAGTAAGGAAGTTCAATTAGAAGCAATAAAAAATAATGCTCTATCTGTACAACATATTGAAGATATTGATGAAGAGGTAGGAATTATTTCAGTAAAAGCATTATGGAATTCTTTGGGGTTAATAAAAAATCCAACAAATAAAATTATAGAATGCGCTGTTAAAACTAAAGGATGGGCAATACAGTTTGTAAAAAAACCAAGTAAAGAATTACAAATTTTAGCTGTAACAAAAGATTATGACGCTATTAAATATATTGATAATCCATCTGAAGAAGTACAAATTGCAGCTATTAAAAATTATTATGTTGCTATTAGATATATTAAAAATCCAACATTAAAAGCTAAAGTTGAGGCAATAAAATCTGATGCTGAAGCAATAAATTATATATCTAATTATGATTTAGATGAGATGAAAGTATTTATATATGAAAATATAAGTGTTGTTAAATATATATATGAAAACATAGATATTGATTTAGTGGTAGAAGTATTAATGGATAAAATTAAAGAAGAAAATATAGATAAAGATTATATTAAAAATTTTTTAGAATTAGAAATATTAGAAATGAATAAAATTAAATTCGTTCAAGAATATGGATCTATAACTGCCAAAAAACTATTAGTAGATTATAAATTATCATATTAAACATAGCGTTAATATTTTACTATAAACAAAGTTCTTAGTTATATTAAGAGCTTATTATAAGATAAGTGGTAGAAGTAATTATGCATGAACAGCATAAATATGTAGAGAGGAGAAAACAGTTTGAATTATTCAGAAACTTTAAAAACAGTTGATTTAGTTATAAATTCACAAGATGTTCCTTTAATAATTGGAGAAAGTGGAATAGGTAAAACATCTTTAGTTAAGGAAATAGCAAGAGATAATAATGCATATTTAATTACAATAGATGCTAATTTATTAAAAGAAGGAGAAATAGGGGGATTACCTGTAGTACAAAATAGAGAAACTATATACGCTACTCATCATAAGCTTATTGAAATAAAAAAAGCATTAGAAGAAGATGAAAAGAGAAATGTAATATTATTTATTGACGAACTTAATAGATGTGATCATGCAGTATCACAAGAACTTATGAATCTTATTTTAAACAGAGAAATAAATGGATATGTTTTAGATGAAAGGGTTAAAGTAATTGCTGCCATGAATCCTTCAAATAAGTATGATGGCTTTACTGATAGTCAATATGAAGTAGTAGATATGGATCCAGCGCAAGAGGATAGGTTTGTATGGATAGAGATGGATTCAGATGTAAAGGAATGGATAAAGTGGGGAATGAGCGAAGGTGGAAATATAAATCAACATATAATAGAATTTATATCAACATTTCCACAATATTTACATACACCAAATTCAGAAGAGAGCATAAAGGCAACACCTAGAAGTTGGCATAGAGTATCAAAAGCTTATAATGTTTATTTAAACAATAAAGAAAAATATGATTTTAATATATTTTTAAATACTGTTAAAGGAAACGTTGGAGTTAATATTGCAAATGATTTAGGTGAATTTCTATTACACATAAAGAAACCTTTAATTAAAGTAGAAGATTTATTTGAAAATGAAATTTTAAGTTTTGAGTTAAAGGAAAATATAAAGAATGAAAATCATTCAAGATTATATATATTAGCTAAAAATTCACTTAATTTCATAGAAAATAATCGTTCTGAAAAAAATTTAATATTATTTTCTAAAATGTTAGATTTATATCCAAGAGATTTAAGGCTTGGAATAATGAAAGAAATAAAAAGAGATTATAAAAGTGGTATATATGAGCTTTTATTAGATCAAGATGAATTCATAGAGAGCTTTTTTAATATATTTAATTAGGAGATAAATTATGGATTTTAATAAAAGAAGAGAGGAACTATTACAAACAGCTTATAGGATAAAAAATATAAATGAATTCAATAGTACTTTTTATAAAAAGTTTTTTGAATTAATTGAGGATATTATTCTTAATTTATTGCAAAGTGAAGATTCATTTTTTGGACAATTCATGTTGAAAGTAAAGAGAGGAATACGTATAGATATAACTTATCCAATAGCAACAATACCTAAAAGAGATGGATTTAATATGTATTTTAATCCAGTACTTTTTTTACAATGTGAAAAAAAAGAAATGGCAGCTTTATTTAAACATGAAATTTATCATATAATGAATTCACATTTTGAGAGAGAAAAAAGAATGAAATATAATTTAAATAAAGAAGCTGTAAATGTTGCTTTAGATATCTCTATAAATCAATATATAAAAAATCTTCCTTCGTGGAGTAAAAAAATTAATTCTGTAAATATGGAATACAATTTAAGTTTAAAAGACGATAGAAGTGTAGAAGAATATGGAGCAGAAATATATAGGTCAATAAAATCAAGGATTAAAGAAACGAAAGTCATGGAAAATGATGATAATTATAATGAAATTAATTTTGAAAGTGCTCATGATATATGGGAAGAGATAGATATATCAGAAGAGGATATTAAAAGTCTAACTAAAAAAACAGCATTGAGTATAAATGATAAAAATGTGCCAGGAGATTTTGAAAAAATAATCTTAGGCTACAAAGAAAAAGCAGAGATTCCTTGGCAAGTTGTACTTAAAAATATTTTGCCATATGTAAGGTGTGGATATAAGAAAACTATAATGCGAAGAGATAGAAGGCAACAGGAAAGATTAGATTTAAGAGGAAGACTTCCTAAGAATGAGGCAGAATTAATAGTTGCAATAGATATAAGTGCAAGCATAAAAGATGATGATATTCATAAAATTTTACTTGAAATACTATATATAAGTAGAACCACACAAAATAAAATTACTATTATTGAATGTGATGATAGCATTAGAAGAATTTATAGATTAAAAAATGAGAAAGATATAAAAAAAAGAAGCGAAAATAATGGATCTACAGCATTTACTCCAGTGTTTAAATATATATTAGAAAACAATTTAAAGAATTCTGTGTTAATATATTTTACCGATGGAGTTGGAGAAAAAGAATTAACTGTAAAACCGGTGAATAAAAAGACTTTATGGGTTTTAATTGGAAATGAAGATTTTTCATTAAAACATTCTTATGGTGAAGTAAAAAGGATTTATACAGAAAGAAAAGAAGCTATTGAAGGAAATATAGGATTACAGATGGTTAATGAGGTTATTCATGACTGGGCTAGATAATATTTTAAAACATAAGTTTAATTGTAAATTTTGATATTATATGAAAAAAATATTAAAGTTTAATGACAAAATAATTTAATATAATAAAATGAAGTAGTTAAATTAAAAATTATATGATAAAATTACCTATATAATTTTCAATATAAGGGAGAATAATATGAATAAAAAAATAAGAACAAAGGATTGTACACCTATATTGATTATATTTCTCTTTATCAGTATTATTATTAATATTTACAGTTATTTAAATATTAATAAATATAAATATCAGCTAGGCAAAGAGTCTCAGATAAATATAGAAGATATAAGGCAAAGAAATGAAAGTAATATGAATATACTTAATGTAAGTATAGGACAAGGATGTATAAAAAATGAAGACTTATTAAAGTTATACAAGAATTATGATATTATTACAAGTGAAATAATAGAACTATGGGGTCAGTATGCTTCTTATAAAGATAATACATTTTCAATGTTTTCTAAAAAGATTGATACTAAAAAAGTACTAGAAAATGATGTATATGTAAGAATGAAGGATTACTTATCTATAATTTTAAATCAAACAATGAAGAGTAAAGATTTAGGGTTAACATTGTCACCAGAGTATATTGAAAATTTTAAAACTATGAGTGAATTAACTGAGAAAGTTAATGATTATTTTGAAGAGTTTAATTCAGAAAAGTTATTAAATGTTACTGGTGAAAAGAGAGAAAAAGAGATTATAAAGAATCACTATTGGATTGATATGTTAGAAGGAATATATAATATAAATAATGATTATACTAATATTGAATTTAATGTAGATGATAGTAAAAATGTTAATAACATAGAAATAATGAATGAAACAGAGTAGAAGTTTTGTATTAATGATTAGAGGTAAACTAAATATAAGTAGAAAATCAGGTAGAAAAAATAAAACTACAACTACTTAATTTTAAGTAGTTGTAGAAATTTAACTATTTTGACTAGAGATTAATGGCATCCACCACAAGAACCACAGCCACCTTCAGGAGCTATAACTGGTTTCAAACTTAATCCTCTTCCATCATTTTCATCAGTAGAAAGGATTATAAATCCACCAAATTCATCTACTAAAGTTTTTTCCATTAGGAAAGATATATCATTAATTTTTTCTACTACATCAGCATCAGTAGGTTCAGAAACTGATATGTTAAATACAGGACCACTGCATGCAGAACCAGCAAAGTTTATTCTAATATTAAAATCGCTTATATTATTTTCTTCTAAAAAACCTTTGAATTCATTATAAGCTTCTTCACTTATAGTAATATTTTTCATATAAATCACCTGCTTAAATTAAAATGGTTAACTTAATGTTAACGAAATAAGTATAACATACATATTTAAAAATATAAAGATGATAACATAATTCTTAGATTTAATTATATTAAAAAAATAATGAATAAATATACCTAAAATAAGGTTACATAATTAAATAAATTTAGATATAAACAAACATTTTATTTTAAATAATGCTTATATAAGTTTATAACAATGTTTAATATTGTTTATTTTTAATAGAAAAATTAAAAAAAATACTAATTATAAAGAAGACTAAATTATTTAAAACATAGAGTGTAAATGTAAAATATGATATAATTTACCAATAAGTGTTTTGAATTTAATGAATAAAAATTCATTGTTTAAGTAATAATTAAGGCACATTTTTAATTTATTATTTTTTTCATGTGTCTAAGCTATAATTTGAAAGGGAAAAACTTATGAAACCATATAATCAAGATTTTATACTTCAGGAAATACAGCAATATAATTCTTTGATAAATGAAAGTATTTGTGGAAATTATAAAATAGAAAAATATAATAGTTTAGGGAAAGACATACAAGGGTATATGTATGAAAATAACTATGAATATGATATTCCAGTAGTTCAATTATTAAAGGATGATGTTAGTTTAATGAGACTTACGCCTAAGGAAATAGAAAGTTCTTATGAAGTAATAAAATTTGCTAGAGGAAAAGTTGGTATTGTAGGACTAGGTCTTGGATACGTAGTTCAAAAAATTGCCCAAAAGTCAAAAGTACAAGAAGTAATTGTATATGAAATAAGCGAAGAAGTAATTAATATGTATAAGGAAAACTTTAGAGATAATAGAAAAATAAAGATTATACATGGGGACGCATTTAATGCAAAACCAGAAAACTTTGACTTTTTTTATGTTGATATTTATGAGTATAAATTAGATTTAAAGGTTGTTGAGGATTATAAAAGATTTAACGAATTGCATAATATAGAAGAATATACATTTTGGGGTATGGAACATTTTCTTTTAAGTTGTAAATATGAAGATATAATATGGGTATATATACCTGAAGTATGGGTTGAAATGAGTAAAAGGCTTTATACATCTCTTGATATGTCAGGTTATATTAAATATTATAATCAATTAGATGAGGATATGGTTAAAGAAATATTATTAGCATTTAAAGAAATTTTAAATGATGGAATATAAAAGAACTTATGCTATTTTAGCATAAGTTCTTTTTATTATTTAACAACTATATTAACAAGTCTTCCTTTTATAACAATTACTTTAACAATATTTTTACCATTTGTATTTTCTTTAATTGTTTCATTTTCTAAAGAAGCCTCTTTTATTTGTTCTTCAGTTAAGTTAGATGGAATATTTATTTTAGTTTTAATTTTACCATTTATTTGGATAGCAATTTCAATTTCATCTTTAACTAAAGCTGAAGGATCAAATTCTGGCCATTTTTCATTAAATATTGTTGTTGTATTTCCAATTAAACTCCATTGTTCTTCAGTAAAGTGTGGTGCAAATGGTGCTAATAATTTTAAGAAATCAACTATAGTTTCTTTTAAGAAACTTGGATTCTTAACTTTTTCTTGAAGATATTTATTAAATGCATTTACAAGTTCCATAAGTCTCGCTATTGCAGTATTAAATTGCATTTTATCTCCATCTTCAGTAACACCTTTTATAGCAGTATGTTTCCAAAAGTTTAATTCTTTTTCAGCACTATCGATTGTATCTTTAACATTTTCAGTAGACTCAAGAACTTCTCTACAATGTTCTAATGTTCTTTCAATTCTATCAACAAATCTACCTACAGATTTGATACCATCATCACTCCATGCTCCACCTTCAGTATATCCAAAACCAAACATTAGATACATTCTAAATACATCAGCACCATATTCTTTAATATAATCATCAGGAGAAATAGTATTTCCTTTTGATTTACTCATTTTTAATCCATCTGGTCCTAAGATTAATCCTTGGTGAGTTAAGCTTAAGAATGGTTCATCAAAATTTAAATATCCCATATCTCTTAAAGCTTTATTTATAAATCTAGCATATAATAAATGCATACAAGCATGTTCAGGTCCACCAACATATTTATCTACTGGAAGCATCTTATTAATTAATTCAGAATCAAAAGGTGCATCTGTATTTTTGTTATCAGGATATCTTAAATAGTACCAAGATGAACATACAAACGTATCTAAAGTATCTGCTTCTCTTTTTGCATGACCTCCACAATGAGGACATGTAGTATTTATAAAATCTTCACATTTGCTTAATGGTGATTTACCATCTGGTGTAAATTCAACATCGTAAGGAAGTTCAACTGGAAGATCTTTTTCAGGTACTGGAACAGTTCCACATTTATCACAGTAAATAACTGGAATAGGAGCTCCCCAATATCTTTGTCTTGAAATTAACCAGTCTCTTAATCTATAATTTACTTTCATTTCACCTAAAGAATCTTTTTCTAATTCTTCAACAATTTTAATTTTTGCTTCATCAGTTTTTAAACCATCAAATTTTCCTGAATTAATAAGTATACCATGTTCACCATAAGGAAGCTTAGGATTAGTATTACCTTTATCAGTGATAACTCTTTCAATTGGTAAATCAAATTTTGTTGCAAAAGCAAAATCTCTTTCATCATGTGCAGGAACTGCCATAACACAACCAGTACCATATGTAGCTAATACATAATCAGAAATCCAAATAGGAACCACTTTACCGTTTATAGGATTTATTGCATATGAACCAGTGAACACTCCTGTCTTTTCTTTTGATGATGATTGTCTTTCAATTTCAGATTGTTTAGAAGCAGCTTCTTTATATTCTTCAACAGCTTCTTTATATTCTGGAAGTGTTAACTTATCAACTAATTTATTTTCAGGGGCAAGAACAACATAAGTTACTCCATTTAAAGTATCAACTCTTGTTGTAAATACATCAAATTTTAAATCTGAGTCTTTAACTTTAAAAGTAACTTGTGCACCGTATGATCTTCCAATCCAGTGTTTTTGCATAGATTTAGTTTTTTCTGGCCAATCTAAATCATCTAATTTATCAAGTAATTCATCAGCATAATCAGTTATTTTGAAGAACCATTGAGTTAAATCTTTCTTTTGAACTTCAGAATCACATCTTTCACAGCATCCCTCAACTACTTGTTCATTAGCTAAAACTGTATTACAAGATGGACACCAGTTAACTGGTGCTTTTTTTCTATAAGCTAATCCTTTTTCATATAATTTTAAGAATAACCATTGAGTCCATTTGTAATAATCAGGCATACATGTTACAACTTCATTTTCCCAATTAAACATAGCGCCCATAGCTTTTAATTGTTCTTCCATTTTTGCTATATTTTTTATAGTTGAATCTTGAGGATGTATACCAGTTTTTATTGCATAATTTTCAGCAGGTAATCCAAATGCATCAAAACCCATTGGTTGGAATACATTATATCCTTGCATTCTTTTAAGTCTAGCCCATGAATCTACTGGACCGTAGTTAAACCAGTGACCTGCATGTAATTGAGCTCCTGATGGATATGAAAACATTTCAAGTGTATATAGCTTTTTATCTAATTTACTAGAATCAAACTTATAAGTTTGATCATGTTCCCATTTATCTTGCCATTTTTTATCGATAGATGTTCCGTAATTTGACATTTTATATTAATCCTCCTCTTAGTTAATTTGTAGTTATGTTTTAAAATATAGTCAATATTATAGTATAAAGCTCATGGACAGGGGAATTTACTTTAAGAACTCTAAAATAAATATTAGTCCAATTAATGCATGCTCCCAATCAAAGATTGTTGACAAGCAGTTAAATTAGACAAATCTTCATTAAGAGTTCTAAAAAAGTAAATTCCAATGCCAGTTCGCCCTTATACTATAATATTAACCTTTATTTAAAACATAGAAAATTATTGAAATTAAATATAATTAATTATAAAAAAAAACCCTTCATCTCAACTTAAGAGACGAAAAGTATAACTTCCGTGGTACCACTCTTATTAGAAAAATTAAATATTAATAAATAGCATATTTATTAATAGTATATAATACTAAAAGATAATTAATTTTTCTCACTCGATATTATAACGGAATTACCGTACTTGTTTTAGCAAGTAAACTCCTAGGCAAGTTCATATATTTATATCACTATTTTGCACTAACCAATAGCTCTCTTCAAGATATAGACAATATTACTACTCCTATTCATAGTTTATATTAATATTAAATTATATTTTAAATAATTATATATTAAAGAATATAAAAAAGTCAAGAAAGTTAAATTTGTGTAAAATATATAATCAAACTTTAGTGCATCATGATACAATATAGTAAGACGCTTTGAGTTTAGGAACATTCAAAAAAATAATAGACCAGTATAATCCTATTTGATCGATTATTTTATTTCATATACTTTAGGTGTCAAAAAATGAATTTTTATAATTTCATTTAAAAAATTAACGTAGAGAAAAGAGATGAGATAGAGTGAACATACTATTTGGTTTAGGTGTAATTTTTTTAATATTAAATATTATATTTTCTTTATCACTAATATTTTTTGAAAGAAAGGACCCTACAACAACATGGGCATGGTTATTAATATTTATCATGTTACCGGGTTTTGGATTTGTATTGTATCTTTTATTGGGTCAAAATTTAAGTAGACAAAAAATATTTAAGGAAAAAACACAGATTGATGAAATAAAAAGAAAAAATATAATTAGTAAATATATGTCAGATACTAATTATCATGATGGAGGAGAACGATTCTTTGATTTAAGAAAAATGAATTTTAATCATTCAGGAGCACAATATACGACTAATAATGATGTGGATTTATATTTTAATGGAGAAGATAAATTTAGGCAATTAATAGAAGATATTAAAAATGCTGAAAAATATATACATGTTGAGTACTATATTTTCCGTAATGATTGTCTAGGAAAAATTATAATAGAAGAACTTACCCAAAAAGCTGAAAGTGGAGTTGAAGTTAGATTATTAGCTGATAGTATGGGATCACATACTTTAACTAAAAGAGCTGTTAAAAAGTATTTAAACGCTGGAGGCAAATTTTCTATATTTTTCCCAGGGATTTTACCTCATATAAATACACGTATAAATTATAGAAACCATAGAAAAATAGTTGTTATTGATGGTAAATATGGTTATGTTGGTGGATTCAATGTTGGAAAAGAATATATAAATAAAGACGGTAAAGTGGGATTTTGGAGAGATACACATGTAAGAATACATGGAGAAGCAGTAAATTCTTTAAATGAAAGATTTTTGTTAGATTGGTGTTATGCTTCAGCAGAAAAGATAGATGATTATGAAAAATATTTATCAGAGCCTGAATCTTATATTGGAGATACAGGAATACAGATTGTAACAAGTGGACCAGACCATGAAGAAGAATATATAAAAAATGGTTATATAAAACTTATTAATAATGCTAAGGATAATGTGTATTTAGAAACTCCTTATTTAGTTCCTGATATACCTATACTTGAAGCATTAAAAATATCAGCTTTATCTGGTGTTGATGTTAGAATAATTATTCCGGGAAATCCTGATCACTTTTTCATGCAATGGGCAGCTAGTTCATATATAGGTGAGTTGTTAAATGCAGGAATAAAAGTATACTATTATAATAATGGATTTATTCATGCAAAAACAATAGTTGCAGATAGTTCTGTAGCATCAATAGGAACAGCTAATATGGATATAAGAAGTTTTAAATTAAATTTTGAAGTGAATGCATTTATATATGACGAAATAATAGCTAAAAAAATTGAAGAGCAATTTATGAAGGATATTGAATTTTCGGATGAAATAACAATAGAAGCTCATGCAAATAGAAGTATTTATCTGAGAATAAAAGAATCTTTAATAAGATTATTATCACCAATATTATAATAATTTTATTAGAATAATATTTTAAAAATATAGAATCCTAAGTCTAGAGAGAATTTAATTTTAGACTTGGGATTTTTTTATTGAATAAAGATTCTAATTATTTAGCTGTAGATTAATTGATTTAAGACTAAGAATATGTATCTATCTTATAATATTAATATTTATTTAAAGCATAAGCTATATTTAAAACATAGCTTAATATTAAAATATAGTTTAGAATTATTATATTAACATTTAAAAAATACATATAAGTTTAAATAAAGTTTATTTATTAATTAGGGATATGAAAGAAAATAATTAGTCCCCAATGGCCTGATTATTTTTCGTTAGGCAATAAAGTAGATTGGTATCATAGTGAGTCTATTAGTCAAATTTGCTGCTGAGCAGAGAAGCGAAATCTATGATTTTGTGTGAATCGCTTACTCAGTGAGCTTATGCGAGTCGAGCTTCCTATAATGGAAAATAGACTTGGCAGATGGACTTTTTATTTTTTTAATTATGCGTTAACTAGTATAGTGAGAAACTTATATAGAAAATTTATTATATATTCTTATAATAAGCTTCTAACGAGATAATATTAATAAAGATTTATATTTTTTACAAAATTAAATAAAAAATATAAATGTATTAACTTAATTAGAATATATATTAAAGTGTTAAATTTTATAAAAATAGGAGTATTACATATGAATAAAAAAATAAAATTTTATTATTCTATAACAACTTACATAATATTTGGAGTATTTAGTATAATAACAACTTTTTATGTTCCATATTTAAATCAATCAGTAGGATTGTCATTAACTGAGATTGGACAAGTGGTTTCAATAGGAGCATTATTTGCAATTTTTTCACAACTATTTTTAGTTAATAGACTTTCTAAAACTAGAAATAAAAAGAAATTTATTATTACTCATTTATGTGTGGTAATTTTAATGATTGTTCTTTTAATGTTTACAAACAAGAATACAATATATTTATTTGCAATTTTGTATGGAATTTCGATATTAACAATTATGTCTATATATGAAATATATGTTGAAGATTTATCGGTTAAACAAAATATTGAGTATTCTGAAATTAGAAAATGGGGATCAATTGGATTTGGATGTGTAGTATTTTTAAGTGGTAGTATAATTTCAAAATATGGATTTAGAACAATGCATTTGTTAGGAATTTTAATGGTGGCGATAAGTATATTTATAATAGCCACAAAATTTAAAAATATTAAATCAAATGAAAACCGAAAAACAATAAAATTAATCACTATATTAAAAAACAAAAATGTATTAATTCTTGGAATGATTAATATTTTAGCTATTGGTACTTATAATGCAATAGAATTTGCTTATTCAACTTATTTAATAGACTTAACAGGAAATAATGTTCTAGCCAACAGTATTTACAGTAAATCTATAGGTTTGAGAGTTTTTATTGAGTTTTTATCATTTATAATTGTCACAAAGTATTTTAAAAAGGGTAGCCCTAAGAAATATTTAATAATGGCTTTTGTTATAGCAGGAATAAAAATATTGTTATTTTCAACAGGATATATACCTTTAGTTGTTTTAGGAGATCAGTTACATGGAATTATGTTTGCATTTTATTTAACTTTCTTATTTAAATATATTAGAAAAATTTTTGAAGAGGAATTAGTAGGGGAGATATTTTCATTTGTTAATGTATTAGGATCAGCAGGTGCTAACTTTGTATATCCTCAGATATTCAGTACAATTCAAGTTAATTTTGGATATACAACAATGTACTTAGTAGCATTTTCAATTATATTATCTTCTGCTTTAATATCATTAAAAGTCCTTCCAGAGAATGAAGGAATTATGGATATTTTAAATGAAAATTAGAATTAATCACAATCATAAAATAATTTAATAAATATATAAAATTATAAGTTTAAAATTAAAATTAAAATTTAATTTAGACTTATAATTTTTTTTACTTACATATTATTAAATTTTTTAAAAAATAATATATTTTTAAGAATGTAATAAGTTTTAGAAATAAAAATTAAGAGATTATAGAAGGACTTTATCATATATTGTTAATTAAAACTTATATAATATAAGGCATAATCAAAAAAATAACAAATCTATCTGCCAAGCTTATTTTCCATTATACTGCGTCAGCAGATTTGCCTAATAGGTTCACTATGAGACAAATCTACGTCCTTGTCTAATGAAAAATAATCAGGGAATTTTGGACTCGTTATTTTTGTTCATATGCCTAATTATTTTGTGGGAATTCCATTTTAATAATATTAAAATACAAATATTGAGTTTAGATAGGATTTTAAATAGAAAAAATAATTAAAATAATAAAAATTTAAACTAATTTATATAAAAGTAATAATAAATATTGACAAATTATTTCAGGTTGTTATAATGTTAACAAGATTAAATTAGCGATTAAAAGTTAATATATTTAATTAATTATTTTTGCTTAATAGTTAAAATAATTAAAGCGGTTTAAAATATAATAAATATTTAAAAATAGAGTTTTTAATTAAATTATTGTAATAGGAGGAAATCATGAATAAAGATATTATAAAAACAGTTGTAGCAAAATTTTATAGCTTTTTCTATTTTATGTTCTGGGGCTTTTATTTTAGCGCTGGCTATTTATTTTGCAAAAAACTGAATAATATATCTTTAATGGGTGATTGAATTATATAACAACTTGATATCTAAATTTTAAATTCTAAAATTTACTAATTAAAAGTTTGATAGTTGATAGAGCTCATTATGAGCTCTATTTTTTTTACTCTTTATAAAAAAATAATAAAAAAATAATGATATTTAAGGGGGCAATAAAAAATGATAATAATATTAAAACAAAAAACAGAACAAGAAAAAATAGCTAAATTAACAAAAGCTCTAGAAAATGAAGGTGTTAAAGTTAATCCTGTAATAGGAACAGACATAAGTATACTTGGATTAATCGGTGATACAAGTAAGATTGATAAATCAAAGCTTGAAGCAAATGAAATAGTTGAAAAAGTAATGCATGTACAAGAACCTTTTAAGAAAGCTAATAGAATGTTTCATCCTGAACCTACAATAGTTGATATAAATGGAGCAAAGATAGGCGGAAATAAAATTGCTATGATTGCAGGACCTTGTTCAGTTGAAAGTGAAGATCAAATAACTGAAATAGCTAAAGATGTTAAAAAGATAGGGGCAAACTTTTTAAGAGGAGGGGCATTCAAACCAAGAACTTCACCATACGCATTCCAAGGGTTAAAATATGAAGGTTTGGATCTTCTAAAAAAGGCAAGGGAGAATACTGGTCTTCCAATAGTTACAGAGATTATGTCTCCATATGATATAGAGGTATTTAATGATAATGTTGATGTAATCCAAGTTGGAGCTAGAAACATGCAAAACTTTGATTTACTCAGAGAATTAGGAAGAATAAATAAACCAATTCTTTTAAAGAGAGGTTTATCTGCAACACTTGAAGAGTTACTTATGAGTGCTGAATATATTATGGCTGGTGGAAATGAAAATGTAATTCTTTGTGAAAGAGGAATAAGAACATTTGAAACATATACTAGAAATACTTTAGATTTAAGTGCAATACCTGCTCTTAAAAAATTAAGTCATTTACCAGTTGTTGTTGATCCGAGCCATGCAACAGGAAAGTACTGGATGGTAGAACCTTTAGCTAAAGCAGCAATTGCAGTTGGAGCAGATGGTCTTATTATAGAGGTACATAATGATCCAGAAAATGCATTATGTGATGGACCTCAATCAATAACACCAAATAATTATGAAAAACTATTTGAAGAACTAAAATTAATTGCAAAAGCAGTAGGAAGAGATATATAAAAAATCTTTTATTTAAAGTTATACTTATATTGTAGTATAAACAAAGTTCTTAGTCTCAGGTGAAACTTGTTTTCGACTGAGGGTTAGAAATTGTTATCCAGGAACGTGTATCTGTTATGAAATTACAGATACTAGCTATCGGATAAAGCTCATGGACAGAGAAATTTACTTTAAGAACTCTAAAATAAAGCTTAGTCCAATTAATGCATGCTCCCAATCAAAGATTGTGACAAGCAATTAATTTGACAAATCTTCATTAAGAGTTCTAAAAAGCAAATTTCAATGCCAGTTCGCCCTTATACTACAATATAAGAATTAATTAAACAATATATATAAATAAGGAGTATTAAAATGAGAGATTTGGTTGTTGATTTAAAGGAGAAGAGTTATTCTATTATAATTAAAAAAGGGTTAATAGATGAGATTAATACAGAGATAGCAAAGATTTATAAAGGAAAGAAGATTTTTGTATTAACTGATGAAAATGTGAATTTTCATTATGGGGATAGGGTAAAGGAATCATTAATTAAGGGTGGCTATGATGTTAAGGTAATGGTATTAAAGCCGGGAGAGGAAACTAAATCTTTTAATACTCTACCTAGTATATATAATGAATTTTTAGATTTTAAATTAACAAGAAGTGATCTTATTATAACACTTGGTGGTGGTGTAATAGGGGATCTTGGAGGATTTGCAGCTTCAACATTTTTAAGAGGAATAGATTTTGTTCAGATTCCTACATCATTACTTGCGCAAGTTGATAGTAGTGTTGGTGGTAAAGTTGCAGTAGATTTAGAAAGAGGAAAAAATTTAGTTGGTAGTTTTTATCACCCTAAAGTGGTTTTGATTGATCCAGATGTTTTAAATACATTAAGTGATAGATTTTTTAGAGATGGTATGGCGGAAGTTATTAAATATGGATGTATCAAAAACAAAGATTTCTTTTATAAGTTAAAAAGTTATAAAACTAAAGAAGAAGTTATAAAAAATATAGAAGAAATTATTCATACATGTTGTGATATTAAAAGAATTGTTGTGGAGAATGATGAAAAAGACAAAGGTGAAAGAATGTTATTGAATTTTGGTCACACTTTGGGACATGCGATAGAAACTTATTATAATTTTAATAAATATAGTCATGGAGAAGCTGTTGGAATAGGAATGTATGAAATAACAAAGATATCAGAAGAAAAGGGAATTACTAAAAAAGGAACATCAGATGAAATCAAAGATATACTAATTCAGTATTCTCTTCCATATAGTGTTGATATCAAAAATAGTGATGAAATATTAGAAACAATATCTTTAGATAAGAAAAATATTAATAATACTCTTAAGGTTGTACTACTTAAGGAAATAGGAAAGTCATTTTTAGAAAATACTAATATAAAATTTTTTAATTAAAATTATCTATATGTTTATATTTCACTATAAAGCTCATGGACAGAGGGATTTACTTTAAGAATTGTAAAAAGAATATTAGTCCAATTAATGCATGTTCCCAATCAAAGATTGCTGACAAGCAATTAATTTGACAAATCTTCATTAACAATGCTAAAAAGCAAATTCCAATGCCAGTTCGCTCTTATACTAAAATATAAACAATAATTAAAATTATTAATTGTGAGGTGAGAAAATGGGGAATTTAAGAATGTATCCTACTAAGTTAAAAGGAAAAGTTACAATACCACCATCTAAAAGTATGGCTCATAGAGCAGTAATTTGTGCAGCTTTAGGGGATGGAATAAGCAAAATAGAGAATATAGATTTTTCAGACGACATCATTGCAACTATAAATGCTATGGTTTCACTAGGAGCTAAAATAACTAAAAATGAAGATTATCTTGAAATCATAGGATTAAAATCAGAACAAGGACAGAAAAATATAGAGTATAAAAGGGTTATTGATTGTAATGAATCAGGATCGACATTAAGATTTTTAGTTCCTATTGGAGCTTTATTTGAAGGGTGTAATAGATTTGTTGGAAGAGGTAATTTAGGGAAAAGGCCATTAGATACATATTATGATATATTTGATAAGCAGGATATAAAATATAATTATAGTAAAGATAGCCTTGATTTAAATACAGAGGGCAAACTTAAACCTGGGGAATTTGAATTAAAGGGTAATATAAGTTCTCAATTTATAACAGGATTATTATTTACACTCCCACTTTTAAATGGAGATTCAAAAATTATAATAACTACAGACTTAGAATCTAAGGGATATATTGATTTAACATTAAGTGCAATGAGAGATTTTGGAATTGAAATTATAAATAATGATTATAAGAGTTTTGAAATAAAGGGAAATCAAACATATAAGAGTAGAAATTATAGGGTTGAAGGAGACTACTCACAAGCTGCCTTCTTTTTAGTAGGGGATGTACTTTCAAACAATATAATTATAGATGGTTTAAAATTAGATTCACTTCAAGGTGATAAGGAAGTTATAGATATATTGGAAAGAATGGGTATGAAATTAATTAAATATAGTGATGGTATATTAGGCAAAACAGATAGAAAACTAAAGTCGACTATAATTGATGCCTCTCAATGTCCAGATATAATACCTGTAATTTCTTTAGCTGCAAGTTTAAGTGAAGGAACAACTGAGATAATAAATGCTGGAAGATTAAGAATTAAAGAATGTGATAGATTAACTGCTGTTAGAAGTGAATTAAATAAACTAGGAGCTAACATAATAGAAAAAGAAGATGGGTTAATAATTAATGGGGTTAAAAAATTAAAAGGTGGAACTAATGTATGGAGCCACAAAGACCATAGAATAGCAATGACTTTAGCTATAGCATCTACAATATGTGAAGAAAATATTGTACTTGAAGATTATGAATGTGTTTCAAAATCATATCCAAAATTCTTTGATGATTTTAAAGTGTTGGGAGGAAAGTTTGATGAGTGGAATGTGGGGAAATAAATTAAAGATATCAATATTTGGTGAATCTCATGGTAATGCAATAGGCATTACAATAGATGGACTTCCAACAGGATTTGAAATAAATATGGAAAACATATTAGAAGAAATGTCAAGAAGAGCACCTGGAAAAAGTAAGCTTTCTACAGCTAGAAAAGAAAGTGATAAACCTGAAATACTTAGTGGTTTTTTTGAAGGGAGAACAACAGGAACTCCATTATGTGCGATTATTAGAAATTCAGATATGCACTCAAAGGATTATGGAAAGCTTAAAAGTGTGATGAGACCAGGCCATGCAGATTATAGTGGGAATGTTAGATATAATGGATTTAATGATTATAGAGGTGGAGGACATTTTTCTGGAAGAATTACAGCACCTTTAGTATTTGCAGGTGCCATATGTAAGCAGATTTTAGAAAGCAAAGATATATACGTTACTTCTCATGTTAAAAGAATAGGAAAAGTTGAAGATAAAGATTTTAGTGAAGTAAAGTTAAATAAAGATCTTATATCTGAATTAAGAAAAGAAGAGTTACCTTTATTAATTAAAGAGAATGAAGAAAAAATGAGAAATGAAATACTTGAGGCAAAAAAGGCTGGAGATTCAGTTGGTGGAATAATTGAATGTGGAATTATAGGAATACAAGCTGGAATAGGAAATCCATTCTTTGATTCAGTAGAATCTACATTAGCACATTTATTATTTTCAGTACCGGCAGTTAAAGGGGTAGAATTTGGAAGAGGATTTGAAATGGCTTCTCTTAGAGGATCAGAGTGTAATGATGAATATTACTATGATGGAGAAAAAGTAAAGACATATACTAATAATAATGGTGGAATTCTAGGAGGAATTACAAATGGAATGCCAATATTATTTAAAACAGTTATAAAACCAACACCATCAATATCCAAAGAACAAAAAAGTATAAATATATCTGAAAAGAAAGATGAAAATCTTAAAATTGAAGGAAGACATGATCCATGTATAGTTCAAAGAGCTGTACCTGTAATAGAGAGTGTAGCAGCGATTGGGTTACTTGACTTAATACTTTAAATATAGGAAATTAAACATATAATAGTTAAGAATAGAATGTGGATAGTTAAGTGAAAATTCTTATTTAAATTTTAAAAAATATACTATTTTAAAAAGTTTTTAAGATTTTGAAGCACAATTATTTATTGTTAACTGTAAATTGTAAATTAATAATAAGGGGGAGAGTGGGAGATGGAAGGTTTAGATGATTATAGAAAGAGTATCGATGAAATAGATAAAGAGATTATAGAACTATTTGAAAAGAGAATGGATGTAGTTCTTAAAGTTGGAGAATATAAAAAGAAAAATAACTTACCTATTTTTAATAAGCAAAGAGAAGATCAAGTAATTGAAAAAAACTTAAAGCATCTTAAAAATAAAGATTATCTTGAGGAAACAAGAAATTTTTTTAATAGATTAATGAAGACTTCTAGAGAACTTCAAGCTAGAAAAATGAAAGAAGAAGAATTAGAAAAAAATCAAAGCATAGAAAAAGAGAACATTGAAATTAAAGATAATATTGGATTTTATGGAGTAAAAGGTTCTTTTACAGAAGAGGCTATGATTAAATATTTTGGCGAGAAAAATAATGCAAAGGCTTATGAAGAATTTGAAGATGTATTTTTAGCAGTTCAAAAAGGGGATATTCGTTATGGAGTACTTCCTATAGAAAACTCTTCAACTGGTGCTATTTCAGATGTTTATGATTTTTTATATAAGTATGGATTTTATATAATAGGAGAAGTTTGTATAAAAATAAATCAAAATTTACTAGGTATTAAAGAAACAACAGTAGATGAAATAAAAGAAGTATATTCACATCCACAAGGATTTAAACAAACATCAGAATTTTTAAAAAAACATCCAGATTGGAAGTTAAGTCCTTTTCACAGTACGGCAACAAGTGCTAAATTAATTAAAGATTTAAATGATAACTCAAAGGCTGCTATTGCAAGCAAAAGAGTTGCAGAAATATATGGTTTAGAAGTACTTTCAGCTAATATAAATAATCAAGATAAAAATTTTACGAGATTTATAATTATAGGAAAAGAACTTAGAAAAGATAAAAATGCAGATAAAGTAAGTGTAGTATTTTCACTTGAAGATAAGGCAGGAACATTATATAAATTATTAAGATATTTTGCAGAAAATAATATAAATATGATAAAGATAGAATCAAGACCAATGAAGCAAGGGCCTTGGAAGTATTTCTTATATGTTGATTTTGAAGGAAATCTATTTAATGAAGAAGTAACTAAAGCGTTAGCATTAATTGAGCAAAGTAGTGCATACTTTAAGCTTTTAGGAGCTTATAGAAAAGAGTAATCAATATTTTAAATATTGATATTGTAGAATAAAGCAAATTTCAATGCCAGTTTGCCATTATACTAAAATATCAATAATAGCTTAAAATATAGACAAAAATTTAAATATTGTTAGGGGTGAGTTCTTTGGAGTTTTACGGAGTATTAGGAGAAAAATTACCACATACTATTTCACCAATGATTAATAATAAAGTTTTTTCTCTATTGGGAATTGAAGCTGCTTATAAGAAATTTGAAGTAGAGAAGGAAGATTTAGAAAAATTTATAGATGGCTTAAAAGTTTTGAAAATAAAAGGAACAAATGTAACGATTCCTTATAAAGAAGAAGTTATAAAATATTTAGATTATGTATCACCACAAGCAGAAAAAATAAAAGCTGTCAATACTATTTTATTAAAGGATAATAAATTGTATGGATATAATACAGATTACTATGGTTTTGAAAGTATATTAATTAAAAATAATATTAAAACCAAAGGTGAAACTGCTATGGTACTCGGAAGTGGAGGAGCATCTAAAGCTGTCATTACTTTATTATTAGATAAGGAAATAAAAAAGATATATTTAGTATCTAGAAATAAAAAAGTTAATCCTGAATATGAAGATTCAAGAGTTGAATATATGACTTATTCAGAAATCAATGATATAAAAGGAAGTATTTTAATAAATACTACTCCTTTAGGAATGCATCCTAAAGTTGATGTATCAGTTGTTGATGAAACTATTATTAATAATTTTGATATACTAATTGATTTAATATATAATCCAAAAGAAACTAAGTTTTTAAAGATAGGAAAAAAACTAAATAAGAAAGCTTGTGGAGGACTTGAAATGTTAATTGGTCAAGCTATTAAATCAGAAGAAATTTGGAATGATATATCTATAACTGATGAAATAACAAATCAAGTAAATTTATATATTGATAAACACTTTAAATAGAGAGGTTTCATTATGAAGAATAGAATAGTTATTATAGGTATGCCAGGATGTGGTAAAACAACTATTGGAAGAATGTTAGCAGAAAAATTATCAATGAAATTTTATGATATGGATGAATATATTGAAAATATGACATCTAAAACTATTAGTGAGCTTTTTGAAAAAGGGGAAAATCGCTTTAGAGATATAGAAACACTAGCTTGTAGACAACTTGTAAGATATAACAATGTATTGATTTCTACAGGTGGAGGAATTATAAAAAGAAATATAAATATTGATATTTTAAAAGAAGAGGCTTTAATAATATTTCTTGATAGACCTATTGAAAAAATTCTTTCAGATATAGATATATCTAAAAGACCACTTCTAAAAGAAGGAAAAGAAAAATTATTAAAACTACATAAGCAAAGATATGAGCTTTATAAAAAAGCAGCAGACGAAATTATTATAAATGATGGTAATATAGAAGATGTAATAATTAAATTTAAAGATATAATAAATTCAAATATTAATTCAGATTAAGATTATATTTTAAATAAATATTTTAAAATATACTTAAATATAAAAACATTTTTATAATGTAGAACAGTAGAATAGTAGAAATTTTAAAAGATTTAAGTACATGAAAGAAGATAATAGCTCAAATATATATTGATTTATTATTTTTAGATTATGACTTAAGAAGTATAGGAGGAATTAAAAATGATAATTGTTATGAAACCAAAATCAACAGAAACTGAGGTAAAAAAAGTAAAGGCGATAGTAGAGTCTAAGGGATTAGAGATTAATTTATCTAAAGGGGCTACTAATTATATATTAGGGGTAATAGGTGACACATCTATAATAGATCCTAAAAAACTATTAGCTCTTACAGGTGTTGATAAAGTAGTAAAAGTTCAAGAACCTTTTAAGAAAGCCAATAAATTATTTAAGCCAGAGAATACTGTGGTAAAAGTTCAAAACTCAATTATTGGAGGAAAAAATTTAGGAATAATAGCAGGGCCATGCTCTGTTGAAAGTGAAGAACAAATCGTTGAAATTGCAAAGAAGGTAAAAGATGCAGGAGCAAATTTCTTAAGAGGAGGAGCATTTAAGCCTAGAACTTCACCTTACAGCTTCCAAGGATTAGAGCTTGATGGATTAAAATTATTAAAAATTGCAAAACAGGAAACAGGCCTTCCAATAGTGACTGAACTTATGTCTACAGATTATATAGATAAGTTTGTTGAAGATGTAGATGTTATACAAATAGGTGCTAGAAATATGCAAAATTTTGACTTATTAAAACAAATTGGAAGAACTAAGACACCTATTTTATTAAAAAGAGGATTATCTGCAACAATAGAAGAATGGCTTATGTCAGCAGAATATATAATGTCTGAAGGAAATGAAAATGTAATTCTTTGTGAAAGAGGAATTAGAACATTTGAGACTTACACTAGAAATACTTTAGATTTACAAGCAGTTCCAGCTATTAAAAAATTATCTCATCTACCTATTATTATTGATCCAAGTCATGCTGGTGGATATGCTTACTTAGTAGAACCTATGGCTAAAGCTTCAGTTATAGCAGGTGCAGATGGACTTATGATAGAAGTTCATAATGATCCGGAAAATGCATTAAGCGATGGTCAACAATCAATTAGGCCAGAAGAATTTAAAACTTTAATGGATAAAGTTAAAATAGTAGCTGAGATGGAAGGTAAAGAAGTTTAAACTTCTTAAGGTAAGAAATATGAAAGTAGTAGTGGTTGGTCTTGGAGTTATTGGTGGTTCATTTGCTATGGCATTGAAAGAATGTGGTTATGAAGATGTTTATGGGATAGATGTAGATAGAGAGACATTGATGAAAGCTAAAGATCTTAAATTAATAAAAGATGGATTTGTTGATGGAAAAGAAATTTTAAAAACAGCAGATTTAGTTGTAATTTCAATCTATCCTAAGCTTGTTAAGCAGTTTATTATAAGCAACATAGATAATTTTAAAGATGGAGCAATAATTACTGATGCTACTGGTATTAAAAAAATGTTTATTCAAGATATAATAGATGTACTTCCAGAAAATATAGATTTTATTTTTGGTCATCCTATGGCTGGAAGAGAAAAAAAGGGAATACATTTTGCTACAAATGATGTGTTTAAAGGAGCAAATTATATTCTAACCCCTATTAAGATAAATAAAGAAGAGAATTTAAAACTTATAGAAAGTTTAGCTTATAAAATAGGTTTTAAAAGAGTTAAAAGAATAACTCCAGAATATCATGATGAGATGATAGGTTTTACAAGTCAGCTTCCTCATGCTTTAGCTGTAGCTTTAATTAATAGTGATATAGAAGGAAGAGATACTGGGAGTTTCATTGGAGATAGTTATAGAGATTTAACTAGAATAGCTAACATAAACGAAAATTTGTGGAGTGAACTTTTCTTAGGAAATAAAGAAAATTTATTAAAGTGTATAGAGTCATTTGAAATAGAGCTAGATAAATTAAAAGATGCTATAAGAGATGATGATAAAGAATCTTTAAAAGAATTATTTATAAAATCAACTAAGAGGCGTGAAAAATTATAGACCTAATAAATCAACCTTTTGGTTGATTTATTTTTTTTGCTTTTTTCTATAATTATTTATATAGGGCGTATTAAAACATAGAGTGTTTATAAGTTGTTCTATTAATTTATTTTAATATTTAAGAAAGGATGAAAAATATGAATTCAATTTTATGTGTAAATAACTTAGATAAAAGCTATGGAGAAAAACATGTAGTACAAGAAATATCTTTTAAGGTAAATGAAGGAGAGATATTATGCTTTTTAGGACCAAATGGTGCAGGCAAAAGTACAACTATTAATATTCTTTGTGGAATTTTAGGATATGATGCTGGGGAGATTGATTATAAAGGCAGAGATGTTAAAGTGTGTTTAAATGAATTTAAAAAGCATTTAGGAGTTGTTCCACAAGAGTTAGCAATTTATGAGGATCTGAGTGCAGAACAGAATGTGAAATTTTTTGCATCATTATATGGATTAAGGGGAAAAGAGTTAGAAGATAAGGTAAGCAAAGCACTTGAGTTTGTAGGACTTTTAGAAAGAAGAAAAGATAAATCAAAGACTTTTTCTGGAGGAATGAAGAGAAGATTAAATATAGCATGCGCAATAGCACATGAACCAGAACTTGTGATTATGGATGAACCTACAGTAGGTATTGATCCTCAATCTAGAAATCATATTTTAAATTCAATTAAAAAGCTAAGCAAACAAGGGACAACTATTATTTACACAACTCATTATATGGAGGAAGTTGAGGAAATTTCAACGCGTATATTGATTATGGACAGTGGAAATATTATTGCAGAAGGTACAAAGGAGAGTCTTAAAGAAGAAATTTTTGATGATAGACAATTTATTTTAGAATTAGAGGATGATAAAAATATTAATATAGATTCTTTTTATGATATTGAAGGAATTAAAAAAGTGGAAAGGCAGTCAGAACAGTTAACAATTACTACACTAAAGAATGTTGAAAATTTAGAAAAGATTATTTCATTAGTGATATCAAGTAAAGCTAAAATTTTAAATTTATTTTGTAGGACAGCAAGTCTTGAAAATGTATTTTTACGTTTAACTGGTAAAAGCTTGAGAGATTAGGAGTTAGAGAGATGCGAAATTTATTATTAATAAGTAAAGAGGATTTTAAAAATTTAATTAAAAATCCTATGTGGGTATTTTATGGAACTGTATTTCCTATTTTATTTGTTTCAATACTAGGTTTTTTAAGCAAAGAAAGTTATGGAAGTGATGTGACATCATATGATTATTATGGGATTACTTTAATGATTTATTGTATTCTTAGTAGTGGAATGACTTCTGCCAATGCATTTATGGAGGAGAGAATTAGAAAGCCCAATATGCGTATTATTTATGCACCAGGAAATGTGAAGTCAATTTATATATCAAAAATAATATCATCTTTTGTATTTTCATGTTTATGTCATTTGTTTGATATGGTAGTACTTTATATAATGTATCATGTTCATATTAGTGTAACATTTGAAATCATAATTCTATTTACTTTAACAGAGCTTTTTTCAGTAGCTATAGGTGTTATGTTTTGTTGTATTTTCAAGACAGAAGCAATGGCAAATCAAATATTAGGGATGATAATTAATTTATTTGCTGTATTTGGAGGACTTTTGTTTCCAATGGATGGTTATGGAAAAGTAGTTCGTGGTATTAGTTATCTTTCACCAGCAAAATGGGTTATGAAAACAACATTTTCTATTATATATGATAACAATTTTTCAATGTTTTATATTACAGCATTAATTTTAATATTTGCAATTGTAGTAGTTTTTGTGATTTCTGATAAAACATTTAAAAAGGAGGATTGTATATGTTAGCAGTATTTTATAATAACTGGAGAAGGATATTAGCAGAAAAAGCTTATTTAATTGTTGCAATTGCACTTACCGTATGTGCAGTTACATCAGCGATTATACTAACTAATAAAATTCAGATAAAGGGAAATATTGCAGTCATATCAAAAGATTCTAATATAGAATTTATGAATTGTAATTATTTTAATATAACAAAATTGGACTCTGAGTTACCAAGATCTGAATTACTTCAAGATAGATATGATGCTGTAGTTACAATAAAAGATGATTCATATAGCATTGATACAATAAAAAGTGATGAATTCAAAGCAATGCTTGATGATGCATTAGAACATCCAGATACATTTATACCTAATATGGACACTTCAAGAAGAATTGGAACTAATATTATAGGATATATGATGATGTTTTTATTAATGCAGGGAGTGCTTTATGCAAGGTTTTTTGCAGAGGATAAGGAAAAGCATATGATAGAAAGAGTGGCTATGTCTCCAATATATTTTATAAAGTATTTACTTGGTCATTCATTTTTTATAATTTCAATAATATTTATTCCTTCATTTACAATTATTGCTTTTGCAAAAATTGCTGGAGTTGCAATTGGTTTTTCATTGCTTCAATATGCAGGATTGATATTAGTTCTAGGAATATTATCCACAGCATTTGCATTATTTTTAAATTCACTATTTTGTGTAGCAGATACTGCTAATATGCTTGGAAATTCAATAATTATTTTATCTTCTATACTTGCAGGCAGTTTTTATTCATTTACAAGAAAACAGACATTGTTTAATAAATTACTTCACATTATTCCACAAAAGGATTTTATTAATTTTGTAGATGCACTTGAAAAAGGAAATGTTTCTAAGAATATTGAATTACAGCTTATATATGTTATAGGACTTTCAGTTATATTATTTATTTTTGCTATTGTTAAGACTAGAAAAGATTATATATATCATGAATAATTATTTTTGATATGTACTAAGAGTAGTTTCGTTTGTTGCTTGTTCCTCAAACAAGTTGGTAACAATCAACAAATGAAATACTTATAATCAAGAAACATACACATTATCTTTTGATGTAACACTATAACTTTATTTCTATAAAGATTAAAATGTAAGCATATATATCATTACGTATAGAAACTTGTGGAATTATTCTGCATGATTATGTTAAAATTATACAATGCATAATATGAAAAGAATAATTTTAAGGAAAAATGAAATGGCATATTTAAGTGTTAGTAAAAAAATATCTCTAAAGTGAGGAGGTGGCAATTTGTGAAATATGAAATGCCTATTTTATCTATAAAACTAAAAATGCCACAACCAAGAAAAAATTATATTATAAGAAGAGAATTGTTTAATAAATTAGAAAATATAAAAGAATATACGGTTACTATTGTAAAGGCTGGTGCTGGATGTGGTAAGACTACTTTACTTTCAAGTTTTGTTAAGGAAACAAAGCTTGAAAATGTAAAATGGATTACATTAGATGAAAACACAGATCAAACTTTTGTTTTCTGGAATTATGTAATAGAAGTTTTAAATGACTATTTTGGAGATACAAAAGCAGATTTTCAAACTCTTTTTGATAGCAATATGCAGAAAGAGAATTTGTGGAAAATAATATCTCTTTTAGTTAATAAATTATCGATAAAAGAAGATATATTTTTAATAATTGATGATTTTCAAATGATTTCAGATTCTTTTCTTATTTCTACGATTAATTATTTTATTGAAAATATTTCAGAAAATCTACATTTAGTACTTCTTACAAGAGAAATACCAGAGATATACCTTGGGACACTTGCTATAGAAGGTAAGATAATGCTTATTGAGGAAGATTCCATTAAACTAACAGAAAAAGAAAGTATTGAATTTTTAACAGAGACATTGAAAATTGATAAAGATGAAGAAAAGATTAATGATATGATAGAAGCTTCAGAAGGATGGATAGGTGGACTCCAATTACTTGCAATAGCTTCAAAAGAAAAGATTAATGAAACAATGAAAACAATAAAACTGTCTAATCGTCTACTTGAGGATTATATTACAAAAGAAATTTTTGAATTTTTAACTCAAGAAGAACAAGATTTTTTGGTAGAAACATCAATTTTAAGATATTTCAGTGAAGAAATATGCGATAAATATCAACCCAAAATTGACTTTGACCGTATGATTGAGTCTATTTTGCAAAAGAATCTTTTTGTTATAAATATTGATGATAATTTAGGAGTTTATAGGTATCATTCTATTCTAGCTGAATATTTAAAAGGTATTTTTAATAAGTTTGATGATGATAAGAAAACATACTTACATAATTTTGCAGCAGATATTTATTATGAATTAGGAGATTATGAAGAAACTCTTAACCATCTATTTATTATTAAAGAATATGAAAAAATAATGGAACTAATTCTTAAAATGCCACAAACAGCATTGACATTTTCCTATATTATGAAAGTACCAATGGAGGAAATTATAAAAAATAAGGATTTTGCTTATCAATATTTTTTTTATTACTATGCTAGTTTTGATACAGAAGTATGTAAAAAAATATATAATTTTATTAATAAATATATGAAAAATGATAAAACATTTGCAGCATTTAAACATGCAGATATGTTTTTTAATTATAGATTGGAATTAGATAAGGTTAAGGTTCTTTCATTAAATCAAATTGATTCATTACCACTTAATCCTGTAACTACTGCATTCTTATTAATAAAGGAAGCTTATTTTTTATTTGCGTCTTCAAAGTATAAGGAATCAATAGAATACTTGAATTTTGCAAATGAAGTATATAAACAAACTGGAAATATTTATATTGGATTTTTTATACTTTCAGAAAAAGCACAAATTTGTGAGGATATAGGGGACTTAGATACATGTTTTAGTTTATATAAAGAAATGGAGTTAATGATTCCAAAGCTTAACTTAGTAGCAACTTGTTATTATATTGGTATTGCAGGAGCATATACCAAAAAACTTGCTCTTAACAAGACATTTGAGGCATTAGAAAAAGCAAAAGAATTATTAATTAATGATTCATCAGCAGTTAATTTTGCTTATCAATATACTTTAGCAGAATATTATTATTTGGTTGGAAATCATGAAATGACAGAAAAGATATTGACGGATATAATGCATAAGGAAATATTTAAGAATATTTATTTTTCTGCAAGACTTTTAAGATATCCGATTTGTCGCGATAATAATAAAAAATTGGCAAAACAATTTTTAAAGGAATATGAAGATGCTGATGATTCATTAAAGATAATGGAGTGTAATTTACTATATTCTATAATTCAATATGAAAATGCTAATATAGAAGAAGCAAAGAAACTTGTCAATGAGATTACTCAAAAAGCTAGAAAAATGCAGAATAAGTTAAAGATTATAGAGTGTGATTTATTTAAAATTCGTATGTTGTTAGATAGAGAAGGTAACAAAAATGATATTCAGAATATTTTTTTAGAAGCAGTTGCTTATGGAACAGAAAATGGACTTGCACTCCCGTTTTGGTTTGAAAAGAAAACAACTAATAAAGTAATGGCAGACATGGGTGCAGAATTAAAAAATAAACTTTCATCAGAAGAAATTGATTTTATTTCATGTATTTTAAATTCAGATTGTAAGAATGGGATAAAAGAAATAGAAAAAAATCAATATGATTTAACAGAACGAGAAAAAGAAGTTTTAAATGAATTAGCAAAAGGAAGCACTAATAAACAGATTGCAGAAAATCTATATATTTCACTATCAACTGTAAAATCTCATATTATAAATATTTATGGGAAACTTGGAGTAAATAATAGAGTGGCAGCAGTTAATAAAATCAAATATGATTTTAGAAAAATATAAATTAAAAAATGAGTGAATAATAGCAAGTTCAATATTATTTTCTATACAAGAACTCTTTGAAATTTCTGTAAAGCAATGATAGTTGGACTTGCTATTATTTTATAAAGATCATATGGATTTGTTAAGATTATAATTTATTATAGAATAATAAAGTTTATATCAGATTTAATTATTAATTATATTAAAAAATACTAAATATAATCTTTATTTTTACGCTTAAATTTTATAAATAATATAATATTATTTATAAGCTTTAAGGTATTTATTTTTATCTAGACCTACAAAACTATAATAATTGTTTATTACATTTAAGTATGGATTTACCATGCTATTTAATGATGAGTTTAAAAGTGGTTGTTCATATACCTCACTAATTTTATATGCAGTTTTATTGAAATTGGTGTTGGACAATTTTGGTTGTAATAAGTTCAGTTCTTCTTGTTTTGATTTAGTTGTTTTTGACTCTTTTGAAGTTGAATTACTAATAGACCAGCCACACTTGATCCAATTGCCATCTTCATCAAAAGTAAGGGGAGTTGATGTTGTTTTTTCTCCTGTTAAGCGTCGTATACATTCAGTTTGCTTAAATGCGCTAATATCACTTTTTATTACATTTTCAACTGATTTTAGTTGATTAGGATCATTTACCATTTTATTCAATAGATTACGTGGAATAATAACTAAATTGTTATCTCCAGAAACATTCATATTACCAAAAGACTCTTTTTGAACAGAGTTTTTATCATTTGGATCAGGAGTTACTGAAATACATATATTGTACTTTTGTGTTAAATTTTTTATGATATTTATAGTTTTTACATCTAATTGATTATTATCTACATTAGATAACAAATCACTAAAATTTGTAGTTATATTGTTATTTTGTAAATTTTCAATACTCATATCTGATTTTCTTAAATTGGTTAACTTTTGTATAAAATCTTGATTTAAACTCAAATTAATGTTTTCCATAAAGCGTTTCATTCCTTTCAATATAATTAATCTATAAAATTAATAAATTTATTTTTAAATATAATCAATTACAAATAATTTAAAAAAGTCTAATTTAATCCATAAATGGTTACTTATATTATATATCGTCCATTTTTAGAATTTCATTACACGTTTTCTAAGATATGTAATGAATTGTTTCGTTTATTTTGGCCACAGATTTATTGGGTTTTAGGAATATATATTTTGGGAGTACAGGTATATATGCATATGAAGATTCAATATAAATTTAAAAGATGTAATAAATGAAATAATATAAAAAAGCTATGGTTTAAAATAGTATTGACATTGTAGTATAAAATTCGAGTGGTATTGGAATTTATACTACAATATTAATTATTATTTAAAACATAGCTATTTATTTTGAATAGAATTCTTTACCTAAAATAAATACTTTTTTTATGTCAATATTATCATCAAATAATATTAAATCCCCATCGTAACCTTCTTTGATTAACCCTTTATGATCTGCTACTTTACAATGTTTAGCAGGATTAAATGATGCCATTTTTATGATTTCATTTAAAGGTAAATCAGAATTTTTATAGATGTTTCTAACAGCTTTATCAAGAGTTAAAACAGAACCAGCTAAAGAACCACTATTAACTCTAGCTACACCATTTTTTACTATAACCTCTTGTCCACCTAATGAGTATTTTCCATCAGGCATACAACATGCCATAATAGCGTCAGTTATTAATAAAACATTATCAGTTTCTTTTTGTTTATAAGCAATTCTTAATGCAGGATATGATACATGAACTCCATCAGCAATAGTTTCAGTTGTCATATTAGTATCAAATATAGCACCTATAATTCCGGGATTTCTATGATTAAAAGGTGGCATTGCATTAAAAAGATGTGTTGAATGAGATGCGCCACACTTTATTGCATCAATTGTTTCTTCATAGGTAGCTTTAGTATGCCCTAGTGAACATATAACATTATTTTTAGAAAGAAATTTAATTAACTCATTAGAACCATTAATTTCTGGTGCTAATGTAATTGAAATAACACAGTCTTCACAATCTTTAACCATAGATTTATAAGTAGAAATTGATGGAGGTAAAATATATTTTGGATTTTGAGCTCCAATTGCATTTGGATTTATAAAAGGTCCTTCTAAATGGACACCCAAAACATGAGCACCTTCAGCCCCATATTCTTTTAATGTTTTTATTACTCTCATAGATTTATTAATATCGTTTATTGATACTGTCATAGTGGTTGGTACAAAAGATGTTGTACCATGCTTAGCTATTATTTTTGAAATTGTATTAAGTGAATCTATTGTTCCATCCATAGTATCACATCCGCCAGCACCATGAATATGAACATCAATAAATCCAGGGGAAAGATATAATCCTTCTGCATCTATTATCTCATCATCAGTAAAATTAGATGGATTAATTTCTTTAATTTTACCATCTTTAATAAGAACAGAACCATTTTCTATCTTGTTTAAATAAATAATATTGCAATTTTTAATTAACATAAGAAAACCTCCTAATATTGTAAAATACAATTATATTTTAAAATAGTGTTGATATTGTGGTATAAAGCAAATTCCAATGCCTATTCGTTCTTATACTACAATATTAATGTTCATGTAAAACATAGGATAAAATAATATTAAAAATTTAATATGTATATGAAAAAAATTTAAAATAGATAAATATGTATTTTAAATTTTAGTAAATCTATAGAAATATTAAATGAGGTTATAATTATTTAAAGCAAAAATATAATTAAGTTAAAAGGGGGGATGTGTCATGTATTATTTTAATTTTATTTTATTAGCAATTATTTTGTCATTTTCAACTATATATGTATACAACATATTTGCTTTAAAAACTGCTGGAAAAGAAAATTTAAAGATTTCAAGTTTTTTTATATTATTCAGTTTACCGATAGCTTTATTTATACTTATAATTATGAGTTTATTTTTAAAATTAGCAAACTGGACATTACCAGTTAATATTTCTGCTTATAAAATTTTTATAATATCATTTGTAAGTGTATTTATAATCTTTATTGGAGAATTTATTATAAAAATATTTTTATCTAGTATAATAAGTCGATATTTAAATAAAAAATATAAGAATAATACTCTATCAGAGCATCAAATGCTTGAGATAATATCAGAAAAACATAGCATTATAGAGATATTTAAAATTATTTTAATGTTTTTAATGAGTTGCGTTGTATATAGTATATTATTTAAATTATTAAACTTATTAACTTCAATAAGCTTGATAACAATATCATCTTTACTTACTAGTATAATCTATTTTTTTATGTTTAGAAGTAAAAAAATAATTTAAAAAATATTTTATTTCAAAATATTGACAGTTCAATTGTAAAGGATTAACATTGAGGTATGGTAATTACCAATTGGTAAAAATTTAACTGGTATTTATAGGAGGGGTGAGAAATGCCAAATATATTATTAACAAGAATTGACAACCGGTTAGTGCATGGTCAAGTTGGAGTAACTTGGGTAAATCATTTAGGAGCTAATTTACTTGTAGTAGCAAATGATGAGGTTGCCAAAGACCCTATTCAACAAAATTTAATGGAAATGGTTATTCCAGATACAATAGGGATAAGGTTTTTCTCAATACAAAAGACTATAAAAATAATAAACAAAGCAGCGCCAAGACAATTGATTTTTTTAGTCTGTAAGACACCACAAGATGCAGTTAGATTAGTAGAAGGCGGTGTTCCTATTAAAAAGATAAATATAGGAAATTTACATTTTAGTGAAGGTAAAAAACAAATTTCATCAACAGTTTCTATAGATGAAAATGATATACAAGCATTTAGAAGACTTAAAGAATTGGGAATTGAATTAGAAATAAGAAGAGTACCTGATGAAGCAATAGATGAAGATATTTATAAACACATATAACCCTGTAGAATTAAGAAATTATTTTTATTATGAAAAATATATTAATGAAGGAGGAAACTCATGTTTGTTAAAGCTTTATTAATTGCGATTTGGGCAGGTATTGCAGGAATAGATTTATATGATGGATTAACTCACATACACAGACCAATAGTAACAGGACTTGTAGTTGGTTTAATTTTAGGAGATGTACAAACTGGACTTATAGTTGGAGCTGCATTAGAACTTGTTTTTATGGGAATGGTTCCACTTGCAGGAGCTCAACCTCCAAATGTAGTTATTGGGGGTATTATTGGAACAAGTATAGCTATTTTAGGTAAATTAGAACCCCAAGCGGCTGTTGGAGTAGCGATACCATTTGCTGTAGCTGTACAAGCTGCTATAACATTTATTTTTACAGCATTTTCATTCTTTATGCACAAAGCTGATACTTATGCAGAAAATGCAGATACACAAGGGATAGATAAAATTAATTATATGGGAATGCTTTGTTTATTTGTATTTTATTTTATTATTGCATTTTTACCAATATTCTTTGGAGCAGACAGAGCTGCAGACATTGTAAGCGCAGTTCCACAATGGATTATTGAAGGATTAAAAGTAGCTGGTGGAGTAATGCCTGCAATTGGATTTGCAATGTTATTAAAGATTATGTTAAAGAAAGAATATATGGCGTTTCTTATTATTGGTTTCTTATTTGTAACATATGGTCATATTTCAATCTTGGGATTAGCTTTAGTTGGATTAAGTATAGCATTATATGATTATTATTCAGCTAGTAATAAGCAAACAGTTAAAGTGGTAGAGGAGGAATATGAAGATGGAATCTAATGTAGTATATAAGGATCCGAGTCCTAAAAAGGTACTTACTAATAAAGATTTAAATCATATGGTTTGGCGTTCACTTTTTCTACAAGCATCATTTAATTATGAAAGAATGCAAGGTTGTGGATGGCTTTATGGGTTAATACCAGGTTTAAAGAAAATTCACACTAATAAAGAAGATCTTTCTCAAGCAATGAAAGATCACATGGAATTTTTTAATACTCACCCATTTTTAGTAACTTTTATTATGGGTTTGATATTGGCAATGGAAGAAAACAAAGAAGATAGAAATACAATTAGGGCGATAAAAGTTGCTACTATGGGACCTTTAGGTGGTATTGGAGATGCATTATTCTGGTTAACAGCTTTGCCAATTTGTGTTGGTATAGGCGCATCAATGGCTATGGAAGGAAATGTTGCAGGACCTATAGTTTTCTTGATAATGTTTAATACACTACATTTCTTTTTAAGATTCTTTTTAATGAATTATGGATATAAGACAGGAGTTAAAGCACTTTCATCATTAAAAGAACAAACTAAAAAAATATCTCATGCAGCATCAATATTAGGATTAACAGTTGTTGGTGGATTAATAGCATCAATGGTTAATTTAAAAACAACAATGGTAATTTCAGTAGGTTCTGCAAAAGGTGATTCAGCAATAAAATTACAAGAAGGTGTTTTAGATCAAGTAATGCCTAACATGTTAGCTTTAGGTTATACATTTTTAATGTATAAGTTATTGAAGAAAGGATATTCACCAATTAAATTAATAGTAATTACAATTGCATTAGGATTAATTGCAAAATTCATAGAACATGTTACACATTTCCCTATACTATAATATATAAATTTTTAAAGTTTCGGGTGGAGTTTTAACTCCATCTGAACTTTTCAAATACTTAAAATAATTATTAAAAGTAGTATGTATAAATTATTATCAATGATAAAAGGTAATTTCTATAATTAATAATAATATGTTATAATTATGAAAAAATAGATTAAATTGTAAAGAGGTATACTTAAATGAATAAAATTGATAAAAACTCTAAGATTCCATTATATGTACAACTAATGGATATTCTTATTAATCAAATAGAGAATTATATGGAAGAAAGTGATCAATTAGATTCTGAAAGAGAGATTTGTGAAAAATATGGTGTTAGTAGAACAACTGTAAGACAAGCATTGGATGAATTAGAAAAACAAAAATATATATATAAAGTTCATGGAAAAGGAAATTTTATATCATCAAGAAGATTTGAACAAGAGTTAATAAAAGTTTATTCATTTACTGATGAAATGAGAAAATTAGGTAAAAAACCTGTATCTAAATTATTAAATTTTGAAATTGCAGAACCAGGTAGTAAAATATCAAGAAAATTAAAAATAAAAGAAAATGAACTGGTATATAAAATAACAAGAATAAGAATAGCAGATGATATTCCAATGATATATGAAGTAACATATTTACCATATGAGAAATTTAACGGAATGACCAAAAAAGATTTAGAAGAAAATCCTATGTATGAAATTTTTAAAAGAAATTTTAATGTTCATATAACGTCGGCAGAAGAAGCACTTGAAAGTGTTTTAATAAATAAATTAGAAAGTATTTATTTAGATGTATCACAAGGTCAACCAGGATTGAAAATTGAAAGAACAACATATGAAAATAAGCAAGTTATTGAATATACATTAAGTATTGCAAGAGGAGATAAATTTAAATATAGAGTGTGTTTAAAAAACTAATAAAAATTTTATAGAAACTGGTAATGATGACGTATCCAGTGAAGGAGGGCATTATGATTTTTGGAAAAACTATTGAAGAATTAGAAAAATTAAATTCAATAAATACAGCAAAAGAAATAAGACAACAACCTCGTTTGTGGAAAGAAACATATACGATGATTTATGATAAAAGAGATAAAATTAAATCATTTTTTAATAAAAATATATCAAAGAATACAAGAATAATATTAACAGGTGCAGGGACTTCAGATTATGTAGGACATACTGTTCTATTAGAATTAAAAAGCAAAGTAAATGCACGAATTGAAGCTATTGCTACTACTGATTTAGTATCAAACCCTAATCAATATATAGAAAAAGATACACAAACTATTTTAGTGTCTTATGCAAGATCAGGAAATTCACCAGAAAGTGTTGGAGCATATGATTTATTTGAAGAGAATGTTACTAATATATCACAAGTGGTAATTACCTGTAATGAAGATGGGGAATTAGCTAAAAAGGCTATTAAAAATAATAAGAATTTAGTATTGTTTATGCCAGAAGAATCAAATGATAAAGGGTTTGCGATGACAAGTTCTTTTAGCTCTATGTTATTAGCGACAGTATTAATGTTTAATATAGATAATATAGAGAAGAATAGAGAATTTGTTGATTTAATATCAGAACAAGCAGAATATATTTTAGAGAATAAGTGGACTGATGTTTATGACTTGGTTAATTATGAAAGCAATAGAGTTGTTTATTTAGGATCAGGAATATTAAAGGGTTTAGCTCAAGAGATGGCACTAAAAAGTTTAGAACTCACAAGTGGTAAAATAGTAACAATATTTGAATCTGTTATGGGCTTTAGACATGGTCCTAAGTCAATAATTAATGATGATACTTTGGTTATTATTATGAATTCTATAGATAAATATACTAACCTTTATGATTTAGATTTAATAAATGAAATATATAATGATTCTGGAAATCATAAGCTTGCAGTAATAAGTTATGAAAAGAATGAAAAATTAAAAAATATGTGTAATAAATATATAGAGATCGATGGTAAAAATGTACCAGAAATTTATACAGTGTTTAATTATATGTTATTTGGACAAATGTTCGGATTATTTAATTCAATAAAACTTAAAGTATCTCCAGATAATCCAAGACCAGATGGTACTGTTAATAGAGTTGTTAAAGGAGTACACATTCACAAACAAAATTTTTAGATTTTAATTTATATAATTTTTGCATATATTTTAAGCGAATGTTGATATTATAGTTAAAGCTCATGGACAGAACTGAAATATGAAACTCGACTCATATGTATTCGCTGAGTAAGTTCGAGGAACAAAATATAAAATTTTGACTCTCACTTAAGAATTGTAGAATGAACATTAGTCCAATTAATGCATGTTCCCAATCAAAGATTGCTGACAAGCAATTAATTAGACAAACCTTCATTAACAATTCTAAAAAGCAAATTCCAATGTCAGTTCGCTCTATACTATAATATCAACACTGTTTTAAAACATACCTTGATTTTAAAGATATAAATTAAATAAATATGGTGATAGGGGGAAATAGCAATGATAGGATTGATTATTGTTGGACATGGGATTTTCCCGACAGGAATACTTAGTTCAGTAAAATTAATTGCAGGAGAACAAAAAGGGGTTATAGGAGTAAATTTTGAATCTGGACAAGGCTTGGGTGTGTTAAAAAAAAATATTGGAAAGGCTATTGATAATCTTAATACAGATGAAGTATTAATTTTAGCAGATTTAGCAGGAGGTTCACCTTTTAATGTATCTGTTATTATTAGTGAAAATAGAAAAGATAAAAAAATTAGAGTTATATCTGGAGTAAACTTACCTATGGTATTAGAGGCATCTTTATTAAGGAATGATTATACGATGGAAAAATTAGTTGAAGCTATTAAAACTGCTGCAACTATAGGAATTAGAGAATATAAGAAAAAAGAAATAAAAGAATCTGTAGAAATTTGTGATGGAATATAAATGTTGGTAAAGTTGGATTTAACTTATAAGAAAGGAGATATGTTATGCATAAAATACTTTCAACAAAGCAAATGTTATTAAAAGCACAAAAAGAAGGATATGCTGTACCTGCTTTTAATATACACAACTTAGAAACATTACAAGTAGTTGTTGATACAGCTATGAAAATGAGATCGCCTGTAATTATAGCAGGAACTCCATCTACAATAGAATATGCAGGTGGGGCTTATATAGAAGCGATGGCAGAGGTGGCAGCAAAAAAATATGATATACCTATAGCTATTCACTTAGATCATTTTGAAGATATAAATGAAATAAAGAAAAATATTGATATTGGATTCAGATCATGTATGATTGATGCATCTAAAGAAGAATTTGAAATTAATATTGCAAAGGTAAAAGAAGTAGTGGAATATGCACATAAATATGATGCTACTGTTGAAGCAGAACTTGGAAAACTTGGAGGTAAAGAAGATAACTTAATAGTAGATGAAAAAGATGCAATGTATACAGATCCAGATGATGCAGTAGAATTTATAAAAAGGACAGGTGTAGATTCTTTAGCGGTAGCAATAGGAACAGCACATGGGCTATATAAAGGTGAAGCAAAGTTAGATTTTGAAAGACTAAAAGAAATAAGAAATAAAGTAAGTGTGCCTTTAGTATTGCATGGAGCATCAGATGTTCCAGATGAATTAGTTAAAAAGGCAATTTCACTTGGAATATGTAAAGTTAATATAGCTACAGATTTAAAAATACCTTTTTCAGATGCTGTTAAAGAATACTTTAAAATAAATCCAAAGGCAAATGATCCAAGAAAATATATGACTCCAGGAAAAGAAGCAATGAGAAAAATAGTAGAACACAAAATAGAAGTTTGTGGAAGTGCCAATAGATATTGAGGTAGATGCTATGTTTTAAGTGAAATGTTGATATATACAATGCCACTTTGCCTATTGTATATATCAACGTATACTTAAATATAGAGCAATAAATGGATTTTATTAAAAAAGGAGCAAAATAATATGATATTAGTTATAAATCTTAATGCTTCTATAGATAAAAGATATGAAATTGAGGATATAAAAAAAGGCCAAGTAATGAGGGCAAGATATGTGGAAAATACTCCTGGTGGTAAAGGAATTCATGTTGCAAATATAGCAACTATATTAAAGGAAGATTGTATAGTGACAGGATTACTTGGGGGGAAGAATGGAGAATTTATCGAAGAGAAGCTTAATGCTTATGGGATAAAGAATGATTTTATAAAAATAAACGGAGATACAAGAGAGTGTTTAGCATTTATTACAGATGATCTTGTTCAAACAGAAATACTTGAACCAGGTCCAGTGGTAACCAAAAGAGAGCAAGAACACTTTTTAAATAAATATAATGAATTACTTGAAAAGGCTAATGTAATTGTAGCATCTGGAAGTATTCCAAGGAATGTACCTAAAAATTTTTATAGAAAGCTAATAGAATTTGCTAATATTAAAGGAAAGAAATTTTTATTAGATGCTAGTGGAGAAGCATTAAAAGAAGGTATAGAGGGAAAACCATATTTTATTAAGCCTAATAAAGATGAAATAGAAGCTTTAACAGGTAGAGAAATTTTATGTGAAGAAGATGCTATAAGAGAAATTAAATTTTTACAAGATAAGGGGATAAAATTTATTGCATTATCTTTAGGTGAAAAGGGATCGATTATTGGATTTGAAGAAAGGTTTTATAAAGTAACTATTCCTAAAGTTAATGTTGTAAACCCAGTTGGTTCAGGCGATGCTTATGTAGGAGGGATAGCAGTAGCAATTCAAAGAGAAGATGATATTATAAATATTTTAAAATTAGCATCAGCTTGTGGAACCTCAAATGCAATGGAAAAAGAAACAGGATTTATAAAAAAATCTGTAGTGGATGATTTATTTAATAAAATTATTATAGAAGAAATATAATATTTTATTATTAAAAACATAGCTATGTTTTTAGTTTAGGTTGATATTATAGATAAAGCTCATGGACAGAGGGATTTACTATGATATCAATAATACTTTAAAATATAGTCTAAAAAATAAATTATAAAGAGTACCTTACCCATTTTATATAAATAAAGGTGAAAATCTCAAATACATAAATATGTTTTTAAGATTTTCACCTTTTTAATTTTATATTAATTTATAGTGTTTTTGAAACTTTAATGTCTCATAAAGTTTATTATTTTTAAATACCTTTATGTTTTTCGTTAGCTAATCCTCTTTCAGCTAAAATTTCATAAATAGTTTTTGAGGTAGTATCTTCTAATGAATATCCTAACAAAGAAACAATCTCATTTAATTTATTTTCAGAATTTGTTTCAATTTCAATGTAAGGAAAAGGGCAAAAAGATTTATCATTTATATCTATTTCAACTAATGAATCTTTTATTTTATAGCTTTCACGATATTTTTTATTTGATTCTTTTAATATTAATCCAAGAGATTTAAAAATTCCTTCAGCCATTTTTTTATTATCTACTATTACTTCATTTTCTTCCATAACTTTAAATCTATCTTGAGATAACATCTTTTTAGTAGTCATGTAATATACAACTTTATTATTAAGGTTATCATTAACAGTTCTTATACGGGCATATCCTTTCTTACTTAGAAGTCTTCCGTCTTCAAAGTCATATATGTCATTAACTTGATCTTCTTTTTTAACATTTTCTGCACCATGAGATAAAAGTATCTTTCTTATATTATCAACGTCAATATCAACAATTCTAGTTTCTAATTCTTGCATATATAATTCCTCCAGTAAAAAAATTTAGGTATAATTATTAAACCTAAGTAATTTAATGTTATAATATAATTCTTGAAATTGCTAGTGTCTTAATTAGTGTTTTGAGCTTTTTTATTCTTTAGAAAATTATATATTTTAAAATCTGTGGATAACTTCTAGAATATCTTGTTTTGGAGGTATTATAAGTATCACCTAAAGAATAAAAAATAATCATATGACGCACCATTATTCCCGCACTATGTTTGGAACGGGTGCATGGCTAAAAAAACCGACGCTCCACAGTCATTTAGCGATTTTTTTATAATCAATAAATTGTATAATATTTAAGGAAACGGATATGTTTTTATAAATATAGGTAATTAGGTAATAAAGGAGAAAAATATGGAATACATAAGTGAGATAAATATAAATGAAGCAGTTATACATATATTGGATAAAAATGGTTCAGAACCTGTATTAAATGAATATAGCTTAGAGTTAAATGAGGATATATATAAATTTTTATATAAGCATGTAGAGAAATGCTTAAAGGATGAAGAACTTAAGTATGGTGCATTTATTCAGGGTACTAACACTGTGAAAGAATGTGTTCAAGATTATTTAAATGGTATAGATAATGATTTGATATCTATTTCAAAAAAATTAGCTAGACAGTTATTTGCTGTAATGCAAATGGATGAAAATATTCCATCATGTGATTTAATTGTTATATCTTTAATTACAGATAAAGGGCCAATGATTGGAATTTTAAAGATGGATTATATTAAAAATTTCACCCATGAAATTCAATTTATAGATGAAAAAATAGGAATAGGAATAGTACCACAATCAGCAGGTCTTCCAGGAAGCAGTCAAAAAATACAAAAGGCAGCATTTATAAAACCTATCAGGGAAGATGAAAGATATAATTTAATGATATTAGATAAGGAAAAAAGAAGCAAAGAAGAACAAGAAATGGGAATAAACTATTTCTTAAATGATTTTTTATATGCTAAGTTAATAATTAATGAAAGAGATATGACCAAAACATTTTTAAAAGCTACTGAAGATTGGACTAGAAAAAATATAGAAAATGATGCTGAAAAAGCAGAGAAAATTAGGACTACAGTTAAAAGTAAATTAAAAGAAGAGGATAGTATAAATATAGATGATTTATCAAAGGAACTTTTTACAGAACATCCTCAAGTAAAAGAAGACTTTTCTAATTTTGTTAAAGCACAGGGTTTAGACCAAGAAGTTTTAGTTGATAAGACTTGGGTAGAGAAAAAGCTTAAAAGAGTTAGATTAAATATAGATAAACAAATTGATTTATATATCAATGAAGAAACATATCATGATGATAGTAAATTTGAGATTCAGAGAAATGGTGATGGAACTATAAATTTAGTAGTTAAAAATGTTATGAATTATATAGAAAAGTAAGTTTATATTTTAAAATAGTGTTTGATACTATGATATAAAAATTTAATTAAAACAAAGTAAAGAATAAAACTTTTAAGATTTATGCTGCACTCTAATTTATTGATTTAACTTATTATAAAGTTATGAATTAATAAATTAGAGTGCAGTTTTTTGTTTATTAGGAATTTATATTATTGAGAGATTTTTAATAAATAAAATCATAATTTTATTTTAAGATTGGAAGATAAAATATAAGAATAAAGAAATAAAAGTATCAATAGAAAACAGTGATTAGAAAGGAAATAATATAAATTTTGAGAATAAATATAATAATTGGGTAATAGATAAAATGGCTTTAATTTTTACTGAACCAATGAGTAATTATCTAAAAATATAATAAATATAAAAAGATAAATTTAGGAGGAACATGAAATGAGTGTACAATATAAGTTCCTAGAAAATTTTTTATGGGGAGCAGCTACGTCAGGACCTCAATCTGAAGGAAGATTTGATAAAAAACATGATAATATATTTGATTATTGGTATGATGTAGAACCAGAAATGTTTTTTAATAATGTAGGACCTGATAGGGCATCTAATTTTTATAATGATTATAAAAGAGATATAAAATTAATGAAAGAAATAGGACTAAATAGTTTTAGAACATCAATTCAATGGACTAGATTAATTAAAGATTTTGAAACTGGAGAAATAGATGAGGACGGAGCAATATTTTATAATGCAGTAATTGATGAATGTATTGCAAATAATATTATTCCTATCATAAACTTACATCACTTTGATTTACCTGTAGAATTATATGATAAATATGGTGGATGGGAATCTAAACATGTCGTGGAGTTATTTGTTATATTTGCTGAGAAATGTTTTGAATTATTTAGTGATAAGGTTAAATATTGGACTACATTTAATGAACCTATGGTTATAGTAGAAGGTCAGTATTTATATAAATTTCATTATCCTAAAATTGTTGATAGTAAGAGAGCAGCTCAAGCAATATATAATTTAAATTTAGCATCAGCAAAATCAATACAAGCTTTTAGAAAAATGAGATGTGATAATGAGGAAGGGAAAATAGGAATAATTCTAAATTTAACGCCAGCATATCCAAGATCAAATAATGTAGATGATATAGTAGCTTCTGAAATAGTTGATAGTTATTTTAATAAATCATTCTTAGAACCAGCAGTTAAAGGATATTTTCCAGATTTACTTGTTGAAATGTTAAGAAAAGATAATATTTTATGGGAATCAACTGATGATGAATTAGAAATCATAAATAAGAATACAATAGACTTTCTAGGTGTTAATTATTATCAGCCAAGAAGAGTAAAAGCAAAAGAATCACAATTTGATGAAAAGAATGTATGGTTGCCAGATAAGTATTTTGATAACTATAAGATGCCAGGAAGAAGAATGAATCTATATAGGGGATGGGAAATATATCCTCAATGTATGTATGATATTGCTATTAATATAAGAGATAATTATAATAATATTCCTTGGTATATTTCAGAAAATGGAATGGGGGTTGAAGATGAAGAAAAATATATAAATAAAGATGGTATGATAGAAGATGATTATAGAATAGATTTTTATAAAGAGCATTTATCATATCTTCATAAAGGAATAATAGAAGGTTCAAATTGTTTTGGATATCATGCATGGACTTCAATAGATTGTTGGTCTTGGTGTAATGCGTATAAAAATAGATATGGATTTATTGCATTAGATTTAGATACACAAGTTAAAACAATAAAAAAATCAGGAAGATGGATTAAAAAGGTTTCAGAAAATAATGGTTTTTAATTTTGTAGATGGAAAAGTTTTAATGCACTTATAAAAACAGCCTCAAAATATTTTGAGGCTGTTTTTTTATATTATATTAAATTAGTTGGTTTTCATTTAATGCAATTAACTTCTTCATAGTTCTTTTATTTTCATACATTAATTTATCAGCTCTAGATATTAAATCATTTAAGTTTATGTCTTGATCAAATTTAAAGTTATCATATCCTATTGCAGTGCTAAGCTTAAGATGTGAGTTTAAATTATGCTCTGTAATCATAGAATGTAATGTATTAAGTTTATTTTTTAAATTTTTTTCAGAAATATTAATCAAAATAGTTATAAATTCATCACCACCAATACGGTAAGAATGTCCAATTCCGCTGAAGTTTTTATTTAAAATATTAGCAAATGAATTTATTAATTTATCACCACTATTATGTCCTAAAGTATCATTAATTTCTTTAAGATTATTAATATCCATAGATAAACACCATATTGAATCATATGAATTTAGATTTTTGTTTATATTTATAATTTTTTCTTCAAATGCAGCTCTATTTTCAAGAGCGGTCATTATATCAGTAAAAGCCATTTTTTCATAAATTGTAGATTGTATTGATGAACGGTAGTAATTAAAATGTGAATTTATAACATATCCTAGTTGTATCATTATAAAGAATAATACTCCCATTTGAAAACATATACCATAGTATGCTGAAATATGGAGATAAAATAATGTTATATCTATTAATGTGCCAATTAACATTGGTATTATTGAAATTTCAAAACATTTACTTCCTATAATTCTATTTTTTCTAGAAATTATTATTATATATAAACAAAGAATACTATTTGTAATTATTAGGATATGGGAAATAAATAACATACTTCTAAAATCAAATATACCCAAAGAATTTAAAAGAGATTGTACAATAAAATTAGTTAAATCTAAATAAATTATTGGGATTAATATTTTATTATATTTTTTATTTGTTGTTTCTAACATTATCATTATTATTGGTATTGAAACCAACATTAATGACATAAATGTTAAATTGTTAAGTAAATAAGGATTTTGTATTAGCAATTGCATGATATTTGTTTCAGAAATTGAATATGTAGTTGCTAATAATGCAAATATTCCTATTGAAAATAAATGAAATAAATTATTTATTTTTTTTAATAGTGCTATTCCTAAAATATTAAATATTATTATTGTAAAGTTAATCATCAAAAATAATATAATATAATTTAAAATTTGACTAGATATAAGATTGTAAATGATTTCGGATTTGGTTCCTATTAATGGTGTTTTTATATCATAAGGTAAATAAGGATTTGATCCCATCTTAACCTGGAAAGTTAAATTCTTATTATAAAGTTCACTAGGTAACTTTATAATATGTAAAGTATTTTTGCCACGATTTGAAAATTTATCATAACTATCATCAGAAAAATTAAATATTAATTTATCATTTATATACACATCTAAATTAGCAAATCCGGTACGTAAACATAATAGTTTATCGTTACTCAAATTATCCTCTTTAATAGTTGTAGAAAAAGAATAAATAGTACCTTTAGAATACTTTAAATTGAGAGGAAATTTAATCGTAGCTTGTTCATCAGTAAATTTGTTTATAAAGATCCAATTATTATCTAAATTAATAACACTTTTCTCAATAAATTCATTGTTATTATAATGCATAAAAATACCCGAAATAATAATTGATATTAAAAAAAGAACTACAGAAAATACTAGTAGCTTTACAATAATATTTTTATGATCAATTCTAACCAATTTATTCATATTAACACCACCTTGAATTATAACAATTAAAAGGCTTTGAAATTATAAAATACAATTATATTAATTTATAAATTTAATACATATTTTAGTGTAATATTTTTATCTAGAAAATTTTTAATTATATAATAAATTATACCATATTTTTTATTCTTTACATATAAATAATGTTTAACATAATAAAAAAGATGGTAAATAAAAATACTTTATTTACCATCTTTTTTAGAAATTTATTTCATTAATTTTACAAGTACAGCTTTTTGTGCATGTAATCTATTTTCTGATTCATCAAATATTTCTGATGAATGTTCTTCTAAAACTTTAGTTGTTATTTCTTCTTCTCTATGTGCAGGTAGACAATGAAGTACAATAGCATCATTTTTAGCTACACTCATTATCTCATCATTTACTTGGAACCCAGCAAATGCTTTAATTCTTGCTAGTTGTTCTTTTTCTTGGCCCATGCTTGCCCATACATCAGTAATAATAACATCAGCATTTTTAGTAGCTTCTAAAGGAGATGTTGTTGTTGTGAATTTAACATTTTCTTTTTCAGCAATTTCTTTAGCACGATTTAAATATTTTTCATTAGCAGTATAATCTTGCGGTGATGCAATAGAAAAGTTCATTCCAACTTTTAAGCAACCAACTATTAAAGAATTTGCCATATTATTGCCATCACCAATAAATGCTACATTTAAACCTTCAAGAATATTTTTATATTCCCTAATTGTCATTAAATCAGCTAAAACTTGGCAAGGATGCTCTTCATCAGTTAATCCATTTATAATAGGAATTGAAGAATTTTTAGCTAAAACTTCAATATCTTTTTGAGAATAAGTTCTAATCATTATTCCATCTAAAAATCTAGAAAGAACTCGTGCAGTATCTTGAATTGGTTCACCTCTACCAATTTGTAAGTCTTTATTACTTAGAAATAAAGCATTTCCACCTAATTGATACATACCAACTTCAAAAGATACTCTTGTTCTAGTTGAAGATTTTTCAAAAATCATTCCTAAACTTTTTCCTTTTAAATGATGATGTTCTATACCATGTTTTTGTTCATATTTTAGCTGATCAGCCAAATTTAATATATCCAAAATCTCTTCTTTAGAGAGATCATCCATCTTTAATAAATCTTTTTGCATATAAAATAACCTCCATTTTATTCCTAATTAAAATTTAATTTAACACTATGTTTTAAGTGAGTGTTGATGTTTTAAAACATAGAATTATTAGTTAATAGAATTTAGTACATCAAGTAGAATATATATTCCTTGTTTTAATTCATCATTGTTTATTACTAAAGGTGGTAATAATCGTACTGTATCTTTACCAGCTGTAAGTACTAATAACCCTTTTTTTAGAGCTTCTTTTTGAACTAATGAAGGAGGACATTTAGTTTTAATACCAATCATTAATCCCATACCCCTAACTTCTAATATTTGATGATTATTAGATTTTGTTAATAGGTCTTTTACGTAAGCACCTTTTTTAGATATTTCATCAAAAGATTTTTCTGTGCAAAGAGTATCAAGTACAACTAATGCACCAGCACAAGCAACTGGATTTCCACCAAATGTAGAACCATGATCGCCAGGATTAAATACATTTTCTACTTTTTTAGAACAAAGAATTCCTCCAATAGGAAGACCAGCGCCTAAACCTTTAGCAACAGTAACTATATCAGCATTAATATCAAAATTATTAAATCCAAACATTTTTCCAGTTCTAGCAATTCCACATTGAACCTCATCAAATATTACAAGTATGTCTTTCTCATTACATATTTTCACTAAACTTTGTACAAACTCTTTATTAAGTGGAAGTACACCACCTTCACCTTGAATAGCTTCTAACATAATAGCACAAACATCAGAGGTTAATTTTGCTTTAAAATCATCAAGATCATTTGCATTTACATAATTAAAGCCTTCTGTGAATGGAAAGAAATATTGATGAAATTTATCTTGACCAGTAGCTTTTAATGTAGTTATAGTTCTTCCATGAAAAGATTGTACTAAAGAAAGAATAGTAGACCTTCCTTTTCCATACTTATCATAACTATATTTTCTAGCAAGTTTTATTGCACCTTCATTAGCTTCAGCTCCTGAATTTGCTAAAAATACTTTGCTCATTTCAGAGATTTCAGTTAATTTTTTAGCAAGTTTAACAGTTGTATTATTAAGAAATATATTAGATGAATGTTGAAGTGTTTTCATTTGGTTAGTAGTAGATTCAATCCAAGTTTTATGATTATAACCTAAACTATTTACACCTATACCACTTGTAAAATCTAAATATTTATTATTATTTGTATCATAAAGGTAAACACCATTACCATAAGATATTACTGGTTCTAAAAAATTATAAGAATTGACTAAGCATTCTTTTGCTTCATTAAAATCATATGACATAAAAAGTACCTCCCATATAAAGTGAATTTCAACTCTGGTTTAATATTGATATTTTACTTCTAAATTAAATAGAGTTTTAATAAATCATAGTTCCCATACCTTCATGAGAAAATAATTCTAAAAGAATAGAGTGGGGGATACGTCCATCAAGAATAGTTGCATTTTCAACACCCATTCTAATTGCTTCTACACAACAATCAATTTTAGGAATCATACCACCTTTTATTACTCCCTCTAAAGAAAGTTTTGGGATTTGATGTAGTCTTAATACACTTAGAAGGGAATCACTATCACTTGGATCCATAAGTACTCCAGGCACATCGGTAAGCAGTATTAATTTTTGAGCTTTTAATGCAGCAGCTATTTTTGAAGCACATATATCTGCATTTATATTGTAAGCTTTATTATCATCTTCACCTAAGGCAATGCTTCCAACAACAGGGATATATCCTGCAGATAAAGCTGTTTTTAAAATATTAGTATCTACAGCAGTTATTTCCCCAACATATCCTAAGTCAATATCAGATTTAAGTTTTTTAGCTCTAAGAAGACAACCATCAATTCCACATAGTCCAATGGCTTTACCTCCGAATTTTTCTATTAATGAAACTAAATTTTTATTTACTTTTCCGCCCAAAACCATTTGTACTATATCCATAGTATCTTCATCGGTATACCTTAATCCATTGATAAATTCACTTTTTTTATTTAGTTTATTTAAAAAGTCTGATATATCAGGACCACCACCATGTACTACAACAGGATTAATACCAACACATTTCATTAAAATAATATCATTTATTACAGTTTCTCTAAGCTTATCACTTATCATTGCATTTCCACCATATTTAACAACTATAGTTTTACCATAGTATCTTTGAATATAAGGTAGAGCATGAATTAATACTTCAGCTCTTTCATTATGATTCAATTAAATACACCCCCTATATTTATTTAATTTACTATGTTTTAAGTGAATATTGATATTTTAGTATAAGGGCGAACTGGCATTGGAATTTGCTTTTTAGAACTCTTAATGAAGATTTGTACAATTAATTGCTTGTCACAATATTGATTGGGAGCATGCGTTAATTGGACTAAGCTTTATTTTAGAGTTCTTAAAGTAAATTCCCCTGTCCATGTGAGATTTATACTAGAATATCAACACTGTTTAAAACACAGTCATTTAATTACATATTGCTTTAGCTTCTATAATCACCATTAATTTTTACGTAATCGTAGCTTAAATCACATCCCCAAACGCAAGCATTACCATCACCTAAAAATAAATCTACCTTAATAGTAATTTCATCTTGAATAAGTATTTCTTTTGCTTTGCTTTCATTAAATTCTATTGATGTTCCATGTTCACACACTTTAATAGAACCGGCGCAACTTTCAAAATAAACATCAACTTTATTAGGATCAAAATCGATTTGTGCATATCCTAAAGAACATAAAATTCTTCCCCAATTAGCATCGCTACCAAATATAGCTGTTTTAACTAAATTTGAATTAACTATACTTTTTCCTAAAGTTACTGCATCATCTTCAGTTTTTGCACCTGATATTTTACATTCAATTAGTTTAGTAGCACCTTCACCATCTTTAGCAATATTTTTAGAAAGTTTTATATTTAAATCATTTAATGCATTTAAAAATGCTTCATATTTTTCATCTTTTTCAGTAATTGGATCATTTTTAGCAAGTCCGTTGGCTAAAATTAATACCATATCATTTGTACTTGTATCACCATCAACACTAACTCTGTTATAGCTTATTTTTACACTTGATTTTAATGCTTCATCAAGTAATTCAGGAGAAATAGCTAAATCTGTTGTTATAAATGAGAGCATGGTTCCCATATTAGGTTCAATCATTCCAGACCCTTTTGCCATAGCACCTAATGTTATTTTTACATCTCCAATATAAAATTCTAATGCTAATTGCTTTTTAAATGTATCTGTTGTCATAATGGCAGAAGAAGCATCTTCATATCCTTTTTTAGCTAATTCTTTAGTAAGTAAAGGAATACCATCTTTTATAGCATCTATATTTAAAGGCACCCCAATTACCCCAGTTGATGCAACTAAAACATCATCAGTTTTTATATTTAATTCTTTTGCTTGAAGCATAGCCATTTTTTTAGCTTTTTTTAATCCATCTTCTCCATTACAAGTATTTGCATTACCGCTATTAACTATAATTGCTCTTGCTTTTTTATTTGATAAATGCTCTTTTGTTATATAAAGTGGAGCACCTTTAACTTTATTTTTTGTAAAAACTCCAGCAGCATTTGAAGGAACTTCAGAATAGATTAAAGCTAAATCTTTTTTTATTGTACTTTTTTTTAGTCCGCAATGTATTCCTGAAGCTAAAAATCCTTGAGGAGAAGTTACTCCTCCTTGTATATAATTAATATCCAAAATTATAACCCCCTTCTGAATATAAAATTTTTAATCGATAATTTTAGAATAATCTTATATTATTTAAATTTATTTAGTCTGTGTCCTGAGTGTATATTATCAATACAATTTTAAAACATAATCTTTTTTACTTATTGCTTAAAAGGTATATATTATCAAAAAGCTGGTGAGATAAGTTTTAATCCATCATCTTCATTAAACCCTAAAGTAAGATTCATATTTTGAATCGCTTGCCCAGCTGCTCCTTTAATCATATTATCAATAGTACTTATAATTATTATTTGATTTTTTCTATGATTTAAATGTAAAGAAATATGGCAATTATTTGATAAACGTATGTTTTTAATTGCTGCAATTTCTCCTAATGGTAATACTTGAACAAATGGAGCATCTTTGTAAAAATCATTATATAATTTGTGCATATATTCAAGGTCTACATTATCCTTTGGAGTACAGTAAATTGTTGAAAGTATTCCTCTATTTATTGGAAGTAGGTGAGGAGTAAAGGTGACGTTAACTTTTTTATTAGCTATAGATGATAATATTTCTTCAATTTCAGGAGTATGTCTATGATCACCTATTTTGTATGGAGCAAATGATTCATTTTCTTCCGGAAAATGTGTACCTAAACTTAAGGATCTTCCAGCGCCTGTTGTACCAGACTTTGAATCACAAATAATATTATTTGTATCTATTAAAGAATTTTTTAATAATGGCATTAATCCAAGTTCTATACTAGTGGGATAACAACCAGGATTAGCAATTAAATGAGAGTTTTTAATTCTCTCTTTATTTAATTCAGGAAGCCCATAAACACTTTGTTCATGAAGCTTTGGATAAGAAAACTCTTTTCCATACCAAAATTTATATTCATTTTCATCACTTAATCTAAAATCTGCTCCTAAATCTATACAAATTTTTTTATTATCAATTACTTCTTTAGCTATATCTTCACTTAAACCGTGTGGAAGTGCAGTAAATATAACATCACATTTTTTAACAACCTCATTCATATTTTCACAAATAAGATTTGTTTTATTAAAAAAGTTTTTATATATACTATTAATTTCTTGCCCCTCAAAAGAAACGGAGCTTATGGCTCCAATCTCTATTTTAGGGTGGTTTAATAGTAGTCTTAAAAGTTCACAACCAACATATCCGGTAGCACCAATTATTCCAACCTTAATCATTTCAATCATTCTCCTTCATTAAATTAATAAATTTCTCCAATTCATTAATTTGTAATTTTACTGATTGAGTAGAAGGCCCCCCAATAACATTTCTTTCTTCAACACAAGTTAATAAATCTATTGCTTTGTATATATCTTCATCAAATATAGGAGAGAATGTCTTAAGTTCATCTAAAGTCAATTCTTCAATCATTTTATTTTGTTTTATACATTCAAGTACAATCTCACCGACTATTTCATGAGCATTTCTAAATGCAACACCTTTTTTAACTAAATAATCAGCCACATCAGTAGCGTTAGTAAATCCTAATGCAGCGCTTTTTTTCATATTATCTTTTTTTACTTTCATAGTTTTAAGCATTCCAGTAAAAGTCTTTAATGATAATGTAACAGTATCTAGTGCATCAAAAAGAGCTTCTTTATCTTCTTGCATATCTTTATTGTAAGCTAAAGGTATTCCCTTCATAACAGTAAGTAAAGTAATAAGATCCCCATAAACTCTACCGGTTTTACCTCTAACAAGTTCAGCAACATCAGGATTTTTCTTTTGTGGCATTATACTACTACCAGTACTATAAGCATCATCAAGTTCAATAAAACTAAATTCTCCAGTACACCAAAGAATAATTTCTTCAGAAAATCTTGAAAGATGCATCATAATCAATGATAGGGTAGATAAAGCTTCAATAACATAATCTCTATCAGAAACTGAATCCAAACTATTTAAAGTTATTTTAGAAAATCCAAGATTTTTTGCAACAAGATTTCTATCAATAGGATAAGTAGAAGTAGCTAAAGCTCCACTTCCTAAAGGCATCTCATCAGTTCTTTTATAAGTATCATCTATTCTTCCGATATCTCTTTTAAACATTTCAGCATAAGCTAATAAATGATGAGCAAAAGTGATTGGTTGAGCCTTTTGCATATGAGTATATCCAGGCATTATAGTTTCTATGTTTTCATTAGCTTTTTCTAAAAGAACTTCTTCTAAATTTAAAACATCATATTTTAAATTAACTAATGCTTTTTTTAAATATAGTCTTAAATCAAGTGTTACTTGGTCATTTCTACTTCTAGCTGTATGAAGCATTTTTCCATAATCACCAATATAATAAGTTAAAGTACTTTCAACAAAGCTATGAATATCTTCCGAAGTAGAATCAATTTCAATAACCCCGTTATCCATTCTTTTAAGTATTTCTAAAAGTCCAGAAGTTATTCTATCACTAGCTTCTTTAGGAATTATTTGTTTTTCTCCTAGCATTGAAGCATGAGCTAAACTTCCTTCTATATCTTCTTTATACATTCTTGAATCAATGTTAATAGAAGAATTAAAATCATTAACTAATTCATCTGTTCCTTTTTTAAATCGTCCGCCCCAAAGTTTCATAATTATTTCTCCTTTTTATTTAATGCTTCGTTCATTTTAGCTCTAACAACTAAAGGAAGGCCAAATAAACTTATAAATCCTGCTGAATCTTTTTGATCATATACTTGATCTTCTCCAAAAGTAGCATATTCTTCACTATATAATGAGTAAGGAGATGTCATACCTGCATTTACAATGTTACCTTTGTATAATTTTAATTTGACTTCTCCTGTAACGGTTTCTTGAGTCTTTTTAACAAATTCAGATAAAGCTTCTCTAAGTGGAGTAAACCATAAGCCGTCATAAACTAATTGTGCAAATTTAAGAGCAATTTGTTGTTTGTATTGAGAAGTATCTTTATCTAAGCAAAGCTCTTCTAAAGCTTTATGAGCTTCATATAAAATTGTTCCACCAGGAGTTTCATAAACACCTCTTGATTTCATTCCAACAAGTCTATTTTCAACCATATCGATAATACCTATAGCATTTTCTCCACCGATTCTGTTTAACTCTTCTAAAAGTTCAACACTAGGCATTTTATCTCCATTTAATGCAACTGCATTTCCTTTTTCAAAAGTTAATGTTATATAAGTAGGTTTATCAGGTGCATCTTCAAGAGTATTACAAAGCTCTAATATTTCTGAATATTTAGGTTCATTAGCTGGATCCTCTAAATCTAAACCCTCATGACTTAAATGCCATATATTTTTATCTTTACTATAGTTAGTTTCATAATTTATTTTGATAGGAACTTTTTTTGCTTCTGCATAAGCTATTTCTTCTTCTCTTGATTTTATATCCCAAATTCTCCATGGTGCTATAATTGGCATATTAGGAGCAAAAGCTTTAATTGCTAATTCAAATCTTACTTGGTCGTTCCCCTTACCAGTACATCCGTGGCAAATTGCATCAGCACCTTCAGCTTTAGCAATTTCTACTATTCTTTTAGCAATCAAAGGTCTTGCAAATGAAGTCCCTAAAAGATATTTTCCTTCATATACTGCATTTGCTTGAATAGTAGGGAATATATAATCATTAACAAATTCTTCTGTTAAATCTTCTATAAAGATTTTAGAAGCCCCAGTTTTTATTGCTTTTTCTTCTAATCCTTCTAGTTCGTCTTTTTGCCCAACATTACCAACTACAGCTATAACTTCACATTTATAATTTTCTTTAAGCCATGGTATGATTACAGATGTATCTAATCCTCCTGAGTATGCTAAAACTACTTTTTTAAATTTTTTCATTTTTAAAGCCCCCTTAATTAATATTGAAAAACATATATATTAATATTATGTTCAAAAAATCATTTTTTATAATTATACAATTATATGTATAAATAATCAATAACTTTATGCATAAAAATAAAACAAAAATATTGACAATGTTATTTTTAAATACTTACTAAAAATTAATATTTATATAAAATTATTAAAAAAATCACTTTATTTTTAATAAAAACATATAATAAACTCGTTAAAAGTAATTTTATATTTATAAAAATAAAAAACGAGCAATATATAATATTAATATTTATAAAAAATATGTGTAATTATATTCATATAAAATATATAAGTATTCACAAATAATGTATAAATATAAAATAAAAGAATTGCGAATAGTATTAATATTACATAAATGATATAATTTAACTTGAAGTTTAATGAAGAAAATAATAATAATTTATCATGTATTAATTAAAGGAGGGGATTTTAAATTGAATTTTGATAAGAAAAGATTTAACTTATTTACATCGAATGCATATATACAAGTAATTTTAAAAATTATTAAAGTATTTTTAATAGCTACTCTATGTCTTTTACCATTAGTTATTATAGGGATATTATTTAATAATGGAAAAATACCTTCATGTTCTATAGTAATTTGCTTAATGGTTGGTTCATTATTAGCAATAAAACAGGAGTTTGGATCATTAAAGGTAGTAGGATTTACAAGTAAAAATGTCTGTAAACATATTTCATATGGACTTGCTCTTTGTATAATTTATTACTTAACAATAATAGGAATAAATTTATTATTAGGATATAGTATAGCGATTAAACCATTTTTTAATATAGGAATGATGGTTATGTTAAGTAACTATATAATTGTTGGATTTTCGGAAGAAATTTTATTTAGGGGATATATTTTTAAACTTGTTTATAAAGAGACACATGTAGCTAATAAAGCGGTGATTATACAAGCAATTATTTTTTCGGCAATTCATATTGTCAATCCAACATATGAAAATTTACTTGAATTTATTTATGCTCTTATTATTGGTATTATATTAGGCTTTTTAGTTTTACAACAACAAAACCTATGGGGTGCTATTGTTTTTCATATATTATTCAATTGTGTAAATGAAATATTAATACTAAATAAGTCTGTCTATGTTGTTTTAACAGGATTTGTTATAGTCGAATTATTTCTTATAAGTGTTTATAAGAAAAATCAAATACACGTAATTAAGAATTGAGTTAGTTACTATTTAAGTTAATCTTATATAAGAATCTAGGAGGATTTAAGTGGAAATTATATCAGGTATAATTGCTGTCTTAATAATGATAATAATTGGAATGCTTTTTGGAAGAATAATGGAACTTGCAGGTTTGATTTTTAAAGCAATTATTAAACTTATTAGGAAACTGTTTTGATATGTGTTTATATCAAATGCTATTTATAGTATATTACATTACATATAGAAATAAATTGGAGTATAGGAGTGGATATATAAATAGAAATGTAATTTAATATAATAAATTTATTGAACAATATTTTTTATTGTGTTACAAGAGTTATTTATTATTTAATTAATATATATTGGAGGTAAATAGTGTGTCGGAAATTATTAATTTATTTGAAATTTATATAGATAACAAAGTAGGGTACATGAAACCACGTGGAGATAATAAACTTGGTTATATAAATCAGCATGGAGAAATAGTCATTCAACCAAAATTTAATATGGGATCTGAATTCTCAGAAGGAGTTGCTGCTGTAGCACTAAATGATAAGTTTGGATTTATAAATAAAAATGAAGAGATAGTTATTGATTATAGATTTGATGACGCGAATTCTTTCAAAGAAAGTTTAGCTGGAGTAAAAATTAAAGATAATTGGGGCTATATCAATAAAAATGGCGAAATCATAATAAAACCGCAGTTTGACTTTATAGCATATTTTTCAGAAGGTTATTCTTATGTGAGAAATAAGGATAGAAAGTATGCTTTTATAAATTCTAAGGGTGAATTTATTACTGATTTTATATATGATCATGTAGGGAGTTTTTCAGAAGGTTTAGCTAGGGTTAAAACAAATGAAGGATGGAATTATATAGACAAATCAGGTAAAAAAATATTTGATTCAAGTTTTGAAGTTGCTTTCGGCTTTAAGGAAGGCTTAGCACCAGTAAAGATTGATGGAAAATTAGGATTTATAGATAAGTCTGGAAATTTAGTAATATATAATGAATATAATATAGCAGACGGGTTTTCAGATGGATTAGCCAATGTAAAGTTAAATAATAAATGGGGATATATAAATAAGAAAAATGAGATGATTATAGAACCTAAATTTGATAATGCATTTAGTTTTAAAGAAGGAAGAGCATTTGTACAAATAAATGATAAATGGGGTTGTATAAATAAAAATGGAGATATGATTATTAAACCACAATTTGATTTTGCACTTAATTTTACAAATGGACTAGCACGAGTGTTTATAAGTGAAATGAGAATACCAATATATATAGATAGAAATGGAAATAGAGTGTGGACACCTAGTAATTTATCGGGTAAATAGTAAAATATAGATTAAAATAAAAGGCTGTGTTTTAAAACAGTGTTGATATTGTAGTATAATAGCCAACTGGCATTAGAATTTGCTTTTTAGAACTCTTAATGAAGATTTGTCCAATTAATTGCTTGTCAAAAGTGAGAATCCAAATTTTATATTTGGTTCTTCGAACTTTCACAGAGTACAATCCTTGATTGGGAACACGCATTATTGGACTAAACTTTATTTTAGAGTTCTTAAAGTAAATTCCCCTGTCCATGAGCGTTATACTACAATATCAACATTCACTTAAAACATAGTCACAAATAAAAAAATCGCCAAGGCGACTGTGGAGCCGTCGATTTTTTTTACGCATCTGCCTTTTCGAACGTATGTGAGAAAAATCTGGCAGGCGAATATATTTTCTTTTTATTCTTTAGGTTTTATTTCTTAATCTTTAAGCAAAAATATAATCTAAGTTATTCACAGATTTAAAAAATATAATTTCCTAAAGAATAAAAAAAGACGAGGTTTATACCTCGTCTTTTAAAGAGAAATTATTTCATAGAATCAGCTGATCCTAAGATATTGTCAATTTTTGATTCAACAACTTCTTGGATTGCAGTTCTTGCAGCACCCATGTAGTTTCTTGGATCGAAAACTTCTGGTTTTTCTCCGAAAGTTTTTCTTATAGCTGCAGTCATAGCTAATCTTAAATCAGTATCCATGTTGATTTTACATACAGCCATTGAAGATGCTTTTCTTAACATATCAACTGGAATACCTTTAGCGTTTGCAATTTTTCCACCAAATTCGTTACAAGTTGCAACAGTGTTAGCGTCAACAGCTGATGCTCCATGAAGAACTATTGGGTAACCAGGTAATTTAGCTTGAATTTCTTCTAATATGTGGAACTTTAATTCTGGTTTAGCATCTGGTGGGAATTTAACAGCTCCGTGTGAAGTTCCTATAGCGATAGCTAATGAATCAACTCCAGTTCTATTAACGAAGTCAACTGCTTGATCTGGATCAGTATAAACATGAGAATCAGCAACAACGTCATCTTCAACTCCTGCTAATACTCCAAGTTCAGCTTCAACAACAACTCCTCTAGCGTGAGCGTAATCTACAACTTCTTTTGTTCTCTTTACATTTTCTTCATAATCAAAGTGAGAACCATCAAACATTACTGATGTGAAACCAGCATCTATAACTTCTTTAACAGCTTCAAAACTTGGACCGTGATCTAAGTGAAGAGCAACATCTATTCCAGTTTCAGCTATAGCAGCGTCTACCATTGCTTTTAAGTATTTAGCTCCAGCGTATTTTATTGCTCCAGTTGAACATTGAAGGATTACTGCTGAATTTCTAGCTTTTGCTCCATTAACAACACCTTGGATTATTTCCATGTTATTAATATTGAAAGCTCCGATAGAGTATCCTCCTTCATAAGCTTTTTTAAACATTTCTTTTGTAGTAACTAATGCCATGTTAATTTTACCACCTTTCAAATTTTGAAAAAATTTTAACAACTAAAAGTTGTCTTAACAAATCAATTATAAACTATAGTTTATGTATTTTCTACATTTAACGAATTAAAATTCAAAAAAATCATTATTTTGGCATGATTTTTGCAGTATTTTATAGATTTTAGTTAATTATTTTTACCAAACACCGTTTTAAGAGAATTTAGGCATATGAAGAAAAATAATAAGTCCAAAATGCCCTGATTATTTTTCATTAGGCAAGGAAGTAGATTGGTCTCATAGTTAGCCTATTAGGCAAATCTGCATCCGCAGTATAATGGAAAATAGGATTGGTAGACGGAATTATTATTTTTTTGATTATGCCTTATTTAAATATGTTGTGTTATAGTATATTTTTTAAAGTTGGTTTTTGAAGTTTCTTTAAATTTTGAGCATTATATTTTAAAGTGTGTAATGTAGAGTTTGCATCAGGAATATCTTTATGACTTAAATAAACTGAAAGTTTTACTGTGTCATTAACTAAATTATCAAATTCTTGATGATTTACATAAATTGATGTTACAAATCCATCTTCATGTATTAAATTTAACAAATCTATAGATTTAATATAAGCATCTTCTGTTTCTCCTTTTATTAAAGTAATCTCTATATCCTCGGCAAGTGTAGTAATATTATCACATAACTTTAGTAATGAATTATCTGCAAAATATACTAATATAAGAACAGCACAGAAAATTAGTATAGAAAATACAACATTTCTCATTTCTTACACTCCTTCTTTCTTACATTCATTTGAATATTCATCGTAAAGTTGATATTTAAAATTACCTTCTGTATCATACAAAGCTATTAATACTTCATTAATAGAATCAATATTATGATTTTTTAATACATTAATAATCCATTCTTCATCTTTCTCCATGCGAGTTAACGAACTTTTATTAATTTTTCCATCAGATATCAGTATTTTAGGTAATTGTACTTCTTTAGTTTTGGATGTATTATCATTACTATTAGAATTACCAGATTGAGAATTGTAGTTAGTTGGAAGTACAGAAAGTTGACCTCCATTTTCTAAAATAGCATATTGTATTTCCTCAAGATTAAAGTAATCTGCAAGTCTTAATTCTTCAAGCAATTCATCTAAATTTATTTGTTGTTTTTTTAGTGCTTCATAATTAATTTTTCCCTTATATATTAGAATACTAGGTTCACCATCAATTATTTTTCTAGAAGCTTGCGATTTTAATTGAATTAGACTTAAAATTGTTTTTAGAAATAATAATGTAATTATTGGTATAATTCCTAGTAATAATGGAAGCCTTGAATCTTGCATAGGTAAAGCTGCTAAATCAGAAATCATAATTGTTATTACAAATTCATAGGGTTGAAGTTCTCCAATTTGACGCTTTCCCATTAATCTCATTACTAAAACAACTAAAGAATAAAGTATTGTAGTTCGAATAAATACTATAAACATAAAAAAACACCTCGTATAAATAATATTTGTAAAATTTCGTCTTAATATGCAAAATAGTTTTACCTTTTTAAGTAGAAATATATATAATAGAATTATAGAGGGGAATATATTGAAAAGGAGACACTTAATATGGTTAAGGTATATTCTGAGATAGATAAAAATAAGTTAAATAATAAAACAACCTTTTATGATTTAATATCTAAAAAATTTAATGGAAATATTAATGATATAGCTGTATGTAAAATGAATGATAAATGTTATGAATTAAATAATTTAGTAGAAGATTCAGGTGAAATTGAGCCTATAGAATTTAATACAGAACTAGGTATGAAAATTTATACTAGAACATTACAATTCATTTTTATTAAAGCCACTTTAGATTTATTTCCAAATGCTAAAATAAAAATAGAACATTCTATAAGTAAAGGATTATTTGGAGAGATTATTAAGGATTCACCACTAAATGAAAATGATATTAAATTAATTAAAGAAAGAATGAGTGAGCTTATAAACAAAAATATTCCAATAAACAGTGTAAGAATGTCTAAAGAAGAAGCAATAAAAATTTTTGATAAATATGATATGGAAGATAAGGTAAAGCTTTTAGAATACTCAAATTTAAAGGACGTTAAACTTTATAATTTAGATGGAAGATATGATTATTTCTATGGATATATGGCATATTCAACAGGAATAATAAAAGCTTTTGATTTAATATATTATGAACCGGGATTTATATTAAGAAGTCCAGAGCAAGAAAATTTAGATGTTTTGCCAGAATATAAAGAACAAAGAAAGTTAAGTAAAATTTTTTTAGAAACAGAAAGATGGCTTAGCATATTAAATATAGGTGAAGTTGGAACGTTAAATGAAAAATTATCTAGCAATGAAGCACAAAATTTAATTTTAACATCAGAAGCTCTTCATGAAAAAAAGATGGCTAATATTGCAGATCAAATAACAAATAAAAAAGAAGTTAAAATAGTTCTAATTGCAGGGCCATCATCTTCGGGAAAAACAACTTTTGCCAATAGATTAGGAATACAGTTAAGAGTTAATGGTTTAATTCCAATACCTTTATCATTGGATGATTTTTTTGTTGAAAGAAAAAATACTCCTAAAGATGAAAATGGAGATTATGATTATGAATCTGTTTATGCTTTAGATTTAGAATTAATTAATAAATCATTAATGGCTTTAATGAATGGTGAGAAAGTAGATATTCCAACTTATAATTTTATAACTGGACAAAGAGAATGGAATGGTAAAAAAGTAAAATTACCTGAAAATGGAGTTTTAATATTAGAAGGAATACATGGTTTAAATCCAATATTAACATCAAGTATACCTGAAGAGAATCTTTTTAAGGTATATATATCAGCATTAACTCAATTAAATTTAGATAATCATAATAGAATAACTACAACAGATGTAAGAAAAGTAAGAAGAATTGTTAGAGATTCATTAAGTAGAGGGCATGATGCTGAAGCTACGTTAAAAATGTGGCCTTCAATAAAAAGAGGAGAAAAAAAGAATATTTTTGTTTATCAAGATCAAGCAGACGCTATGTTTAATTCAACATTAGTATATGAATTAAGCTTATTAAAACCATATGCTTTAAAAGAGTTAGATAAGGTAAAAGAAGAAAGTGAATTATATGAAGAGGCGATTAGATTAAAATCTATTTTAAATTTTTTTAAAGAAGTAGATTCATCTTATGTTCCTATGAATTCTATATTAAGAGAATTTATAGGTGGAAGCTGTTTTTACGAATATTAAAATTAAATATAAGTACAAAAAATAGATCAAATATGTTCGTATATTTGGTCTATTTTACTATAGCTATTTTTAAAAAAGGTGTTGAATTTTTAGTATAAACAGAATTCTTAATATCAGACAAAGCTTGTCTTTGACTGATATTAAGAATTCGTTATCCAGGAGCGTGTAGCTGTTATGAAATTACAGATACTAGCTATCGGATAAAGCTGATGGCCAGAGGAATTTTTATTATAGTAGATTTATTTTGTTTGCGATATTTTTAAAGAAAGTAAAATCCCCCTTGACTATCATAGATAAATTATGCATTCTATATAGGGTAATATAATTTTTATTAAAAAAATATATTTTAAGTAGATTTTTATATAAATATACTTTATATAAATTTATTAATTTAAGCTTAGAAAATATATTATTAAAAATAAAGCTATATTTTAACTGAAAGTGTATATTACAATAGAAACACTATTTTAAAATATAACACCAAAAGATAGAAAAGTTAAATAGAAGCATGCAGTAATTAAAGCCCACTTAAACAAGTTGAGTATTAAGAATGCTAGCTCTTGAATAAAATTAAACGGAAGGGGGATTTAGTGAAAAATTAGATATTTCACTAAATAACGCATTATGAAAAATGTAGGCGTATTTGATATTTTAGGACCTATAATGATAGGACCATCTAGTTCTCATACAGCTGGAGCTGCAAGACTTGGAAAAATTGCAAGAACAATAGCTGGAAATGAAATTTTAGAAGTAACATTCTTATTACATGGCTCTTTTGCAAAGACATATAAAGGACATGGAACAGATAGGGCATTAGTTGCTGGAATTTTAGGTATGGAACCAAGTGATGAAAGACTTAGGGATTCACTTGATATAGCTAAAGAAAAGGGATTAAAATTTGAATTTAAAGAAGCAGATTTGGGAGATGTACATCCTAATACAGTTAAATTTCTTATAAAAACTAAGAATGATACATATTGTGAGGTTAAGGGATCTTCTATTGGAGGAGGAAATATTCAAATTTCTGAAGTTAATAATAATAGTGTAGATTTTACAGGTATGTATGAAACTTTAATAATTACCCATACAGATCTTCCAGGAGTAATACATAGTGTAACAAGTGTTCTTTCAGGAAAAAATCTTAATGTAGCTTTTATGAAAGTATTTAGAAATAGTAAGGGAAAAGAAGCTGGCATGATTTTTGAAATGGATAATAAAGTTAGTAAAGATATTATAGAGGAAATAAAAGCTATAGAGTTAGTTAAAAATGTTATTTCAATAAGTCCAGCAAAGGAAGGTGAATAATATGCTTGCTAGATCGGGAAAAGAACTTTTAGAAATATGTGAAAAAAATAATATTACTTTAAGTGAATATGCAATAAGATGTGAAATCGAAGAAAAAGAAGTAACCAGAGAAGAAGTTATAGAAAAGATGAAAAAAAATCTAAACGTTATGATTTCAGCAGCTAATGAAGGTATGGAAAAAGAAGTATATTCAGTAAGTGGTTTAATAGGCGGAGATGGGCATAAATTATATAATTATGCTAAGAATGGAAAGACTCTTACAGGAAGAGCAACAACAATGGCAATGGCAATGGCTCTTTCTTCATCTGAAGTTAATGCTTCTATGGGGAAGATAGTTGCATGTCCTACAGCAGGTTCATGTGGTATTTTACCAGCAGTAATATTATCAGCAGGAAAAGAACTAGGTTTAGATGAAGATGAACTTTTAAAAGGATTATTTGCAGCCGCTGCTGTAGGAATGATTATTGGATTAAATGCTACTTTGTCAGGCGCAGAAGGTGGATGTCAGGCAGAGTGTGGTTCTGCTTCAGCAATGGGAACAGCAGCAGTGGTCGAAATGATGGGTGGGACACCAAAAATGAGCTTAGATGCTGCATCAATAATACTACAAAATATTTTAGGATTAGTCTGTGATCCAGTAGCAGGACTTGTAGAAATTCCTTGTGCCAAAAGAAATGCTCAAGGTGCTATAACTGCTTTATGTACAGCAGATATGGTGATGGCAGGTGTAAAAGCTAAAATACCTTTTGATGATTCAGTAACAGCTATGTATAAAGTTGGAAAAAGTTTGCCATCAGCTCTTAGAGAAACAGCTTTAGGTGGGATTGCAGTAACTAAAGAAGGTTTGAGACTTAAAGAACAAGTTTTTGGAAAAGAATAAAGATAATTATGTTTTAAAATTGTGCTAATATAAAGGGATGTGTATAAAATGGAAATGAACTCTATTTTATACACATTTTTTTATTAAAATTTCAAAAAAATTAATTTTATTTTAATGGATTAATAAATTTAAACTGCTATAATACAAATAATAAATAATTTTAATGTTTAGGTGATTTTTATGATAAATATGCTATTAGTGATATTCATAATGGCAACATTGTTAATTTTAGTTTTTTTGTTTACCAAAGGTAATGGAAAAAAATATTTAAATAATAAATCTCATTCAATAGTAAGGAGTAGTTATTCTCTTGGAACAATAATAAATTTAAAAGCATGTGGTAGTAATGCAGAAGAGGCAATAGAAAAATCAATAAAAAGATTAAACAATATTGATGATAAGATGTCAGTATTTAAGGAAAATAGTGAAATATCTATGATAAATTCAAAAGCGGGAATTGAATCACAAATTGTAGGAAAGGATACTTATTTTGTTTTGAAGAAATCTTTAGAGTATAGCAAAATATTAAAAGGAACTTTTGACCCTACAATAAGACCATTAGTATCACTTTGGAATATATCAGGAAATGGAGGACGTATTCCAAATGAAGATGAAATAAAATCAAAGATTAAGCTTGTAAATTATAATGATATTATACTAGATGAAAATAGCCATTCAGTAATGTTAAAACATAAAAATCAATCATTAGATGTTGGAGGAATAGCAAAAGGATTTGCAGCAGATGAAGTTAGAAATATATTTTATAAATATGATATTAAAAGTGCTTTAATTGATTTAGGAGGAAACATATTTGCCTTAGGATTAAAAGAAGATGGATCAAATTGGAAAGTAGGAATTCAAAACCCAATTAAAACTAGAGGAGAACATATAGGACTATTAAATGTAAAAAATAAATCAGTAGTGACTTCAGGAAATTATGAAAGATATTTTATGGAAGATGGAAAGAAGTTTCATCACATAATTGACCCAAAAACAGGTTATCCATCAGAAAGTGAGATAATAAGTGCAACAATAATATCGGATAACTCTATTGATGGTGATGGATTATCAACTGGTATATATATTCTTGGAATTAATAAAGCAATAAGTATTATAGAATCAATGCAAGGTATAGATGGGATATTAGTAACAGCAGATAAAAAAATATATATAACTTCAGGTATTAAAGACGATTTTATTTTAACGGATAACGAATTTTCAATTTAACTAAATAAAGAGAATTAAATTGATTAAAAACCAAAGATAAGTTTATAGTGAACTTAGGGGGAAGAGAGTATGAAAAGAGTGAAAGTATCACAAACTTTTAGACATATAGTACAACTGATAATGTTTTTATTGTTACCAGGATTATATGCAATGACTCTTGGTGAATTGAAAATAGTTTATAAAATGATTCTTAGTGGAAATTTTAATTTTATTCAATCACTGCCAAATTTAATAGAGATTTCATCAGCTATATTATTAACGATATTAATAGGAAGATGGTTTTGTGGGTGGTTGTGTGCTTTTGGAGCTTATAATGATTTAATATTTTTTATATCTAAAAAATTATTTAAAGTAAATTTTAGAGTAGATGAAAAAGTTGATTCAATATTAAAATATGTAAAGTATTTAGTATTAGTATTTATAGGAATTGTTTCTTGGACAATGGGAAGTAATATTTTACAAAGTACAAGTCCTTGGGATGCCTTTGGAGAAATAACTAATATATCTGGTGTTCTATCTACATTACTTATTGGATTTATACTTTTAATTTTAATTACAATAGGAGCAGCTTTTATTGAAAGATTTTTCTGTAGATATTTATGTCCATTAGGTGCTGTATTCTCAATATGTTCTAGGATTGGAATAGTAAAAATTAATAAGCCTAAAGAAGCATGTGGAAAGTGTAGAGCTTGTACACTTAAATGTTCAATGGGAATAAAACTTTATGAGATGGAGTCTGTTAAAGGCGGAGAATGTATAAATTGTTTAAAATGTACTGATGTATGTCCTAGAAGTAATGCCAATGTAAATATACTTGAAAAAGATTTAGATTCTAAAATGGCTAGTACTATAGCACTGGCAACGATGGTAGGAGTCTATGGAGCTACATCTTTTGCCGGAAGTCATTTAAATAATTCTAATTTAGATATAAATAATAAATCAGTTTCAGAAAATGAAAATAAAAATGGGGTTTCACAAAATAATAATGTGTCACAAAATCCCAATAAGGCTTCACAAGAATATAAAGATGGAACATATATAGGAACCGGAAAAGGATTCAAAGGAGGAACAACTAAAATTTCAGTTACAATACAGAGTGGGAAAATAGCCCAAATAGAAACTTTATCATATGGAGATACACCTAACTATTATGACAGAGCTTCGAAATCTATAATAAATAACATAGTTTCTAAACAGTCAACATCAGTAGATACAGTTTCAGGAGCTACTTATAGTTCTAAAGGGATTATTCAAGCGGTAACTAATGCTTTAAGTCAAGCAAAAGCTTAAAATTTATAATTAGTTCTATAGTAATAATATATTTATTACTTGACGGATAAGAATTAAAGGTATAAGCTTTAAATTGTAAAAGATAATTTAATAATTTTATAACTAGGGGAGCTAATATTTTAGCTGAGATTGGAAAGATTGATTTCCTGGACTCTTATAACCTGATTTGGTTAATACCAACGTAGGGAAGTACACTAAATAATGCGTAGTATATTTATGTAGCCCTTGGGCTACATTTTTTTTATTCCAAAATAAGTAATTAGTTAAAGTTATGTTTTAAAACTGTGTTGATATTGTAGTATAAAGCTCATGGACAGAGGAATTTACTTTAAGAACTCTAAAATAAAGCTTAGTCCAATTAATGCATGTTCCCAATCAAAGATTGCTGACAAGCAATTAATTGTACAAATCTTCATTAAGAGTTCTAAAAAGCAAATTCAAATGCTACTTCGCCCTTATACTAGAATATCAACATTCACTTAAAATATAGAATTAATTAAAAATTTAGTGCAGTTTCATTACGTTAGGCATATGAAAGTAAAATAATAGATCAAAGATGTGCAGTATATTTTGATGATGAAGTATGTAGCAAAATATAAAAGTATACTGGTTTATTATTTTTTTGAATGTACATTAAATAAAAAATGAAAGGAGGACTAAAAAAATATTATGAATGAAAAAAGTAAGACACAAAAAATTGCATTAAGTGGAATTTTGATAGCAATAGCAACTTTTTTCGGAACATTTTCAATTCCAATAGGAGTAGCAAAAATATCACCAATTCAACACTTTGTAAATGTAATTGGAGCAATAGTTTTAGGTCCAATTTATGCTTTAACAAATGCATTTATTGCATCATTAATAAGAAATATTTTAGGTACAGGTAGTTTATTAGCATTCCCAGGAAGTATGATAGGTGCATTTTTAGCAGGAGTTCTTTATAAAAAATTTAGGAAAAAATTCATAGCTGCAATTGGTGAAGTAATAGGTACAGGAATATTAGGTGCTTTAATAGCTTATCCAATAGCAGCGGTACTTTTAGGAAAAGAAGTAGCAGTATTTGTATATGTTATACCATTTACTTTTAGTTGTAGTGTAGGAGCAATTATTGCTTATGTATTTTTAAAAATTCCTGTCATAGAAAAATATTTAATGACTAATGAAAATATAAAATCACAAAGTATTTAGAAAAAAAGTTGTATTTTCAAATAATGTTTATATGTCAGTAAAAAATAAATTTTAATTACAGATGATCATTATACCTTATAAGAACAACATTTATTTAAAAGATAGATTAGAAAGAAGAGGAGAAAAAATGTTTAGAGCACTTACAATTGCAGGTTCTGATAGTTGTGGAGGAGCTGGTATTCAGGCAGACTTAAAAGCATTTTCAGCTAATGGAGTTTATGGCATGAGTGTTATAACAGCAATAACAGCTCAAAATACAATGGGTGTTTTTGGAATTCAAGATATAAGCCCAGAAATGATTAGATCACAAATGGATGTGATTTTTGAAGATATTAGAGTTGATGCCATAAAAATAGGAATGGTATCTAAAATTGAATCTATAAAAGCTATATCAAGTTCATTAAGAAAAAAGAAGAAACTACCATTAATTGTTTTAGATCCAGTTATGATTTCTAAAAGTGGATTTAATTTATTGTCAAAGGATGCTAAGGATACTTTAGTTAAAGAATTATTTCCATTGGCTACCCTAATAACACCTAATTTACCAGAAGCAGAAGAAATTTTAGGAATAAAAATAAAAACTCTAGAAGATATGAAAAAAGCATCAAAAAAGCTTAAGGAGTTTGGTCCAAAATATGTTCTTATTAAAGGTGGACATTTAAAAAATGAAGCAACAGATTTATTGTTTGATGGTGAAAATTTTATTTTTTTACCACAAGAAAGAATAAATGTAAAGCATACTCATGGAACAGGATGCACACTATCATCTACAATAGCTGCTAATTTGGCTAAAGGGATGACGATTGAGGAGGCAGTTAAAGAAGGTAAAAGATACACAACATGTGCAATAGAACATGGATTTGAACTTGGAAGAGGTGTTGGGCCTACTAATCATTTTTATGAACTTTATAAAAGAGCTGGAATAATAGAGTAACTTTTAAATTAATGCTATATTCTAAGGGAATGTTGATATTGTAGTATAAAGCTCATGAACAGAGGAATTTACTTTAAGAACTCTAAAATAAAGCTTAGTCCAATTAATGCGTGTTCCCAATCACAGATTGATGACAAGCAATTAATTGGACAAATCTTCATTAAGAGTTCTAAAAAGCAAATTCCAATGCCAGTTCGCCCTTATACTACAATATCAACACTGTTTTAAAATATAGCCTAAATTAAAGTAAAATTCAAGAATAAAAAAATCATTAAGAATGTGGATGTAGCAAATTTTTTCATAATATACCTTTTTGGATATCTGTGAGAAAAATATGCTAAACAAATATATTTTATAAATTTTAATATTAACGGAGGAATAGACGATGAATTATAAGACTCAAATGGAAGCAGCAAAAAAAGGGATAGTTACTAAAGAAATGAAGATGGTAGCTTCTAAGGAAAATATTTCAGAAGAAAAATTAATTAAACTTGTAGCAGAAGGAAAGATAGTTATACCAGCTAATGTTAATCATAAATCACTTAGTCCAGAGGGGATTGGAGACGGACTTAGAACTAAGGTAAACGTAAACTTAGGTATTTCAGGAGATTCAATTGATTACTGTAGAGAAATGGAAAAGGTAAAATTAGCAATTGATTTTGGTGCTGAAGCTATAATGGATTTAAGTAATTATGGAAAGACTCAAGAATTTAGAACAAAATTAATAGAAAAATCTCCAGCTATGATTGGTACAGTTCCAATGTATGATGCAGTTGGATATCTTGAAAAAGATCTTTTAGATATAAAAGCAGAAGATTTTCTTAATGTAGTTAGACAACATGCAAAACAAGGTGTAGATTTTGTAACTATTCACGCTGGAATTAATAAAAGAACAATTTCTTTATTTAAAGAAGATAAAAGAAGGATGAATATTGTATCTAGAGGCGGATCTTTATTATTTGCATGGATGGAAATGACAGGAAATGAAAATCCATTCTACGAATATTATGATGAGTTATTAGAAATACTTAGAGAATATGATGTAACAATAAGTCTTGGAGATGCTATGAGACCAGGATGCCTTGATGATTCAACAGATGCAGGACAAGTTGCAGAGCTTATAGAGTTAGGGCTTCTAACAAAAAGAGCATGGGAAAAAGATGTACAAGTTATGATTGAAGGTCCAGGCCACATGGCAATGAATGAAATTGCAGCCAATATGCAAATCGAAAAGAGATTATGTCATGGAGCACCTTTTTATGTACTTGGACCATTAGTTACTGATATAGCTCCAGGATATGACCATATTACTTCAGCTATTGGTGGAGCTATTGCAGCAACACATGGAGCAAATTTCCTTTGTTATGTAACTCCAGCTGAACATTTAAGGCTTCCAGATTTATCTGATGTTAGAGAGGGGATTATTGCATCAAAGATTGCAGCACATGCAGCAGATATAGCTAATGGACTTCCTGGTGCAAGAGATAGAGATAATAAAATGGCGGATGCTCGTCAAAAACTTGATTGGGAAGAAATGTTTAAGATTGCTATTGATGGAGAAAAAGCTAAGGAATATTTTGAAAGTGTTCCACCAGAAGATAAGCATAGTTGTTCTATGTGTGGAAAAATGTGTGCAGTAAGAACTACAAATAGAATATTAAATGGTGAAAAAGTTGAACTTTTACAAAATGAGGTTAAATAATTATGAGCAAGGAAATAGTTAAAAAAGTTTGTGAATTATTAAAAGATGTTAGAAATCAAAAACCTCTTGTACATAATATAACAAATTATGTTACAGTTAATGATTGTGCTAATATACTGCTTGCAATGGGAGCATCACCAATTATGGCTGATGACATTAAAGAGTCAGCAGATATTACTAAAATTTCAGATGCACTTGTAATAAATATAGGGACATTAAATGAAAGAACAATTAAATCTATGATTGCATCTGGTAAAAAAGCAAATGAATTAAATGTTCCAGTAGTTTTTGATCCAGTAGGTGCAGGTGCATCTGAATTCAGAAATTCAATTACTAAGAAAATATTAGAAGAAGTAAGAATCAATGTTTTACGTGGTAATATGTCTGAAATTAAATTTATAAGTGGCTTAGAATCTACTACTAAAGGTGTTGATGCTTCCGAAAGTGATATGAAAAGTGGAGATAAAGAAGGCGTTAATATAGCTGAAAATTTAGCCAATAAACTTAATTGTACTGTAGCGATTACAGGGGTGACAGATATAGTTTCTGATGGAAAACGTACTGTTATACTTGAAAATGGAACTAGAATGCTTGCTAATGTTACGGGAACAGGATGTATGAGCAGTGCTTTAATAGGTGGCTTTTGTGGAGCTAGTAATGATTATTTTATAGGGGCAATTGCAGGGATTATTTCCATGGGAATAGCAGGAGAGATTGCTTTTAAAAAATCAGGAGAAATAGGACTTGGAAGTTTTAGAGTTGGAATTATAGATGCTATAAGCAATATGAATTCTGATGTAATTATAAATATGGCAAAAGTTAAAGAAATATAAAAATTAAAAATTAAAAATTAAGACATATGAAAAAATAACAATCCTAATATAGATTGTATAAGGGTTAGTTATTTTCATATGTCTTAATAAAATTTGCCTATCTTTTAAATATGGGTGATATTATAGTATAAAGCTCATGGACAGAAGAATTTACTTTAAGAACTCTAAAATAAAACTTAGTCCAATTAATGCATCCTCTCAATCAAAGATTGATGACAAGCAATTAATTGTAAGACTAAAAGGAAACTCGACTCATGTACATTCGCTGAGTAAGTTCGAGTAGCAAAATATAAAATTTTGACTCTTACTTAAGAGTTCTAAAAAGTAAATTCCAATGCCAGTTCGCCCTTATACTATAATATCAACACTATTTTAAAATGTAGCCTAGAATTAAAGAATAGAATAATAAATTACAAGGAGAATAAAGAGGAATGAAACCTAAAATAGATTATAGTATTTATCTTGTAACAGATAGGGACTTAATGAGTACTGATACATTAGAAGAAGCAGTAGAAGAAGCCATTAAAGGAGGATGTACTTTAGTTCAATTAAGAGAAAAGGAATGTACATCACTTGATTTCTATAATACTGCTTTAAATATAAAAAAAGTAACTGAAAAATATAATATACCATTAATAATAAATGATAGAGTGGATATTGCAATGGCAGTAGATGCAGCTGGGGTCCATGTAGGACAAAGTGATATACCATCAAGTGTGATAAGAAATATTATAGGAAATGATAAAATCATTGGAGTTTCAGCTAGCTCATTGGAAGAAGCACTTAAAGCAGAAAAGGATGGAGCGGATTATTTAGGTGTTGGTGCAATGTATGCAACAGGAACTAAAAAAGATGCAAATAAAACATCAATAGATGAATTGAAAAAAATCAGATCAAATGTATCAATTCCTATTGTAGTAATAGGAGGAATAAATAAAGAAAGAGTTAAAGATTTTAAGTATACTAATATTGATGGACTATCGATTATATCAGCAATTATAGCTCAGAAAGATATTGAAAAGGCTACAAAAGAATTAAAAGAATTATTCTTAAAAATAAAAAATTAGTAGCTAACCAATTCGGCATGGAGCTACTATTTTTTAGACTTAAAATTAATCCATATATTTTTTGCCCCAAAGGCATAGTTCAGTTAAGATATTTTCTAAGGATTTTCCTCTAGCTGTAGGTATATACTCTACTTTAGGTGGAATTGTGGTATAAGCAATTCTTTCAATAAGACTATCCATCTCAAGAGTTTTTAACTCTTGAGATAGTATCTTGTGACTTATATTGGGTATAGATTTTTTCAACTGACCATATCTTATGTGAGAGGTATTTAATATGTGCCATAATATTATAGCTCTCCACTTACTTCCAATTACAGTCATCGTAAATCCTATTGAACATTTAAAATCCTTTTGCCTTTTCTTTTGATTTGGGAATTTTTCAATCATGTCTTTAGTCATATCTTATCCTTCTTTCCAAATGGTAACTATCTGATAAAAAAGTGCGTACTTGTATGTGTATTCCAACAAAATTATAATTAATTATATTATACATAGATATTAATTGTCATAAACAAAGAAAATAGTGTTTAATCTATAAAATCACAATATATTTAGGGGGCAAATCATGTTAAGAAAATATAATTTATATCAAATTGATTCATTTACAAAGGAAAAATTCACAGGAAATCCAGCAGGAGTAATAACAAATGCAGATGGATTAACTGATTATGAAATGCAGAAAATAGCCAAGGAACTTAATAATTCTGAGACAGCCTTTATATTTTCTTCAAATAGCAATGAGTATGATGCTCATATACGCTTTTTTACTCCTACAAATGAAGTGCCAATCTGTGGACATGCTACTATTGCTGCTCATTATGCCCGTGCTGTTGAAAATGGACTTGATACTTCAAGGGTTTATCATAAAACAGGTGCAGGAATTTTACCTGTTGATATAATAAAGGAAAATCAGGATTATAAAATTGTTATGACACAGGGTAGCGTTGAATTTGGAACTATTATTGATGGCATAAATAAAGAAGAACTTTTATCGGTACTCAATATAAAAAATAGTGATTTGTTGGAAAACTATAAAATTCAGATTGTCTCAACAGGTCATTCTAAGGTGATGGTTGGTATAAAAAGTATTGAAACTTTAAATACATTACATCCGAATTATGATGCACTTTCTAAGTTGAGTAAGGTTATTAAATGCAATGGATATTATGTTTTCACAGTTGATTCACAAGATGATGATATTTTGATTCATGGCAGAATGTTTGCACCTGCAATAGGTATTAATGAAGATCCTGTAACTGGTAATGCAAATGGTCCTTTAGGTGCATATCTTATTTACCATAATTTTGTTAAACATAATAATTCGTTATTTAAATTTAAGGCTAAACAAGGCGAAGCTATAAAACGACCAGGAATTATTGAAGTTGCTGTGAAAATAGAAGATAAAGAACCTGTTGAAGTTAAGGTTTCTGGGAATGCGGTGATAATATTTAAAACTGAATTGTCATTTAATGATTAGAGAAAAAATACGATTTAGTGTTTTTGAGATAGAGAATTTGATATTGTAAAAAGAGGAAAAGTATATTAATAAAACTTTAAAAATATTATAATTGCAATAAGGATTAAGTTAACTAATAATAAAAAATGGTAACTAAAACTAATTTTATTATATAAACAACGAATGCACACTTTATAAAAGTATCAAACATATCAGATACCACCCCATAGTTATAGTAAAATAATTCACAAATAGCTAATAGGATAAAGATAAAACATTTAAAAATAATAAAGTTTAATACAATCATATAGATTTCATGTAAAATTAATGATAAAATGTATAAAAATGGGGGTATAAGAATGAAAATAAAAAGAATGCTTATGTTAATACTAATTACAATTTTTATTATGCCAACTTGGGCATTTGCAGATACTCAGAGCAAAAATATTAATGTATCTTTTAATGAAATTAATATTAAGGTTAATGGAGTTGATTTTAAAGGCGATAATATGGTATACAATGATACTATATACTTGCCAGTAGGAGATCTTTCAAAACTATTAGACTTATCTGTGTATTACTATAAACCTACAAATACAATATATATGGGATGTCTACCTGCTGGAAATATTGCTGAATCTTGTAAATTATATGAGGAAGCTAAAGATACAATTCAAAAAGGATTAAATAATATTGATGTAGCATTTAATAATGTTAATATTAAAGTTCATGGAGAAACGGTTAATGCTATGACTATATCATATAAAAATACAACTTTTGTTTCTTTAAAGGCAGCATGTGAAATATTGAATATTGGTGTTAAATATGATGCACCTACATTAACTGCATATGTAGGGGGACAGGCTAACTTAAATAACGTGAATTATAATAGCTATCAAAATGGTTTTTCAGATAATCAAAAAAAATTATATGCTGAACCAGCAACTGGAGATATGCAAGGATGGCAAAAAATTAGAGGGCATGAATATGAGGGGGTAGTTGAGATTTATTATCAATTAAATGGGAATATCCAAAGTATAAAAGTAAAAGATATAAGAAATGTTGATTTAAATAAGATTGTTGAATGGGTAGATGATAAAGGTATAAAGAGATATAATTCTGTAGGAGATATATATCAAATGTTTTACCATTTTGGTTCATATTCAACAGAATGGTTTGATAATAAATTTGGTAATCTGTATACAGAATGGCTAATGGTAGAATCTATAAATGCCGAAAAAATTGTATCAGATTATTTAGTAATGACAGGACAAAATCAAATACCAAATAATATAACACTTACTCCAGATGCTGAATTTAAAACTATAGAGCAATAAAAAAAGAAAAATATTAGTATTAAAGAGATGATAAAACATTGAAAAATGTATAAAAAACAGTCAAAGATGAAGTTAAAAATTAATTTTAAAAAATATATATGGATAATAAAATTACTTACTTAATTGTAGGTAATTTTTTTATATTATCTGTGAACTTCATTTACATTTAATCCATAATAGATATCATTAAATCCCTTTTTATTTATTTAGAAATCAAATGATTTCATATCAGTAAAAATACTTGACTTTAGATCTATGATAATTATAACAATTAATAAAAACCTCACTTATTTATTGTAAAGTATTGAGTCAGTATGATTTTTATCATATGGGCTCAATTTTATTTATGAAATAAGAATGAGGTTCTATGTAGTATATAGAGCTGATAAAATATATAGAAAAAAGATTGGAGGAATTATTTATGACAATAGATATTTTTAATGTATAGCAGAGGCTATTACATTATTATAAAAATATGATGAAATAGTCTTTGCAAATCCTAAAACTTGAATGACTAGGAGGAGCAAAATGAGCTATTTTAAAAAATATCAATGGGAATTAATACCTGAAAACTTACCAAGAGTAAAAAGAAATTGTCCTAAATGTAATGAAAAAACACATTATATAAATAGTGAAAAATTTAGAGTAAATGCAAATAAAAATAACATTGATGTTTGGCTAATTTATCAATGTGAAAAATGTAAATCAACTTGGAATATGACAATATATGAAAGAATAAAGCCTTGTGATATTAATAAATATGAGTATGAAAAATTTTTTTCTAATGATAAAGAGTTAGCTAGAAAATATGCTTTTAATTTAGGCATATATAATAAAAATAAAGCTGAAGTTAATTTACAAAATGTAAATTATAAATTAATCCAAAAGAAATTAGATGCATATTATATAAATGAAAATGAATTTGTTATTGAAATTGTTTGTAAGTACCCAATAGAATTGAGAGTAGATAAGCTTTTAAGTGATAAACTTGAACTTTCAAGAAGTAAAATAAAAAATATGCAGAAAAAAGGAGTAATCTTTATTAATGATGATAAAAATTCATTAAATATAAAAGTAAGAGATGGAATGGAGATACATGTTTTAAAGGTAGTAGAGAATATAGAAATTTTAGAAGCTATTATAGTATAAGCTGTTTCATCAACTTGTATGATTAAAATTACAATCTAGCAGGTTTAGTCTAGTATAATAAATAATTTGAAATTATTAGACATATATTGGTTATATATATATTATAATTGTATATATAAGGTGCAAGTTATAGTAACTATTGCTCTTATGAAGTAACTTTTAAAGAATTTATACAATTGCAGTTAAGAAAGGGGCATAGTTTTTATGAGAAAATATGTTATTTATGCATAGCAGAGGCTATTGCATAACAGTTAATGATTAAAATATATAAGTTCAAATAAAGTTTGTTTATTAATATAAATCTTAGAATATTTATAAATGATATTACTGATCGCTATAGTGATGAACTTATATAGAAAATTTATGATATATATGATTCTAACTAGATATTATTAATTTACTATAAAAATTATATAAAAGATCATAAATGTAATAACTTAATTAGAACATATATATAATAGCCTTTGCTCAATCCTAAAATTAAAATTATATTTATATTTAGGAGGAGCATATAGTGAGCTATGCAAATGCAAGGGATATTTTCCCTAATGAAATATTAGAAATAATTCAAAACTACGTGGACGGTGAATATATTTATATACCTAGGAAAGAAGAAAATAAAATTGCATGGGGTGAACTATCTCAGAGTAAAAAGGAACTTTTGAATAGAAACACAAAGATATATAAAGATTATTTAAAAGGGATGTCAACACATAGTCTTTCAGAAATATATTATTTGTCACCCAAAACTATACAAAGGATTATTTTAGAAAAAAAGAGGATGAGATAACATAAAGTGTGCTACTTAATTTGTTTTTAGGTGGCACATTTTTATTTAAGAATTAAGTATGAGGTTGTCATTAAAAAAAGGTAGGATGTATTGTATAATCACATAAGTGGTAATAATTGTTATTTTATAAAACTGATTTAATGGAGGAAGTTATGAAAAGTTTAAAAGGAACAAAAACTGCGGAAAATTTAATGAAATCATTTGCTGGAGAAAGCCAAGCTAGAACGCGATATACATATTATGCAAGTATAGCAAAAAACCAAGGCTATGTTCAAATTTCAAATATATTTATGGAAACTGCTGAGCAGGAAAAGGAACATGCTAAAAAGTTTTATAAATTTTTAAAGCAAGATTTTAAAGATGAAGCTATTGAGATAACAGCATCATATCCAGTATCATTCCATGAGGATACACTATTAAATTTAAAAGCTGCTGCTGCTGGTGAAAATGAAGAGTGGACAGACTTATATCCAGAGTTTGCAAAAATAGCAAGAGAAGAAGGATTTGAAGCAATTGCTGTGACTTTTGAAAGAATTTCTGAAGTTGAGAAAAGACATGAGGCTAGATATTTAAAATTAGCTAAAAATATTGAAGAAAATTTAGTATTCAAAAAAGAAGAATCTGTATTATGGAAATGTTTAAATTGTGGGTATATATATGAAGGTGTAGAAGCACCTATTAGTTGTCCAGCTTGTGCACACCCTCAAGGATATTTTGAAGTATTTGTAGAAAATTATTAAGATATATTATAAAAATTATTGGATAGACATCCGTATAGGAGGTTTATCCTTTTTTATTTAAACATTATTTTTAAATGGAGGTATAAAATGTTTAAAGGATATGACCCAACTAAAGCACCCGAATACGATAATCCTGATGATCCTAATCAAATATTAGATATGGCTGATTTTCCGTACGAGATACTTAAAGATAAATACGTATTAATAGAGAATCCTAGAACTATTAAAGAATGAGATTTAACTTTTTTTGATACAGAAATACAAGCTCTTAAAATAGGAAAGAAAATTTCTCATAAACGTTGGAAAGTTGTACATGCTAGAGTAGCAATTTCAAATTTCTTTGGAATGAAGTGTTTTTCAGGATATGAAGCATATTAAGATAATAAAGGAATCTAATAATTATTATCTAGAGTCTCACATAAATTATGGCCAATCACGAAAGCGATTGGCCATGTAAAATCTTTTTAAATTTTCTACTATCCATTTGACAGGAATCAGTTTGATTTGAGATGTGCTACTTTTCTTTATTAATTTATATAAATTAAATCAAATCATTTAATCCATTAACTGTAGTTTGTTCATCCTCATTAATAGGAATAACTATACATTTTTGCCCATCAATTATTTGAGATTTTATTTGAGGTATTTTTTCAGGTTTTACTTGAAGTATAACATCATAGCTAGAAGACGTATTGTTATCTTCTAAAGTTACATCCTGAGTTTCTTCTAAAATTATATTATCATCATTAAGTTCTGTAGAAAGGTCAGTTTCATTATCTACAGCAACCTCTTGTTTAACTTCCTCAAGTCTAGATTGTAGTATTTCTACCTGCTTTTCAAGGTGTTCTTCTTTTTTTCTTTGAGCACTTGCTTTAAGTATTTTTGAGTCAATTAAATGTTCTGCCAAAGGTAGATCTTCACCAAAGTTTTCTACATAAGATTTTTCAATTTTAGTAGTAGCTTCTTCAGGAACTCCACTTTCTATTAAAATATTTTGTATATCTTTTTGTTTTAATATTATAGGTTCACCATCTGTATCATCATATATTTCATTGTATTCATCTATCATAGTATTTAGATTTTCTTGTATTTCCATAAAAATTTTCTCGGCTTTTTTTTCATCATCGCTAATAGAATCTTTAATAATTGTTTGGAAAGCTTCTTTTTGTATAGTAGCAGTCTGTTTTGAAGAACAACCTAAAGCATTTTCCATTAATTCAGGATGTGGATCCTTTGCATTTTTAGTGTAATACATCACAGAGTTAACATCTGAACTACGATCAATAAAAGCAGGAAATACAAAGCCAAGGGTTGGAGCATTCACCACCCAATCTCTAATACGTGCTTTTATTTTCTTTTCTTCTTCAAAGTATCTAAGTCCAGGTTCTGAAAGTGAAACAGGACATATTGCACATAGAATATACTCATATACCTCTTCAGATTCATCTATTTTAGCATTATCAGTAGTCTTAGTGATAACATCATAAGCATCATGAAAGACTAGTATTAAAAAATTACCAGTATAATCATAAGTATCTATAATAGATTTATAAAAATCTTCAAGTAATGCATCATCTTTTAATTGGCTTTTTTTTAGTTGCATAAGAGAAAGCTGTTTCTCATTTTCAAGATTTTCATTAAGTGGAAAGTTAAGTTCTAAAATATTATTACCAATAGTTCCAGATAGGACTTTTTTAGCAATTTCTAAATACTTAAAGTATTCGTCCTCATCTAAATTTAAAAAGGTTTCTCTAAAATTTAAAAGGATATTTTTTTCACCATTAACATAGCAACCACACATTTTAGTGAAGGTGCAATTATCCTTCTTTAAACGCTTTTTTAACTCAAGTATATCTTTTTTCTTCATATATAAACCTCTCAATCTAATATATCCTATTTGTAGGTATTACTTAACATACTATTATTAAGTATAGTATTTTTTTTATATTAATTAAAGATTTTATTAAGTAAATTTATTTGCTCACAATAGGAAAAAAATATAATATATGTGAAAATATGATATAATTTATTAAATAAAAAATAACATTTATGAAATCACTTGGAGGTAAAATAATGATTATAAGAAAAGCAAGTATAGAAGATTCAGAAAAATATCTACAAATGTTAAAACAATTAGATACTGAAACGAAAAATATGATGTTTGAGCCAGGTGAAAGAAGAACAACTGTTGAACAAATTAAAGAAAGAATTGCGACTATGGACGGAAAGAATGGGATTATATTTCTAATAGAAGATAGAAATAAAATAGGTGGTTTTTTATTATCCGAAAGAGGGATTCTAAATAGAATACGTCATAGTGCATATATAGTTATTGGTATACTTAAGGAATATCGAGGAAAGAAACTTGGAACAAAATTATTTGAAGAAGTTGAAAAATGGGCTTTAGAAAATCATATTACAAGATTAGAGTTGACAGTTGTAAAAGGTAATAAAGCTGCTATTAAGCTATATGAAAAAAGTGGATTTAAAATTGAGGGATTAAAAGAAAAATCAATGATTATTGATGGAAATTATGTAGATGAGTATTATATGGCTAAAGTATATAGCCTTTGTGATTCCTGAATTCTTCCATTTTAGGAGGAGTCTATGTACCCAAATACCTATTTTTTATAATGAATTTTAATGTTTATACTAATTATAAAATAATTAAAAATAAAGCTAGGTGAAAATTTCACCTAACTTTATTTTTATATAATTATAAGATTGCAAGAAGTTCGTTTTAAAATATAATAAATAAAAATATGCTTGGAGTTCTAGATAAACCAATGAGTAATGTTAGAAGAAGATAGTTAATGAAAAAAGAAAACTTATAATATATACTTTAATAATATTTATAATAGGGGTAGCTGGATTAGTTATAATTAACTCAAAGAAAAATAATAATAAAATTGTATTAGGATATTCTTTTGAATTAACTAAAAAAATGTTATTAATAAAAAGTTTGATAGTAAGTATTTAGAGAGTTTTGTAACCATTACAGAACCACAAGATCAATTTGATGTTAATTTAGATAGTATAGGTTCATAGCCTTCAAGAACATCAAGTTTTTTGACTTCATCTTCTAGTTTTAAGAAAAATTTTATTGGGCCAATCCAGACAGAACCAATATTTCTTTATTTTAAAAATTGATATAGTATCAACATTATTCTAAAACCTAATATTAAAGTATTAGCATTACTATCGATACAGTGAACCGTACCATAAATGATGAAGACTTTCTTTACAGGCACTGATGTAACTGGTTTTCCATCAGTAATAAATGGAATAAAAATTTAAAAAGAAGCTTTATATGAAAAGGCGTAATTATAAGTATATAAAATTAGTTTATTATAAGAGAAATAGCCTGTTGATTATAAATAGAATCAGCATGCTATATTCTCCAATTTAAGGTTTTATTGATTGTGGGAATCTGAAAACATTTTTAGGATCGTAAAGTTTTTTTATCTTTCTAAGAGTTTCATAATTTTTACCATAGTATGCATATCCATAATGTTCAAGCTGAGCGTAAGGGAAGTTCACATAAGAACCCTCTGTCAGAGGCTTGACATAGTTGAAAACCAGTGACACCCAATTTCTAAACAGATTATCATTGTCATCTTCTTTCCAATCTGCTGTTATGCCAATGATATAACTAGCTCCTCTATAGTAATAAGCTGAATAACTACTGGAGAAATCTTTTATTTTGCCTCCCAAAGTATAAAGTCTGATAAAACAATCATCTCCCGGACTATTGTCCACATAATTAATTAATCTTCTGATGTTTGTTTTAGACAGAGGACTATAAACAAACCTTCCAGTAGCCTTAAATCTATCAGGAGGTCCATAAAAAGCACCAATGGCTCGTACAGCATCGATAAAAGGTACATATTCTATTAAAGAGTCATCAAGTAGGCCGGGAAGTAATAAAAATTTTTTTAAAATCCTTTCAGCTTCCAGCTTAGTTCCATAGAAAAATCCGTTTAAATATATACCTTTTTTATTAAAACCAGCAAAACAGCTAATCCTTCTGTCTGCAGTTTTTAACCAGCACTGCCACAGTTTAACAAATTCTTCTCTGGAAATATGATTCCATCTAAGTTGTATAAGAGTAATATTATTTACTTTATGAAGCTTAAAGGTATAGCTGGTCACCACTCCAAAGTTTCCTCCACCTGCTCCTCGACAGGCCCAGAACAAGTCATGATTTATATGGTTATTGGCAGTTATCAGATTGCCTTCGGCATTAACCAATTGCAGCTCTAAAAGGTTGTCTGATACTAAGCCAAAATTTCTACAGGATAAACCTATTCCTCCACCTAATACCAGCCCAGAAATTCCAACTGTAGGGCATGTGCCACCATCAAAGGCATATCCCTTTTTTGAAGTGATTGAGTATATATTTCCTAATCTTGCTCCGGCCTGAATTTTTACAGTATTATTTACAGTATTAATCTGAATTTTGTTCATAAAGGTTGTATCGATTACTATTATACCGTTACCTGTTGAATAGCCTTCGTAATTATGCTTTCCTGTACGAATACGAAGTCCTACATGATGTTTTCTGCACCATATAATAGCGTTGGATACATCTGTTGGTGTATAACAATAAACGATGGCTAATGGAAATCTATTAATAGCCAGATTATATTCAAGTCTTAAAATAGGATATTCTTTATCTGAAGGGGTTATTACTATACCAGTTAACCCATCAAAATGCATATTCTCACTCCTTTGTTAAAAAAGTGTTTTATATATTTTATGCTGCTAATATATATAAGTGATATGTAATAACTCGAAAACTATCGATTATTCTCCTTATTTAGAGTAATATGTAGCGATAATAAAACAGTTCAAAGTGGAACTGTTTCAAAAAGTATATTAGATAATATAAAGAATATATCTTCATTTAATGAAACTTTTATAAGAATAAATTTAAATCTATTTGGATTCAAGGGTGATGATGTATATAAAAAAGTAGGTATCTTAAGTAAAACCAAATAAAATTGACCAACGAATTAATGATGAAATTTTAGTTTTAGAAAATAAGTTAAGTAATATAGTATCTATGATTTGTATAGAAAATAACTTAGAGAAAAAAGTAAAATATGAAAAAGAATGTAAGAGTATTTTAGATAGCTTAAAAAAATTAAAGCAAACTAAAAAGTAAATAGAATTATGATATAATTAGAAAAGAATTAGTTTTATAATCTTAGAGGAATATAAAACATAAAGAGTGTAAGATAAGTGAGTTATTATTTATTTATGTCTAAAATATGCATATACATCCACTTATATAAAACAAGAACTAATAAAATTAAAGGGAGTATCTTAGAATGTTAAAGAAAATTAAAAAGATTAGGAATGTAGCAGTGTGAACTAAGTTAAGGGATATTAAAAAATAAAAACTTAGGAGGACAAGATGAATAATACATTTAATCATTGGACAGAAATAAAATATTTAAAGGACTCAATAAAAAATCCATTAATTGAAGTAGGAGAATACACATATTATTCAGGATATTACGCAGGTGGAGATTTTGAAGATATTTGTATTAGGTATATATGGGGAGATGAAAAATCAAAAGAAATGTATAATCCTATAGAAGACTATGGATGGACTTTAGATAGAATAAAAATAGGTAGATATTGTTGTATTGCTAGCGGAGTAGTATTTATGATGGGAGGAAATCATAATCATAATCCAAACTGGATAACTGTATATCCATTTAAAGATAAGCTACTAGATTCATATAAGCCTAAAGGAGATACAATTATAGGTAATGATGTATGGATTGGAACAGAAGCAATGATTATGCCCGGAATTACAATTGGAGATGGGGCAATAATTGCGGCTAGGTCAATAGTTACCAAAAATGTAGAACCTTATACTGTTGTAGGAGGAAATCCTGCAAAACATATAAAAGAAAGATTCGATAAAGAAAAGATAGATATGTTGCTTGAAATGAAATGGTGGGATTGGGAAGAAAATCATATCAAAAATTGCATAGATATATTATCTAGCTCAGATATAAATGAATTGTATAAATATTATAAGATTAATATAAAATAATTCAAAGAAATTATATGAAAAAAGTTATAAAAACTGTATCAATATAATTTAACATAAATAATAATTTAATAATGTATTTAAAATATGTAGGAGAATCAAGTCTAGATAATAGATTAGATTCTCTTTCTTAATTTTTTAAAAAGAAACTTGATGATAAATCAGTAAACAAAAAAATTTATTATATATAATGGGTTTTAAATAAAAAATATCTAAATGGTTAAACAAAAAGGTACACATGAATACTTAATAGATAAAGAAGGAGTTTACAAGAAATTTATTAATATTCGTGAGAAAGTGAGCGTATTTAAAATGACTTAGAATAAATATATAGCTCATGTAAACTTCAGTTAATAATTTTTTATACTATTTTTATAAAATTTACATGAACTATTATGAAATTACTAGAATTTCATTAAAATTAATATATTATTTTCCTCTTTTTTTTGAAGTTACATTTTGTTTAGCTTTTTGAGTATTGTTATCAAAAATATTATTAGAGGAGTTTCGTTGTGAAGGTGGTGAATTTAATATCTTTAAACCAGGTACGTCTTTAGCATTTCTAACCATAATTATATTCTCCTTTCATTTTTCGCAATTTTTAATCACTAAAAATCTAGGCATGATTAATTTGCCTAATAAATATATTTTATCTTTATTTTTTCCGTTTATAACAGGAAGTTTATCACTTTAAACGATTATTATAGCATTAATAAAGTTTATTTCTGTATTTTAAAATTTAAATAATTATCTAACTGTACCATAAATAAATATTAAAATAAATTTTAAATATTCAAACTACTAAATTGAGTTTTGCTGTATGGGTAAAAACATTACATCCTAAAAAGATTTTAATATTACAATTTATAATGTATAATATATGTAAAATAGTTAAAAAGAGGGGATGAAGAATGCATATTAAAAAATATATTTTTAGTTTGTTTATTATAGTTGCAATGTTTTTTTCAATGAATCCAATTACTACATTTGCAGATTCACCAGTAACATCTACTGATTTTTACAAAGCTTATATTGATGTTGATATGGTAAAAACAGCTAAAGAAAAAGGAGTTATAGATCAAGAAATAGCTAATTACTTATATTCAAGCAAAAATCCAATTGATGTTAAAGCAGCAGTTATTAATGCATTGGGTTGGAAATACGAGGGCAAAAATAATGCAGAAAATTATGTTAAGCTAATGTATTCAAGTGATATAGATAAATTAGATATAGGTTCATTATCTGGAGATGAAATTTTTTGCATAAGCTATATGATGGCTTTAGATGATTATTTTCATGTTGATAAGGCATTGTTATTAATGGAAAAAGCCTATGAAAAAAATAATACTAATTTTACAATTGCACTAATTGAAAGTATTTTAAAAGGACAAGCTAATATTGAAAATAGTAATTGGGGAATGATTTGGGTTAATACAGAGAATGTTTTAAATGATAAAACACTTGTAAAAGATATGAAACAAGAAGCAATAGATAGTATAGTGAAATATATGAAATTATATAAAGAATATTAATTTCAACTAAAAAAGGTAGAGTTACTAATTTAAATCTACCTTTTTTAATTACATAAAAAAAGATAAATTAAAGTCTTTTATAATATATATATTATAAATATGAATCAAATAACTATTCCAATAGCAATTCAAAAAAAGAATCTATAATTTCTTTTTTTATACTACTTCGTTCAATAACACCATATCTTTCTATAATACATGGAGGTGCATTTTTTATTATTACTTCTTTTAAGTCTCCTTTTTGAATAAAGTCCCATACCAATGATTTTAGGACAAATGAATATCCAAAGCCTTCATATAAGTACTCTACAATTTCTGATACTTGATTTATACTAAGTTGAAAATTAAGCTTACAGTGGATTTGTTCTTCAATATATGTAATGAAACTATCTCCAGTATCAGCATAAAGAAGAGGAACATTTTTTAATTCCTCCATAAAAAGCTCATCTTTAAAATCATTTGAATTTTTAGTAACTAATATAATTTCGTCTTTTAATATATTTGAACAAATAAACTTATTTGACTTTGGCATGTTAAAAACAAAACCAATATCAATAAGGTTATCAGAAAGCATTTCTAACAAGTCAGGGGTATGATTTATTATAATTTCTAAAGAGATATCTGGTCTAAATTTCATAAATTTTTTAGCAGCCTTTTTGATATATCCTGAATAAATTGAATGGAGTGTTCCTATTTTAAGTGTATTTTTATAATTTAAATTACTTAACATGCGCAAACTTTCTTCTTCAATCGCTACTATTCTTTTTGCATAAGGTAGAAAATATAAACCAGATTGAGTTAATGCCACAGATTTATTAGTTCTAGAACATAATTCAACATCAAGATATTTTTCTAACTCTTGTATTCTATTAGATACAGTTGATTGAACAATATTTAGTTTTTGAGCTGCTTTGGAAAAATTTTTAGTTTCAGCTAATATTACAAAAGTTTTATAAAAATCATAATTCATAGTTAATAGTTACCTTTCTATTGCTATCGATATGATAGATTAATATAAACAAAATAATTTGTTATACAAATTATACGCTATTTCTTATAATAAAAGTATGATGCACTATATAGTGATAATGGAATTTTTATAAAAAATATAATATATATTTTTTTTAGTGAAAGGAAAAAGTGTATGAAAAATATTGTTTTAATGGTGGTAGATTGCCAAAATGCATTGATTAAGGCACATCCTTATAATGAACAAAAAGTAATTGAAAATATTAAAAAACTGATTTTAACTGCAAGAGATAATAAAAAAGAAGTTCTATATGTATGTCATGATGATGGAAAGGGATCTGAGCTTGAACAAGGTACACATGGATGGCAAGTTTATGATAATATAGCACCTAATAGTGGTGAATTGATTTTCGATAAACAATACAATAGTGCTTTCTTTAGAACTAATTTAAGAGAGTATTTAGAAAGTAAAGAGATAGATACAATTATATTGGTAGGACTTCAAACAGAATATTGTATTGATGCTACTTGTAAAAGTGCGTTTGATTATGGATATAAAATAATTATTCCAGAAGGAACAAATACAACTTTTGATAACGAGTATCTACCTGGTGATAAGCTTTATGAGTTTTATAATTATAAAATATGGAACAGACGTTTTGCTAATGTTATTTCAATTGATGATGTGATAAAAATTTTGCAAGATAATTAAAATAGGTGAAAATATGACAGAGATTTTTTATTCAATGGATCATGTACTTTTATTAGCTGATTATAATGATCCTGAAAGACATAAACATTTAGCAAAACATTTATTAATTAGTTTAGGAGACGAAATAACTTGTTTGGTTGAAGATGAACAGGTTACTTGTAAAGGAATTATAATTTCTTCTAATGTATTTCACACAATTGAAAATAATGATAATGATATTTTAGTGTATCTATTTGATGAAACAACAGATATAGCTAAGGAAATAGAAGAAAAATATTTACAAGATAGTTTTTACTATACTTTGAACTCATCTATTGTACAGGAAATTAAGATGATTTGGCAGAAGGATATGTCAAAGAGAAAAAATAATAAAGAAATACAAAAAAATTATTATAGTATTTATCAAAAAATATTAAGGGTGTGTAATTTAGATACATCCAAACCTTATGTTACAGATGAAAGAGTTAAAAAAGTATTGTTTTTACTTGAAGATATGGAAGAAATCACAGAAGGTATAACAGATTATTTAGCAAAAAAGGTATTCTTATCTAAGAGTAGACTTTCTCATTTATTTAAGGAGGAAACAAGGATATCATTAAGTAGTTTTTTAGTTATTATGAAAATAGCAAAGACATATGAATATATATTGTTAGGTGAAAGTATTACAGAAGCATCTATAAAAGCTGGATTTAATAGCCCTTCTCATTTTGCTACGACCAACAAAAATATGTTTGGAATATCAGCAAGTGAATTTAGAAAAGACGTTAAAGTTATAAAGATAAAATAATTAAGAGGGTTTTAAAATAAATATATTAACACTAGAAATAATATTAATATATTTAATGAAATGAATTTTTTATAAATATATTACAATTACATTTAATAAATTTATAATATTTTAAACTTAGCTATTATTTGGAAGTCTTATTTTCAATTCTCAAATACAATAAAGGCATAGTCAACTTAAAAGGACTATGCCTTTAAAATATTATAGGGGATGAGAAAAATGAAAAAAGACAAGATTACTTTTAATAAAGGAATATATTCTTTAAATAAAGAACCAAATTTTAATTTTCAGTTAAATCGTATAGTAATGTGGAATGATGGAGATTTAGAAGAGATAAAAAGAATTGCTCACAAAATTAGAAATAGTGATACTTGGAAAAAAGAGCTAATAGACATAGGAAATAAAGCTGTGAATGAAGGGAAAATAAAAGAAGCTATTGCGTATTACAGAATGAGCGAATTTTTTATGTATGATAAAGATCCAGATAAAGTGAAGTATTATAAATTAGCTGTAGAGATGTTTTATGATTATTATAAAGAATATTTTGATGATAAAACTGTAATTAAGTATCAAGTACCTTATGAAAATGTAATGTTACCAGTATTATATACGAAAGCTGTAGGTAAAAAGAAAGACACTATTTTACTTCATGGAGGAAATGATTCTTATATGGAAGAACTATTTTTTGTAATGCTTTATTTTGCAGAGAATGGTTTTGACGTATATCTTTTTGAAGGACCAGGACAAGGTGGGGTAATGCGTATTCAAGGAAAACATTTTACTTATAAATGGGAAGAACCTGTAAAAGCAATTATTGAATATCTTGACCTTGATGATATTACTATAATAGGGGCATCTTTAGGGGGAATGTTGGCACCTAGAGCAGCAGCTTATGAAAAAAGAATTAAGAGAGTTATAGCATGGTCTATTTTTCCTAATTTCTTTTCAGTAGTATTAAGTAGGATGCCTTATGGTGAACAAAAGATAGTAAAGTTATTAATGAAGTTTCATGTAGCACCTATAATTAATTTACTTTTTAATTTATCTGCAAAAAAAGATGCTACTGTAGATTGGGGAATTAAGCATGGTATGTATGCTTATAATGCAAAATCTCCTTATGATTATGCAGTAAAGTTAAATGAATTCCAAATAGAGAATATCGGACATTTAATTGATCAGGATGTATTAGTCATAGGGGCAAATAAGGATCATTTTATTAATTATAAAATTTTTAAGGATGAATTAGAATGTTTAAATAATATACATTCTTTAACTTTTCGCCTTTTTACAGATAAAGAAATTGCTTCTAATCACTGTAATATGGGAAATACAAAACTTACTTTAGATACTATGATTAATTGGATAGAACAAATTAAATAATTATATTAATTTTAAATAAATAATATCTAGTTAGAAGCATATATATATATCATAATTTTTCTATATAAGTTCCTTATTAAACTTGTTAATCATACCATTTATAAATCTTCTAAGATTTATATTAATAAATAAATTTTATTGGAACTTATATATTAATTTAAATTGGATTTTTAGAATGTATATATAATTAATTATATATAAAAAGATGGTTAAAAAATAAGCCATCTTTTTATTGTGAATTTATTCCTGATGATAGTTTTTGGTATTCATAAGGTAGTAGACCAGTACTCTTTTTAAAAAGAGTAGAAAAACGACTAGCGCTATTGTATCCAACAATTTGAGCAACTTGTTGAATATTTAAATCAGTATTTGATAATAAATGTTCAGCATGCCCCATACGACGTTGCTGAATATATTCAGTAATTGTACATTTATAGACTTTTTTAAATGTTGATTTTAGTTTTGTTGCTCCCATACATGCAATTTTACAAAGACGTTCTTGATGTATATCAAAGGCATAATGGTCATTAATATATGCAGTTACCGTATTTAAATGTTGTAAATCTTCATTTGATATTTTATTTTGTACTTTTGATTTTAAGTGAGTATTTCTTTCTACAATAAGGGATACAGCTTCAGCTACCTTTCCTTCATAGAATAATTTAGCGGGCATTCCAGTACCACGGTAATTTTTTATTTGATGTAAAAGCAAAACCATTTCTGGAAACTCAGTTGTTTCATCTATACTTAAAAAAGCAGAAGATGGATTTATATATTCATCTGAATATTTTCTTTTTAAATATTCCTCATAATATTCTGGTGTTATATCAATTCCAATAGATTTAATTGGTATGTTTTTGTGAATTAAGGCTTGATAACCTTTTTTACTATTGAAATATCCATTTATACAGCCTGCATTTAATCTTTTATATGGGTTTAATTCTTCTCCAGAAATAGATTCATAATAAATAATACCTAGATATTCTGGCATGGTGCAGTTGATAAAAGTATCTTTATATACAACAAAATCATGAATTGTTATCGAAAATAAATTTTCATGAGTATAAATCCAATACCAACCATCCCCTATCTCTGGATCAAAATGATAACATAAACCTTCTTCATTAAACAGTTTATTATTCTTTTCATTTTTGAATCCATTTTCTAATAAATACGGTTCTCTCATATCTATAATACTATCTTTCATTTAATTCCCTCCGTATATTACGATTAGACGAAAAAATATTATGATTAGGCGTTTCATATGTTTAGATATTGTTAGACTATGGCTTGCAATGTATACTTACAAGTGTCGGATTGGTAAAATATAACTTTGGCTTATTGTAACATTATTATTTTATGTGGTCAATGCTGTTTTAAAAGATAGCCTAATTTAAAAATTTTTATCGTATCGTGAAAGGACGTGATTTTATGAATTTTAAAAAGGAAAATTCAATTTCTTTACTTTTAAAATGGGCAGGAAAAGATAAATATTATATGTATTTATCGATAATATGTTCATTTATAAGTGGAATATTAACAATGGTTCCTTATTATATTATCTACAAGGTAATGGGAAAAGTTTATGAAAATAGTTTTAGCAGAGAAGAATTTGTTAATTATCTATTTATATTAGCTTTAGCTATTGTAATTAGATTTGTATTGTTTTCTACATCAGGAGTATTATCTCATAAAGGAGCTTACAACACTTTATTTAAGGTACGTTGTATGGTGGTAGATCATATGGCAAAGGTGCCTTTAGGAAATTTGAGTGAACAAAATACAGGTGATATTAAAACTTTGTTAAATGAAGAAATTGAAAAATTAGAATTATTTTTAGCTCACCATTTACCAGAATTAATATTCTATATGACAGGTCCTATTGTCATATTTATATATTTATGTTCAGTAAATATTATGCTAGCTTTAATATCATTAGTTCCTTTAGTACTTGCATTAATGGTTATTGCAATTATGTTTAGAGGTACAGATAAAATGATGCAGAGAGCAACAAAGTCAATTGCAAATTTAAATTCTTCTATAATTGAGTATATTACTGGAATGAGAATAATTAAAGCTTACAATATGGGAAGTCAATCTTTTAAGAAATTTTCAAATGCTGTTGATGATGAATATAATGTGTGGAAAGAGATGTCTTGGAAGATGGGGCCTCCATATGCAGCTTATGTTGTTATTATTGAATGTGGACTATTGTTAATGGTACCTATTGGTGGAATGTGGTTTTTAAAGGGTTCTGTAATTCAAAGTACATTTATATTATTTGCTTTTGTTGGATCTTTATATTTAACAGAAATTAGACCATTACAAGAACTAGGTTCTAAATTTGCTCAAGTTCTTAATTCGGTTAATTTACTAAAAAATATATTAAATATACAAGTCTTTAATGAGGGAGGAGAATTCCCTAAAAATTATGATATTGAAATGAAGAATGTAACATTCTCTTATGATAATAAAACAAACATATTAAAAGACGTAAATCTCAAAATTAATGAAGGAGAAAAGATAGCAATAGTTGGACAATCTGGAGCTGGTAAGAGTACAATAATTCAATTAATTTCTCGTTTTTATGATACAAAAGAAGGTGAGATTTTAATTGGTAAAAAAAATATAAAAGATATTGATTATGAAAAATTATTAGAAAAAGTATCAATAGTATTTCAAAAGACTTTTTTAACAAGTGGAACTATATTTGAAAATATATGTATGGGGATGAATAAAAGTTTAGAAGAGGTTAGAGAAGCAGCAAAGAAAGCACAAATTGATGATTTTATTATGGGATTATCAGAAGGATATAATACATTGGTTAAGAGTTATGGTTCAAGATTTTCAGGAGGAGAGAAGCAAAGAATAGCAATTGCTAGGGCAATTCTTAAAAATTCTCCAATATTAATTTTAGATGAAGCTACATCAGCAGCAGATCCAGAAAATCAAGTTGAGATTGATAAGGCAATAAACAATTTATGTAAAGGTAAGACAGTTATAATAGTTGCACATAGATTAGGCGTAGTTAAACAATGTAAGAGAGTTGCTGTTGTTGAAAAGAATACAGTCTCAAATTTTGGAACCCATGAAGAACTATTAAAAAAGAATGATTACTACAAAAACATATGGAAAGATTATAAAGAAGCAAGGGGCATTAGCTATAACTTAAAAGCTGAACAGGGGGGATGTTAGATGAATTCAAAAAAAGTAATGAAGAAAAATTCAGCTTTTTATTTATCAATGTTATTGAATATAATAGAAGGATTATTGTCAGGATGTAACTTTATGGTTTTATATTTTACAATGGATGCTTTAATAAATAAAAATTTAAATAAAAAGTTATTACTTACTCTTACAGGAATTCTAGCTTTAGTATTTATAATAAGACTTTTGGCTTATAGTATAGGATATACTATAGGTCAAGTAGGTGGAGCTAGTATTAGTAAAGGAATAAGAATATTTTTAGGAAATAAAATAAAAAAAATTCCACTAACAAAGTTTACTAAAAACCAAACAGGAGAATATATAAATGCTACAACTGATAGTATCAATAATTATGAAAATATATTAACGCATAAAAGTGGAGATATTGTAAAAAACATAACACTGATACTTTTAGTTATAGTTTTTGTAGGAAAAATATTTTTGTCAGCAGGAATTGTAATATTATTTGCAAATTTATTACTAATACCAGCATTAGCATTGTCCTTTTATTCAGTAAAAAAATATGGAAATCATAAAAATAGAGTGTTAACAGAGAATGTTAGTAATATTGTTGAGTACATAAAAGGAATACAGACTCTTCGTGCTTATGGAATTGCTGGAACAAAGAATAAGAGTGTTACTGAATCTATGAGAGAATATAGCAATGTAAGTTATTTATATGAAAAGAAAGTTATACCTATAGGTATGATATTTTTTATATTAAATTGGTGTAGTTTACCTCTTGTAATGTATTTAGCAGGAGATTCTTGGGCTAAAGGGGTGTTAGATACTACTAGTTTCTTTATGGTTAGTATAATTCCGATATTTACATGTAAACTTTTTATGACAATTTTTATAGATTTAACAGCATATAAAAATTTGATTATATCTAAAAAACAAGTTTTAAAAGTTATGAATGAAGAAGAAGAAAAAGATAATAATCTAGATTTTGTACCAAATGATTATAGTATAGAATTTCAAAATGTAGGATTTTCTTATATAAAGGGTGAAAAAGTTTTAAAAAATGTAAATTTTAAAGCTGAAAATCAAAAGTTAACTGCTATTGTTGGCGGATCAGGTTCAGGTAAGTCTACAATTCTTAACCTTATAGCAAAATATTATGTTCCAGATACAGGTGATATAAAAATTGGTGGACAATCAATAAAGGAAATATCTTCATCAAAAATATTAGATAAAATTTCTATGGTAGATCAGGATGTATTTTTATTTAATGATACTATTAAAAATAACATAAGATATGCAAGAGCTGAAGCTACAGATGAAGAAATAGAAAATGCATGTAAACTTGCTAACTGCCATGATTTTATTATTAAAATGAAACAAGGTTATAATACAGCAGTTGGAGAGAATGGTGACAAGTTATCAGGGGGTGAAAGACAGAGGATTTCTATAGCTAGAGCTATACTAAAAAATAGTCCAATTCTTTTACTTGATGAGGCTACATCATCTTTGGATATAGAAAATGAGATTGCAGTTAAAGAAGCTATTAAAAATTTATTAAATGCTAAAAAAACAGTAATAATGATAGCACATACTTTATCTATAATTAAAAATGCAGATAAAATTATAGTGATTGACAATGGTAATATTATTGAAATGGGTACAGCAGAACATTTAATAAAGGAAAAGGGAAAATTTGCTTCAATGTGGAGTGCGGAAGAAGAATTAAATAAATAACATTTTTAGTTTATCTGAATCTTTAATTAATAAAAACACTGAAATTAGATCTATTAACGGTTAGTGTTAGCATTAATTTAAGATTCAGATTTTTTTATTATTGTTTATCATGTAGAATAATTTCTTTGTTATAAGTAAATAAGTATTTATATGTAAGATTTAATAAAGTTTGTTCATTAATATAAATATTAAAATCTTTATAAATCACATTGATCACCAGTATAGGAGGGACTTATATAGTAAATTTATTATATATATGATTTTAAGTTTATATTGTTAATTAAAGATAATTTGTGGTATTCATAAGGTAGTAGAGCAGTACTCTTTTTAAAAAGAATATAAATCTATTAATTTAATAAAAATATATATTGAAAAAATTTGAAATTATTATTCAATGTTCTGAATATATTTTTAATATAATAATTCAATGATATTTAAATATATGACTAGAAGGAGGGGGAGGTTAGGTCTTAAAAAGTGGATTATTAATAAATATTTTTGGAGGGGTAGCTTTGGAATTAAAAAAGCTTAAAAAGAAAAGGTTTACAAAATTATTTATACTTAGTTTAATAGTAGTGTTTTCTTTGTCTATAACTAAGGTAACATATGCTATAACTGGAACAGGTACAACTACAGAGCCATATTCAGTATCACAAGCTATGAAAAATCAAGATAATACATTAAAAACTGTTCAGGGATATATAATTGGACAGCCAATATCTAATACTAAGGTTTTGACAAAAAGATATACTACTGATACTGCTATTGCAATTGCAGATAATGCAGAGGAAACTAAGACTTCAAATATGATTTATGTTAAACTCCCTGCAAATTATCGAGACTCTTTTGGACTAAAAACAAATCCAAGTTTAAATGGCACACAAGTTAATGTTACAGGTTATTTGACTTCATATTTTTCACATGATGGATTAAAAGATATTGAGAGTATAACAAAAGTAAATTCATCAGATGTGACTATTCCAGATGATAATACTTCAGATGACAGCATTTCGGTTGATAACACTTCAGACGAGAGAATTGATGAAGATAATAGTGGAAATAATAGTGGAGATAATGAAGAAATAACTGAAGGAAGTAGGATTGAGACAACAACTTCATATGATTCTACGTATTATGCAAATGCTATTGGAAAGACAGGAACAGCTTTAAAATCATCACTTCATGAAATAATTGATAATAATAAAAAGTTATCATACGCTGCTGTTTGGGAAGCATTGATGGATACTGATGAAGATCCTAATCATACAAATAATGTAATACTATTATATACAGGTCGTTCACAACCAAAAGCTACAAAAGGATCAGGTGTAGATAATTGGAATAGAGAACATGTTTGGGCAAAATCACATGGTAATTTTGGAACTAAACCAGGTCCAGGAACAGACTTACATCACTTAAAACCAGCAGATGTATCTGTAAACAGTACAAGGGGAAATTTAGATTTTGACAATGGTGGAGTGGCACACAGTGAAGCAACTTTATGTAAATATGATAATGATTCATGGGAGCCAAGAGATAGTGTAAAAGGTGATGTAGCTAGAATGTTATTTTATATGGATGTAAGATACGAAGGTGATAATGGAGAAATAAATTTAGAATTAAATGATAAAGTTAATAATGGATTTGATCCGTACTTTGGAAAATTAAGTACATTGCTTAAATGGAATATGCAAGATCCCGTTGATGAATTTGAAAAAAGGAGAAATGAAATAATATATAAAAAATATCAGCACAACAGAAATCCATTTATTGATCATCCAGAATGGGTAAATCAAATATGGGGTTAAAATTAAAAAAATCTAAATTAAATATATGAATTTATATAATATAAGAATTAAAAAATTATATAGAAAAAGCCCAAATAGGCAGTAAAAATTATTTTAATAATAATATTAAATATAGAAGAGTTTATTTATAATTAGTAGCTTTCAATTCAAAATTGGAGTTACTATTTTTTTTGAGATTTTTTATAAATAATGCTATAGAAAAAATATATAAATTTCATTGACAAATAAAATAATTAAAAATATAATTAGTTAGAAATCTAACAAATAATAGGGGTGAAGTAATGAATAATGAAAAACATATTGGGAAAGAAGTAGCTATTTTTGCTAATAGAATTGGTAGAAAAATAAGCAAAGAAGCTTCACAATATGGTTTAACAGGTGTTCAAGCGAGGATTCTTGGTTTTATATATCATAAGTCCAATAAAAAAGATATATTTCAAAAAGATATAGAAGAAGAACTTGATGTTAGACGTTCTTCTGTAACTAGTGTTCTTAAATTAATGGAAAAAAATGAACTTATCAAAAGAGTAAGCGTCTGTGAAGATGCAAGACTTAAAAAGATAATCCTTACAGAAAAAGGTTTAGAAATCCAAAAAAAAGTATATGATTTTATCCTTAAATTTGAAAAATCTTTAAGAGATGAGTTACGTGAGGATGAAGTAGAAACCTTAATTAATTTAATTGATAGATTATCAAGAAAGATTGCTGATTAAATGCAATTTTTTAAATAATTAGTTAGAAATCTAACAAAAGGAGGAAATTCATGATAAAAAAAATAGCAAAGTATGTAGCAGAATTTAAAAGAGATAGTATTATTACTCCTGTATATATTGTTTTAGAAGTAATAATGGAAACAATCATTCCATTATTAATGGCATTAATCATTGACAATGGAGTAGGAAAAGGGGATATGAAGTATGTATGTATTATTGGAACAGTGATGATAGTAACAGCATTTTTATCTCTTACTTTTGGTGTATTAGGTGGGAAATATGCAGCCAAAGCATCTTCCGGTTTTGCTAGAAATTTAAGAAGAGGAATGTATTATAATATACAAAATTATTCTTTTTCTAATATAGATAAATATTCTACAGCAGGTCTTGTAACTAGATTAACTACAGATGTAACAAATGTTCAAAATGCATTTCAAATGATAATAAGAATATTTGTAAGAGCACCACTTATGCTGATTTTTGCAATGGCAATGTCATTTTATATTAATGCAAAATTATCTCTAATATTTTTAGGGGCAATAGTTTTTCTTGGAATCTTATTATATTTTATTATGACTAAAGCACATCCATATTTTTTAGAAGTTTTTAAAAGATATGATGATTTAAATGCTAGTGTACAAGAAAATTTGACTGGTATTCGTGCAGTAAAGGCTTATGTAAGAGAAGAGCATGAAATAAGCAAATTTTATAAAGCATCTGAAACAATATATAAATATTTCATAAGGGCTGAAAAATTAATTATACTTAATGCTCCTGCAATGCAGTTTACAATTTATAGTTGTGTTTTACTTTTATCTTGGCTTGGAGCAAAGGCTATAGTTTCAAATTCCATGACAACTGGAGAATTAATGAGTTTATTTGCATATACAACGAATATATTAATCAGTCTTATGATTATCTCTATGGTATTTGTAATGGTAATTATGTCAAAGTCATCTGCTGAAAGAATTATAGAAGTTTTAGATGAAAAAAGCGATTTAACAAATGTAGAAAATCCAGTTTATGAAGTAAAAGATGGGTCTATAATATTTGAAAATGTTGATTTTAGTTATAGCAAGAATATGGACAACTTAACTTTAGAAAATATAAATTTAAAAATTAATTCTGGTGAAACTATAGGTATCATTGGGGGAACAGGTAGTGCTAAATCTACTCTTGTTCAACTTATACCAAGATTATATGATGTGACACAAGGAAGTGTACAAGTTGGCGGAGTTGATGTTAAAAAATATGATATAGAGACTCTTAGAAATGAAGTTTCAATGGTATTACAAAAGAATGTATTATTCTCTGGAACGATAAAGGGAAATTTAAGATGGGGAAATAAGAATGCTACTGATGAAGATTTAATTAAAGCATGTAAGCAAGCACAAGCAGATGAATTTATAGAAAGTTTCCCTGACAAATATGATACTTTTATAGAACAAGGTGGAACAAATGTATCTGGAGGGCAAAAACAAAGACTATGTATTGCAAGAGCTTTACTTAAGAAACCTAAAATATTAATTTTAGATGATTCTACTAGTGCAGTAGATACTAAAACTGATGCTCTTATTAGAAGAGCATTTAAAGAAACAATACCAGATACTACAAAAATTATTATTGCACAACGTATTTCTTCAGTTCAAGATGCAGATAAAATTATTGTATTAAATGATGGGAAAATAGATGGATTTGGAACTCATGAAGAGTTATTAAATTCGAATGATATATATATTGAAGTTTATGAATCTCAAGTGAAAGGAGCTGATAGGAATGAGTCAAAGTAAAACAAGAGGGATGAATAGGCGAGGTGGCCATGCAAAGGTTAGTAAGAATTCTTTAAAAACATTGAAGAGATTATTATCTTATGTATTTAAGGGATATAAGTTTCTATTTTTTATTGTATTATTAACTATTATTATAAGTTCTCTTGCTAATGTTGTTGGTACATTATTTTTGAGAAATTTAATTGATGATTATATAACACCGCTTTTGAATAAATCTGGGGTAGATTTTGCACCATTACTTAAAATGATAATTACTATGGCAGTAATTTATTATATTGGAGTTTTATCAACATATATATATAGTCGTATAATGATTATAATTTCTCAAGGATCTCTTAAAAGAATAAGGGATGATATGTTTGCGCATATGGAAACTTTACCTATTAGCTTCTTTGATACACATTCACATGGAGATTTAATGAGCTTATATACAAATGATACAGATTCATTAAGACAAATGATTAGTCAAGGTATACCACAATTGTTATCGGCAATCATAACAGTTGTTAGTATATTTATTTCTATGATTTATTTAAGTTTACCACTAACAGGGGTTGAAGTTTTAATTATAATTTTAATGTTTTATGTTACTAAATTTATTGGCAAAAAGAGTGGAAAATATTTTGGTCTTCAACAAAAAGATTTAGGTGCAGTAAATGGTTATATAGAAGAAATGATGGAAGGACAAAAGGTTGTAAAAGTGTTTTGTCATGAAGAAGAAGCTAAAGTTAATTTTGATAAATTAAATGATATGCTTTTTAATAGTGCAAATAATGCAAATAAATACGCAAATGTTTTAATGCCAGTTATGGGTAATATCGGATATATAAATTATGTATCTGTTTCTATTTTAGGATCTATACTTGCTATTGGATCATTTGGTGGATTTACTATTGGAGGACTTGCATCATTCTTACAATTAACAAGAAGTTTTAGCCAAACAGTAAATCAAATGGCTCAACAATTTAATTTTGTTATTATGGCTTTAGCAGGAGCTGAACGTATATTTAAACTTTTTGATGAAAAAACAGAAATGGATGAAGGGTATGTATCCTTAGTTAATGCTAAAGAAGATGAAAATGGAGAATTAATAGAAGCAAAAGAACGTACTGGAATTTGGGCATGGAAACATCCACATGAAGATGGAACAGTTACTTATAAAAAACTCCTTGGAGATGTAGTATTTGATGATGTTGATTTTGGTTATAATGATGAAAAAATTATATTACATAATATAAAACTTTATGCAAAGCCAGGAGAAAAAATAGCTTTTGTAGGTGCTACAGGTGCAGGAAAAACTACTATTACTAATTTAATTAACCGTTTCTATGATATTCAGGATGGGAAAATAAGATATGATGGTATAAATATTAATAAAATTAAGAAAGCTGATTTAAGAAAGTCACTTGGAATTGTACTGCAGGATGCACATTTATTTACTGGAACAGTTGCAGATAATATTAGATATGGAAAATTGGATGCAACAGATGAAGAAGTTTATGCAGCAGCAAAACTTGCAAATGCAGATCAATTTATAAAACATCTACCAAATGGATATGAAACAGTTCTTACAGGTGATGGAGGAAATTTATCACAGGGACAAAGACAGCTATTAACAATCGCTAGAGCTGCTATTGCTGATCCACCAGTTTTAATATTAGATGAAGCGACATCTAGTATTGATACAAGGACAGAAGTTATTGTTCAAGATGGTATGGATAAACTTATGAAAGGAAGAACAGTTTTCGTAATTGCTCATAGACTCTCTACAATTAAGAACTCTGATGTAATTATGGTATTAGATCAAGGAAGAATTATTGAAAGAGGAAATCATGATGATTTAATTAAACAAAAAGGTAAGTATTATCAACTTTATACAGGAGCTTTCGAATTATCTTAAAGAAATTTTATAACTATTAAGATAATATCATTAATTCAAAGATATTATCTAATATACTATTTACAATAATAATTTGTATATATATAATAATACTATGTTTTATAAAGATTAATATAGATAATTGCATTGAAAGAGAAGAGTATATAAATATTAATTTAAAGCGAGTTAGGGATGGTGTAAGCCTGATAGTTAGTTTTATAGAAAGAAGCTCTGGAGTTTAAAATGAAAGCTTTATTGTGTAGTAGTTTTAGGGTAATCTCCCCATATAGAGATAATGAGTGGATTAAGTTTACTTAATCAATTTAGGTGGTAACGCGGAATTAACTTTCGTCCTAAGGTTTTAGGGCGAAAGTTTTTTTATATTTTTCTATGTTTTAAGTGAATGTTTATACTAAAATATAAACACTGTTTTAAAACATAGTAGTTATATTTAGGCACATTAAAAAAATAATAGATCAGTATACTCGTCTATTTTACATCATATTGTGTAAGTAAATTTAGCTAATAGTTTTCTATTAGCTGAACTTATCTATTTATTTGATAAAGAATATACAAGGCTTCTTGGGTTTATTATTTTATTTCATGTGCATTATACAATTTTTAGGAGGAAAGAGAATGAGTTTAGAAAAATTAGCTAATATAATATTCCCTGATATTGATAAGACACCAGAATATTATATTCAAAAATATCCAAAGAGAAATTTAAAAGAAGGTGCAGTTGTTACTAGATATGCCCCATCACCAACAGGGTTTCAACATATAGGTGGAGTATTTGCAGCTTTAATAAATGAAAGATTAGCAAGTCAAAGTGAAGGGATTTTTTATTTAAGAATAGAAGATACAGATCAAAAAAGAGAAGTTGAAGGTGCAATTGAAGATACAATAAAAACAATGCATAACTTTGGAATGGACTTTAATGAAGGTATGACAGGAGAAGAAACTTTTAAAGGGGAATATGGTCCATATAGACAAAGTCAAAGAGCGGAAATATATAAAACTTTTGCTAAGGACTTAATTGCTAAAGGGTTAGCTTACCCATGTTTTTGTACTCCAGAAGAATTATCAGAATTAAGAGAAAAGCAAATAGCTCAAAAAATAACACCAGGATATTATGGTGAATATGCTAAGTATAGAAATTTAACTCCAGAAGAAGCTATAGCTAAAATAGAATCAGGTGAAAAGTATATATTAAGATTAAAATCACCTGGAAACATAGAAAATAGAATTGAATTTTATGATTTAATAAAAGGAGATATATCATTCCCAGAGAACAATCAAGATATTGTTTTAATAAAAGGTGATGGACTACCAACATATCATTTTGCACATGCTATAGATGATTCTTTAATGAGAACTACTCATGTTATAAGAGGAGAAGAATGGTTATCATCATTACCTATACATGTTCAATTATTTGAAGTATTAGGTTTACAAAGACCAGAATATGCTCATATTCCAACAATAATGAAAAATGACAATGGTTCAAAGAGAAAATTATCAAAGAGAAAAGATGCTGAAGCTGCTGTTTCTTATTATAATGAAGTTGGATATCCAACTGTTTCAGTTATTGAGTATTTATTAAATATAATCAATTCAACATTTGAAGAATGGAGAGAAGAAAATCCTACAGCTGATTATCATGAGTTTAAAGTAGTTTTAGATAAAATGAGTAAATCAGGAGCTTTATTTGATATAGTAAAATTACATGATGTAAGTAAAAATGTTATTTGTAAAATGAAAGCAGATGTAGTTTATGATAATTATGTGGCTTGGGCAAAAGAATTTGATAAAGAGATTTATGAATTAGTTACAGCTAATGAAAAAATGTCTAAAGAAATGTTTAATATAGATAAAGAAGGTCCAAAACCAAGAAAAGACTATGCTAAGTGGGATGAAGTAAAAGAAAAAATCTTTTATTTCTTTGATGAATTATTCTATAAGGAAGAGGCAGAACAAGTTGAATTACCCAAGACAGTAACATTAGAATCAGCAAAAGAAGTAATAAAAGTTTATATGAATAAATATAACACTAATGTTAATAGTCAAGAGGAATGGTTTGAAGATTTAAAAGCTATTGGTTTAGATTTAGGATATTGTGCAAACAGAAAAGAATATAAAGCAAATCCAGACCAATATAAAGGTATGATTTCAGATGTTGCAGGCGCAGTAAGAGCCGCTATATCACATAGAAGCAACACACCAGATCTTTATACTATTATGAATATACTAGGTCAAGATAAATCAAAAGAAAGATTTGAGAAATTTTTAGAAATATAGGCATAATAAGACGAGATTAGAAGCTCGTCTTATTATGGAATCTTAAAAAATAAATTGAATATTTAAATTCATAATTCAATACCTTTATTTTTTTAATATATTAGATTAAAATTAACAATAGATGTAAATACATATAAGTATATTATGTAGTCACTTTCAGATGTGAAAATAATTAATAGGAGAGATAAGATATGTCTAATGAAATTAATTCATCTAACTTCATAAGAAATATAATTGTTGAAGATTTAGAGACTGGAAAACATAAAAAAATAATAACTCGTTTCCCACCAGAACCAAATGGTTATTTACACGTAGGGCATGCTAAATCAATAGTTTTAAATTCAGGATTAGCTGAAGAGTTTAATGGAAAATTTAATTTAAGATTTGATGATACAAACCCTACTAAAGAAGATACTGAATATGTTGAATCAATAAAAGAAGATGTAAAATGGCTTGGTGGTAATTGGGATGAAATATTCTTTGCATCAAACTATTTTGATACAATGTATGAAAAAGCTATCCTTTTAATAAAGAAGGGATTAGCTTATGTTTGTGATTTAACTCCAGAAGAAATGAAAGAATATAGAGGAAGCTTAACTGAACCAGGAAAAGAAAGTCCTTATAGAAATAGAACTGTTGAAGAAAACCTTGATTTATTTGAAAGAATGAGAAAAGGTGAATTTAAAGATGGGGAAAAAGTTTTAAGAGCTAAAATAGATATGGCTTCTCCAAATATAAATTTTAGGGACCCTATAATTTATAGAATTGCTCATGCAGAACACCATAATACAAAAGATAAGTGGTGCATATATCCAATGTATGATTTTGCACATCCAATAGAAGATGCTATTGAAGGAATAACTCATTCAATATGTACTTTAGAGTTTGAAGATCATAGACCTTTATATGATTGGGTTGTAAAGGAATGTGAAATGGAGTCTGTTCCTAGACAAATTGAATTTGCAAGATTAAATATGACTAATACAGTTATGAGTAAAAGAAAATTAAAGCAATTAGTTGATGAAGGAATAGTTGATGGATGGGATGACCCAAGAATGCCTACTATATCTGGATTAAGAAGAAGAGGATATACACCAGAAGCTATAAGAAACTTCTGCACAGCAATAGGTGTAGCTAAATCTAATTCATTAGTAGATTCTCAAATGTTAGAATACTTTATAAGAGAAGATTTACAATTAAAAGCACCATCAGCAATGGCTGTTATGAGACCATTAAAATTAGTTATTACAAATTATCCAGAAGATCAAACAGAAATGTTAGAAGTAGAAAATAATGCTAAGGATGAAACTCAAGGAAAGAGACTTGTACCATTTTCAAGAGAATTATATATAGAACAAGAAGATTTTATGGAAGTTCCAGTAAAGAAATATTTCAGATTATTCCCAGGAAACGAAGTAAGATTAAAAGGTGCATATTTTGTTAAATGTACAGATGTTATAAAAAATGAAAATGATGAAGTTGTAGAAATACACTGTACTTATGATCCAGAAACAAAATCAGGTTCAGGATTTACAGGAAGAAAAGTAAAAGGGACTATTCATTGGGTAGATGCTAAAACAGCAAAACCAACAGAATTTAGATTATTTGAACCTTTAATATTAGATGATGAAGAAGAAAATGAAGGAAAGAATTTCTTAGAACAAATAAATCCAAACTCAATGGAAGTATTACAAGGATTTATTGAACCAACAGCTGTAGAAAATGTTAAGGCACAAGATAAGTTACAACTTATTAGAAATGGATTCTTTACAGTAGATTCAAAATATACTACTGATGAAAAATTAGTATTTAATAGAATAGTATCACTTAAAAGTTCATTTAAGCTAAAATAACAAAGAAGAAAAGAAATAGAAAATTAAATATATAAACCAATAATTAAAGTGATAAAAAACAAGCCGTCTCAAATTTGAGACGGCCTTTTTATTTTATACTATATTACCAGTTTATCCCGATTAAACCATTAATAAGACTAATTCCTCCTCTGTTAGGTGAATGAGCTTTTATTTGAACAGATACATTATCTTCATAGTTAGGGCATTGGTTTCCTTCCTCTGAAAATTGAGTAACATATGAATTATAAATTAGTCTTGAACTCTTACTTAATAATTCAGCTACCATTTCTTGTCTTAATCTTATAATTATATCAAAGGTTGTACCATCTTCAAAAGAAATTGTACGAACTAATTCAGATCCACCATCTCTATTTAAAGTAATTGAATTTTTAGGAATAATCCAATCAGCTAATGACTCTATAGCGTATTGAACACCAACTTCCCCTAATTGTATTGCTAAGTTTTTTAATTGAATAACAAATGCATCATCCATAGTAATTTTTAGTTCCCCCACTAATTATAGAATTAGTAACTATTATTTATATTATTATATGATTTTATAATTAAAATGTTACTATTTAATAATTATAAAAACAAAATCTAATTTAGAGTTAATGAGGTTATACAATGTTTTTGCAATTAAATAAGTTAAAATAATATTTTTATGACTACTATGTATAATCAATTTAATTCTTTTATCAAATCAACTGTATTTCATCTTGAAGAACATTTTTTTTTATTAGACTATATTTGATAGAACTAAAATCCATTTAATTTTCCGTATCTTAATATAATCAAAACTAATTTCTTTAATTTGTAATATATGGTATAATTTTGATTGAAATAATATTTTTTTATGGTTTAAATTAAAAAATAAAAAGATAAAATTTAACAAAGTGGGGGTGGGAATGATATGGATACGTATAAAGTTATTGATATTAAGAAAAGTGTTTTCGAAAATAACGATAAACAAGCAAATTTGCTTAGAGAAGAATTAAAAAGAGACAAAACTTTTTTATTAAATTTAATGTCATCACCAGGTTCAGGCAAAACAACAACTGTTTTAAGAACTATTGAGGCTTTGAAAGATGAAATGAGAATAGGAATTTTAGAAGCAGATATTGATTCAGATGTAGATGCTAATATAGTATCTAAAACTGGTGCCAAAGTAATACAACTTCACACAGGGGGAATGTGTCATCTAGACGCAGATATGACAAAACAGGGATTAGAGGGATTAGGAACAGAAGAAATTGATTTTGCAATTTTGGAGAATGTAGGTAATTTGGTATGTCCAGCAGAATTTGATACTGGTGCATCAAAAAATGCTATGATTTTAAGCATACCAGAAGGACATGACAAACCATTAAAATATCCATTAATGTTTTCAATTGTTGATGTATTATTAATTAATAAAATTGATGCAATGGATTATTTTGATTTTGACTTAGAGGCAGTTAAAGAATATGCAACAAAATTGAATCCAAATATCAAGATTATACCTATATCCGCTAAAAATGGAAATGGAATTAATGAATGGGCTGATTGGATACGTACTGAAGTGAAAAATTGGAATGAGAAATAGTACCATAATAAAAATTAAATTTGGAGGTAAATTTATATGGTAAAAGAAAAAGTACTTAATCTGGCAAATAAGTTCAGCAGGCAAAAACGTGGTTCAAAAACAGAAATTAAACCAGAAGATCCTGAATATAAAATTTTGGAACCTGTTGTTACAGATGAAATGGCAGAAGTAGGACTTTGCCTTGAGCTACGTAAACCAATGAGTGCTAAGGAAATTTCCCCTTTATGTGGTAAATCAGTAGAGGAAACAGAGAAACTTTTATGGGAATTAGCAATGGCTGGGGCTGCTTTTGTTAATAAAATTGACGGAGTTGATAAATACTGGCATGAAATTTGGGTCCCAGGTCACATGGAAATGATGGTTAACAACAAGGAAAATGTTAAAAAGTATCCTCAAATCGGGAAAGCTTTTGATGATTATGGAAAATTAAGAGGTCCAAAAGCGGCAGGTAATGTTCCTGTAGGTTCTGGTCCTATGCGTGTTATCCCTATTGAACAGTCTATTTCAGGTGAAACTAGAAGAGCATCTTATGAGGAAGTCTCCAAATATCTTAATGAAAATACTATTTTTTCAGTTTCCGATTGTTCTTGTCGTACAGCAAGAGAAGTTATGGGAGAAGGCTGTGGTCACTTAAAGGAAGATATGTGTATTCAACTAGGACATGCTGCTGAATATTATATTCGTACAGGTAGAGGAAGACAGATTACTCGTGAAGAAGCTTTTGAAATTATTAAAAAAGCTGAAGCAAATGGGTTGATGCATAATATACCAAATACAGATGGTAAAGGAAAAACTCATGCGATTTGCAACTGCTGTGGGTGTGGCTGTTTTGCTGTGAGAATTGCTAATATGTTTGTAAATCATGATATGGTACGTTCAAATTATGTTTCACAAGTAGATACAGAGAAATGTGTTGCTTGTGGAGAATGTGTTGAAAATTGTCCTACAGGTGCATTAAAAGTAGGTCAAAAAATATGTACAAAAACACCTATTCCAGAAAAGAAAAGAGAACTTCCTTATGATACAGAATGGGGTCCGGACAAATGGAATATTGATTATCGTACCAATAGAAAAGTTGTTGTAGATACCGGTTCAAGTCCTTGTAAAGCAGAATGCCCTGCTCATATAGGGATTCAGGGGTATATCAAGTTGGCATCTCAAGGAAGGTATACTGAAGCGCTAGAACTTATTAAACATGAAAATCCATTTCCAGCAGTATGTGGACGTATCTGTCCAAGAAAATGTGAATCAGCTTGTACCAGAGGAGATATTGATGATCCCATTGCTATTGATGATATCAAGAAATTTATTGCAGAGCAAGATTTGAATAAAGATATTCGTTATATACCTGAAAAAAGACATCAATATGGGAAAAAAATTGCTGTTATCGGTGCAGGTCCTTCAGGACTTTCTTGCGCTTTTTATTTAGCTATTGATGGTTATAAGGTAACTGTATTTGAAAAGCAGAAAGTACTTGGAGGAATGTTGGCACTAGGAATACCTTCTTTTAGATTGGAAAAAGATGTGGTAAATGCAGAAATTGATATTTTAAAAGAATTAGGTGTTGAGTTTAAGAATGGTATTGAAGTTGGTAAAGATGTAAGTCTTAATGATTTACGAGATCAAGGATTTAAAGCATTTTATCTTGCAATAGGTGCTCAAATTGGTAGAAAATTAGGACTTCATGGTGAAGATGCTGATGGGGTAATTACTGGTGTAGAATTTTTACGTAAAGTAAATTTAGGTGAAGGTTTGAAGATAGAAGGAGAAACTATTGTAATTGGTGGAGGAAATGTTGCTATTGATGTTGCTAGAACTGCTACACGTATTGGTGCATTAAAAGTTCATATGTATTGTCTTGAGAGCAGAGAAGAAATGCCCGCTCTTGATGAAGAAATTGAAGAAGCATTAGAGGAAGACATTAGTATTAATAATTCATGGGGACCAAAACAAATTCTTGTGGAAAATGGACATGTTGTAGGTGTAGAATTTAAAAAATGCATTTCTGTCTTTGATGAAAATAAAAAATTTAACCCTAAATTTAATGAAAACGAGACTAAAATAGTAAAAGCAAATAATGTTTTAATTTCAGTAGGTCAAGGAATGGATTGGGGCGAGTTATTAGAAAACTCTAAAATGGAGTTAAATCCCAATAAGACGATTAAAGCTGATCCATTTACTTTACAGACAGGAGAACCAGATGTATTTGCGGGTGGAGATGCACTGACAGGTCTTAAGTTTGCTATTGATGCAATTGCTTTAGGCAAGGAAGGTGCAATTTCAATTCATCGTTATGTTCAACCAGGACAAAGTTTAACTCTTGGTCGTATTAAGAGAGAATATCGTGCTTTTGATAAAGCAAATCTTATTATTGAAGGATATGATAATATTCCAAGACAAAAAGCAAGGAATATTAGCCAAAATGAATCTAAAGAAACATTTAAAGATTTACGTGGTACATTTACAGAGGAACAAGTAAAAAAAGAAACACAGCGATGTCTTGGTTGTGGAGCAACAGTTGCAGATCAATATCTATGTTTAGGATGTGGTGTATGTACTACAAAATGTAAATATGATGCAATTAAACTTGTAAGAAAGTATGACAAGCAAAATCCAGAATTTAAAGATATGAAATCTACGATTATAAAATATGCGTTGAAACGTAAGGTAAGAATTGCTGTGAAAAAGCCAGTAAAAGCATTAAAATCAATTTTTTACAGTGAAAAAGACAAATAATATAAATCATACAAAATAAAAGACGGGAGAACTATGTTTCTCTCGCTTTCATGTTCCTTAAACTTATATAAGCGAGGTGAGGCTAATTGCATGAATTAGGAGTTGTAATTGAAGTTGTTAAAACTATCGAAAATTTCGCAAGAAAAAATTCATTAACCAAAATTGATACACTAGTGCTCCAAATTGGTGAGCTATCATCTATAATTCCAAGATATATTGAATCATGTTATCCTGCAGCTGTGGATGGTACATTATTGCAGAACACAAAATTGAAAATTGAAATATTACCGGGGAATGGTATATGTAAAAAATGTAGTAAAGTTTTTAATCTTATAGAGAATGATGGTAAATGTCCATACTGCCAAAGTACAGATTTTGATATATTAGGTGGAAAAGAGTTTATTATTAAGGAAGTCATTGCTTTTTAAACTTGTTAGAAGGGCGCACCATTGTTCATGCACTACGTTTGGAAATGGGTGCATAGATAAAAAAATAGACGTTCCACAGTAACTTAGTGAATTTTCTATATTTAAGTAACATAATTAAGGAGGAGAAAATAGGGATGAATAATAAGCTAATAAAATTTATAATAACATTAACAATAGCTACATTATCTGTAAGTGCAGTAGGATGTTCTAATAATGGAAAAGATAATGTAAAAAAAACAAATGCTGAAGTTCATGAAAGTAATTTTGAAACAGTAAAATATGTATATTCAGATGGTGCTAAAGATTATGATGTAACAGTAAAATCACCAAGACAAAAGGCAGTAACATTATCTCAATTTATGACAGAAATGCTATTAGCACTAGATTTAGGGGATAGAATGGTGGGAACAGCTCTTTTAGATAATCCTATATTACCTGAATTTGAAGAAGCGTATAACAAAATACCAGTACTTAAAATTGGAGAAGGTCATTCGATATCTAAAGAAGCTTTTATAGCTACCGGTGCAGATTTTGTAAGTGGATGGGATTCATCTATAAGTGAACAAACTACAGGAGCACCAGATGAACTTATATCAAAAGATATAACCCCATTTATGGCTAAGTCTTATAGGGCAGACTCTACAGTAGAGACTGTTTATGAAGATTTTGAATTATTAGGAAAAATATTCGGAGTACAAGATAAAGCTAAAGACGTAATAACTAAAATGAAAAGTGATATAAAAGTTGTGACTGATAAAGTTGGGGATATAAAAGAAGAAGATAGAGTGAAAATGATGGTATATGATTCAGGTGAAAATGATGCAATGGTAGTTGGAGCAGGGCTTGCTAATAACTTAATAAACCTTGCAGGGGGAAAAAATGTGTTTGCTAAGAATGCAAACAAGCCTTATATACATGTTTCATGGGAAAGTATAGTAGCAGAGAATCCAGAAGTTATATTAGTAACTGATTTTATGGCAGGGGAACCAGTACAAGAAAAAATAGATTTCTTGAAAGCACATCCTGCGCTTAAAGATGTACCTGCTATAAAAAATAACAAAATATATGTTGTAGGATTAGCTGATTTATCTCCAGGTGTTAGAAATCCTAAGCTTATTGAGCAAATGTATGGATATTTTTTTGGAGAAAATAAGTAATGCAAGTAGCTTTAGAGGAGAAAAAAAGCCTTTCTAAAAAGAAAGGTTTTTTACTTTGGCTTATAGCTTTAAGTTTAATCTTAGTAGTTATAATAATTGCAGCAATAGCTGTAGGTAGTACGTATATTAAACCTGGAGAAGTATATAAAATACTACTTAGCAAATTAACAAATGGAACATTGTATAGCGATATTGGAAGTGTAATGACACAAAATATAATATGGGAAATAAGATTCCCTAGAGTATTGCTTGGATTTATATGTGGAGCGGGACTTGCCATTTGTGGAGTCCTTATGCAATGTGTCACTAAAAATCCAATAGCTGAACCTTATATATTAGGTATATCATCAGGAGCATCTTGTGGTGCTGTTTTTGTTATAGTTTTAGGAGGAATATCATCACTTGGGATAAATAGTGTTGGAGCAGGGGCGTTTGTAGGTTCTCTTATATCAGGAATATTAGTTTTTGCTATAGGCACTCAAATGGGTAAAACAACGTCTACAACAAGATTAGTATTATCAGGTATGGCAATATCAACAATATTTTCGTCACTTACTAATTTACTTATATATTCAGCAGAAAATTCAAATCAAGCAAAAACTGCTTTGTTTTGGACTGTTGGTAGTTTAGGGGGAGCGAAATGGGATGTTTTAATATTTCCGTTTATTATATTAATTATAGTTATGATAGGAGCATTAATAATGTCTAAATCATTAGATATATTACTTCTTGGTGATGATAGCGCAATAATACTTGGAATTAACATAAAACTTATAAAATCTACAATTTTAATACTAGCTACATTACTTACATCAACATTAGTTTCTATAACTGGAGCGATAGGATTTATAGGACTTGTAGTGCCACATATATCTAGAACTATAGTAGGAAGTGATCATAAAAAACTTATAGTACTTTCATCATTAATAGGTGCTATATTTCTAATATTATCAGATATTGTAGCTAGAGGTCTTTTCCCACCAATAGAAATACCTATAGGAATAATAACTTCATTAGTTGGAGGTCCATTCTTCTTATATTTGATTTCTAAGAAAAATTATTCATTTGGAGGAAAATAGTAATGTTTAAAGTGCAGGTTAGAAATTTAAGTTTTAGCATAGATAAAAAAGCAATACTAAAAGATATATCTTTTAATATTAAGAAAGGTTCATTTGTAGGAATTATAGGTCCTAATGGTTCAGGAAAATCTACATTACTTAAAAATATATATAGACTCTATAAACCATCAAGTGGAAGTATATTATTAGATAATAAAGAGTTAATTAAAATGAAACATAAAGATTGTGCAAAAGAGATTGCAGTTTTAGCTCAAGAAAGTAATACTCACTTTGATTTTACGGTTGAACAAATAGTAAAAATGGGAAGATATCCATATAAATCTGTTTTAGAAAATTACTCTAAATACGATTTACAGATGGTTAAGGAAATGCTAAAAAAGGTGGGTTTAGAAAATTATAGTCAGAGGAGTTTTTCAGAATTATCAGGAGGAGAGAAACAAAGAACTTTAATAGCAAGAGCTTTAGTTCAAAATACTAATTTTTTAATACTAGATGAACCAACAAATCATTTAGATATAGGCTATCAGATACAACTTATGGATTTAGTTAAAAGTCTTAATATAACTACTTTAGCAGCTATACATGATATGAATCTAGCATCTATGTATTGTGATTATTTGATTGTAATGAAAGATGGACGGATAAAGAATTTCGGAACAGTAGAAGAAGTAATAAATTCTGAAATGTTAAAAGAGGTATTTGGTGTAAATGCGTATGTGGGAGTTAATCCTATAAATAAAAAATTACAAGTATCATTTATGCACACACATAAGCATATCAAAGGTCTTGGAACTGATCATATACATGAAGATGGATTTACAGGAGTTCATACTCATTAAAAGGCTAAAATAGACAACGCCTCTTTGATTTATTATTTTATTTCATGTGCCTAAATTTACACATTATTTTGTGTAGTCAAAAATGTAAGAGTATGCTAAGATATTTAAATAATAATCGTTACGGATGGTGTTTTCTTTTGTGTTTAATATGAAAGATATTTTTGCTAGATTTTTTCAAATATGTTCAAAAATATAGATGAGTGAAAAATTTGATGGCTTCAAAGCTACTCTGGCGATTTTTTATATGATTCTTTTAGTATCTAGTAAAAAACTAATTATTTTAGTTGGAGGTATATATGAGACTTATTAGTGTCTCCAGCCTAAAGGGAGACGAAATTCTAGGAAGACAGATTTATGATGAATTAGGTAGAGTTTTACTTAATGTTGGAGTAAAATTGAAACCTTATTATATTGAAAAGATTAAAGAAATTGGAATTAACTCAGTATACATTGATGATGATATATCAAAAGATGTAGATATTGAAGAAAGCATTTCCGAAAAGACAAGGCAAATGAGTAAACATGCTGTTAAGGATATGATTCAAAGATATTGTCGTGAAGGAAAAACTGATAGTACAAGTGTTATGAATTCAGTAAATTCAGTCATTGAAGATATATTATCAAATAAAAATGTTTTAATAAATGTTGCAGAAATAAGTTCAAGTGATAACAATATATATTCACATTCAGTAAATGTTTGTGTATTGTCTACAATAATAGGAACTCATATGGGATATAGTATGTTAAAACTTAAAGATATAGCTGCGGGTGCATTAATGCATGATATAGGAAAGATAAAAATCATGAATGATAAAAAGCTTTTAACCCAGTTTAAGACTAAGGATGAATTAGATAAGTATATTAAATCAATGCATCCAAGGGTTGGTTATGATTTTTTAGGAGAACAGTATATTTGGAATGCAGCTGTTAAAGTGGTAGCATTAATGCATCATGAAAGAAGTGATGGGAGTGGTTATCCTTTAAAATTACAAGGAAATGAAATAAACCAAATTGCAAAGATAGTGTCTATATGTGATGTATTTGATAATTTAATATCAGGTAGAAATATGAAGGAAAGTAAAACTGTTCCTGAGGTTATTGAGTACCTTGTTGGTATGAGTAACATTTATTTTGATGGAGAGATAGTAAAAAAATTTACTAGTAATATAGCTGCTTTCCCGACTGGATGTGCTGTTATTCTAAGTTCAAATGAAAAGGGTTTAGTTATAAGACAAAATACATCAATGCCAACAAGACCTGTGGTAAAAGTTATATATGATAAACTTGGAAATTTACTTTTAGAACCTTATGAAATTGACTTATTAAAAGAATTAACTCTTTTTATTATAAAAACCTGTGAACTTTAATTTAGTGGAGGACTTTATGAGTAGTGAAGATGATTATACAAATATCAGATATTCTAATGAATGTTTAAAATTAATTAATGATATTTTTAAGAAAGTTTTAGATGTAAATAGTGTTAATTATCAAAGTGAGTTAAAAAGCTCATTAGAAAAAATAGGTTTATTTTTTGATTTAGATAGGATTTATATTTATTATTTTTCTAAAGACCCTACTTTTATGAAAATAGAATGTCAATGGAATAAAGAAGAAATACCCCCTAAAAGAAAAATTGAGGAAGAAGAGGTAGTTTATGCTCTTCCATGGCTGATGCGTGAAATTAAAAATAATGATTTTGTTGCAATAAATAGCATAGAGGAATTGCCACCTGAAGCTGTGTTTGCAACTGAAGCTTTTTTAAAGGAAGGAATAAAATCTGCGCTTATAATTCCATTAAAGAGTCAAAATGAGTTGATTGGATTTATAGGATATGAAAGTTTATCAAAACCTATAATATGGGAAGAAGAGAAAATTAACATATTAATAGATACTTCAAAAGCTTTTTCATATACAAAATCAAGGATTGCAAAGGAAAAATCATATGAATTAATACTTAATGGACAATCAATTTTGCTTAATAATTCTGAATCACAGATTTGGGCTTTAAGTAATGTTACTTCTTATGCAACTGTTAATGAAGCACATGCAAAGTTTTTTGGTAAGAAGAAAAGTGATTTAGAATATCAGGATTTATATGATATATTCGATATAGAAACCGCAAATAAATTTTCTGAAAATAATTGGGAGTTATTCGAAAAAAATGAATTAGCAGAAAAAGAGCTTGAGATTAAGAATTATAAAGGTGAAAATAGATTACTTAAAATTAAAAGTAAACCACATAAAGATGAGGATGGTAATATTAAATATCTAGTTTGTACTGCTGAAGATATTACAGAACAGAGGAAAGCAGAGCTGGAGCTATATAAGGCAAAAGAACAAGCAGAAGCAGCTAGTATAGCAAAGAGCCAGTTTCTTGCAAATATGTCTCATGAAATAAGAACACCGATAAATGGAATATTTGGATTCCTTAAGTTGTTGCAATCAACTAATCTGTCTTTAGAACAAAACGAGTTTATACGTGAAGCAAAAGCTGCTTCAGAGGTATTATTACATATTATTAATGATATATTGGACTTTTCAAAGATTGAAGCTAGAAAGTTAAATATGGAAAAAATTGAGTTTGATTTAAGAAATACTATTGAAGATGCAGTTTCACTTCTTGCTCCTAAGGCAGAAGAAAAAGGAATTGAACTTTATACTATGATTACATCAAGAGTTCCAGAAAAGGTTGTTGGTGATCCAGCAAGACTTAGTCAAATTTTAAACAATCTTATAAGCAATGCAGTAAAATTCACTGAACAGGGTGAGATTACTGTTACAGTTGATTCTTTAGAAGAAGAGAATGGAATAGTTATGCTTAACTTTCAAGTGAAGGATACTGGAATTGGAATTCATAATGAGCATATTAACACAATTTTTCAATCTTTTAGTCAGGGAGATGCTTCTACGACTAGAAAGTATGGAGGAACAGGACTTGGACTTGCAATATCTAATGAATTGGTGAAAATGATGGGCGGTGAAATCCAGGTTGAAAGCACACTAGGGGAAGGGTCTACATTTAAATTCAATGTAAGATTGAAAATTGCTAAGGGAGTTTTAAAGCAGAAATTTGCATTTGAAAAGCTTAATGGTTTAAATATTTTGATTGTTGATGATAATACAAATAATAGGGGAATTGTTACATCATATCTTCAGGCTACTGGCTTAAAAGTATTTGAAGCAAAAGACGGTAATAGTGCAATTACTACAATTCTTTCAAATGTAAATACAAAAAATAAAATAAATATTGCCATTATAAATTATAAAATGTCTGATATGACTGGTTATGAACTTGCAACTACATTAAAAACAATACCTTTTGCAAAGGATATTAAACTAATACTTTTAACTTCAGTAACTCAAAAAGGAGATACTAAACTTGCAAAAGAATATGGATTTTCATCATATTTAGGTAAGCCTGTAAGAAGAGATGAACTGTTTGAGTGTATAGCTATAACATTGGGTTTGAAAAAAGAGAATGAAGAACCTCAAGTTGTAACAAAACATATAGTTAAAGAAGTTAAAAATGCATTAAAACCAAGAATTTTATTGGTTGAAGACAATGAAATGAATCGTAAAATTGTTATAAGTATGCTTAAAACTCATAATATGACCTGTGATATAGCCGTTGATGGTAGTGAAGCATTAAAATCAGTAGAAGGAAAAGATTATGATGTTATTTTTATGGATTGTCAAATGCCAGTAATGGATGGATATGAATGTACATCCAAAATAAGGTTGATTGAAGGGACTAAAAAACATACTAAAATTATTGCAATGACTGCTAATGTGATGGAAGGTGACTATGAAAAGTGTATTAAAGCTGGAATGGATGCATATATTAGTAAGCCTATTAATTTTGATATTATGTTTAATATGATAGAAGATAATACTAAAGAAAATTGTAAAGTACTCGATTATAATAATATTATAGAAAATAATATTAATTATTTTGTTCAAAATACAGGGCTTAAAAAAGAAGATGCAAAAGAAATTCTTGAAGAATATATAAAATATTTACCTGATTTATTTGAAAATATTAATAAAGCTATTGATAATAGTGATTTTCATAAATTAGCAGGATTAGTTCATGAATTAAAAGGTTCTTCCGGAAATTTAAGAATAATTTCTATTTATGAATTAGCCATAAAGCTGGAGGAAGCAGTTTTAAAACAAGAAATAGATGAATGTATTAGATTTTTTGGTAAAATAAAAGACTTACTTTGCTAGGAAATTAAAAAACATATATAAAGGAGTTTTTAATGTGAAAAAGATCTTAATTGTTGATAATTCATCTTTTATGAGGATGTTTGTAAAAAAGATTATTGAACAAGGAGGTTTCCATACAATATTCGAGGCATCAGGTAGAGAAGATGCCATAGAGATATTTAATGCTGAAAATCCAGATATTGTGTTTCTGGATTTAAACATGTCTGAATCTACAATGGATGGTATTGATGTATTGACTGAAATTATGCAAATTAATCCTAAAGCAGTTGTATTTATTATCTCAGCAGTAGGATATGAAAGTGTAAAAAATCAATGTATAGAACTAGGAGCTAAAGGATATATTAGGAAACCTTTTGATACTGAAGAATTATTAAAAACATTAGAAGAATATAAATAGTATACAGAAATATTATTTATACTAACAGAAAAACCCTAGATTAATTAGATTAGTCTAGGGTTTTTCTTATACATAGATTTAGAATTTTTTAATGAGTTAATAGAATAATTTGTGATAGAAAATAGCTCGTAAAATTTCAACTATCGAACAGTCAACAATTTTAAATATAAACTTTATCATAAAAAGTTTATTTATATATAGACAAAATTGCAAAATAGTCATAATATGAATATAGAGATAAAAATGAAAGAGGTATTGAGTAATATGAATGAAAATAATAAAGAATTATTTTGGGATGCAACGATTGAAGAGGTAAAAAGAGGGTATATTGAGGGGGATGAGAGTTATAAGTGCATTATTTGTGAAGAGGAATTTACAAAAGGAAGAATATATGAAATAGATTCTATGCTTTATGATGCAAAAAAGGCAACAGAACTTCATATAGAAAAAAGTCATGGTTCATCATTAGAGTATCTATTAGAAATGAATAATACTTTTACAGGCATATCTGAGGTGCAAAGGGAATTGTTAGTTTTAATAGCTTCAGGGTTAACGGATAAAGAAATTGCTGTAAAGTTAGGTGTTGCACATTCAACAATAAGAAATCATCGTTATAAATTACGTGAAAAAGAGAAACAAGCAAGATTATTTTTAGCAATGATGGAGCTTATATCTAGTGGAACAAAGAAAAAGATAAATAAATTAGATACAGAGTCTTTATGTGATGCACATAAAACAGCAACTACTATAGATGACAGATATAACATTACTGATAAGGAAAGAGAAAGTACAATTAAAAACTATATGGATGAAAATGGAGCTATAAAGACATATCCGGCTAAAGAGAAAAAGAAGATAATAATATTAGGAGAAGTAGTTAAGAATTTTTCAAAGGGAAAGAAATATTCAGAAAAAGAAATAAATAGGATTTTGAAAAGAATATATGAAGATTATGCTTCGATTAGAAGAGCACTGATAGAATATGGATTTATTGAACGTTCTAATGATTGTAGTAGCTATTGGATAAAAGAATAGTTCTTAAAACAAATCATATAATCTGTAATACAAATGTACTTAACAGAATATATTTATAAAAAGTTAATTTATTATAGAATATATGATTGGAGGAACGTAGAATGGATTTTAATAAATATCATTCACAACTAATTAAGGATATAAGTCATTATACAACTAGAACCCAAATAGGCACTATATTAAAAGCTGAACAAAAGGAAATTACAGAAGATAGTAAAAGAATACAGTACTTAGATGTTATTATTAAACTTAATAAAGATGAATTAATAAAAATAGAAGGAAAAAATAATATATATAGTTTTAATGTTTCTATAGATGGAAAAGATGTCTATACAACACCAAAATGTAATTATAGGGATGAAGAGTTTAGAAACGCTATAAAAGATACAAAAGAATATATTAATTTTGTAAATTGTTTTGAAAATTTAGGCAAGATATTTAAAAAGAAGAGAAAAAAATAATTCATATGAAAACTAGTAATTATTAAATTATATTTTAATGTTACTAGTTTTTATTTTTAATTTGAATATTATACCATAATTATGTAATATTAAGATTAATGATAAATAACAAAAAGGGGGATAACATTATAATTTATAGACAACACAATTATAAATTTTTAAATTATTGCAATAAAGGGAATTTAGATTATTTAATAGAATCTATAAGAGTAGAAAAATAAAACAAAGCTATATTAATTATATAGTTAAAAAATTATAGTAATAATTAAAATTGAAAAATCAAGCACAGGAGAAGGAAATTAATGTACAAAATATTAATTGTAGAAGACGATATAACTATAGCAAGTATTTTAAAAAATCATTTATGTAAATGGGGATATGAAGCAGAAATTATTTCTGATTTTAATAATGTTATTGATGAATTTATTAAATATGATCCTCAATTAGTAATTTTAGATATTACTTTACCTTTTTATAATGGCTTTCATTGGTGTACAGAAATTAGGAAAATATCAAAGGTGCCTATAATTTTTGCATCATCTGCTAGTGATAATATGAATCTAATCATGGCTATTAATATGGGTGCTGATGATTTTATTGCAAAGCCTTTTGATTTAAATGTAGTAGTTGCAAAAATACAAGCATTAATTAGAAGAACTTATTCATTTCAAGGAAAAGTAAATATATTAGAAAGCAATGGAGCAGTTCTTAATTTAGGGGATACAACTCTTACATATAATGATGACAAATTGGAATTAAGCAAAAATGAATTTAAGATATTACAAATACTTTTTGAAAATAAAAATAAAGCTGTTTCTCGTGATGACATTATGAATCATCTTTGGAATAGTGACAGTTTTATTGATGATAATACATTAACTGTTAATGTAACTAGGCTTAGAAAAAAATTAGAGGATATAGGACTTAAAGATTTTATTAAAACTAAAAAAGGAATTGGTTATATGGTAGGTGATTAGTATGCAAAAAGAATCTATTTTTTTTATGATATTCTCTTATTTTAAAGAAAGAACAAAGATTATTGGTGCATTTTTTATATTTATTAGTATATTTTTAGTTGTATATTTATTATATCATCTTCCGTTAGAACCTGTTTTATATGCTAGTTTATTAACAATTACATTAGGGTTTCTATTTAGCTTATATGATTTCTATAGATTTTATAATAAGCATATATTTTTAAAATATATTTTTAATACAGTAGAAGATAAATTAGAAAAGATGCCAGAAAATAATAAGTTGATAGAAGAAGATTACCAAGAGATTATTAAAAAAATATATAATAGTAAGTCAGACTTAGAGTATAAGATTAATAATAATCGTAGTGAAATGATAGATTATTATACAATGTGGGTACATCAAATAAAAACACCTATTTCAGCATTACATATGATTTTACAATCTATGGATTCATTTGAAAATAAGAAACTTATGAATCAAGAAGTATTTAAAATAGAGCAATATGTTGAGATGGTACTTCATTACCTTAGATTAGAAAGTATGTCTTCTGATTTAAGATTGGAAGAATATAATTTACAAAATATTCTTCATCAAGTAGTTAAGAAGCATGCTTTAATGTTTATTAATAAGAAGATTAAATTGGATTTAGAAGAAATAGATTATAGAGTGATAACTGATGAAAAGTGGCTTACATTTGTATTAGAACAGATTTTATCTAATGCACTAAAGTATACCAAAGAAGGTACAATTTCTATTTATATGGATAAACAAAATAAAGATACTTTAATAATTAAGGATACTGGAATTGGAATAGAAGAAGAGGACATACCTAGGGTATTTGAAAAAGGATTTACAGGATATAATGGTAGAATGAATAAAAAGTCTACAGGTATAGGGCTATATTTATGTAAGAATATTTTAAATAATATTTCTCATAAAATATTTATTACCTCACAAGTAGGAAAAGGAACAATGGTAACTATTGATTTTTCAAGAAAGAAGATTGAAATAGAGTAAGGCACAATAAAATGTGCCTAATCTTACACATATGTAAGGTTAAAAGAAGAAATGTAAGTCAAGATTAAGGCAATACATTTCTTTTTTTATTATACTTAATTTGTAATAAGGAACATCGAAAAATATTTGGAGGTAATAATAAATGGCATTATTAGAAGTTAAAAATTTAAAGAAGATATATACTACAAGATTTGGTGGAAATAAGGTAGAGGCATTATCTGATATTTCATTTTCAGTGGAAGAGGGAGAATATGTTGCTATTATGGGAGAATCAGGTTCAGGAAAAACTACTCTACTTAATATATTAGCATCATTAGATAAACCAACAAGTGGTGAGGTTTTATTAGAAGGAAATAATATTGTTAATATAAATGAAAAAGAAATTTCTGCTTTTCGTAGAAATCATTTAGGATTTGTATTTCAGGATTTTAATTTACTTGATACATTTTCATTAAAGGACAATATATTTTTACCTTTGGTGTTATCAGGAAAAGAATATAAAGAGATGAATGAAAGATTAAAACCAATTGCTAGTAAATTAGGAATTAGAGATCTATTAGAAAAGTATCCATATGAAGTATCTGGAGGACAAAAGCAAAGAGCAGCAGTGGCAAGAGCACTTATAACAAATCCCAAATTAGTATTAGCAGATGAACCAACAGGAGCATTAGACTCAAAATCATCTACTGAACTATTAAATTTATTTTCAGATATAAATGAAGCAGGTCAAACAATAGTAATGGTTACTCATAGTACTAAAGCAGCTAGTCATGCTAATCGTGTATTATTTATAAAGGATGGAAAGCTTTTTCATCAAATTTATCGTGGGTCTATGAAAAATGATGAAATGTATCAAAAAATTTCAGACAGTCTTACTGTTTTAACAACAGGAGGTGCTGAAATTGAATAATTCATTTTATTTTAAATTAGCTCTGACTAATTTGAAGAAGAATGGTAAGACTTATTTTCCTTATATTATAGCGGCAATTTGTGCAGTAATTACATTTTATACTATGAAGTCTATGGTATTAAACAAAGGATTAGACACAATGAGAGGTGCTGATGCATTAAAATCATTATTAGGATTTACATCGTATGTAATAGCTATATTTTCTATAATATTTCTATTTTATACTAATAGTTTTTTAATAAAACGTAGAAAAAAAGAAATTGGGCTTTATAATATTCTTGGAATGGAAAAAAAACATATTGCAAAAGTACTCTTTTTTGAAACACTAATAGTAGCAATTACAAGTTTAGTGTTAGGATTAATAGGGGGAATTATAATAAGCAAGTTATTGTTTTTAATACTGCTTAATTTAATAAGATTTAAAGTTACATTATCTTTTTCAATATCAATTCCAGCAATAATTTCTACAGTTAAGATTTTTATTATAACTTTTATAGCTATATTAATTAAAAATTTTATAGAAGTTAAAATTTCTAATCCTATAGAATTATTAAAAGGTGGAGAAAAGGGAGAAAGAGTGCCAAAAACATCAAGATGGTTGGCTATTTCAGGAATTATTGAATTAATGATAGGCTATGGTATAGCACTTACCGTGGAATCTCCAGTAGCTGCTATTCAAGTATTTTTTATCGCAGTACTTTTAGTAATGGCAGGAACATATAGTACTTTTAGAGCTGGTAGCATAGCTTTATTAAAACTATTAAAAAAGAATAATAAATTTTTTTATAAGACAAATAACTTTATTTCAATATCAGGAATGATATATAGAATGAAGCAAAATGCTATAGGACTTGCTAACATATGTATTCTTAGTACAGCAGTATTATTAACAGTATCTACTACAGTATGTTTATATATTGGACAGGAAGATAGTCTTAGAAATAAATACACTCAAGATGTAAATATATCATTAGATAAATCAACAAAAGAAAATATTGAAAAAATTGATATGATGATAAATCAAGAATTGCAAGTTAATAATGTAAGTTTAAAAAATGAATTAACTTTTAATTCTATAGATATGATGGTAAGAAAAAATGGAGAAACATTTGAAGTTACAGAACCTAATATGTCTAGCATGGAAAATATGATGTCTTTAGAATTTTTAACATTAGATGATTATAATAAATTAGAAGGAAAAAAGGTTTCTCTAGATAACAATGAAGTTCTTATATTTTCTGTAGAAGATAATTTTGGAAAAAATTCTATAACTTTGGGAAATAGAAATTTTAATATAAAAGAAGAATTAAATGAATTGAAAATATCAAAAAAGCAAGATAATCCTATGATTAAGGAATATTATATTGTTGCAAAAGATGAAAGCATTCTAAAAGAAATATATAAAGATATGAATAATGAAGAATTAGAGGCTATGAGCTATAATGTTACTTTTGATATTCAAGGAGAAAATAATAATTCTATTATGAATTTTTCTGATAACTTGAAGGCTAAGGTTAATAATGTGGCTAAGTGGAATTGTCATAGTATATATACTGAAAGGGAAGATTTTTATACATTTAATGGCGGATTCTTATTTATAGGTGTCTTTTTAGGATTATTATTTACAATGGCTACAGTTTTAATAATCTATTATAAGCAAATTTCAGAAGGCTATGATGATAGTGAAAGATTTAAGATAATGCAAAAAGTTGGTATGAGTAAAAGAGAAGTTAAAAAGACGATTAGTAAACAAATATTAATGGTATTTTTCTTACCATTAGTTACAGCTGTAATTCATATTGTTTTTGCATTCAAAGTAATGAAAAAAATGTTAGCTTTATTTGCAATAAGCAATACAAGTTTATTTTTGCAATGTACTTTAGGAACAATGATTACTTTTGCTATAGTTTATATATTAGTTTATAAATTAACAGCAAAAACTTATTATAATATTGTTCAACAAGAAGATTAAAAATTAAAATTAATAATATCATAGTTAAAAAATTTAAATATATAAGTTCCAATAAAGTTCGTTGATTAATTAACTAGTATAATGAGGAATTTATATATAATGCGGAAAAGTAATATCTAGATAATTTAATATTTAGATATTACTTTTTTATTTTAAAAATTATAGAAATTTAAAATATTATAATATAAGTAATAGTAATGTGGCATAATTTTATATTTAATACTAATAAACGAACCATAACAATATAATGTTAAAGTTGAATGAAATATCTATAAATGGTATAATATACTATGTATATTTATGTAAAATTCTTGATGATTATTAGCTTAGGAGGTATTATATGTCTATAGTAGAAGTTGTTAAATATAATGGTGGACCAGATGTTTTTGCATGGAAGTATCCTAGTGAAGAATTAGGAACTTGGACACAATTAATCGTTAATGAATCACAACAAGCAATTATTCTTAAAGGTGGAAAGGTTTTAGATGTTTTTGAAAGTGGAAGACATACTTTAGATACTGGAAATATTCCATTGCTTAATAAAATAGTAAATTTGCCTTTTGGTGGACGTTCACCATTTACTGCCGAGGTTTGGTACGTTAATAAAGTTTATTCATTAGATATTAAGTGGGGAACGTCTTCACCTATTCAAATACAAGACCCAAAGTATGGGGTATTTGTGCCTGTTCGTTCTAATGGTATGTTTGGTATACAAATAGAAGACTCAAAGAAATTTTTAATAAAACTTGTAGGCACCTTGGAAATGTTTGATAAAAGTAGTCTTGTAAAGTATTTTAGGGGATTATATGTTACAAAAGTAAAAGATGCAGTTTCTTCTTATTTGATACATAAGCAAGTAAGTGTTTTAGAAATTAATGCTTATATTGATGAAATTTCTAATTATATGATGGAGAGAATTAAACCAACATTAAGTGAATATGGAATCAAACTAGTTAATTTTTATGTAAATGATATAAGTGTGCCCGAAGATGATACAGCTGTAATTAAGTTAAAGGATGCATTGGCTAAAAGAGCTGAAATGAATATAATAGGCTACAATTATGAGCAAGAACGTTCTTTTGATACATTAGAAGGTGCAGCTAAAAATACAAATTCATCTGGCTCAAATATAATGGGTGCAGGAATGGGACTTGGAATGGGTGTTGGTCTAGGAGGAGCATTTGGAAATGTTTCTAAAGAAATTAACACAAAAGCTTCTATAAATAAAAGGGAGTGTCCTAAATGTCATTCTCAGTTAGATATAAATCAGAGATTTTGTGGAGCATGCGGATATGATATAGAAACTAAAGTAGATAAAGAGAAGACTAAAATATTATGTTGTAAATGTGGTTGTGAACTAACAATAAAAACAAAATTTTGTCCAGAGTGCGGAAAAAAATATAATCCGTGTAAAGAATGTGGAGCAGATATGTCAATAGATAGTAATATTTGCCAATCATGTGGACATGAACTTCCACGTAAGTGTCCTAAATGTGGTGCTATGATATCTAAAAAGGTTAAGTTTTGTTCAGAATGTGGTGAGTCTTTAGTTAATAAATGTTCAAAGTGTAATTCGATAATTGAAGGAACACCTAAATTCTGTCCAGAATGCGGAAATAATCTTTGTTAAGGAGGATGCTATGAATAATAGAATAAAAGCATTTTCTATTATTGGATTGCTTGTTGAAGTTTTAACTATTTTCATATTTTTCATGCTTATAAAAGATAGAACATCTATAAGTTGGATTTGCCTAATTTTTATGTTATTATCTGAACTTATTTTATTTGGTGGACATGTATCTATTGAATATATTGCACAAAGATCATCTCAAATTATTATTAGAGCTGGCATTGGTGTTACTTTGGTTGGATATGGGATAATTTCTTTTCTTATTTCATTAATGTTTATTAAATCAGAAAGAGAATCTATTAAGTATTTTATAAGCTTACAAGCAATTCTTTTGGTTTTTACTACTGTTTTAATTATAGTATTTATAATTAGTGGAAATAAGGTTAGACAAGATAGCAACAAAGTATTAAATGCTACTAATAGAATTAATATTTTTATTGAAAGAATTAATTTACTTAAAATTGATTCTAATAATAAAAATTATGAAAAATTGCTTGAAAAAGTTTATGAGAATTTAAGGTATAGTGACATTTCAGAGATAGTACCTAGTGATTCAGATTTAGAGGTTAAAATTACTAAATTGGAAGTTGCTTTATTAAGTAATGATGACGATAAGAATGATAGAGTAATAAATTTGATAGAAGAAATATTAATGTTAATTAATAAAAGAAAAAGTGAAGTAAAAAATATAAAATTGGGGGGAATTTAAAATGGATCAAGATAGTAAATCAAAAACTACTATTGTTGTAAGTCAAATAGTAGAAAAAATACAGTTAATAGTAGGTATAATAATTATATGTTTTTTTGGAATAGGCTTTTTAGGATGTATTTCTCATGGAAATATTGATACTGTAACTATTATTTTAGCAATTGTTTTTCTTTCTTTAGGTGTATGGCTTATAATTTTAAGTAGAAAACGTAATAAGCTAATTAAAAATTTTAAAACCTATGTTTCTGTATTATCAGTTGATCCAACAGGATCTTTAGAAAATTTAGCATCTAGTTTAGGTACATCTCAAGATATAGTAAAAAACAACTTAAAATTAATGTGTGATAAAAAATATTTTGTAAATGCATATCTAGATACTGAAAGGAATTGTATTGTTTTTCCATCAAAATCAGAACAAATTAAGTCTACAACTCAACAATCTTCAAAAATACCTGAATCTAACATAGAATATACTACAGTAAAATGTAAAAATTGCGGAGCAGAAAATAAAATACCTAAAGGAACGACTGGGGAATGTGAATTTTGTGGCTCACAAATAAAATAGGGGGATAATGAACATGTTATCAGATGCTAACAATAAAAAATCTACTTCATGGGCGCTTGTAATTATAGCACTTATTATATTTTGGCCGATTGGATTATATTTATTTTATAAAAAAGTAAATAGTGATAAAACAGCAGCATTAAAAAACAGTCAAACTTTAAATGTTATTGGATATATATTTACTTTTTTAGCTATTTTTTATTTTATTATGATAGCTTCAGGAAATGCAAAAGATTTAAATGGAAATCCACAGATTCGTTTATATGTGGTAACTATTTTCTTTGCTATTGGTGGTAGTTTTATGTTAAGTGCTGCAAAAAAAATGAAGCAGAATGCAGAAAAATGTAAAAAATATATTTCTGTTATAGCAAATGAAAATCAAACATCTATCGATGATATATCAAAGATATTTTCAACAAATTATGATCAAGTCTTTAAAGATTTAAATGAAATGATAGATAAAGGATACTTCCAAGGTTCTCATATAGATATAAATAATGGAAAAATAATTTTACAACAGCAAAAAATTCAACAATTTAATAATACTTCTGAGAAAGATAATTCAATAAATAAAGAGCCGAAAGTTAAGGAAATTAAGTGTAAAAATTGTGGCGCTAATAATAAATTTATATCAGGAGAAACTTGTGAATGTGAATTCTGTGGTTCTATATTAAGTGATAAGTAAATATTTTAATTTAAAGAATTTAATTGTTTTATGGAAATAATATTAAGGTTTAGAAAAGTAAATGTTAAAATTTAATTAAAGTATTTGATATACAGAGTATATTAAAATTAAGTAAAAAAAAGTAATATCTAGATAATTTAATATTTAGATATTACTTTTTTATTTGGAATATGTTTTACAATATAATAATTTAGTTAAAATATAGATTATAGTAAAAATAAGTGAACTTATGTTTGAGAATTATTATCTCTGGTATATACTATTAATATAAAATTAAAAAAACTAAGCTATAAAAATAATATTTAGATATTATTTTTAAATGGGCATAGAACAAAAGAAAGGATTAAAAAGTATGAAAACACAAATAAAAAATAAAACAATACTAACATCAGTAATAGTAGTTTTAATTGCAGTTTTATCTTTGGTAGGATATAAGAGTTTTTTCAAGAATTTAAATAAACAAGAAGGTAATAAGCAATATACATTAATAGTTAGAGATTATGAAAATACATATAATAAAGAATATAAGTTTAACACAGATAAAGAATTATTAGGAGAAGCTCTAGATGAAAAAAATATTATAGAAACTGATAATAGTGGGGTTAGTAGGTTTGTAACCCTTGTTGATGGGATAAAAGCTGATGTCTCAAAGGAAGAATGGTGGAATTTAAAAATTAATGGAGAGAATTCTCAAACAGGAATAGACAGTACATACATAAAAAATAAGGATAAAATAGAATTTGTGCTAACTAAGGGTTGGTAAATATGGATACAAATATTAAAATAAACATAAGAGAACTTATATTATTTGGAATACTTTCAGGAGTAGTTATAGTCTCTCAGATAGCTTTGAGCTTTATTCCTAATGTTGAGCTAGTTACATTATTAATTATATTATTTTCTTTAATATATAAAAGAAAGGCATTATATATTACTGGAATTTTTGTAGTAGCAATGGGACTTATACATGGGTTTGGAACATGGTGGATAGGATATTTGATATTATGGCCGTTACTATCTATTTTAACAGTTTTAATAAGAAGCGTTTTATTAAATAAGTATCTATTATTATCAATTTATTCAGGGATTTTTGGACTACTTTTTGGATTTTTTTATGCAATTCCTTATGCTATATTTGGAGGAATAAATGCAGGTATAACTTATTGGGTTGCAGGAATTCCATTTGATATAATACATGGAGTTAGCAATTATTTTATAATGCTTTTATTAGGAGAAAGATTATTTAATTTAATAATTAATTTGAATAAAAAATATAATTTAAATTAATACAAAAAAAGAGGTGGGATATAGTGGATAATAGAGAAAAGATTTTTTTCGTTTTAAAGAAATATTATGGATTTAATACTTTAAGAAGAGGGCAATTTGAGATTATAAATAGTATACTTCAACAAAGAGATACATTTTGTCTTATGCCAACAGGTGGAGGAAAATCTATTTGTTATCAAATTCCTGCAATAATTTTAGAGGGTATAACTATTGTAATATCTCCACTAATTTCACTTATGAAGGATCAAGTTGATAATTTAACTTCATTAGGTATTAAAGCAACTTATATAAATAGTACTCAAAATACAGATACAATAAAAGAAATATTATTTGATGCGTCAATTGGTGAATATAAGATAATATATATTTCACCTGAAAGACTTGAATCTAAAATATTTAGGGATATGATAAAGGAACTAAAAATATCTCAAATTGCTGTTGATGAGGCCCATTGTGTATCACAATGGGGACATGACTTTAGAAAAAGTTATTTATCTATTAAAAGTTTTGTTAAAGAACTAAAAACTAAACCAGTAATATCTGCATTTACAGCAACTGCAACAGAAGAAGTACGAAGGGATTCAGTTAAATTATTAGGTCTTGTAAATCCTTATATATATAAAGGGAATATTAATAGAGAAAATTTAAATTTAACTGTATTAAAGGAAATAGATAAGCTTGAAACGCTTAAAGATATAATTAGAGATAATGAGGGTGAATCAGGAATAGTTTATTGTGCTGCAAGGAGTGAAGTAGATAATTTATATTATTATTTAAAAGATATAGGTTTTAATGTAGGTAAATATCATGGTGGTTTAAAAGATGAAGAAAAAGAAAATTTTCAAGAAGATTTCTTATATGAAAGATTAGATGTGATTATTGCTACTAATGCTTTTGGTATGGGAATAGATAAATCTAATATTAGATTTATCGTACATTTTACTCTTCCTCAAAATATAGAATGTTATTATCAGGAGATAGGTAGAGGGGGAAGAGATGGAGAACTTTGCAATTGTTATTTATTTTACTCAGAAGACGATATAAGTAGAGTTGAATACATAATAAATAAAAGTTCTACTTTGAGTAGAAGAGAGATTGAATTAAGAAAACTACAATCAATGATTGATTATTGTAATATAAAAAAGTGTTATAGAAACTTTATTTTAAAATATTTTGAAAATGATGTTCAAGGGAGTTATTGTAACAATTGTAGCAACTGTTTAAATGATGATGAATTAAAAGATTTTACAAGAGAAAGTCAGATGATTTTATCAACTGTTTTTAGAACAAAGGAGCAGTATGGAATATCAGTACTTATAGATATTTTAAAAGGCTTTAAAGGCCCTAAAATAATAAAAAATCATTTAGATCAGATAACTACATATGGAATAATGAAGGAGTATGGAAGTGGGCTTATTAAAGATTTAATTAACAGCTTATTAAATGATGGATATGTTGATTTAAAAGAAAGGACATATTCAATGTTAAAACTTAATGCACGTTCATTTAGAGTATTAAAAAGTAAGGAAAAAGTAGTTTTTAAGATTTTGGATAAGGAAGATACCATATTAAATAAGGAGCTATTTGAAGAATTAAAGAGATGGAGAAAAGAAAGAGCGTATAAAGATAGAATAAAACCATACATAATTTTTTCAGATACTACATTAATAGATATTACTAATAATAAACCAAGTACGTTAGAAAAATTATTAGAAATTAGAGGCGTCGGAGAGAAGAAGATAAGTGCATATGGTGAAGAAATATTAAAAATTATAAATATGTTTTAAGTAAATGTTGATATTGTAGTATAAACAGAATTCTTAGCATGACATAAAGCTTATCTTTAGGTGATGTTTATAAGTAGTCATGTAGGAACGTGTAGTTGTTATGAAATTATAGATATTAGTTATCGATAAAGAATCATGGACAGTGGAATTTAAAATTATACTACAATATTATAAAACATAGTTCAAAAATAAAATTTAATGGAGGAAACTTTTAATGAATATATATGAAGCTTGTGTAGGTAACTATAATGAAGCCTTAAAAGCTGAAAGTCTAGGTGCTAATAGAATTGAATTGTGTGACAATCTTTTAGAAGATGGAACTACTCCAAGTTATGGGACTATAAAGAGAACAATAGAAGATTTAAATATTCCGGTCATGGTTATTATTAGACCAAGAGGAGGAGAGTTTAACTATTCTTTAGAAGAAATTGAAATAATGAAAGAGGATATTAGAATTTGTAAAAAACTCGGAGCATATGGAGTAGTTATAGGTGCGCTTAAGAATAATGCTATAGATATAAATGCAATTAAAGAACTTGTGAAAATAGCAAAACCTATGAGTATAACCTTTCACATGGCTTTTGATGAAATAGAAGATAAGTATAAAGCTATTGATGAACTGGTAATTTTAGGTGTAGATAGAATATTGACTAAAGGTGGAAATAAAGATGCATTAAGTGGAAAAGAAATGATAAAAAGTTTAGTTGAATATTCAAATGATAGAATTTCTATTATGCCAGGAAAAGGAGTAACGAAAGAAAATAGAGAATTTATATTAAATTTTACTGGAGCAAAAGAAATTCATGGTAGTAAAGTAGTGTAAGATATAATTATGAGAAAAGAGGAAGAAAGATGAATAACTTAGAAGAGATATCATTCCAATTAATTAGTAATTCTGGTGAAGCAAGATCATTATTGTTTGAAGCATTAAGAGAATCTAGAGAAGGAAACTTTGAAGAAGCAGAAAAAAAGATTGAAGAAGCAGAAACTAGTATGTTAAAGGCTCATGAATCTCATTTTTCATTAATACAACAGGAAGCATCAGGAAATAAAGTTGAAATATCATTGCTTTTAATGCATGCAGAAGATCAATTAATTACAACAGAAACATTAAAAAGTATTGTAAAAGAAATGATATTAATGAATAAAAAATTTTCAAAATAATATGTTTAAATTATTATAAAATAGTGGCTGTATCAAAAAAAGTATGACACAGTCACTATTTATAGTGCTTTTCTTTGCAATATATGAATATTATTTATTATTAACTTAGTTTTTTCTTATATATTTTTATATTTCCACCCGAGTATTCAATACCGTCTTCAAGATACTGCCATCCAGTTTTTTCATAATAATTGTGAATATCGGTATAAAGAAAAAGTTCTTCATATCCTTTTTTTCTGCAATAATCAATTAAAAATCGCTGTAACTCTTGTCCAATATTTTTACTTCTATATTCATCTTTAACAAATAATGCTGACAACCATGGATAAAGATCTTGTCTACTCAATAAATCACCTCTCCATAATCCTATAGTTCCAACCAACTTATTATCCATAAGTGCAATAAATGTTAAAGGTAATTGATTTTTTCTCAAACTATTTTTCACTATACTTTCCCAAAAAGCATAATTATCTTCATTACCAAATTCTTTCCAAAGCCAATCTATTACATTATCTAAATATTCTTTATGGTCTGCTAAGTGTTCGATAATTAGCATATTAAATCATCTCCTTTATCCCTCAAAAATACATAACTAAAAATTATATTTAAAATACCTCTTAACAAAATTAGCCATAGGTGATTTATCATCTTTTTCTCCTATGAAATCTAAATCACTATCATAAAAATATAAATATGCTATGCTTTTTTTCTCGTCAGATGTTCCAATCATACCAAAGGATTTTGGAAAATCTGTATAATCTTTTTTATTTCTAGATACAACTTTAAAATTATAACTATTTATTGAAAACTCATTTTGAGGAATAACATAGTCACTGTCATCAATATTAAATTTAACTTTTTTATCTAAAAAAATATACTCTTGATCTAATTTATCTTTTTCATTCTTATATGTTGTATCATCATAATTTACAATAAGAGCAACGGAATCAGCTTCAAATATAAACATTGGTGTATGAGTATATTTATAGTCTATATTCTTATATTTAGGTAAATCATCAAGATTAGGCATAATATCTTTTGCTCTAAAATCAATTTGAGTATCACTATTAAGATAATCTTTAATATTTGAACTTGATCTATTACATCTAGCAATGCAGAAAATAAAAATAATTAATATAATAGCTAATAAACATTTTTTTATCACTTTAAATCACTTCTCTTCATATTATAAAATCTAATATAAGAAACATTATTTATTTTAAGTCCTCCCTTAATATGTCCATATACACTTCATCATAGAATTTGCCTTTTAAATAGTATGCTTGTCTTCTTCTTCCTATCTCCTTAAAACCAACTTTTTTATAACAATTAATTGCTCTCTTATTAAATGAAAAAACTTTTAACATTATATTATTTAAATTTAAATAATTAAATCCATAATTTAATAATAAATTAAGTACTTCTTCCCCATATCCTTTATTACGATTTTCTTCATCACCAATAAATAATCCAACTTCTGCACATTGTCTTAATTGTTCAAGTTCATTAAATCCACAATTACCAATTAATTCATCATTTTCTAAATTGATTATAGCGAAGTGGTATTTATCAGAGTTGTGTGAAATCCATTCTTTTTCCCCTTCCAAAGATATAATTATAGATGAAGTTCCTAATCCATCTGTAATATTAAAATCATTAAGCCATTTAACGTAAGTTGCTGCATCTTCAACATTCATAGGTGATAAATAGACTCGTTTGCCTATTAATTTTTTAAAATAACTCATTTTTATATTGCCCCCTTAACTTTGCTAATAATTATAATAAGATAAAAATTGTTTAACCTTTAAGACCATTGGCTTGGCGTTCCATATTTTCTATAACTATATCAAAAATTTCCCCTAAAGAAGCACAATACTCAAGCACTTTCCATGGAGTATTGGTGTGAAAATGAATTTTAATTAATTCATCATCACCAACAGCAAGTAAACAGTCACCTTCAATATTTTGCGTAATATATTCGTTTATTGCATCTTCTGAAAGATTATGTCCTTCTATTAGTAATTGGGTATCAAATTTGTATTCAAGCATAATAAAATCTCCTTAATTTTTCTATTATAAAAATTAATATTTGTTTATGAATTATATAAACAATAATTACTTCATATTTAATTTAAATTATTATTAATTGTACATAATAATAACTATATTTACAATAGTTTCAAAAAAATACAATTAAATGATTAGATGATATTTTGACAGATTATATTTTTATAAAATAAGATTGTTTTTTATAGATTATAAAGATTTAATTATATTGCTACAATATCAACATTTACTTAAAGCATAGCCAATTATATAAATCAATAAGTTCAAATTTTCAAATTTAAACAGAAAAGAAAGATGCGATAACAGTATATAAATGTTAATGGTTAATTTTATATAATTAAAATGAGAAGAAAAGGAGTGATATACATGGAACTTAATAAAGAGTGCATGGAAATACTTCGATATATGCTTGAAAAAGATGATTACATAAAAACTGAGGAATTAGCTAAAAAATATAAGATAACTGATAGAGCTATTAGATACAAGATAGACAAAATAGAAAAATTTTTAGTTAAAAACGGTTTTGAATATTTTGAAAAAAAGTATGGAAAAGGCATTAGAGTAACTAATACCAAAGAAGTAAAGGTATACATAAAGAAATTCGTTTCAGAATTTACACCATATAAATATGCATATTCAAAAGAGGAGAGAATCCTTTTTATCACATTAAGACTTCTTCAACAAAATGAAAATATTAAAATGAAGGAGTTTGAAGAGAAATTATGTGTTTCTAAAAATACATTATTAAAAGAAATTGATGTAATACAAGAAAATTTAAAAAAGTACAATTTAAATTTGATTAGAAAATCAGGGGTTGGACTTACCGTTGAAGGTCTAGAAATAGATAAAAGAAATGCTGTAATAGATATTATCTCAGAAAGTGTATCTGTAGAGGATGTTGTTAACTATGTTTCAAAAAAATCAAGTCAATCCAAAATAAGTATGCTTCAATTTGATGCATTATTTAAGGAAATAGATATTGATTTTATAGATGAGCTTATAAAAAATGCTGAAGTTAAATTAAAAAGAGAATTCAGTGATGAAGCATATGGTGGCTTAGTAACACATTTAGCAATAATGATAAAAAGAGTGCAAATAGGAAAAGTAATAAGCATACAACCATTTAGTAATGATTTTGTTAAAGAAACATTAGAATATGAAGTTACAAAAGATATTATTAGTAAAATTGAAGATAAATATAAAATAAAAGTGCCAAATGAAGAGGTAGGTTATATAGTTATTCATCTTTTAGGTGCAAAAGTTGTTAACAATAAGTTTTTGGTAAATAAGAAAGAAGATAATAAATTATTAGATATAATTAATTTCATGACTAGATATATAGAGTCATATTACAAAATAAATCTTGATGAAGAAAGAGATGGATTATATGAAGGATTATTATTACATTTAAGACCCAGTCTATATAGAGTTAAATATGGATCAAAAATAATAAATCCACTTTTTGAAAGAATAAAATCAGAACAATCAAGATTATTTAAAGTTGTTACAACAGCATGCAAATATTTAGAAGAATACATAGGTGAAGACTTAGGAGAACATGAAATTTCATATATAGTCCTTCATTATGCAGCTGCTATAGCTAGATATGAACAAAAAACTAATGGGCAAGCTAACATTATAGTTGTTTGTGGCTCAGGAATTGGTTCATCTAAGTTGGTTGCATCTAAAATACTAGAAAGATTTGATGTTAATATTTTAGGAACTTATAGTAGTAGAAACATAACATCAGAATTAGAAAATAGTTGTGATTATATTGTAAGTACTATAGATATACCAAGTTTAAATAAAGATAAATATATAAAAGTTTCTCCACTTGTTACAACTAAAGACTTAGAGAAATTAGAACAGTACATGAACCCAATTACAAAAATAGATAAGGGTAAAGATGAGATATTATTATTGGATAGAATTATAGAAAAGGTAAAGAAATATTGCGAAATTAGAGATGAAGAGCAGTTAAGATATGAAATTTTATATGAAATGAAAAAGCAAGAGGAAATAGAATTTTCGAACAAGGAAAAGTATTCACTAAGTCATTTTATAAAGAAGGAGAATATAGAATTAAAGTTAAACTGCAAAGATTGGAAAGATGTTATTTCTAAAGGTTCAGATATATTAATAAAAAAAGATTATATAACAGAAAATTATAAAAAGGGAATAATTGAAAAGTTAGAAGAAATAGGACCATATATGGTTATCGCACCAGGAGTATGTTTAGCACATGTAGATATGGTAGATGAGATAAATAGAACTTGTATGAGTCTTATAAATTTAAAATATCCTATTAAATTTAATAGTAAATTTAATGATCCAGTAAGAGTTGTATTAACTTTTGCAACAAAGGATAAAGAATCTCATTTAAATGCATTACTTGGATTTATGAATTTAATAAATAATTCAAATGATTTAAATAGTTTAATATCTACTTCTTCAAAAGATGAAGTGATAGAGATAATTAAAAAATATTAAGCTATTTTTTAATTATATGTTTATATTATAGATAAAGCTCATGGACAGAGGAATTTACTTTAAGAACTCTAAAAATAAAGATTAGTCCAATTAATGCATGTTCCCAATCAAAGATTGCTGACAAGCAATTAATTGTACAAATCTTCATTAAGAGTTCTAAAAAGTAAATTCCAATGCCAGTTCGCTCTATACTATAATATAAACACTATTTTAAAACTTAGCCTAATATCAAATAAAATTTTTAATATTTAAGGAGGAGAGTTTATGAAAAGAGAAGAAATTAATTTTCTTAATGAAAAATGTAAAGAGGTAAGAAAATTAATACTTAAAGAAATTCACAGCGTTGGAAAAGGTCATTATGGTGGATGTTTATCAATCGTTGAAGTTTTAGTATTACTTTACAATAAAGAAATGAATATAGATGTATCAAATCCTAAGATGGATGCACGTGACAGATTAGTTTTATCTAAAGGTCATGCAGGCCCTGCACTTTATGCTACATTAGCAGATAAAGGATATATAGCTAAAGAAGAATTAGTAACTTTAAATAAGGAAAATACTAATTTACCAAGTCATTGTGATATGAATAAAACAAATGGTATAGATATGACAACAGGTTCACTTGGACAAGGAATAAGTTGTGCAGTTGGTATGGCTAAAGCGTCTAAAATTAAAAAAGACAATGCATATATCTATTGCATAGTTGGAGATGGAGAATGTCAAGAAGGACAAGTTTGGGAAGCAGCATTATCAGCTAGTAGTTTTAATTTAAATAATTTAATTATATTTGTTGATTATAACAAAATGCAATTAGATGGATCTTTAGAAGATATTATAGATATGACTCCAATGGATAAGAAATGGGAAGCTTTTGGATTTAATGTTGAAACAGTATTAAATGGACATAATGTTGAAGAAATTCATGAAGCTATAAATAGAAGCAAAAAACAAGATAAACCTACAGCAATAATACTTAATACTGTAAAAGGTAATGGTGTACCTGTAATAGAAATTGCAGGTTATAAAAATCATAGTATGGGTTTAAGTGATGAAGAATTTAAAGAATCACTAGAATTTTTAATGTAGGGGGGAAGCAGTTATGGAAATGAGAAAAGTTTTATGTAATGTAATGGAAGAGTTAATGAATAAAAATGATAATATAGTATTTATGGATGCTGATTTAGCAGAGGCAAATGGGACTATGCCTTTAAGGAAGTTATTCCCTGAAAGAGCTTTTGACATTGGAATAAGTGAAGCTAATATGGCAAGTATGGCAGCTGGAATGAGTGCTTATGGAATGAATCCATACATATGTACATTTACTGCTTTTTCTTCAAGAAGAATTTGTGATCAAATAGCAATTTCTATGGCTTATGCAAAGCAAAACGTTAAAATTATAGCAACTGATGCTGGAATTGCATCTGAATTAAATGGTGGAACTCATATGAGTTTTGAAGATGTTGGAGTATTAAGAAGTATTCCAGGAGTTACTATTATTGATGTAGTGGATGAGTTTCAATTAAAAGAAGTACTATATAAAACTGTGGATTATAAAGGTGTAGTATATATAAGAATTTCTAGAAAAGATGTACCAAAGGTATATGATGAAAAATATCAATTTAATTTATCTAAAGCTGATATTATAAAAGAAGGAAAAGATATAACTATATTTTCTACTGGATTAATGACGAGTACAGCAGTAGAAGCAGGTAAACTTTTAGAAAATGAAGGAATAGATTGTGAAATTATATCTGTTCCAACTATTAAACCTATAGATAAAGAAACTATAATTAAATCTCTTAATAAGACTAAGAAAGCTATTACTATTGAAAATCATAATATAATAGGTGGTTTATATAGTGCTATTGCAGAGGTTTCATGTGCAGAATGTCCAAGCCATATTGTTAGCTTAGGTGTTAAAGATCATTTTGGAGAAGTTGGCAGCATGAAATTCTTAAGTAAGAAATATAAAATGACAGCTACAGATATTGTTGATACATGTAAGTCAATGATAAAATAGTTAAATTATAAGGTATATTGAAATAAATTTGTAATTAATAGAACTCTCCTATAGAGCTTGAAAAATGAATTTAGACAGGCTTTTAAGGGGAGTTTTTTATATACAATCTTTTGCCTATGAGCTTTATCTGATAACTAGTATATATAATTTTATAACAGTTACACATTTACGAATACCCACTTATAATCCTTAGTTGAAAACAAGCTTTATTTGATGCTAAGAATTCTATTTATACTATAATATCAATTTTATTTAAAACATAGGTAAATTTGAAAAAAGTAAGTTCAATTCTTCAATTTTGATTGGAAATCAATAGTGATGTAAACATATTCAAAAGGAGACTAAAAGTTAATATAATTAAAGTATACCAAAGGTCAATACATGGATGGGAGATATAGAAATGTTAGTAGATTTAATAACAGCAGAATTAATAGATGTAAAAGTTAAATGTAGAGATTGGAAGGAGGCTATAAATAAAGGCGCCAAATTATTAGAAAATAAAGGATTCATTAAAGAATGCTACAAAGATGCAATAATAAATAATTTTAAAGAATTAGGAGCATATATGGTAATAGCACCAGGAATTGTATTATCCCATGCAAGACCAGAAGCAGGAGTAAATGAAACTGGAATAAGTATAATGACTTTAGAAGAACCAATAGAATTTGGAAGTGAGTTAAATGATCCTGTAAAATTAGTAATAACATTAGCAGCCAAGGATAATACAAGTCATTTAAGCTTTTTATCAAAACTTATGGAAATTTTAATGAATACTGAAGACTTAAATACATTAATAAATGCAAATGAAGTCAATGATATAATCAATGTTATAAAAAAATATAAATAAAAGAAATTAGGAGGAATTAATTATGAAAATTTTAGTTTGTTGTGGATCAGGATTAGGAAGTAGTTTTATGATTGAAATGAATATTGAAAATACATTAAAATCTTTAGGAATCAAAGGAATTGAGGTAGCACATTCAGATTTATCATCAGCAAAAGGAATTCCAGCAGATATATATGTTGGAACAAGAGATATTGCAGTTAGACTTGAGGGACTTGGTGGAGAAGTTGTTTCTTTAAATAATATGATAGATTCAGAAGAATTAAAGAACAAGCTTGTTGAAGTATTAAAGAAGTTAAATTATATCTAAGTTGATTAAGGATTTATTTAGGCACAATGAAAAATATACATTGCAACTTTGGACTTGCTATTTATTTTAATGTGCTTTATACGAATTAAAGATGAAAGCTATAAGTTACAGAAAGATATTTTAATACTTTCAGATAGAACTAAAATTCTATCTGAAAGTAAAAATGTTATTTATATTAGTCCAATGTTTAACTTATATTATTAATCATTGAATCAATAATTTGTCTGTAATTATAAAATTAGGAGGTTTTATTATATGTTAAAGTTTATAGTTGATATACTTAGTGAACCATCAATACTGGTTGGTTTAGTAGCACTTATAGGATTATTATTACAAAAAAAATCTGTTACAGAATGTATTACGGGAACTGTTAAAACAATTATGGGATTCTTAGTTCTAGGTGGTGGTGCTGCTTTAGTACAAGGTTCACTTGGATACTTTGGAAAAATGTTTCAACATGGATTTGGAATTACAGGAATAGTTCCAAACAACGAAGCTATAGTAAGTTTAGGTCTTACTGATTTAGGTAGAGAAACCGCACTTATTATGGCATTAGGTATGCTTGTAAATATCTTAATAGCTAGATTTACAAAAATGAAATATATATTTTTAACAGGACATCATACTTTATACATGGCATGTATGCTAGCTGTAATTTTAGTTGCTGGAGGATTTAAAGGATCATCTGTAGTTATTGTCGGAGCATTATTATTAGGATTAATTATGGCAACTATGCCAGCATTAGCACAACCTTTCATGAAAAAAATTACTGGTACAGATCAAGTTGCATTTGGTCACTTTGGTACTTTCGGATATGTTTTAGCAGCTTTAGTAGGTAAAGCAGTTGGGAAGAATTCCAAATCAACAGAAGAAATTAATTTCCCTCAAAGTTTAACTTTTTTAAGAGATACATCAGTTGCAATATCTTTAACAATGTTAGGTTTATACTTAATAGTAGCTATAGTATCAGGACCAGCATATGTTGCAGAAATAAGTGGTGGTAAAAATTTAGTAGTATTTTCATTAATACAATCAATAACATTTGCAGGTGGAGTTTATGTTATACTTGCAGGAGTTAGATTAATACTTGCAGAAATAGTTCCAGCATTTAGAGGAATTGCAATGAAGTTAGTTCCTAATGCAAAACCAGCATTAGATTGTCCAGTAGTATTCCCTTATGCACCTAATGCAGTATTAATAGGTTTCTTATCAAGTTTTGTAGGTGGTATTGTTGGATTATTCATATTATTAGCAATGGGAGCACCAGCAATATTACCAGGAGTTGTTCCTCACTTCTTCTGTGGAGCTACAGCAGGGGTATTTGGTAACGCGACAGGAGGAAAAAGAGGAGCAGTATTAGGAGCATTTGCACAAGGATTATTAATAACATTCTTACCAGCATTATTAATGCCAGTACTTGGTGGATTAGGATTTGCTGGATCAACATTCAGTGATGCAGATTTCGGCGTATTTGGAATAATAATAGGTAAGATATTATCAATATTTGCATAATATCAACATTTTAAAAGAATATACTTAGTTTAAAATAAAGACATATAGTAATGTGATAAAAACATTATTATATGTCTTTTTACTATTTAGAAAATGATAAAAAGTTTAGTTGAATATTGGTGTTCTAGAATTTCTATTATGCCAGGGAAATGAGGAAGCAAAACTAGTTTTAGTAGCGAGACAAGCAAATTGTGGATAAACTCATTTATATTTATAATTTTTAAGACATATCACATAATACACTATTTAATTATTAAATATATATTTATACGTGATTTTCATATAAAATATAATTATGTAAAATTTAGGAATGAAAAAGAATGGGGAGTAAAGTATATGACATAAAAAATAATAATTTTATTAACACTTACAATACTACCGATGAATATTGTATTAAGTGGATATAACAGTTCGAGTAATAAAACTTGAAGTGATATAAGTAATATTTATGCTTTTAATAATGAACTAGGAAGCAAAACAGATACAAATAGTAGCAATATAGATAATGTTAAAAAGAAGATAAGATTAATGTTGATAATTTAAATAAAGGAGAAAATATATGAAATTAAAATTAATATTGGTTAATGCATTTTTAATTTTTTCAATAGCTATAATGTATGGCTGTAAAGATTCTAAAGATGTAGAAACAGTGTCAGAGAATAATGTTAAAAGTGAAATAAGCTCAGAAGCTAACAGTACTAAGGAAGATTCTAAATTAAAATCAGAAGAAATAACTTCTACTGATAGTAAAACTAACAAAGAAGTCAAAAAAACTACTAATAAAGATAATACAAAAATAGAAAATGATAAATCTAAGGAATGTAGTAATAAAAATTTAAAAAAGAATTCTATTAATGAAGGGAATTCTAATTTAGAGAATAAGCAAACCACTAATCCTAATTTAATATTTAAAAGCAATTTAGGATTTTCAATTACATTTCCTACTAACTGGGAAAACAAATATAAGGTTATAGAGGGTGAAAAATCAGTATCCGTATATTTTAAATCTTCTGATAAAAATGTCCCGGAAAAATCAGGACTCTTTTTCACTATAATCGAAAAAGATAATTCAATAGATGAAACTATATATGACTCTATTGAAGGAAAAAAATATGTTACTTTAAACAATAAAATATATTTTATTGGTGGACCTACAGATATTGCTTTAAGTGAAGAAGTTTCTGATTTTAATGTATTTTTATCTATGAATAAAGAACGTAAAAAAGTAATAGATACAATTAAATAAATTCTAATACCAGTTCGTCATTATATAAAAATATCAACACTCACTTAAAATATAGCTTATTATTAAAAATAAATAATACTAAAATAAAAGGTAGAACATCAAGAAATTATTTATTGATATTCCACCTTTTTTGTTGTATTTAGAATATTATATTGGTTATACCTATAATTTATAAGAGTTCTTAGTAGTGAGCATAACGTAATAATGCCATTAATAAAATAATACTTGTGTATAAAATAATACTTGTGTATAAAATAATACTTGTGTATAAAAAAATCTTATTATAATTGCTTTAATGAATGTCTTAAAAAATCAATAAATACTTCACTGGCTATATTTTCTTTATAATTTTTATTTTTTATAAGATAAAGTTTTCTATTAATCTTTAAGTTTTCTTTTAATGGTACAGATTTAACTAGTCCATAATTAAGTTCATTTTTTACTGAATAATAAGATAAAGCTGATATTCCAATGTTTGAAATAACCCCTTGTTTAATAGCTTCAATATTACCTATTGTGTAAATATTTTCAGAAATGAATTTAAAATTACCGATACTTTCAAGATATTTAATTATTGAACTTTTAGGATTTGATATTAAGAAAGTACTATTTTTTAATTCATTTATACTTATAGATTTTTTTTGGACAAAAGGATGGTTATTACCTACTAATAATACTAGTGGATCTTCACCGACAACTTCATAAGTTAAATCATCATCAAAGAATTCTGGTTGGCTTATTAAACCAATTGAACATACATTATCTTTTATATTTTGAATTACGTCTTTAGCATATTTGACATCGTTTAATATAGATATGTATGGATGTTTTAGATTAAATTTATATATTATATCAGGAAGTATATAAGTTCCTGGTGTGCTAGAACATGCAATGTTAATTTTCTGTTCTTTTAAATCATTTAATAATGAAATCTTAAGTTTAGCCTCATTTGTCGCCTCTAATATTTTTCTAGCATATGGTAAGAATTCGTTTCCAGCTTCAGTTAAGTTTACATCTTTATTATCTCGTGAAAATAGTTTTGTATTAAAATATGATTCTAAGCTTTTTATTCTAAGGGACACAGCAGCTTGAGTACAGAACAACTCTTCAGAAGTTTTGGTAAAGTTTTTATTTTCAGAGAGAATAAGAAATGTTTTTATATTTTGAATATTCATTTCAATACCCCTTAATATATGTTTATTTTAGTAAAATTATACTACACATTAATAATCTAATAAACAAGTAACTATAAAAAATACTTATAGTAAAAATAAAAAGGAAATTTTCGATAAGTATTTGTAATTGGATATGTAAGGTAATTTACTGTTAGAATAAGTCTCGAGAAAACTAATACAAAAATGAGAGGAGAATGCATTTTGAATAATTCGGAAAAAAAAGTAAAAATAAAAAAACAAAAAAGTCCTTTTGAGATAAGAATGCAGTTTTTTGGTTTACCAATAGCGCTTATATTATTTGCAATAATTTTTACAATGCCAACACCAAACGGACTTTCTTATTCAGGAAAGATGGCAATGGGGGTATTTTTATTTGCATTAACATTGTGGATAACAAACAGTATACCTAATTATGTAACAGCACTACTTACTATAGTTCTTTTGCCATTAACAGGGGCATGGAATGAAACTCAAGTTATGGGGGTTTTAGGATATGAAGTTATTTGGTTAACTTTTGCAGCTTTCATAATAGCATCTGGTATGGAAAAGAGTGGACTTGCTAAAAGATTAGCATTATTTCTTATCACTAAATTTGGAAAGAGCACTAATAATATATTAGCATTACTTATGGCAACAAACTTTCTAATAGCTTTTGTTGTTCCATCAACAACAGCTCGTGCAGCTATGATGTTTCCTATAGTAATGTTAGTAATAGAAGCTTTTCATGTTAATTTAGATGATCCTAAAAATAACTTTGGTAGATTATTAGCATTACAAGGAATTCAATCAAATAATTTATCAACAGCAGCTATATTAACTGCTACATCATCACAAATATTAGCAGTCAGCTTTATAAGAGATCTTTCAGGTCATGAAATTTCATGGGGTGAATGGTTTATGGCATCGGCTCCAATAACTATACTTACATTAATAGCTTCATTTTTTATAGGAAAGTCATTATTTAAAGTTAATAATAAAAAAATAACAAAAGAGGATATGAAAAAATTAACTGATCAATATAAAAGTCTTGGGAAAATGTCAATAACAGAAAAGAAGGCACTTGTTATTTTTGCTTTCACGGTTATTATGTGGGCATTAGATAAAGGACAACTTAGAATACTAGGATTTAGATTAAGTTTAGTTATGGTTGCAATATTATCAGCAGCATTATTCTTCATGCCTTATATAGGAATATTGAAGTGGAAAGAGGCTAAGATATCATGGAATTTATTAATATTTGCATGTGGAGCATATGCTGGTGGAGTTGCATTAAATGATACTGGTGTTGCATCATGGGTACTTAATAGTATATTTACTTCTTTGGGCATTGAAAATTTAAGTTTTTATGCTTTGTTTGCGACAATCATGTTTATTGCAAGTTTTAGTCATTTAGTGTTTACATCAAAAACAGTAAGAACAATAATACTTATACCAACAATAATAGCGATAGCAAAAACATCAGGTTATAATCCGATAGCACTTGCATTACCAGCAGCATTAACTATTGCAGATACGATTACATTACCACCAAGTAGCAAGGTTAATCTTATATACTACAACACAGGATATTTTACTGTATTACAAGAACTAACTTATGGATTACTTGTATTGTTAGTAAAATGGGGAATTCTAATGGTTGCTTCATTTACTTGGTTTAAAGTATTAGGAATAGTTTAGGAGGGAAATTTGATGAAAAAACTACTTACTATATTATTAGCATTAACTTTAGTAACTTCATCATCAGCACCAGTTTTTGCAACAGATAATGATGCAAAGCTAGTATCTGTAGAAGATGTAATTACTAAAGATGGAGAAAATGCAAATATAAAAGAAAGCATAAAATCTATAACTGATTCAAATGGAAATATATATTTTCCAGCTTACAAAGATAGCAAAATAGATAAAGTTATAATAGAAAATGGAACACAAAATGGAAATGTTGAACTTATAAAAAATGGAGATATGGAATATAACTTATTAAATTTCAAAGAAAAAAATGAAGAAGTTACATTTGATATTGAGATTATACAAGAAAAAACTTATGTAGAGAAGAAGGCAAAAGTAGGAAATACTCTTCCTCAAAATATAAATATGATTGAATTTAAAGAGAAAAATAGTTCACCATTAAATATTGAGAATTATACTATTAGTTTAGCAGCTCCAGATGGGGATGAACTTTTAAATATAGTTAATTTTGATCCAGAAAAGAAATATGAAATTTTTGAAAAAGACGGAAAAACTTTTGGTAAATATGCATTTGGAAAAATTAAAAGTGGATCTGATATGAGGCTTGCGATTAATATATATAACAAAAATAAAACTTTTAATTATATAGTTTGGGCAATAGCGATAATAATTTCAATATTTTTTATGGTTAAGAATAAGGACTTATTAACAAAGGCGAAAGAAGAAAAATTAAAGAATAAAAGTTTAAAAATTAAGAATATATAATAAGTAGGTGAATAGAGTTGAGGAAAAGACAAGGTATATTAATAATAGCAGATGGTTTAGGAGACAGACCTAATAAAGAATTAAAAGGACTAACCCCACTGGAAAAGGCTAATACTCTTAACTTAGATAAATTAGTGAGTGAAGGAATGTGTGGAAATGTATATCCAATAGCACCAGGTATAAGAGTAGGCACTGATGTAGGTCATCTTGAGATATTTGGATATGATAGCAATGAAGTCTATCCTGGTAGGGGACCACTTGAAGCTGTAAGTGCTGGTATAGAAATTAATGATGGAGATATTGCTTTTAGAGGTAACTTTGGAACTATAGATGAGAATGATATTGTTATTGATAGAAGAGCTGGACGTATTAGAAAAGATACAGATTTATTAGCAAAGTCATTAAATGGAATGTTATTAGAAGATGGGACAAAGGTTTTAGTTAAGGAACTAACTGATCATAGAGTAGCTGTTGTATTAAGAGGAGAGGGTTTGGGAAAAAAAATAATTTGTACAGATCCAGGAACAGCTTGTGAAGGGGAAAAACTAGTAATTCCAACACCAATAGATAAAAATGATACTAAAAGTGAAAAAACAGCAAAAAATCTTCTTGAGTTTACAATTAAAGCGAATAAAATATTAAAAAATCATTCAGTTAATTTAAAAAGAATTGAACAGGGAGAAAAACCTGCAAATACAATTTTAACTAGAGGTGTTGGACAAAAGAAATTTATGCCTAAGATAACAGAAAAGTTTGGAATTAAGGCGGTATGTATAGCTGGAGACAAAACAGTTTATGGTATTGCAAGTCTAGCAGGAATGGAAAAATGTACTGAAAGAGATTTCACTGCTAATTTTGATACTAGAATAGATAAAAAAGCTGAAAAGGTAATAGAATATATAAATAATGGGTATGATTGGGTAGTAGTTCATGTTAAGGCAACAGATCTTGCAGGTCATGATAATTTACCTATGAAAAAGATAGAGGTTATAGAAAAGATAGACAAGATGGTTGGATATATATTAGATAATATAGATAAATCTAAATGTTATGTAAGTTTTACAGCTGATCATTCAACACCATGTGAAGCAAGGGATCATACTGGAGATGGGGTGCCAACTATAATATGGGGAGAAGATGTTAGAAAAGATGAGGTTAATTTAACTGGAGAAAAATATTTTATTAATGGTTGTTTAAATAATCTTACTGCAACAGATATTTTTATGTTACAAATGGATTTTATGGGATTCACTAAAAAAAGGGGTGCATAAAAACTGAAGAATATAAATTAAAAGAGTTATACTACTGAATGATTTTCTTGATTATTTAGTAGTGTAGCTCTTTATTTTTATAAAGTATAGTAATGATTTTATAAAAATTTGTCATACTGTTCCCTTTGAGTTGAATATATTTTAATAAAAAGGAGGGCGGGGTTTATGGACTTTAGAAAATTTATAGAAACAGATAGAGAAAGTTATAATAAGAAAAAGTTTGAAGGGACTTTTTTGGAGTATTTAGAAATAGTTAAGAAAAATCCTGATGTAGCAAAATTATCACATAAAAGAGTATATGACATGATAAAGGAAAAAGGAATAGAAGAATTAAAAGGAGATGAAAATCCTAGAATAAGAAAGATATATGGAAATGACGTAATAAGGAGATATGGATTTTTCAAAGATGAATTTTATGGCATTGATAAGGTAATTATGAAGTTAAGTAATTACTTTAAATCAGCAGCAATGAAAGGCGAAGAGGAAAGACAAGTTTTATATCTTGTTGGTCCAGTTGGAGCTGGTAAATCATCAATAGTTGAAAGTATAAAAAGAGCATTTGAAAATTGTGATCCTATTTATGCATTAAAAGGATGTCCTATGCATGAGGAACCTCTTCATCTTATTCCTAAACATCTAAGACCAAAATTTGAAGAGTTATTAGGTATACAAATAGAAGGAGACTTATGTCCTATATGTAAGTATAGATTAACACATGAATATAATGGGAAATATGAAGATTTCCCTGTTACAACAACTGATTTTTCAATAAGATCTAGAAAAGGAATAGGTGTAGTACCACCAGTTGACCCTAATAATCAAGATACTTCAATTTTAAATGGTTCTATTGATATTTCTAAAATGGATTTATATTCTGAAGATGATCCAAGAATATTCTCTTTAAATGGTGCTTTTAATGTTGGAAATAGAGGTATAGTTGAATTTATTGAAGTGTTTAAAAATGATGTTGAATATCTTCACACAATAATTACTGCAACTCAAGAAAAATCAGTACCTTCACCAGGTAAAGGTGCTATGATTTATTTTGATGGAGTTATATTAGCTCATTCAAATGAAGCAGAATGGAATAAGTTTAAATCAGATCATACAAATGAAGCCATATTAGATAGAATAGTTAAGGTTGAAGTTCCTTATTGTTTAGAATTAGATGAAGAAGTTAAAATTTACAAAAAGATTTTAAATAAGAGCAATTTTAAGGCACATATATCACCACATACAATTGAGACTGCTGCAATGTTTGCAATCTTATCAAGATTAGCTCCATCAACTAAGGCTGACCCAATTACTAAATTAAAAATCTATAATGGTGAAGAAATAGTTGAAAAAGGAAGTACTAAGAGAATTGATATATTAGAGCTTAGAGAAGAAGCAGGACAATATGAAGGAATGAAAGGAATAAGTACAAGATTTATTGTTAAAGCAATAGATAATGCACTTGCTGATTCAGAATATGATTGTATCAATCCTTTAAGTATAATGGAAAGTTTAATAAAATCAGTTAAAGAGTTAGATATAGTAGCTGATGAAAAGAAGAGGTATTTAGGATTTATACAAGATACTATAAGAAAAGAATATAATAAGATTTTAGAAAAAGAAATTACAAAAGCATTTATTGTATCATTTAGAGAACAAGCTGAAAGCCTATTTAATAATTATATAGATAATGCTGAGGCTTATGTTAATAAGAATAAGATTAAAGATACTTCTACTGGTGAAGAACTTAACCCAGATGAAGAATTTATGAGAAGCATTGAAGAACAAATAGGTGTTTATGATGCATCTGCTAAAGGTTTTAGAAGTGATGTTACTTCATATATGTTCTATATAGTTAGAAATGGAGGAATTATTGATTACACTTCATATGAACCATTAAAAGAAGCTATAGAAAAGAAACTTATAGCATCAGTTAAAGATTTATCTAGAATTATAACCAAATCTAAAGTTAGAGATGAAGAGCAAGCTGAAAAATATAATTCTATGGTAGAAGAAATGAAAAGAAATGGATATTGTCTTCATTGCTGTGATGTGATTTTAAAATATGCTGCTAATAATTTATGGAAGGATTAAAATGACCTATGGCAGTATTTAGAAATGGAACTGATGCTCAAGTAGATCACGACAGGGCGATAGAGGATAAAAGAAGACATAGACAATTAGTTGAGAAATCAATAAAAGAAAATTTAGGTGATATCCTATCAGAAGAAAGTATAATTGGTCAGAGTAAAAATAAGAAATTTAAAATACCAATAAAGAGTATTAAAGAATATCAATTTGTTTATGGAAAAAATTCTAAAGGGGTAGCCAGTGGAACTGGTGAAGAAAGGAGAGGTGATAAGCTAGATAGTGGAGGAGGAAAGAATGCTAGTGGGAAAGGCAATAAAGGTGCTGGAAACAGTGAAGGTGATGATATATACGAAACTGAAATTACACTTGATGAACTGATGGAGTATATATCAGATGAATTAAATTTACCTAATTTAGATGAAAAAAAATATTCAGAAATAATTACTGACAGTTGTGGTAAAAAGAAGGGCTATCAAAGACATGGTATAAAACCAAGACTTGCAAAGAAAAGAACTGTAATGTGCAAAATAGCAAGAAAACAAAGTAAAAAGCGAGCGTTGATAGAAGATGGTCAAGATTTTAAAGTAGAAAGATTTCCATTTAGAGAAGAGGATCTTAGGTATTATAAAGTTAAACTTCAACCTAAAAAGGTTAGTAATGCTGTTATGATATTTATCATGGATGCTTCAGGATCAATGGATTCAACTAAAAAATATTTAGCTAGATCTTTCTTTTTTGTACTATCTAGATTTTTAAATAGAAAATATAATAATATAGCATTTGAATTTGTGTATCATACAACTGTTGCAAAAAGAGTTGATGAATATGAATTTTTCCATAAGTCTGAATCAGGTGGTACCTATATATCAAGTGGTATTATAGAGGCTTTAAAATTAATAGATGAGAAATATCCTCCTTCAGAGTGGAATATATATCCCGTGTATGCAAGTGATGGAGACAACTGGTCAGAGGATAATATAAAAGCTATAGAATCAGTCAAAGATATATGTAAAGTAAGTAACATGTTTGGATATGCAGAACTTCTTCCATCAACGTATACTCAAACTATGTATCATAAATTTAATAAAGAAATTGATGAAGAAAATTTTGTATCAGTAATAATAAAAGAGAAAAAAGATTTATGGGAAGCACTAAAGGTTATGCTTAGAAAGGAATTAAAGGAGGAATAGTCATGAGTTATAGCTTAAAAGACATTGAGAAGTGGAATGAAAAGATAGAAAAGAAGGCTATAGAATATGGATTAGATTTTTATGACCAAGAATTTGAATTTGTAAATTTCAATGAAATGATAGGCTATGAGGCTTATGTTGGAATGCCATCTAAGTATCCTCACTGGAGTTATGGAAAAGCTTATGAAAAAAATAAAATGCTTTATTCCTTAAATCTTACAGGACTTCCTTATGAAATGGTAATTAATTCTGATCCATGTTTAGCATACTTAATGAAAGAAAACACATTATTACTTCAAATATTGACTATGGCTCATGTGTATGGTCACAATGATTTTTTCAAAAATAATAGGCTATTTAAACAAGGTACTAATGCAAAACATACAATTGAAATGTTTAAACTAGATGCGGATATAATAAGAAGTTATATTAATGATCCCAGTATTGGATATGAGAAAGTTGAAAGAATATTAGATGCAGCCCATGCTATAAGGTACCAAGTAGGAAGAGTTATTGGTGTAAAGAAATTGTCTGATGAGGAATTGAAGAAAAATATCATTAAAGATTATGAAAATAAAATTAATAATAGGGGGATTTTAAATTATAATGAGGAGATTACTTTTCCTAATTTAGATAAAATACCAATAGAGCCTGAAGATGATGTTGTTGATTTTATAATAAAGTATGGAAATTTAAAAGAATGGGAAAAAACAGTTTTAAGAATAGTTAAAAGAGAAACAGAATATTTTATTCCTCAAATTGAAACTAAAATAATGAATGAGGGATGGGCAAGCTATTCTCACTATAATATTTTAAAACAGCTTGATTTACCTGAAGGACTACATTTTGAATTTCTTAAACGTCATAATGATGTAATAGCACCTTTAGTAGGCGGATTGAATCCTTATTATGTTGGTTTTAAAATATTTGAAGATGTTGAGAAAAAATATGGTAAAGAAAAGATTTTTGAAATAAGAGAAATTGAAAGGGATAGTTCATTTTTAAGAAAATATCTTACTAGAGAGTTATGCGAGGAGCTAAATCTATTTGAATATAATAAAAGAACATTTGATATTGTTATCGAGGAAATATCTGATGAAGATGGATGGAAAGAAATTAGAGATAGCTTAAGTCATTCTTGTGGTATGGGAGGAATTCCATACATTAGAGTTACAGATATGAATCTTAAAGATAATACATTAACCTTAGAACATGTCTTTGATGGAAGAGAATTAGAATTGTCTTATGCTAAAGAAACCTTAAAATATATACAAGAGTTGTGGGGAAGAAAGGTTCAATTATTAACAAAAGGAAGAGATAAAAAAGAATTATTAATAACTTGCAATATTAATAAAGAAGTTACTATTTCTTAAAATATAAAATTTCTATATAAGTTCTTCGCGATACTGCTTAGTTATAGAATTTATATTAATGAACAAACTCTAATGGAACTTATATACTACTTTATCTTATATAATTAAAAGTTAATAAAAAATAAGGATAAGTTTTTTAATTTATCCTTATTTTTATTAACAAAATTTTTAAAACAAACTATTTTTAAAATAATTTATATATTTTAATATAAGAGATATTAAAAAAGTAATAGTTATTATGCTTATATATTTAAATTATTATTTCTTTGTATTGTTAAAAAATTATTTACATAATATTTTGTAACAAAAAAATAAAATAAGAATATTTTAATATAGAACATATCATTATTAATATGTATTTTTTTAATACTAATAGTGGTTTAATTAATATTTTAGAGGAGAAATATGAAATTAAAAGGAAGTAAAACGGAAAAAAACTTGTATAAAACATTTGCAGGTGAGTCTAGAGCCCGAAATACTTATAATTTTTATGCAGAAAAAGCTAGACAGGAAGGATTTAGGTGGGTAGGAGATGTTTTTGATGAGACAGCTCTTAATGAACGTGCTCATGCTAGGGAAGTTTTTAAAAGATTTTTAAACAATATAAAAAGTACAGAAGAGAATTTGAGGACTGCTGCATTAGGTGAAGAAAATGAAAGTGATAATATTTATAAAGAATTTGAAGAAATAGCTCGTCAAGAAGGATTTGAAGAAATAGCAAATTTTTATAAAGAACTTAGAGAAGTGGAAGAGCATCATAAAGAAAGATTTTTAATGTTAGCAGAAAAAATTAAGTCAGGAAGTATGTTTAAATGCAATGATGTTTGTTATTGGCAATGTTTAAATTGTGGGTATATTCATGAAGGAAATGAAGTCCCTATGCTATGTCCATTATGTAAGTATCCAAGAGCATATTTTAAACAATTATTATGTGATAAAAAAGACTAGGATAGGAGGTAGAATTAATGTATTGTAAATTTCCTGACGAATTTTTGGTTCGGATTGTTTCAGCTGATGATATTATAGAAAAGAATGAGATTTCTAATTTTAAAAGAAATACTCTTGGTATTGAACTTACAGAAAGTGAAAAAAACAATTTTGATATAGAAATTAAAAAAATGAATAGAGAGAGCTGTGGAATGGATGAATGGATGTTAAAATCTTGTAGTAAAAATGATGAAAAAATAAATATGAAATCAAATTCAATTGAAGAGGGATTAAAAGATATTGAAATTAAAAATATATGGTCTGAACTAGATGAAGATTATGCAAATAATCAAAGTGAGAGTTAAAAAGTATTAATCAGGTAAGATATGTATGTTTTTATATAATAAATATCTAGAAAATTCATTAATATAAAATTCTTATAATATAATTAGTTATAGAAAACAATTTATAGGAATTAATATTATGGATTATAAAAGTTTAGTAAAAGAGCAGAGTGAAGATATAGTTAGATTAAGTGGATTATTAAAAACTTATGTAGATTCGTATAGACTTTTAATTGGAGGAGCAGCAGAATTAAATAATATTAATGTAGCTAAGAAAGGTGATATTAGAAAAGCATTAGATAGGGTTGATAATTTAGGAAATCTAATTGATAAGGTAATATCATCTTTGGAAAAATGTGGAAATGGATATATGAAATATTGTAAGATAAAAGATGACTATCTAACTGTAAAATCTGGCAAGGATAAAATTTTTACTGAAATTGATAATGAATTAGGTTTCCAACAATCTAAAAGAGACGATGATGAAGAATAAGGCACATTCAAAAAAATAATAGATCAGTATGCTCGTCTATTTTGCGTGATACTGCGTCAGTAAATTTAGCTAATAGCTCGCTATTAACTAAATTTACTTTCTTCTCTGACACAAAATATACAACGCATCTTTGATCTATTATTTTATTTCATGTGCCTAAAGAAAAAGGATCAGCTATTAGCTAATCCTTTTTCTTTACTCTAAAATTTCTTTAATCTAAAACTACTTACCATTAAGTATGAAAATGCTATCATAAGAATAATTGCGATATAAATAGGTGCTTGTGCCTTTAAATTAAGTAATGCAAAAAATGCCATAAAACATCCAGCAATAGTTATTGGAACACCTGTAAACATACCATCAAAATCAGATGTGTTATATCTAGCCAATCTAAATGCACCACAAATAGGGAATGCTACTAGTAAGGCTAAGCCTAATAAACCTTTCGGTCCTAATATTGCAAACTCAAACAGTATATATATTAGTATAGACGGAGCTACTCCAAAAGAAACTAAATCAGCTAATGAATCTAATTCCTTCCCTAATTCGCTAGAGACATTTAGAAATCTTGCAACTCTTCCATCATATCTATCTACTAAACCCGCAATTAATATAAAAATACCTGCTAAGGCAAAGTTATTATCAATAACAGATAATATTGAAATAACGCCACAAGATAGATTTATAAAGGTAAATATGTTAGGAATACAACTTTTCCTCATAAAATCACTCCTAAAATTATTATAACTTCTTTACAAAAACTAATTATATCATAGATGTAGAAAAAATATAAGGGTGTATTATCTTAAATCTTTCTGTAGAAAATGATTACAGATGAGTTTGTTAATGAATAATTTCAAAAATATAACATATTTATCGACATCAAAACTGGAAAATGTTATAATCAGCTGTATAGCAAATTTTCTTGGAGGTAATTATATTGATGAAGAAAGTACGATTCATATACAACCCCTATTCAGGAGAAAATATTATAGTAAATGAATTAGATAATGTTATAAAACTTCATGAAGAAGCGGGATTACAAATTGTTCCGTATAGAATACAAAAAGGTAAAGATTTATCACAATCACTGGAAGAAATTGATAATACTTATGAGTATATTTTAATAGCAGGTGGAGATGGAACTGTTGATTCAGTAGTAAATGCTATGAAGAAAAAAAATATAGATTTACCAATAGCTATATTGCCTGTTGGAACAGCAAATGATTTTGGGAAATTTATAAATATGCCTGATGATATAACAGAAGCATGCAATAAAATATTAAATTCTAAACCAGTAGATGTTGATTTAGGTGAAATAAATGACAAATATTTTATAAATGTAGCTAGTACAGGACTATTTACAGATGTATCTCAAAAAACAGATGTAAATTTAAAAAATACTATAGGTAAGTTAGCATATTATTTAAAAGGATTGGAAGAATTACCTAATTTTAGAAAGATAAAAGTAAATATAGAATCTAGAGAATGCAAATATAATGGAGAAATGTATTTGTTATTAGTCTTTAATGGTGAGACAGCAGGAAATTTTAAATTAGCAACGCAAGCAGATATATCTGATGGTAAGCTAGATGTAATAATTTTTAAAGCAGTACAAATTATAGAGTTATTACCTTTATTCATTAAACTCTTAAAAGGGGAACATTTAGATTCTAATAAAGTTGTATATTTTAAAACAGATGATTTATATATACAATGTGATGAAGACATAGTTACAGATATTGATGGTGAAAGAGGTCCAGAATTTCCGTTAAGAATAAGATGTATTAAAGGTGGTATTAAAGTTTTAGGAATAAATTGATAAAAGTAATAATAAATATAAGTAACATAAATTTAAGCTAGGAGTGTAATTTGTGAACTTTGCATATTATTTAATTTTGTTATTTATAATTTGTTTATCACTTTTAATATTTAAAAAGAATGTATTATTTTCACCTAAAAAAATAAAAATTTACTCTGCAATAGTAATATTATTATTTTTATTAAGACATATAGGATTATTTTTATTATGTGTACTAAAAGATAATAATTTTATATATTGTTTAAAACCTATAATATTTTTAAATAATCTAACAATTCCACTTATGGTTTTGGCAATAACATATATTTATTTAAGAGCTGAACAATTAAAATTTAATTGGAACTATATTATAGGAATTTTTTTAAGCCTTGTTTATCTTGGTATAATATATATATCCAAAGCAACATTAAATGTTAATAATTTATATGGATTTATAATAAAAATTAATAGAGAAGAATTATTATATTTGTTTACACTTATAATATTAGGAATATTTTTAGTTATTAATGTTATTTTATTAGACAAAAAATTTGCAAATAAAAAAGGGATACGATTAATTATTATAGCAATCGTAGCTGTTATGTTAGAAAGTGTAATAATTTTAGGTGGAATAAAATTGTTCCCATATCCAGTAATAGGGGATTTGATATTTGTCACAATTATGAATTCAGTTTTAAATAACTTTAAAAAAGTAAGAGACAACAAAGGTAATATATAGGAAGTAAGTAAAAGGGGCTATCTGAAAAATAAGATAGTCCCTCATCTTTTATGTTTTAAAATATAGTGTTAATATTTTAGTATAAGGGCGAACTGGCATTGGAATTTGCTTTTTAGAACTCTTAATAAAGATTTGTACAATTAATTGCTTGTCAGCAATCTTTGATTGGGAACATGCATTAATTGGACTAAGCTTTAGTTTAGAGTTCTTAAAGTAAATTCCTCTGTCCATGAGCTTTATACTACAATATTAACAATTATTTAAAAGCATATATTTATTTAATTCTTCTTTTAGAGTTATTTTTGTTTTTATGTGAAGAACTTTTAAAATTCTTATTAGTTTCATTTTTAGTTTTTTTATCATTTGAATTAACTTTTTGAGAAGTACTCCTATTGCTTTTATTAGAAGTTCTAACATTATTTTTATTTGAATTATTTTCTCCATCATTATTAGATGATTTATTGTTTTTATGCTTACCTTGATATCCAACTTTACCAGGAGTAAAACCAATCAAGCAATTTTTATCAGTACCAATCAAATCTTCTCTATGTGCTTTAATTAAAGCTTTTTTTACTTTTGAATGATTTTTTGGAACTGCAAATTGAATTAAAGCTCTTTGCATTTCTTTTTCTTCAGGAGTTTTTGGAACATAGACCTCTTCTCCTGTAATAGGATTAAATCCAGTATAGTACATAGTAGTTGATAAGCTACCAGGAGTAGGATAAAAATCTTGTACTTGTTCTGGTGTATATCCCATTTCTTTAATATATTGTGCAAGTTCTATAGCAGCATTTAAGTCGGAACCCGGATGGGAAGACATTAAATATGGTACTAAGAATTGTTTTTTATTTAACTTATTATTTATATTAAAATATTTAGTAACAAATCTATCATACACTTCTCTTGTTGGTTTGCCCATTTGATTTAGTACTTTTGGTACAACATGTTCAGGCGCTACTTTTAATTGACCACTTATATGATGTTCACATAATTCTTTGAAGAATGAATCATTTTTATCGTGAATTAAATAGTCATATCTTATTCCAGAACGAATAAATACTTTTTTTATGCCTGGTAATTTTCTAACTTTTTTTAATAAAGATAGATATTCTGTATGATCAATTTTTAAATTTTTACAAGGTGTTGGAAACATACATTGTCTTGTTTTACATGTCCCATGTGTTTCTTGCTTTTTACAAGCTCTATGTCTAAAGTCAGCAGTTGGACCACCAATATCATGAATATATCCTTTAAAATCAGGCAAAGTAGTTAATAATTTAGCTTCATCAATTATAGAGTTTTGGCTTCTGTTTTGAATAACTCTTCCTTGATGGAAAGTTAATGCGCAAAATGAGCATGATCCAAAACATCCTCTATGACTTGTAATTGAAAATTTAACTTCTTTTATAGCTGGTATTCCACCTTTAGCTTCATATATTGGATGATAAGTTCTTGTATAAGGTAAATTATATGTAATATCCATTTCCTCTTGAGTTAAGTTTTCTTGAGGGGGATTTTGAACTAAGTATCTATCACCATACTTTTGAATTATAGTTTTACCATTAATAGAATCCTGTTCATAATATTCTAACTTATAAGCTTCAGCATAAGCATTTTTATCACTTACAACTTTTTCATAAGATGGTACAATGACAGCATTTTCAATATTTGATATATCACTAGTTAAATAACAAGTACCTCTAACATTAGTGATGTTTTTTATATTTGCACCGTATCTTAATAAATCAGCAATTTGTACTACAGTTTTTTCACCCATACCGTACATTAATAAATCTGCTTTGGAATCTAAAAGAATACTTCTTCTAACTTTATTATCCCAATAATCATAATGAGCAAATCTTCTTAAACTAGCTTCAATTCCACCTATTGCTATTGCGGCATCTTTGTAAGCTTCTCTAATTCTATTACAGTAAACAATCACGGCTCTATCTGGTCTATGACCAGCTTCTCCACCAGGAGAATATAAATCTTCACGTCTAATTTTCTTTGCAGCGGTATAATGATTAACCATAGAGTCTATATTACCTGAATTAACTAAAAAACCATATTTAGGACGACCTAATTTTTTGAAATCTTCACAGTCATGCCATTTAGGTTGGTCTATAATTCCTACAGTAAATCCTTGTGCCTCAAGCGTTCTACCTATAATAGCTGTACCAAATGAAGGGTGATCAACATAAGCATCACCAGTAACAATTATAAAATCTAGTTGATTAATTTTTCTTTTTAATAAATCTTCTTTACTAATAGGTAAAAATTCTTTAGAAAGTTTCATATATAATTAACTCCAATTCATAAAATTCTAATTTTGTGTTATCTTTTAAAATAGTGTTGATATAATGTCGGTTTGCCCTTATACTATAAAATCAACACTTATTAAAACAGAGTTTAATTTGTTAAAAACGCTATTTAAACTAAGACTAGCATCTGTAATTGCATAACAGCTAAATGCTCCTGGATAACGAGTTCTAAAGTTTAAGAAAATATGAAATTTATCTTAAAACTAAGAACTCAGTTTATCCGATAGCTAGAATCTGTAATTGCATAACAGCTACACGCTCCTGGATAACTAGTTCTAGAGTTTAAAAAAATATAAAATTTATCTTAAACTAAGAACTCAGTTTATCTTAACATAAGGTTAATGAGTTTACAAATAGCAATGCTTGAAGGTGGTTTGTATTATTTACAAAATAGATAAAAATAAGTAAGTACTTTTTATAGAAATTAGAAAGTTAAATTGTGTTTAAAATTGAATTTTTAGAACATATACTTAAATTAAAGTGTAACTAAGAACTTTGTTTAGACATAGTATGATAATATATAAGGTAATTAGATAAGACACATTCAAAAAAATAGTTGCCCAATGATATTTATATATTTTAATTTATGTTTCATTTAGAAAATAAGTTAATAATTTACTATTAAGAGATTTTATCTTTTTATCTTAAAAATATAGGGTGTATTTTTTATATATTATGTTCTTTATATATGCCTAAACATAAGCATATGAGTAAAAATTTGTTGCCTTTTTAGCGCTATGTAATATAATAATTAATAGAAATGAGTAGGTAAAATAAAAAATATCTAATAATTAACAATTATTTTAGAGAAAATGTACTATAGGGTGGTGTAAAAAATGGAGGCTGGACCTCAGATGATTGAGAGTTATAATTTAATATTTAATATTTTAAACAGGAAGCCTTCATTTAATTTATATTAAGTAAGATTTTTCCTGTTTAATATAGGAGGAGTCTTGCATGAAAAAATTATCAGTATTTTTATATACAAGTATTTTGTCTAGAAGGGTTTATGATGAATTTGGAGATGTAATTGGGGAAATAAAGGACGTCTATGTAACCACAGAAGAGGGGTATCCAAGGGTTATAGGATATAAGCTAAAAAGAGATGGAGTTACATTTCATTATGAATTTAGATATATTGAATTTTTAGAAGATGGTGGTAATGTCAGAATTAAAACTAGAGGAAGTAAAGAGATATTACCAATGACTTATACCTATCTTTTATCAGAAAATTTATTGGATAAAAAGATAGTAGATATAAACGGAAAAAAAGTTGTACGAGTTAATGATTTAAGAATAGCAGAAATTGCAGGAGAATATAGGGTAGTTGCAGTTGAAACAGGACCTTTAGCTAGATATAGAAGATTTAAGATAGCAGGTTTAATTAAGTTTATTTATAAAATCTTTGGAAAAGACTATGAAGACAAAGTTTTAATGTGGGAAGATGTTGAATCATTAGAAATGGTTGATAACAATTTAAAATTAGTAGTTCCATATCAAAAGTTATCAACACTACATCCCGCAGATCTTGCAGATATATTAGAAGATTTAGATGAAAGATCAAGAAACCAAATCTTTGAATCATTAGATGAAGATTTAGCAGCTGACACTTTGGAAGAAATAGATCCGGAATACAAAGGAAGCATTATTAAAGAGTTATCAGAAACTAGAGCAGCAGAAGTTTTAGAAAATATGGCAAGTGATGAAATTGCAGATCTTTTAGATGATTTAGATGAAGAAGAGAGAGAAAAAATATTAATTAATTTGGAAAAAGAAGATGCAGATGAAGTTAAAGAATTACTTAGGTACGAAGATGAAACAGTAGGAAGTATTATGAGTAAGGAATTTATATCTGTTAATTTAAATATAACGGTATCAGATGCTATAGATATATTAAAAGAAATGCAACCAGATGAGGAAGTTATGTATTATATATATATAACAAATGAAGAAGAAAAAATAAAAGGTATGATTGCATTAAGAGATTTACTTATAAATGATGGTGAAAAAAAGATAAAAGATATTATGGATGAAACTGTTTCACATGTAAAACATGATGATGAAATTAAAGAAGCAATAGAAGTTGCAGCTAAATACGATTTAGTAACTGTCCCAGTAATAGATGAAGATGAAAAATTAGTTGGAATAGTAATAATTCATGATTTAGTAGATGAATTTTTATATCCACTTTGGAAAAAGAAAAATTAATTTTTAAAAATAATATTGACTTTTTTTTGAAATAACATATAATAAAAATATAAACCATATCGAATTACTCAGAATTAAAAACATTGAAAAAGGAAAGTAACATAAAGAAAGATTACAGAGAGAAAAAAGAAGCTGAGATTTTTTCATCAATACTTTATGCGAAGTGCCCTTTGGAGTTGAAATCTGAATTAAATTAGTTTAATTTATAGTAAGGTTCTCCGGGTTCACCCGTTACAGTGATAAGGCATGGACTGTGCTTAAATGAGTGGAATTAAATTTATAATTTAATTCAATTAGAGTGGAACCGCGAATATTACTTCGTCTCTATAAGTTTTATAGTAGATGAAGTTTTTTTATTCTCTAAAAAGTTATATGATTTTTAAATTCCGAATGATTGGTTAAATTAAAACTATAGAAATTTTTTAATTAACAATTAAAGCGTGGCTTAAGCCACTTAGTTTTATAACAATATTAAATGTTAAAGTTAGTACAAATTATTTAGTAATAGTGATTGAAGAAAATTAAAGAATATTAAGGGGGATTAGAACAATGATTTATAATGAAGTATTAGAATTAATAGGAAAAACACCAGTTTTAAAATTAAATAATTTAATTAAGGATGAGAATATAGCAGATGTTTATGTTAAATTAGAAAAGTTTAATCCAGGTGGAAGTGTAAAAGATAGAGCAGCACTTGGAATGATTGAAAAAGCTGAAAAAGAAGGACTATTAAAGGAAGGATCAACAATAGTTGAACCAACTAGTGGAAATACAGGTATAGGACTTGCATTAATAGGTGGATTAAAAGGGTATAAAGTTATAATTGTTATGCCGGAAACAATGAGTAAGGAAAGAAGAGACTTAATAAAGGCATATGGGGCAGAACTAGTTTTAACAGATGGAAGTAAAGGTATGAAAGGTGCTATAGAAAAAGCTCTAGAAATTAAAAAAGATGATAGTTATTTTATACCACAACAATTTGAAAATTTAGCTAATCCAGAAAAACATTATGAAACAACAGCAGAGGAAATATTTGAAGATATTCCTGATTTAAATGCAATTGTAGCTGGTGTTGGTACTGGAGGAACTATTGTTGGTATATCAAAAAATTTAAAAAAGAAAAATTCTGAAATTAAGACTATAGCAGTTGAACCATTTTCTTCACCAGTTTTAAGTGGTGGAGAACCAGGAAGTCATAAAATACAAGGAATAGGAGCAGGATTTATTCCAGGAAATTATGATGGACAATATATTGATGAAATAATTACTGTAAAAGATGAAGAGGCATTTAAAACAGCAAAAGAATTTGCAAAATATGAAGGCGTTCTAATAGGAATATCTTCAGGTGCAGCCGTTTATGCAGCTATAGAAGTAGCTAAAAAACTTGGAAAGGGAAAAAAAGTATTAGCAATTGCACCTGATGGTGGAGAAAAGTATATATCAATGGGTGTATATGAGTAGAAGTTATAACTTTTAAATGATAGGGGTACTGCTGAATTCTATAGGCACATTAAAAAATAGTAATTAAATGTGCCTTGTATAAAAAAGGAGATTTATGCTGTGTTTAAAAAGTTAAATTATGATTTAGAAAGAGTTTTAATTAATGATCCAGCGGCTAAAAGTAAAATAGAAGTTTTGTTATTATATCCATGTATTCATGCTCTTATAGCTTATAGAATTAGTCACTTTTTATATAAGCATAAAAGATTTTTCCTAGCACGACTTATTTCTCAATTAGCACGATTTTTTACTGGTATAGAAATTCATCCGGGGGCTAAAATAGGAAAAGGGCTATTTATAGATCATGGTATGGGAGTTGTAATAGGTGAAACAGCAGAAATAGGGGATGATGTAATAATGTATCATGGAGTAACCCTTGGTGGTACAGGAAAAGATAAGGGGAAAAGACATCCTACTATTGGGAATAATGTTCTTATAGGGGCAGGTGCTAAAATTTTAGGGCCTATAAATATTGGAGATAATGCAAAAATAGGATCTAATGCTGTAGTTTTGCATGAGGTACCAGCTGGATCTACAGCAGTAGGAGTTGCTGCAAAAAACATTGTAAGAACTAATGCAACTATAATAGAAATAAGAGATTTACAAGGAAGAAAGAAAAAAATATTTAATGAAATGGTGATTTAGAGGAATAGTATGGGAGTGAAAGAAGATATAATTAAAAACTGCTTATCCTTAGGAATAGATTCAGTAGGATTTATAAAGTGTAGAAGATTTGATGAATTAGAGAGTTTCTATAAGGAGAGAAAAGCTTTAAATTTAGAGAATGAATTTGAAGAACAAGATATAGAAAAAAGAATAAATCCAAAAAAATATTTACAAGAAGGGGAAACTATAGTATCTATAGCTTTCCCTTATTTGACTTCGAAAGAAATAAAAGATAATGGATTTTCAGTATATACTAAAGGATTTGATTATCATTATGTTGTTAATAAATATTTAGATAATATATGTAAAATAATAGAGTCATATGGTGGCATAGCTAAAACATTTGTAGATAGTAATTCGTTACCAGAAAGGTATATTGCATTTTTAGCTGGGGTAGGATTTATAGGTAAAAATAATCTTCTTATAAATAAAAAGTATGGATCATATGTATTTTTAGGAGAAATAATTACTGATTTAAAATTTTATGATGAAGATAAAGGATCCTTAAAAGATTTAAATTCTTTTAAAGAATGTGGTGAGTGTACTAAATGTTATGATGTATGTCCAACAAAAGCTATAAATAACTATAAAAAAAATAGTAACATTTGTCTATCGTATTTAACTCAGAAAAAAGATTTAGAACTGTGGCAAATGGAAAAGTTAAATGGAAGAATTTTTGGATGTGATACTTGTCAGCTTATATGTCCTTATAATATTGAAAAAGAGTTATCAAAGATAAAAGAATTTAATCCTTTAAATTTCATGAAAAATGATAATAATGATGATTTTATTATTGATATGAATAATAGTGATTTTAAAGAAACATTTAAAAAAACTTCTTGTGGTTGGAGAGGAAAAAATGTTTTAAAAAGGAATGCGTTAATCAGAAAAGTATTATATTCAAAAGATGATAATTTTATAATTAATGATAAAAAGGTTGAATCTCCTTACCTAAGAGAGTATATAAATAGACTTTTTAACTAATTTGGAATATAATTATACATATATATGATTGAGGCAGGAGTGATGAAGAGAGATGCTATCACCAACTATAGTTAAAATTTTAGAATTATTCCCTGAAAGTGTACTTATAAAGTTTGGACAAATGAAGGTTCAAAGTTATATAAGAAAATATGCAAATATAACTTTAAAGGGTATTGAAAATTTAGATGAAGTTAAAAAACCAAGAATATTTATAAGTAATCATTTAAGTAATGCTGACGGTTTAGTATTAGATAAGATTTTAAAGGAAAAGAGTGACCCATATTTTGTTGCAGGGGCTAAGTTATCTGATGATCTTGTAACTCGTATAGGAACTAAAGTAGTTAAAAATATTCCTATAAAGCCTAATTCTGCTGATAAAGATGCTATTACTAAGATAGTAAAAGCTCTTAGAGGTGGGGATGATGTATTAATATTCCCTGAAGGTACTAGAAGTAGAACGGGAGCCATGATAGAAGGGAAAAAAGGGATTTTATTATTTGCAAAAATGTCAAAAGCTGAAATAATTCCTATAGGAATATCTGGTACAGAAAAGCTTCTTCCAATTAGTAAAAATGGAGATATGGGAGGAGAAAAATGGAATAAAGCTAATGTTACAGTAAATATCGGTAAAAAAGTAGATTTACCTTCAAAAGAAAAAGATGAAGGTAAACATGAATATGAGGATAGATGTATTAATGTGCTAATGAAAAGTATAGCGGCACTTTTACCAGAGAATTATAGAGGAGTTTATAAATAAGATGAAATTAAAAACACAAAAGATTTTGGATATTTTAAAAGAAACTTATCCAGATGCAAAGTGTGAATTGAATTATGAAACGCCTTTTCAGCTATTGGTAGCTACAATTTTATCAGCACAGACTACAGATAAAAAAGTTAATGAAGTAACAGAAACTTTATTTAAAGATTATCCAGATTTAAATGCTTTTTTAGAAATAACTAGTGATGAGTTAGAAGAAAGAATAAAAAAAATAGGACTATATAGGAATAAAACTAAAAATTTAATACTTATGTTTAGGCAGTTAAAAGAGAATTTTAATGGAGAAGTTCCAAAAACAATGGAAGAAATAACTTCTCTTGCAGGAGCAGGAAGAAAAACAGCTAATGTTGTTTTATCAAATGCATTCAATGTTCCATCTATTGCTGTTGATACACATGTATTTAGAGTTTCAAATAGATTAGGCCTTGCAAAGTCAGAGAATGTTTTAGAAGTAGAGAAACAACTTCAAAAAGAAATACCAAAAGAAGAATGGTCTTTAACACACCATTTATTAATATTTCATGGAAGAAGATGTTGTTTAGCAAGAAAACCTAAATGTAATGAATGTCCTTTAAGAGAACTATGTAATTATGTAAAGTAATATTTATGTTTTAAGTGAATATCAACATTGTTTAAAATAATATGTTGTGAACATGAAAGAACCACTTGTAGGTATAACTATAGAGTTTGTGGTTCTTTTAATTTTGTCTATTATTTATTAAAATATTATTATAAAGATTTATATTGTAAGTGTTCATTCTTTAAGGATGAATATATATAAGTAGTATTAAATGGAGGTAATTATGAAAGTCGGAATTATAATGGGTGGTATATCTTCTGAAAGAGAGATATCATTAAAGAGTGGAGAATCTATAGTTGAAAATATAAATAAAGAAAAATATGAAGTTGTACCAATAGTTATAGATAAGAAAGAAGATATAGTAATTAAAGTTGAAGGTATAGACTTTGCACTTTTGGCATTACATGGAAAATTCGGAGAAGATGGTACTGTCCAATCAGTGTTACAAACATTAGGAATACCTTATTCAGGTTGTGGCCCATTAAGTAGCGCAATGTGTATGGACAAAGATATATCAAAATGTATTTTAAATTCTGCGAACATTAGAACGGCACCATGGATTAACTTAAGAGAAAATGAAGAAATTAATTATGAAGAAATAAATAAATTAGGATATCCTGTTGTAGTAAAGCCTACTCATGGAGGCTCAAGTGTAGCAACATTTATAATAAAAGAAGAAAAAGAGATAGAAAATGCAGTAAAAGAAGCTTTTAAATGGGACAATGAAGTTATGATAGAAAAATTTATAAAAGGTGATGAAATAACTTGTCCTGTTTATGGAAATAAAATGCTTCCTGTAATTGCAATAAAACCAAAAGCTGAATTTTTTGATTATGCTGCAAAATATACAGATGGAGGTTCAGATGAATTTATAATAGAACTTGAAGAAAACTTACACAAAGAAGTGGAAAAAATGGCATTAGCAACTTATAAAGCTTTAAAATGCGAAGTATATTCAAGAGTAGATATGATTGTTACCGCAGAAGGTATTCCGTATATTTTAGAAGTAAATACACTTCCAGGAATGACTAAAAATAGTTTAATTCCGAAGAGTGCAGCAGGAATTAATATTAGTTTTCCAAGATTAATAGATATGATAATAGAAGATTCTATGAAAGTAGTTAGATAGGATTAGGTACAATCAAAAAAATAAAAACGTAAAAAGTAAAGTAGGACATATACTTATTTTAATAAGCTTATAAAAAGTAAATTGAAATAAGTATGTCCTATTTTTTGAGTTTAGATTTAATTATAATTTGAATAATTAAATTTTGTTAGAGTTTTATATTAAATTTAAACTAGTACAATACTATATATGAATTCTTTATTTATATTTTTAAAAATTATCCTTTAGTTTAATATATAATTAAAGTTTAATAATTAAATACCGTATTATAATAGTAAAGGAGGAATTTTTATTAATAAAAGTTAATTAATAAATTAGTAATGTTATTAAAAAATTAAAAGTAAGAATATATTTTTATAAAATATTAAGAATTTTAAAGAGATTTTTTAAAGAATTTTAAGTTAAAATAAAGTTAATATATATATTATTATGTTAGGCATAATCAAAAAAATAACTAGGGTATTTTGTACTTGTTATTTTTGTTAATATGCCTTATTAAAAAAAGTTTGGGGGAATAAGTTTATGGAAATGCAGACTATTTTAATAGTTGATGATGAGAAAGAAATAAGAGATTTAGTCGATATATATTTAAAAGGTGAAGGATATAAGACAATAAAAGCATGTGATGGTGAAGAAGCATTAGAAATTATTGAAAATGAAAATGTTGATTTAGTTATATTAGATGTAATGATGCCTAGATTGAATGGTATAGATACTTGCTTAAAGATTAGAGAAAATAGGGACATGCCTATAATAATGTTATCAGCAAAAACTGAAGATATAGATAAAATACTAGGATTAAATATGGGAGCAGATGATTATTTGACTAAACCATTTAATCCATTAGAATTAGTTGCAAGAGTAAGATCTCAATTAAGACGATTTTATAGATTTAGTTCTAAAGTTTTAAAAGAAGAAATTAATGAAAATATAATTCAAATAGATGATTTAACAATAAATTTAGATACTCATGAAATTATATTATCTGATAATATGGTGAAATTAACACCAACAGAATTTGATATATTAGCATTGCTTGCTAAAAATAGAGGCAAGGTATTTTCAATAGAAAATATTTATGAAAGTGTATGGAATCAAGAACTTATGACGTCAGATAATACTGTAATGGTTCATATAAGAAAAATAAGAGAAAAATTAGAGGGAAATCCAAGAAAACCAAGATTTATAAAAACAGTATGGGGAGTTGGATATAAAATTGAAAAATAGTAACAATGAAAAAAAAGTTCATAATAGATTTTACAATAAATTAACTTCGTCAAAATACTTTAGGAGAAGTAACAAAGTATTAGTTAAAATAAGAAGTAAAATTGAAAAAAGTATTAGATTTGAACTTATGATTGTTATAGGGATATGTTTTTTAATATCATTTATATTTTATAATTTTACTAATAATCTATTGAAAAGGGAGTATAGTAATCCAGAAATAATTTATGATTATAAAACTATTGAGGATGAAGCTTATAATTTATCCAATATATTAGAAAATGACAAATCATTAAATTTAAAGGAAAAAGCAAGTGTAGAAAATATATTGAATTATCAAGTATATAAGAATAGTAATGTATATATTACTGATTTGGATGGTAAAATTGTATTTAAAAATTCAAATGTGGTTGAGGAAAATATAGATATATATAATGCTCTAAAAAATGCTATTACTACTACTGAATATGATGAAGGAAATTCTGTTAAAGAAAAGGTGTATATTATTCCTTTAAAAATACAATCAGAAAGATTCTATCTAATTTATTCGAAAATTCCAAGTGCAGAAATAAGATATAATACAATACACACTTCTAATTCATCATTAGCATTAGCACTTACGTTTATTATTTTTATAATATCTTTTGTTATTATAACAAATAAGAAAATGAAGTACCTAGATGAAATTGCATCTGGATTAAAAATTATTGCAAATGGAAACTTAAATCATAGAATAGATGAAAAAGGAAGAGATGAGATTAAAAATATAGCTTATAATATAAATAATATGGCTGTTCAAATAGGAGATAAGATTCATGCAGAAAGGATTGCAGAACAAACTAAAGCGGATTTAATAACTAATGTTTCTCATGATTTAAGAACTCCGTTAACTTCTGTTATGGGATATATAGGTCTTGTTAATGAGGGAAGATATAAAGATAAAGAAGAAATGAACGAATATTTAAATATAGCTTTTAATAAAGCTGAAAAGCTAAAATTATTGATTGAAGACTTATTTGAATATACTAAGTTAAATAATAATGGAATAAAGTTCTCTAAGGAAAAAGTTAATTTAGTAGAATTTTTATCTCAATTAATAGAAGAAATGATACCTATATTAGATGAAAACTCATTAACAATACATAAAAAATTTGATATTGATAAAGTTTATGTAAGTATAGATCCGACAAAAATGCTTAGAGTATTTGAAAATTTAATAACAAATGCAATTAAATATTCTAATAAACCAGGTGAAATAATTATTGGTATTTATGAAGAAGGAAATCATGTAACTATAGTTTGTAGGAATAAAGGTGATCATATACCTAATCAAAAATTAGAAAAATTATTTGACAGGTTTTATAGAGTTGATGAGTCAAGAAGTACTAATACAGGGGGATCTGGTCTTGGCTTAGCTATATCAAAAAATATAGTTAATCTACATGAAGGCAAAATTTGGGCTGAATCTATTGGGAATAATATAAGCTTTTATGTGCAACTACAAATCTAAATAAAGAATATATTACAATATATTTTATAATTATATTTACCCAGATTAAAGTATTAATGAATATATTGGTACTTTTTTTAAAGCTAATTAATATTCTATTAATGAAAGTATTTTTTTATCTGGAGGAAGTATGCAAAATAAAAATCCGAAGAGTCTATTTGGAATAGATATCAATGAATATACTAAAGATGTTCAATTTCCAATTTTAGTAACTAAGATAGATTTCTTATATTTAAGAGCATCAGGTTCTGCAACTGGTAGATTTAGAATTGATAAGAAGTTTGTTGATTATGCAGCTGAAAGCAGGAAATATAATATTCCGGTTGGAGCTTATCATTTTGGAGTACCATCATATGATTTAACAGATGCTGATAGACAATGTGATGACTTCATAAATGCATTACAACAAGGATTTGGAAACAAAAATTATGGGGATTTATTCCCAGTTTTAGATGTTGAGGTACCAATAGATAAAACCATAACAACAAAAACTTTGATTGACTGGATTGACAGATTTAGAAAGAGGTTTGAGAAAAAAACAAGAAGAAGATTGATGCTTTATACTGGATTATTTTTTATAGACTTATATGATAAATTTTATATTCCAGGAAGAGGATATCCACTTAAAAATATGCCTTTATGGATTGCAATGTATCAAGAAATTGAAGGAAATCCGGAATATCCGCCTGATATTGCAGGATGGACTAGATGGAGAATATGGCAGTACACTGAGAGAGAAGTGGTTCCTGGAACAGGAAACCCAGTTGATGGTAATTGGGGACCTAATAATATAGAGTTATTGACTCAACCAAGTAATGTAACTGGTTTTAAGGCTACAATGGATAATAATAATATATACTTAACATGGAATAGAGTACCTGATGTAGATTTATTAGGGTACAATATATTTGTTAATAGAGAATGGGTAGGGACAGTTGACGAAAATGCAACAAAATATGAAATAAGGAAAAATAAGCTTAATCTTCAAAAAGGAACACCAATAGAGGTCACTATTGAAGCGTTTGATTATGATGGAGAGACTTCTAAAACTAGAGCTAAAGTGACTTTATAAAAAGAATAAAAAGCATTATAAATTTTAATATAAAAATATAAAGCATCTTAGAAAATCTAGGATGCTTTTACATGTATTCAAATGAATTAATTATATTCTTATTAAGTTAAAAATGGAATAATTAATTATATTGCTATTAAGTTAAAAATGGAATATTATATAATATGATTGATAATTACGTTTTATTGTTATATTTCAAATATTCAAATATTCAAATATTCATATTATGGAACACGGTATATTTTATTGAAAGGGGAATAGCAGTGGACAAAGGTACAGGAAGAAGGGGGAGAGGCCCTAGAAGAAGTAAGAATAAGAAAATAATTTTAACATTGTTGATATTATTGGTTATTATTACAGCTTCATTGACAGGATATTCTTTATCTGTTAAGGGTACAGTCAAAGAATGGGACCAAAAGATATATTCAGGTGTAACTATACATGATATAGATATTGGAGGAATGACTAAGGAGGAAGCAAGGGCAGAACTTATTCAAAAACTTCAGGGTTCTATAGGAGATAAAAAATTACCTATAAAAATAAGTGATAAGGAATATGAACTTATTTATTCGGAAATATCACCAACTTATAACATAGATGCGGCTGTAGATGAAGCCTATATGTTTGGAAAAGATGCGGCATTATTTAAAAAATATTATTATATATCAAATAGAGGTAGTAATAAGCATAAAGTGGATTTAGGATTTACATATGATGAAGAAAAATTAAAAGCATATGAAGAAAAATTAAAAAATGAGGTTAATCAAAGTCCTAAAAATGCAACTTTAGTTTTTGATAAGAGTGGATTTTCCATAAGTGATGAAGTTGAGGGGAAAAGCATAAGCATAGAAACGTTAGATCAAAAATTAAAAGAAGTTCTTAATGGACATGTTAATGATGAAGCTGAATTAGTTATTGATTTAGAAACTGTACAACCTAAGATTACTAAAAATGACTTATCTAAGATTAATGGAGTAATAGGTTCTTATTCTTCAGACTATGGTTCATCACCAGCAGGAAGAAGTAACAATATTGAAATGGCAACTAATGCTATAAATGGTACTATTCTAATGCCGGGCGAAGAATTTAGCTTTAATGAAATTGTTGGCCCAAGAACTGTGGAAAGAGGATATAAAGAAGCAGCTACATATGTTGCTAATAAAGTGGAACCAGGCATTGGAGGGGGAATATGTCAAGTATCAACTGCACTTTATAGAGCTGTAATGCATGCCAATATAAGATCAGTTGAAAGAAGAAATCACTCTATGTCAGTAGGTTATGCAAAACCAGGATTGGATGCGACTGTATCATATGGAGATATAGATTATAAATTTAAAAATACTTATGATTTTCCAATATACATACAAGGTACTACGTATAATAAAGTTATGACCTATAGTATATATGGTAATGTTGAAGCTTTAAATGGCAGAAAATATGATATGGAAAGTGAAATAATTCAAACTATACCACCTGAAGTGAAAGTAATAAATGATCAAACCTTACCAGAGGGGCAAGAGGTATCGGAAGGTGGAGGAACAACTGGATATAGAGCTAATTCTTATCAAATAACATATGAAAATGGTTCGCAAATAAATAAGGAATTGATATCAACAGATTATTATGCATCAGTTGATATAACAGTAAGAAAGGGAACAGCCCCACTAACACCAGCCGTTCCACCAACATCAGATGTTCCATCAACACCAGATGCTTCGCAAACACCTGGAGCAGAGACATCACAAACACCACCAGTAGAGCAACAAGCGCCACCAGTACCGACACAATAAATATAAGTTAAAAATTCGAAAGAGCAAATAAAAAGTATAATCATTAAGGTTATACTTTTTATTTATATTTTGTAAATTTATAAAAAGTTAAACTAGATTTTTTGGTACTTAATATTAAAAATAAATATTAAATTATTAATATCAATAAAAATGTGGATTAATAATCATTAATTGTAAAATATAGAGTTTAACTAAGCATATAATGACTAGACATGAATTGAACCGTATAGTATACTTTTTAAATATATTAGAAATATAAATAGTTAGGCACATTCAATTTCATGTGCCTTAAAAATAAAAGAGGGTGAGTTTTTTGAATTTAAATATAGTTTTATATCAACCTGAAATACCACAAAATACAGGGAATATAGCAAGAACTTGTGTACTTACAAATAGTAAGTTACATTTAATAAAACCATTGGGATTTGATATAGATGAGAAACACGTAAGAAGAGCTGGATTAGATTATTGGAAATACTTAGATTTAGAAATACATGAAAGCTATGAAGCTTTTATAGAAAAATACGGAAAAGAAAGAATATTTTTATCAAGTACTCATGCTAAATCTTATTATGATGAAGTTTCTTTTAAAGAAGGAGATTTTATAATGTTTGGTAGAGAATCAAGTGGCGTTCCAGAAGAAGTTCATAATGCACATGAAGGAATCAGGATACCTATGATTAAATCTAGTACAAGGAGCTTAAATCTATCGAATACAGTTTCTATAGTTGCTTATGAGGCATTAAGGCAAATCGGCTTTCCAAATATGAAATAAAAGAAGAGGTATAAAGGAAATGGAAAAAATTAAAATTATTACTGATAGTACAGCTGATTTACCAAAAGAAATATATGAGAAATACGATATAGAAGTTTTACCGGTATTGATAAATTTTGAAGAAGAAAGTTATTTAGATGGTATTGAAATAAATTCGAATAAAGTTTTTGAAAAAATAGAAAAAGAAAATATTATGCCAACAACAGGACAAATAACTCCAAATAGATTTGCAGATACATATAAAAAATATTTGGATGAAGGGTACAAAATACTTTCAATTCATATGTCATCAGCAATGAGTGGAACATATCAATCAGCATGTATAGCTAAGAATATGTTAGAAAGTGATGATATAATAATTATTGACTCACAAAATATTGCACCAGCATTAGGAATTTTAGTACTAAAGGCTGGAGTTCTTAAAGAAAGTGGACAAGATATATCTGATATAGCAAAAATATTGGAAGAGAAAAAATATAATATAAAAACTTTAATGTGTTTTGAATCTTTAGAATATCTTATTAGAGGTGGTAGAATTTCTAAAACTGCTGGAATGGTAGGAAGTGTTTTAGGAATTAAATTAATATTAGATATAAAAGATGGAATAATGTCAGTTAAGGAAAAGGTAAGAGGAAATAAAAAAGTTATTAAAAAAATTATTTCTGATTTAGAATCAGCAAATTTAGATAAAGATGTTCCTGTATTCTTAGTAGATGCAAAAAATATTGAGATTAGAGAAGCACTTTTGGAACATTTAACAAGTAATAATATTAATTTTATTGAATGTCCTCTTGGATCAAGTGTGTGTATACATTCAGGACCAAATTGTTGTGGATTAGTTTTTTTAACTGAATAAAAACAAATTGAAATTATAAAGTTATTTAATTTTATATATAATAAAACCATATTTTGCTTAATTCAAGTAGCAAAGTATGGTTTTTTCATATCTTTTTAAGTATTAAAAGTTTTATTTGATAATATAATTTAAAGGTAAAGATACATTGCTTGCCTTAATGGTAGGATTCAGAGTATACTATTTATAAAGAAATATGTAGAAAAGTAAAAAAGTGAGAGTTTTTATAAGTTTGAATACGTTTTAATCAATGTATTATAAGAAAAGAGGGTGTTTATGAGTTTAAATTATGGAATAAAAATGACGCAAGAACAAAAACTTGTATTAACTTATAATATGCAACAGTCTATAAAACTTTTGCAGATGTCTATGCATGATTTGAGAGAGTATATTGATAATGAGTATGCAGAAAATCCAATATTAGAAATGAGTGAATCTTCAAAAGCAGGAGATAATAACAATAAAGATGAAAAATATGATTACAAAAATTTAATTAAAGAATTAGAATATAATAACTATAAAAATGAAACAGATAATAGTTATGTAAATAAAGAAAAGGATACATCTCCTTGGAATTATATTGAAAGAAAAAAATCTTTAAGTGAATTTTTACAAGAACAATTAATAGGACTTGATATAAATCCATATACTAAAGCTATTTCAAAATATATTATAGAATCATTAGATCATAAGGGATATTTAGAAATATCAGTAGAAGAAATAAGTAAAGAACTTAATGTTTCCAGCGTTAAAATAGAGCAAGCTCTAAAAATTGTTCAAGATTTAGAACCTTATGGAATAGGTGCAAGAAGTATACAAGAATGTCTTATTATACAGGCAAAAAAATTAAATATTTTAAATGAAACTATGGAAGAAATAATATTAAATCATTTAGAAAATATTGCAGATAATAAATACAAGTTTGTTGCAGATTCACTTAATATATCCCCTAGTGAAGCTCAAAGATATGGAGATTTGATAAAAAAATTAGAACCAAAGCCTTCAAGAGGATTTTATACAGGAGAAGAAGTAAGTTATATAATTCCAGATGCAGAGATTAAAAAGATAGAAAATGAATATTTCATATTGATGAATGATAGTGTATTACCTAGATTAAAGATAAATAAAACATATAAAGAAGTTCTAGAAAAAGATACTGATAAAGAAACTAGTATATATGTTAAAGAAAAGATTAATAAAGCTATGTTTTTAATAAAATCTATAGAACAAAGAAAAAGTACATTATATAGTGTTTTAGAATGTTTAATAAATAAACAAAAAGAATTTTTTGAAAGTGGTTACGAATATATTAAACCGTTAACATTAAAAGAGGTTGCAGAAGAAATAGGCTTACATGAATCTACAATAAGTAGAGCAATTAAAGATAAATATATTTTAACTAGTTATGGAACTATAAAAATAAAAAAATTGTTTAGTAATGGTATTTCTAAAAATAATGCAGAAGAGATTGCAACTGATAAAATAAAGAATGAAATTAAGAAAATAATTGAAAAAGAAAATAAATCAAAACCATTTTCAGATCAAATTATATCAGAATTATTAATGAAAAATAACATGAATATTTCAAGAAGAACTGTAGCAAAATATAGAGAGGAATTAGGAATAAAATCATCTTCAAAAAGAAAAAGGATATAGAAATTAAAAGATATATTTTGTAATAATGGCTAAGTTAATGTTAAAAACCATTCTTAGTCATTTTATATTAAATTGGTAAGATCAATAAAATAATTAATAATAATACAAATATATTGTTAATTATTATCTGTTTTTTTAATTATTCGTAAAAATTTTCATTAAAGGCTTTAAAAATTCCCAAAGGTGTTTTATAATATTAAATGTGGGACATGATGTAATTGCATGGGACGCATAGAGACCAAAGGAGTGTTTATGTTGCAAGAAATATTAGAGTTGCAGAAAAAAATAGTTCCTGAGCTTGTAGAGACATTAGAAAAAAGATATAACGTACTCAGAACTATATACTATAATCAACCGATTGGTAGAAGAGTTCTTGCAAGCTTATTAAATACAGGGGAACGTATTATTAGAACTGAAGTGAATTTTTTAAATTCTCAAAGGTTAATCGAAATAAATACTCCGGGAATGACAGTCACTGAAGAAGGCAAAAAGATAATTGAGCAATTAAAAGATTTCATTCATGAAATAAAGGGGCTTTCAGAAATTGAAGAGGAATTAAGAAAATCACTTAATTTAAAAAAAGTAATTATAGTTCCAGGAGATTTAGAAAATAATCCTTCGATTTTAAAGGATTTAGGTAAGGCTTGTGCGAATTATGTAAAAGACATATTAGTTGATGGCTCTATAATAGCATTAACAGGTGGAAGTACATTAAAAGAAGTCGTAGAAGAATTCCCTAAAATAAATTATTTATCCAATATTCAAATAGTACCTGCAAGAGGTGGTATGGGTAAAAATGTAGAAACCCAAGCAAATACTTTAGCAGCTTTATTAGCTAAAAAATTAAATGGTAGCTATAAAATGCTTCATATTTCAGAAAATTTAAGTTTAGATGTATTACATACTTTACTTAAAGAAAAAGAAATAAAATCAGTAATAGATACTATACATAAAGCAGATGTATTAATGTATGGTATTGGTAATGCTGTGCAAATGGCTAAAAAAAGAGATGCTTCAGATGATGTGATTGAAAATCTAATTCGTAATGGAGCAGTAGGGGAAGCGTTTGGTTGTTATTTTAATAAAAATTCTGAAATAGTGTCAGAAACTACCACTATTGGGATTAAAATTAATGAAGCTAGAAAGATTAAAACACATATTGCAGTTGCAGGTGGAAAAAATAAAATAGAGTCAATTATAGCAACTGAATTTAATGATGTTAATGGTATTTTGGTTACAGATGAAGAAACAAGTAAAAAAATACTAGAAACACTAAATCAATAATTTCAGTTATTAAATTAGTTTGTAAAATTTATTTTATAAAAAAGCATTACTTAGGAGGTAATTTTAATGGCAAATGTAAAAGTAGCAATTAATGGTTTTGGACGTATTGGACGTCTTGCATTTAGACAAATGTTTGGAGCGGAAGGATATGATGTGGTTGCAATCAACGACTTAACAGATCCTAAAATGTTAGCTCACTTATTAAAATATGATTCATCACAAGGTAGATATGAAGGAACTGTAGAAGTTAAAGATAATGCTATCATTGTTAATGGAAAAGAAATCAAAATCTACGCTGAAGCTGATGCTTCAAAACTTCCTTGGGGAGAATTAGGAGTAGACGTAGTACTTGAATGTACTGGATTCTATGTATCAAAAGCTAAATCTCAAGCTCATATTAATGCAGGTGCTAAGAAAGTTGTTATATCAGCTCCAGCTGGAAACGACCTTCCAACAGTTGTATTCAACGTTAACCAAGATATCTTAACTGCTGAAGATCACATAATATCTGCAGCATCTTGTACAACTAACTGTTTAGCTCCAATGGCTAAAGCACTTAATGACTTAGCACCAATTCAATCTGGTATAATGTCAACTATCCATGCTTACACTGGAGATCAAATGGTATTAGACGGACCACACAGAAAAGGAGATTTCAGAAGAGCAAGAGCTGCTGCTGTAAATATAGTTCCTAACTCAACTGGTGCTGCTAAAGCTATCGGATTAGTTATCCCAGAATTAAACGGTAAATTAATCGGTTCTGCACAAAGAGTTCCAGTTCCAACTGGTTCAACTACAATCTTAGTTGCTGCAGTTAAAGCAAAAGATCTTACAGTTGAAAAAGTAAATGCTGCTATGAAAGCTGCTTCTAACGAATCATTCGGATACACTGAAGAAGAATTAGTATCTTCTGATATCGTAGGAATCAGATTTGGTTCATTATTCGATGCAACTCAAACTATGGTAGCTAAAGTTGATGAAGACACATACCAAGTTCAAGTTGTTTCATGGTATGACAACGAAAATTCATACACTAGCCAAATGGTTAGAACAATCAAATACTTCTCTAATTTCTTAAAATAATTTAAGTTTTAGAAAAAGTAATTTAAAGTTATAAATAAGTCTGGTTTTGTAGTATAAGGCTATAAGGCCAGACTATTTTAAAATATTTAAAAGTTTAATAATTAGAGGTGAAAAAAAATGAATTTTAATAAAAAAACAATTGAAGATATCGAAGTAAAAGGAAAAAAAGTTTTAGTTAGATGTGACTTTAATGTACCATTAAAAGATGGTGTTATAACAGATGAAAACAGATTAAATGGAGCACTTCCAACAATTAATTACTTAATTGAAAAAGGTGCAAAAGTTATACTTTGCTCACATTTAGGAAAAGACGCTTCAAAATCATTAGCACCAGTAGCTAAAAGATTAAGCGAAATGTTAAATAAAGAAGTTGTTTTCGCAAGAGATGAAGAAGTTGTTGGAGAAAACGCTAAAAAAGCAGTTGCTGAAATGAAAGACGGAGATGTTGTATTATTAGAAAATACAAGATGCAGAAAAGAAGAAACTAAGAATGTAGCTGAATTCTCAAAAGAATTAGCTTCTTTAGCTGAAGTATTTGTTAACGATGCATTTGGTACAGCTCATAGAGCTCACTGCTCAACTGTTGGAGTAACTGATTATATTGATACAGCTGTATGTGGATACTTAATCCAAAAAGAATTAAAATTCTTAGGAAATGCAGTTGAAACTCCAGAAAGACCATTCGTTGCTATTTTAGGTGGAGCTAAAGTTTCAGATAAAATTGCTGTTATAAACAATCTTTTAGATAAAGTTAATACAATCATAATTGGTGGTGGAATGGCTTATACATTCTTAAAAGCTCAAGGATATGAAATCGGAACTTCATTAGTTGAAGAAGATAGACTTGACTATGCTAAAGAAATGATTGCTAAAGCAGAAGAAAAAGGTGTTAAATTCTTATTACCAGTAGACCATAGAGTTGCTGCTGAATTCAAAGATGTAGAAGCTACAGTTACAGAAAATGAAAATATTCCAGTAGGAAATATGGGATTAGATATTGGACCAAAGTCTGAAAAATTATATGCTGATGCAGTTAAAGATGCTAAAACTGTAATTTGGAATGGACCAATGGGAGTATTCGAATTTGAAAACTTCAATAAAGGAACAATTGCAGTAGCTAAAGCAATGGCTGATTCAAATGCAACTACTATAATTGGTGGTGGAGATTCAGCAGCTGCTGTTAATATATTAGGATTTGGAGATAAGATGACTCATATCTCAACTGGTGGTGGAGCGTCACTTGAATTCTTAGAAGGTAAAGTATTACCAGGAATTGCTGCATTAAACGACTAATTATATAAATAATAGATAATTATTAAAGATAAAACTTTTAAAGGAGTTTTATCTTTTAATGTAGAAATATAGAAAATAGTAGAAATATAAACAATAAAGATACAAAATCTTTATTTATTATTTAAATTTTAATATGAGGTGAAGAGGAATGAGAAAAGCAATTATTGCTGGAAACTGGAAAATGAATAAAACTGTTGAAGAAGCAGTAAAAATGGTAGAAGAATTAAAACCATTAGTTAAGGATGCAACTTGTGATGTAGTTGTATGTCCTACTTTTGTATGTTTAGATGCTGTTCAAAAGGCAGTAGCTGGATCAAACATAAAAGTTGCAGCACAAAATATGCACTTTGAAGAAAGTGGAGCTTTCACAGGAGAAGTTGCTCCAGGAATGTTAGAAGCTATGGGAATTGAATATGTTGTTTTAGGACATAGTGAAAGAAGAGAATACTTCAATGAAACTGATGAAGCATTAAATAAGAAAGTTAAAGCTGCATTTGCTCACAATATTACTCCAATCCTTTGTTGTGGAGAATCTTTAGAACAAAGAGAAAATGGAACTACTAACAAAGTTCTTGAAGCTCAAATCAAAGTTGATATAGCTGGATTAACTAATGAACAAGTAGAAAGACTTGTTATTGCTTATGAACCAATTTGGGCAATCGGAACAGGTAAAACTGCTACTGATGAACAAGCAAATGAAACAATTAAAGCTGTAAGAGCTATGGTTGCTGAAATGTATGGAACTGAAGTTGCTGATAAAGTAAGAATCCAATACGGTGGATCAGTTAAACCAAACACAATAAAAGCTCAAATGAAAATGTCTGATATAGATGGAGCATTAGTTGGTGGTGCTAGCTTAGTAGCTGCTGATTTCTCTGCAATAGTTAACTACTAAGAATAATAAAAGGCTATGATTTAATCATAGCCTTTTTTGTTTTTAAGAAATTATGTAAATTTAAAAATCTATAATAATTTATAAATTTATGTGTTTAAAGAGATTATTATTTATTATTTAAATCGGATAATTTATTTCCAAAAGTTTCAAGAAGTTCTGCATCTTTATGAAGCTCGAAAATGGAATTAATAATTTGATTTAAAGCTTCAACATTTTCATTAACATTTTCGTTAGTATCCTGAATTTGCTCACTCATATTAAAAATAGAATCTTTTACACTATGAAGAACAGTGCCTATTTTTTTAGATTGTTCACTATTCATATTAGATAATTTTCTTATTTCTTGTGCAATAACACCAAATCCAGCACCAAACTCTTTAGCTCTAGAAGCTTCTATTGAAGCATTAAGTCCTAATAAATTAGTCTGCGAAGAAACATTATTTATGTATTTTGCAACTTGATCAATTTCTTCTACTTGATCAGCAGAAGTATTAGCTGAAGTAATTAATGTGTTAAACCTATTTACTAGATTACTATTTATTTCATTGACTTTATTCACATAACTTTCAACTTCAGTGATTCTTTCGTATATATTATGAGAAACTTCAAATAATTTTTTAGTTAAATCCTTACCTATATATTTTTGATATCCAACATCTGAAAGAGTATTAGCTATTATAAAAAGTAAATTCGCAGCAGCTTCAATTGATTCTTTTGAAAGAACTCTTATTTCTCTAACTGCATCAATATACTCATCTTCGTTAATCCCTAATTCTTTTGCTACTATTCTAATTTTATCTTCTTTAGGGGCTTGGGGCAAAATTTGACCACCAACTAAAGAACCAATTTGAATATTTCCTATTAAAATTGGAGCAGCAAAATCCATTAATCCAGCATGACAATAATAAACAGTAGTTTTTTTTGATTTTCCAGATTTAAGGCCACCTTTAATATCACATTCATTGCATCTTTTTAACCCTTCAGAAGTACCACGGGTTAGATTCATACAAAACCTTGATGGTTTAGTCATTTTCGTAACAGGACCGTCAAGATCAACAGCTACTGTTGAAATTCCAGTAGTATCTGAAAATGCATCTAAAATTTTTTGAAGTGTATCTACATTTATTACATCTGTTAACTTTACATTAGATAAGTTAGTATTTTTCATATAAAAAAAGCTCCCTTTTATTTAATTTTTGTAAAATTCGACAAGAAAAAACAATTATTCCTTATCGATCTATATTATACAGTAGACATACTTAATAATCAAAAAATAGCAAAAAAATTTATTAAGTAAGATAAATTTTAAAAAAATATTTATTGAAATAATAAAACAATGTTATATAAATGTTAAATAAAAATGATAATGATTATCAAAATAATCATTTAATACACAAGAATAATATGATAATATATTAGTAAATATTAACATGTTAAATTTAAATAAAGAGGTAATAAAAATGTCAATAATAAATGAAGGTATAATATATCATGACATAATAGAGAGCATGGTTGCAGCATTAGAAGCTCGAGACTTATATACATCAGGGCATTCTACAAGAGTAAGTGATATGACATATAAATTATGTCAGCATTTGAATTTGTCAGAGGAAACTTTAGAAATGTATCATATAGCTGCTCATTTGCATGATATAGGAAAGATAGGAGTTTCAGATAATGTTTTAAATAAAAAAGGTAAATTAGATTTTGAAGAGTGGCAAATGATGAAAAAACACCCCGAAATAGGATATAACATTCTTAGTAAGGCAAATAGTCTAAAAGAAATATCTCATATAGTTTTACATCATCATGAAAGATGGGATGGTGCAGGATATCCTCTAGGTTTAAAGGAAGAAGAAATTCCAATGGGAGCTAGAATTATAGCTGTGTGTGATTCAATAGACGCTATGAAAAGTGATAGACCATATAGAAAATTAATTAGTGATGAAGAATGTTTTAATGAAATTCTAAAAAATAAAGGAATAATGTATGATCCTAAAGTTGTTGATTGCATAATTGAACATTGGAATAAAATTGTAACAGAATACTACAAATAAAAAATAGTTATGTTTTAAATAAATGTTTATATTATAAAAAATAATATAAAATATATACTTATTGAAATATTATGTATAATGATGTTTTTCCTTAGTAACTTTTGTAGAATGATGATGTTATAAGTTGCAATAAACATAAAAAAATAATATAATTATAGTGGTTAAAAATATAGAAAATAAAAGATAATAATAGTATATTATGATATTAGCAATAAATTTGGAGGGATAGGAAGATGTCAAAAAAACCTGTTATGTTAATGATATTAGATGGTTTTGGTATTGCACCAAAATCAGAAGGAAATGCGGTAAGTTTAGCTAAAAAACCAAATTTTGATAGATTAGTAGCAAATTATCCAACATCAAAATTACAAGCTAGTGGTATGGAAGTTGGATTACCAGAAGGACAAATGGGAAATTCAGAAGTTGGTCATTTAAATATTGGTGCTGGTAGAATTGTATATCAAGAATTAACAAGAATAACTAAAGCTATTTCAGATGGAGATTTCTTTGAAAATGAAGCTTTAAATAAAGGAATTACTAATGTTAAAAATAATAATTCTTCATTACACTTAATGGGATTATTATCAGATGGTGGGGTTCATTCACATATTGATCATTTAAAAGGTCTTTTAGAACTTGCTAAAAAACAAGGAATTCAAAATGTATATGTTCATGCATTTATGGATGGAAGAGATGTTGCACCATCATCAGGTAAAGAATTTATAGAAAAAACTGAAAAAATGATGGATGAAATAGGTGTAGGTAAAATAGCTACTGTAAGTGGTAGATACTATGCTATGGATAGAGATAACAGATGGGAAAGAGTAGAACTTGCTTATAATGCATTAGTATTAGGTAAAGGTGAAACTGCTAATAGTGCTATAGAAGCTATAGAAAATTCTTATCATGATAACAAAACTGATGAATTTGTATTACCAACAGTAGTAACTGAAAATGGAGCACCTGTTAGTACAATAAAGAATAATGATTCTGTTCTATTCTTTAACTTTAGACCAGATAGAGCTAGAGAAATTACTAGAGCTATTAATGATAAAGTATTTGAAGGATTTAAGAGAGAAACTTTAAATCTTACTTTTGTAACAATGACTCAATATGATAAGACATTAGAAGGTGTTGAAGTTGCTTATAAGCCACAAACATTAACTAATACTCTTGGAGAATATGTAAGCCAAAAAGGATTAAATCAATTAAGAATAGCTGAAACAGAAAAATATGCTCATGTTACATTCTTCTTCAACGGTGGAGTTGAAAAAGAAAATGAAGGTGAAGATAGAGCATTAATTCCTTCTCCAAAAGTTGCAACTTATGATTTAAAACCAGAAATGAGTGCATATGAAGTAACAGATGAATTAATAAAAAGATTAGATTCAGATAAATATGATATGGTAATCTTAAATTTTGCAAACCCAGATATGGTTGGTCATACTGGAGTGATCCCAGCAGCAGTTAAAGCAATTGAATCAGTTGATGAATGCTTAGGCAAGGTTGTAGATAAAGTATTACAAAAAGATGGATGTGTATTTATTACTGCAGACCATGGTAATGCTGAAATTATGATAGATTTCTCAACAGGAAATCCATTTACAGCTCATACTACAGAACCAGTACCATTTGTTTGGGTATCAAACCATGCAGAAGGAAAAACATTAAAAGATGGTAAACTTGCTGATATAGCTCCAACAATGTTAAATCAATTAGGTCTTGAAGTACCAGCTGAAATGACAGGAGAAAATTTAGTAGTAAGTAAATAATATTATTATAAGGCACATGAAAATAAGTAACAAGTTGAAAGTTGCAATGAATATTTTTCATTGTGCCTAGAATTAAATACTTAGTTGAATTTTAAGAAGGTTTGGTATAAAGTACTGTGTACTTGTACCAGACCTTATTTAAATTTATTATATAGACAAAAATTAAGAAATACAATTTTTTTGAATTAAAACTTAGATATTAAATTTATAGAGAAATATAGTAGTTCGTCATAAATCCAATCCATAAGTAATATATTTATAAAAAAGGTTTAGGGTTGATGAAATGAAAAGAAATTTTGATTATTCTGCTGATTTTGACGAGAAGACAGAAAAACTATTTAGAGAAGGAAAATATCTTGGTCAAGGAAATAATGGAATAGTATATCAACTTCCAGGTAATAAAGTTATCAAAATATTTTTAACTCAAAAGGTGTGTAATGATGAATGTGGTATACTTCACAGAACTAATGGATCAAAATATTTTCCTAGGTTATATAAAAGAGGAAAATTCTATGTAGTTAGAGATATGGTAGAAGGAGAACGTTTAGATCACTATATAAAAGAACATGGACTAAGTAAAAGATTAATTAAAAATATATATAAATTGCTACTAGAGTTTAAAAAACTTAAATTTACTAAATTAGATACAAGATGTAAGGATATATTTGTTTCAGAAAATGAAAAACTTATGATAATAGATCCTAAAAAAGCTTATTCTAGAAAGGTAGATTATCCAAGACATTTAATGAAGGGATTAAATAGAATTGGATTTTTAGAAGAATTTCTTCAGGGAATAAGTGAAATTGACAAAAAGAAATCTAAACAATGGAGTACTAAATTTGAAAAATATTTTAATAATCAAATATAAGAATTATTATAAAAGTTAATTGGCTGTCTCAATACATAAATATGTTTTGAGATAGCTTTTTGTTATATTAGAAAAATTAAACTAAAAAGAAGAGCAGTAATGAAAAAATAATTATTTTATGAATATTAAAAATGTAGTTTACTAATAATATTAAAGGAAATGAAAAAAGTCTTTTCTTTTTATACTTTATATATTAAAATGATATTGATAAGCGTTATCAAATGAATTTGTGTAAATTTAAGGAGGTTATTAAATGAAGGATTACTTAGAAATTGTGGATGTTGTTGCAAGACAAATATTAGACTCTAGATGTTTTCCAACAGTAGAGGTAGAAGTGTACTTAGAAGATGGTAGCATGGGAAGAGCAGCTGTACCATCAGGAGCTTCAACAGGAATGTATGAAGCAGTAGAATTAAGAGATGGAGATAAGGATAAATATTTAGGAAAAGGTGTTTTAAAAGCAGTACAAAATGTAAATGAAACAATCGCTGAAGAATTAATTGGATGTAATGTATTTGATCAAACATATATAGATAAAATGTTAATAGAGTTAGATGGAACTAATAATAAAGGTAAATTAGGTGCAAATGCAATTTTAGGAGTGTCTTTAGCAGTTGCAAATGCAGCAGCAAATGCATTACAAATGCCATTATATAAATATGTTGGAGGAGTAAACTCTAAGGTTTTACCAGTACCTATGATGAATATAATAAATGGTGGATCACATGCTGATAACTCAGTAGATTTACAAGAATTCATGATTATGCCAGTAGGTGCATGTTGCTTTACAGAAGCACTAAGAATGTGTGCAGAAGTTTACCATACATTAAAAAAGCTTCTTAATGATAAAGGATATGCAACAGGTCTTGGAGATGAAGGTGGATTTGCACCAAATCTAAAATCAAATGCAGAAGCAATTGACATAATTATAGAAGCAATAACTAAAGCAGGATACAAAGCAGGAGAAGATATGTTTATTGCTATAGATGCTGCTTCATCTGAATATTACAAAGATGGTAAGTATGTCTTAGAAAATGAAGGAAGGACATTAACACCAGCTGAAATGGTAGATTTCTTTGAAGATTGGGTAAATAAGTATCCTATAATTTCAATTGAAGATGGTATGGCAGAAGAAGACTGGGAAGGTTGGAAGCTAATTACTGAAAGATTAGGAAAGAAAGTACAATTAGTAGGAGACGATTTATTTGTTACTAATACTGAAAGATTAGAAAAAGGTATTGAAATGGGAGCAGCCAACTCAATACTTATTAAGTTAAATCAAATTGGTACTTTAACAGAAACTTTAAATGCTATAGAAATGGCTAATAGAGCAGGATATACAGCTGTTATTTCTCATAGATCAGGGGAAACTGAAGATACAACTATAGCTGATTTAGTTGTAGCTGTTAATGCTGGTCAAATAAAGACAGGTGCACCTGCAAGATCTGAAAGAGTTGCAAAATACAATCAACTTTTAAGAATAGAAGAAGAATTAGATGATGTAGCAGAATATAGAGGTAAAAAAGCATTCTTTAATATTAAAAATATAAATAAATAGTAATAAAAATAGCTATATTAAAATAGAATTAAATTCTAAATTGATATAGCTATTTTGCATATTAAATATTATGAAAGGAAATAATAAATCAAAGATATAGAGTATATTATATTTTAGATAATGAAGTAAAATATATAATACACAGATTTATTTACTTTTAAATGTACTTTAGTGATAAGCAAGATAATTTTATATTAATGAAAAGTTGTAATGGAATAAAAATTATGCTACAATTCAAAGTATATGTTATTTATAATTAGCTAATTATAGGAGGTGTTTACCTATGCAAAATATATTAATGGGTTTAGAAGTATTATTAGGTGTATTAATAACTGTAACTATTTTTATGCAACCTAGTAAGGCTGACGCTTTAAGTGGATTAATACAAGGTGGAACAAAAGATACATTCTTTTCAAAAAATAAAGCAAGAACTAAAGAAGTAATGCTTGTAAGATTGACTTGGGTATTTACAGGATTATTTGCACTTAATACATTAGTTTTAAATTTCATGAAATAAAATTTTTAGCTGCTTATAATTTAAGTAGCTTTTTTATTCTTTAGTAAATTATACTATTCAATAGTCTATGGATAGTTTCTAGACTACTGTATTTAAAGATATAATGAATACCCCTAAAGAATAAAAAACAATCATATATCACACCATTATTCCTGCACTATGTTTGGAAAAGGTAAATGGCTAAGAAATCTCTTTGTTATAAACCACATCTTAAATATTAGATATCTATCTAATATTTAAGATGTGGTTTATTTTTTTGGAAATTATAAAAAGTTAAATATATATATTTATATTAAAACTTATTAAAAATTAAAAAATAATATATAGATACTTGCTAAATATATTAATAACTTATATACTTTAATTATACAAAAATGGAACAATATTACATAAGAGAAGACATAAAATAAATTAATAGTGTAGATAAATTTAACTTATATTTGCCTAATCTTTATACCAAAACCAATAATATTAAAAGGGGTGATAGGTATGAATTTATTATATTTTTCAATGATAAGTGGTTTTCTTGCTCTTATTGTAGTTATTTTTCTAGTTAAAGGTATTTTGAAGAAAGATACAGGTAATGAGAAAATGGTTGAAATTTCAGGCTATATAGAGGAAGGTGCAATGGCATTTTTAAAGAAAGAATATTCTTATTTAGTGGTATTTATCATTGTAGTTGCACTAGCTATAACAATGTTTTTAAATTCAAAAACAGCAATAGCATTTGTAGTTGGGGCTTTATTTTCTATTATAGCAGGTTATATTGGAATGAGAATAGCTGTAAAATCAAATGTAAGAACAGCAGAAGCAGCTAAACATGGAATAAGAGAAGCACTAGCAGTTGCTTTCTCAGGTGGTACAGTTATGGGTTTATGTGTAGTTGGTTTAGGTGTAATAGGATTAGGTTTTTTTTCAATTATATTTGATTTAAATGCAGAATATATTACTGGGTTTGGACTTGGAGCTTCTTCAATTGCATTATTTGCAAGAGTAGGTGGTGGAATTTATACTAAAGCTGCCGATGTAGGAGCAGATTTAGTAGGAAAAGTAGAAGCTGGAATACCAGAAGATGACCCTAGAAATCCAGCAGTTATAGCAGATAACGTTGGTGACAATGTTGGTGATGTTGCTGGTATGGGAGCAGATTTATTTGAGTCATATGTAGGTTCAATTATATCCGCAATTACCTTAGGTTCTGTATTAGTAGGAGAATGGGGAATAAATATTGTGATATTTCCTTTAGTTCTTTCTTCAATAGGAATTTTAGCATCATTGATAGGAATTATATTTGTAAAAGCATATAAAGGAGATAATCCACAAAAGGCTTTAAATTTAGGTAGTACAATTTCTGGAGTTATAGTATTAGTAGTTGGATTTATAGTATGTAATACACTGATGGGATCTTATAAATTATTTTCGCCTGTAATAGCTGGATTAATTGTTGGTTTAATTATAGGAAAAGTTACAGAGTATTATACATCAGCAGATTATAAATCTGTTAAGTTTATAGCAAATGAATCTAAAACAGGTCCAGCAACAAATATCATTGCAGGTTTATCTGTTGGAATGAAATCTACAGTTATACCCGTATTATTAATAGTTGTTGGAATAATAATATCATTTTTTGCAATAGGTGGAGCGAGTGATACTTCACTAGGTTTATATGGTATAGCTTTATCTGCAGTTGGTATGCTTTCAACAACAGCTATAACAATAGCAGTTGATGCATATGGTCCTATATCAGACAATGCAGGTGGAATAGCTGAAATGTGTGAATTGGACAAGGGTATTAGAGAAATAACTGATAAATTAGATTCAGTTGGAAATACTACAGCAGCTATAGGAAAGGGGTTTGCTATAGGTTCAGCAGCTCTTACAGCTTTAGCACTTTTTGCATCATATTCTCAAACAGTAAATTTACAAACTATAAATTTACTTGATCCTTTAACTTTAGTAGGTGTATTAATTGGAGGAATGCTACCTTTCCTTTTTGCAGCATTGACAATGGAATCAGTAGGAAAAGCTGCTACTGAAATGGTTGAAGAAGTAAGAAGACAATTTAAAGAAAAAGAGGGGATATTAAAAGGCACTGAAAAGCCAGATTATTCAAAATGCGTAGAGATATCAACACATGCAGCATTAAAAGAAATGATTCTTCCAGGAATATTGGCTATAGCAGTTCCATTATTAGTTGGAATGTTATTAGGAACTGAAGCACTAGCAGGATTAATTGGAGGAGGTGTAATTACAGGTGTTATGCTTGCAATTATGATGTCTAATGCAGGTGGAGCATGGGATAATGCTAAAAAATATATAGAAACTGGAGTAAATGGTGGAAAAGGTAGTGAAGCACATAAAGCAGGAGTTGTAGGTGATACTGTAGGTGATCCATTTAAGGATACATCAGGTCCATCTATGAATATATTAATAAAGCTTATGACAATAGTGTCTGTAGTATTTGCACCAGTTATTGCTAAGTATGGTGGAGTATTAATAGATTTGTTTATTAAATAGTAATTTATATTAAATGGTTATTATGTTTAGATGGAGTACTTTTATGAAAAAATACTTCATCTAAACATTAAAATAATTTATTGAAATATTAGAAATAATAATTGTGTAATAAAAGATTTCAAGATTTTATATATAAATTTTGTAATCTTTTTTTATTCTTTAGACCAGTTATACAAAAAAATTAATTTTTTGTATAACTGGTCTCGTATTTGAAAATTATATATTGACGGAAAATTAATTCAAAAAGAACAATAATAAAAAGTATTTATTTGGAGAAATCTATTGTATTTAGTGGCTGGTTTTTGCAGTTATCTTGGCGTATAGCCATATAGATAATAATTTTGACTTTTTATAAATATGTATGCATATAAAAAATTATATTGGTTATTATAATAGCATAGAGTACAAAACAACCGAGCCAATACTTAATATATTCTTTATTGAATATATTAGGTTAGCCAAAGATTTAAATTAATTTACTAATGTAATTTATCTTAAATTAGAGGGCGATTTTATGTGGTTAGGAAAAGCTTTAATATAGTCGATGTTTTTACATTTATTATATATAGGTTCCAACTTATCATATAAGGTCAAGCGAAGATTATATCTAGTGTTGAAATGATTATACATAGCCGTGAGGTTATATATAGTTGTGTAGATATTTTTTATAGTCGAACGAAACATCTTTATAAGTAGTAATTTGTTTATTTAAAGTCGAAAGATTCTAATTAGATAATAAGTTATTTATATTGGTGCTAGGTAGGTTGTTTATGTACTCTTATTATGTTTTAAGTAATATTTATCCCATATAAGTAATTGAAATCTAAAATACCTGGACTAAATCAGGTATTTTTTATGTTTTTAAAGTAAAATATTAAGTATAACTTATACAAAAGATGTAGATTATAGATAAGTTAAACAATAAGATAAAAATAAGTTTAAATAAAAAAAATTTTATATGTCAATACTATATATAGTTATATAAAATATATATTAAGAAGCATTAATATGGTAGTATATAGTTAAGATTATAGAAAAATTTGCTATCATCGTAGATAACAGGAGGAAAAATAGTATGACAATAAAAGAAACATTAATAAGCTTTATGAAAGAACCTGCTTATAATCCAATGACTATTGAAGAATTAGCTATTGTTTTTGATATAAAATCACATGAATATGGTGCTTTTAAAAAGACCTTAAAGACTATGGAAGATGAAGGATTAATTGTAAGGAATAAAAAGAATAAATATATTATTCCTGAAAGGGTAGGATTACTTACAGGAAAACTTCAAGCTCATGCAAAAGGATTTGGATTTTTAATTCCAGATATAGAAGGAGAAAAAGATGTATTTATTCCAAGTTCATGTATGAATGGAGCTATAAATGGAGACAAGATACAAGTACAAATAACAAGAGATGATTTAAGTGGTAAAAAAAGAGAAGGCGAAGTAGTTAAAATTTTAGAAAGAAACACAACTAAAGTAATAGGTATATATCAAGATAGTAAAAATTTTGGCTTTGTAGTTTCAGAAGATACAAGAATTACTCAAGATATATTTATTTCTAAAAAAGATAGAAATGGAGCTACAGAGGGTGATGTTGTTATAGTTGAAATAACAAAATGGCCAGATAAAAGAAAAAGTCCAGAAGGAATTATAAAAGAAGTATTAGGCAAAAAAGGTGATAAGGGATTAGATATAGTAACTATCATTAGAAAATTTGGATTGCCTGAAGAGTTTAGCAAAAAGGTATTAAAATTTGCAGAACAAATTCCAGAAACAATTAGTGAAGAGGAATATAAGAGAAGAGTTGATTTAAGAAATATTAAAATGGTGACTATAGATGGTGAAGATGCTAAGGATTTAGATGATGCTGTATCTATAGAAAAGCTTGAAGATGGTAATTTTAAACTAGGAGTTCATATTGCAGATGTAACTAATTATGTTAAGGAAAACAATCCTTTAGATAAAGAGGCATTAAAGAGAGCGACTTCAGTATATTTAATTGATAGAGTTATTCCTATGTTGCCTAAAAAGTTGTCTAATGGAATATGTTCTTTAAATCCTCAAGTAGATAGATTAGCTTTAAGCTGCTTTATGATTATTGACCACAAGGGAAAAGTTTTAGACCATGAAATAATGGAATCAGTTATTAAAACTAATGAGAGAATGACTTATACTGATGTTACTAAAATATTAAGAGATAATGATCAAGAACTTATAAAGAGATATGATTATCTTTATGAAGATTTTAAAACTATGGAAGAACTTTGTGGTATATTAAGAAATAAAAGAACTAAAAGAGGCGCTATAGATTTTGAAATAGAAGAATCAAAGATAATATTAAATGAAATGGGAAAACCAATAGATATTAAGCCTTATGAACGTGAAATAGCTAATAGAATTATAGAGGAATTTATGTTAGTTTGTAATGAAACTGTAGCTGAGCATATGTTCTGGACTAAATTACCTTTTGTATATAGAATCCATGAAAATCCAGATGAAGAAAAGTTAGCTAAGTTTAAAGAATTTATTTACAATTTAGGATATACAATCCATTGGAAAGAAGAAATAAGACCAAGAGCATTGCAAGAGGTTTTAGAAAAAGTTAAGGATAAAAAAGAAGAAACAGTTGTAAGTACTTTACTATTAAGATCTATGATGCAAGCTAGATATGCACCAGAATGTATAGGACATTTTGGATTAGCAGCTCAATATTATTGTCACTTTACATCCCCAATAAGAAGATATCCAGATTTACAAATTCACAGAATAATAAAAGAACATCTTAATGGAGAAATTGATGGAACAAGAGCGAATAAATTAATATCAATAGTTGATTTTGCAGCGAAGCAATCATCAGAAAGAGAAAGAGTAGCTCAAGAGGCAGAAAGAGAAGTTGATGATTTAAAGAAAGCTGAATATATGCAAGATAGAATAGGAGAAGAATTTGAAGGAATTGTATCTTCAGTTACTTCTTTTGGAATATTTGTTGAATTACCTAATACTATTGAAGGCTTAGTTCACATGACTGATTTAGATGATGATTATTATATATTTGATGAAGCACATCTTACTTTAATTGGTGAAAAAACAAAGAATACTTATAAACTTGGTGATGAATTAAAAGTAAAATGTGTTAAGGTAGATATACCTAATAGAGAAGTTTATTTTAATATTATAAGCCGTAAAAATCATGAAGAAGAGAATCAAGAAGAAAGTAAAGAAAATGATAAAATTAATGAAGAACAAGTATTATCTTCAGATGAAGAACCAATAATAGATTAGATAAAATATATACTGATTGATTAAAGATATTAATTATATTATAATTTTATATAAGAAAAGTTAGTTCAGTTTATAAGTAAATTAGATTATTATATAGTTTATATAAGTAAATTGGCTATTATTAGTAGGTGGGTTTTAATGGTAAGAAAAAAAAGTTCAAATTCATTAGCGGAAAATAGAAAAGCTAGGCATGATTATTTTGTAGAAGAGACTATGGAAGCAGGCCTTGCGTTAGTAGGAACGGAAGTTAAGTCTATTAGAAATGGGAGAGCCAATCTTAAAGAATGTTATGCAGATTTTAGAAACGGTGAAATTTTCATAATAAATATGCATATAAGTCCATATGAGCAAGGAAATATATTTAATGTAGAAACTTTAAGAGAAAGAAAATTATTGCTGCACAAGGAACAGATTTCTAGACTTTCGGGGATGGTATCTCAATCAGGATACACATTAATACCATTATCTCTTTATTTAAAAAATGGAAGAGTAAAGGTAGCACTTGGTGTATGTAGAGGTAAAAAGAATTATGATAAAAGAGATTCTATGCTTGAAAAGGCTCATAATAGAGAAATGCAAAGAGAACTAAAGGAAAGAAATAAATATTAATTAAGCTAAGACTGTTTTAAATTTTAAAACAGTCTTTTTTTATGTATAAAAAATTATATTATAGAAGTAACTTATCAATTAGTTAGTATATAATATAGATAAAAGTATAAAAGAACCAACAATTGATTATGTTGTATAATTTACTTTACATATACAAGGATTTGAATTTTAATGTAAACAATATTAATAATAAATGATTAAATTTTTTCTCTTTTTTAAATATATTTGATATAATAATAAGTAAAATATTAATTATTATGTAGAAAGTATAAATGAATTAGAGCTGAAAAAAGAGAAAATCTTTAAGTTATCTAAAAATTGAAAATTTATTTTAAAATTCTATTATAATAGTGTATATTTATAAGTAATATATAAAATCTTTAATAGGGGGACATGAGATGTATAAGATAGTTAGTAAAAGAGAGCTTACAAATAACATATATTTAATGGACATAGAAGCTCCAAGAGTTGCAAAGTCAGCACAGCCTGGTCAATTTATCATTATAAAGAATGATGAAAAGGGTGAAAGAGTACCATTAACTATTGCAGATTACGATAGAGAAAAAGGTACTGTTGCTATTGTTTTTCAAACAGTAGGAAAGAGTACAAAAGAACTAGCTGAATATGAAGTTGGAGAGTGTGTGGCCGATTTCGTTGGACCTTTAGGTCAACCTAGTGAACTTGTTCATGAAGATTTAGAAGAATTAAAGAAGAAAAAATTAATATTCGTTGCTGGGGGAGTTGGTGCAGCACCGGTTTATCCTCAAGTTAAATGGATGCATGAAAATGGAATAGATGTAGATGTTATAGTTGGATCTAGAACAAAAGATTTATTAATATTAGAAGAAGAAATGAAAAAAGTAGCAGGAAATCTTTATGTTGCAACTGATGATGGAACATATGGATTTAACGGTAGAGTTACTGATTGCCTACAAGACTTAATTAATAAAGGAAATAAATATGATCATGCTGTAGTTATAGGGCCAATGATAATGATGAAATTCATGGCAGCTTTAACAAAAGAATTAGAAATCCCAACTACAGTAAGCTTAAATCCAATAATGGTAGACGGTACAGGAATGTGTGGAGCTTGTAGAGTTACTGTTGGAGGAGAAGTTAAATTTGCTTGTGTTGATGGACCAGAATTTGATGGACATCTAGTAAATTATGATGAGTCAATGAGAAGACAAGCTATGTACAAGAGTGAAGAAGGTAAAGCTCAATTAAAGCTTGAAGAAGGAAATACTCATAGTCACGGTGGCTGTGGTTGCAGAGGTGATAAATAATGGATA